>JBHIFJ010000008.1:0-64681 GCA_046761045.1 Thermoplasmata archaeon
TCGATTCATCCGCAACCTGAAGGTTGCGGCATTCTCGACCTCAGTTGTGGTAACCTGGGTTGTTCTCAGGTCCCCCGCCAGAGGCGTCGACGCCTGATGCGATGTCCACCGCATCTGGATTCACATCTGCGGGACCGTGAGTAGGATCAGTCTCGTAGGGCTTATCCTCCCAGTCGCGAACTCGTTCCCCATCATACGTGTAGTTCACCCAGTCGGTTTCATCTGGCCAATCTGGAAGACCGCCTCCCTGCTCTTCCTGTTGCTGCTGGGCGGCCATGACGAGAGTGCCAAGAACCAGAATCGTAACAACGGCCAGAGACCTGGCCCTCTTCGTCTGTCTAAGAATAGCAGTCCATTTCCTCAACTCAACCCACTCCTCTGCGTGTCTTCGATCATTCCCCCCCTTCCTCAAGAAATCTCGCGGCTTGGCAAGCTTTCTGTCAGAGGGTATACTGAAGTCTTTTGTTCAGATTGATTTGCTGGATATTCAAACGTTGCTCGAAAATCACCCAATTTCGTACCACATACCATCCCTTGGTACCAAGTCTGCTCTGGAGAGGTTCAGAAAAGCCTTTTAACGCTGATACGGGTTATGTCCGTGCAATGGCCGATTTGAGCGTGGAGATCGCGGGTCTGAGACTGCGAAATCCTGTGATACTCGCATCAGGGATTCTCGGTGAAACCGGAAGCTCGCTTGTCAGAGTCGCTCAGGCAGGTGCAGGAGCGGTCGTCACGAAATCCATTGGCCCCGAACCGAGAGAGGGATATCCAAACCCGACCGTTGTCGAGCTGGAGACCGGCATAATAAACGCGGTCGGTCTCGCAAACCCAGGAATCGCGGCCTATCTGGATGAGCTAGAAGCTGCCAAGAGAGGTGAAATCCCCATCATTGGAAGCGTCTTCGGCAAGAACGAGGGAGAGATGAGCGAGGTCGCCAGACTCATGGAGGAGGGTGGCGTGGCCGCAATCGAGCTCAATCTGAGCTGCCCTCATGCCCGCAATGTGGGCGCGGAATTGGGCAAAGACCCCGAAACCGTTGGCTCTGTCGTTTCAACCGTCAAGAAGGCCGTCAGTGTCCCGGTCTTCGCAAAGATAACTCCCAATGTCACGGACGTGGTGGATGCAGGTCTCACAGTCGCGAACTCACGCGGGGATGGCATCGTCGCGATAAATACCGTGAAGGCAATGGCGATAAGCCCTGAGACCTGCAGGCCCCTTCTCTCAAACAGAATTGGCGGGCTGAGCGGGCCAGCGATCAAGCCGATCGGCGTCAGATGCGTTTATGAGCTCTATGAGAACGTGGACATTCCGATCATTGGCGTGGGAGGAATTCTCACCGGAAAGGATGCGCTTGAGTACTTCATGGCTGGAGCAACAGCCGTGCAGATAGGGAGTGCGGCTCGCTACAGAGGGATTGGGGTGTTTGCGAGAGTCGCGAACGAAATCGAGGAGTTCCTGGACGAGTACGGCTACAAGTCAGTCAAGGATGTTGTCGGATTGGCACATGATGATGAGAACAACTAGGGTTGAGAGGACGGAGGTCGAATGCTCGCACACGATGACCATTCGATACAAAGATGAGAGCTTGGCAAGGCCGGGGCAGTTCGTTATGGTCTGGATTCCAGGGCTGGACGAGGTTCCCATGAGCCTGTCCTACATCGGCGACCTGAAGGGTATCACTGTCCACAAGGTCGGTGAAGCATCCGCCGCGCTCCATGAAGCAAGGCCGGGAGATATGCTAGGCATACGAGGACCCCTCGGAAAGGACTACCGGATCGAGGGTGACAGCATACTGTTCGTCTCTGGCGGGACAGGAGCCGCCTCTCTCATGCCGGCACTTGAGGTCGCCATCGAAAGGGACATCGAATCTGCGATTGTCGTTGGAGCCAAGACTGCATCTGAGCTAATCTTTGTGGACAGAGCAAAGAAACTCGGGGCTGATGTGAGGATATCCACGGACGACGGGAGCAAAGAATACAAGGGATTGGCTTCTGACCTCGCAATGCAGGTTCTTGAGGAGAGTTCTTTCGACAGGGTTCTGACTTGCGGTCCTGAGAAGATGATGAAAGCAGTTGTCTCCGCGTGCCTTGAGAAGAGGATACAGGTTCAGGCTTCACTGGAGAGGTTCATGAGGTGCGGAATGGGAATATGCGATTCTTGCTCCTTCGGCGGACTCCATGTGTGCGTTGACGGTCCCATGTTCGATGGCGACGAAATAGCCGAAATAGAGGATTTCGGTTCATTCAGGAGATCTGCAGACGGAGCGAGGGAGGAACTTCCACGAAATCAGAACTAGACGGGGAACTGGAGGGGATAGCACAGCAGGTTATCGAGCATGTGCTTGAGATGTACCCATCGTGGGGAACGAGTCTTGGCCTTCACGAATACGACAGCTTGATGCCAGATGGCAGACGGGAAGTCATGCTCGAACACATCGAGAAGCTTAAGGAGTTCAGAGAGGCCTTCTGGTCACTGGACGAGGATGGGCTCTCCGATAGCTACAAGATGGACCGCCTGCTGGCTCTGGCGAATTTCGACCTGACAATCTTCCGGATGGAGGAAATGAGACACTGGGAGTCGGCTCCATCTGCGGTTGGGACGGTTGGGGGTCACGTGCTCGTGCTGTTCATGAGGGACTTCGCCCCCATGAGGATTCGCCTGAAGAACATCAGCAACAGGCTGAAAGCAGCACCCACCTACCTGGAACATGCGAAGAGCCTCATAACGGACCCTGTCAGGATATGGACAGAGAACCAAATCGAATCTGCAAAGAGATTTCCACGCTTCCTCGGTCTAATATCCTCCACAGGAAAGCAGGTACTTGATGGGGATCACTTCAAGGATCTTGAAGAAGCCATCTCGTCCACGCTGCGGTCTGTTGAGGACTACGCTTCCTGGATGAGGGACATTCTCCCAGACGCAAGGGAGGACTTCGCCATCGGCCCTGAGAAACTACAGAGACTCCTCGAGCTGTCGAGCATTGAGATGTCAGTCGAGGATATCTATTCCCTTGGCAAGAGATATCTGAGGGAGGAGAGGAAGAGGGCGGAGAATATAGCCAAGGAGATCGATCCAGAGGCCTCTCTTGACGAGGTAAAGGAGTCCATCAAGTCTGACCACCCGAAGGACTTCGAGGAGGTCATGAGGCTCTACAGACTTTCAGTCGAGCAGGTTAGGGAATTCGTTGCAAACAACGACCTTGTGACCATGCCCCCCTCTGAGAGACTGAAGGTGATCGAGACGCCTGAGTTCCTCAGGCACCTGATACCCCATGCCGCATATTCCTCACCAGGGAAGTTCGAGCGGGATCAGCAGGGCGTGTACTTCGTCACCCCGGTTGAAGAGAATCTGGAAATGCTCAAGGAGCACAGCTATGCGATCATTGGAAACACGTCTGTTCATGAAGCGTATCCAGGTCATCATCTGCAGCTGGTCTGCGCAAACCTGAATCCCTCACTGGTCAGGACGATGGTGGGCGCCGAGGAGACAGTGGAAGGATGGGCCCACTACTGCGAGGAGATGATGAAGGAGCATGGCTACGACGACAGTCCGGAGGCGAGGTTCATGCAGACGGTCGAACTTATCTGGCGGGCCGCTCGAATCATCGTTGACATAGACCTGAGCACGGGCAGGATGGACTTTGACGAGGCCGTTGAGTTCCTAAAGGACGAGGTGGGAATGGAAGAGCCGTTTGCCCTTGCCGAGGTCAAGAGATACACCCAGAATCAAGGTTACCAGCTATGCTACCTGCTGGGCAAGCATTTGATGATGAATCTCAGGGAGGAAGTCAAGGAGAGAATGGGCGCGGAGTACTCGGAGAAGTTCTTCCACGACACAATAATCTATGCAGGGAGCATCCCCATCAAGTTCCTCAGGATGGAGTTTGACAGACGTCTCAAGGAAATGGGTCTCTGAGCGTATCTTTATTAGCGAGAACCAAATTTAGGTTCTAGCAGTGAGGGAAGGACATGAAGAAACTGGATGACTTGGTCAAGAAGGCCCTTGAGTACAAAGAAAAGGGTCTCAATGAGAAGGAGATCGGAGACGAGCTCCACCTCTCCGTCAATACCGTCACCTGGCTGCTGACGAGAGGAATGAAGGGAGGAGAACCCCCCAGGGATGTCAAGATAGGATGGAGATCCGTCGGTGTTTATGGTAGCAGACTTGGCTTTGTTGCAGCGGCCATGTCGGACATCATTCTTGAGGAAATGGACAAGAGCGAGGAAGATTTCGATTCGGTGGCAGGAATCGCGATAAATGGCGTTCCCTATGCCACGATAATCTCGGAAGACCTCGAGCGGGAACTCATTGTCTACAGGCCCAGTCAGGAAAGGGGAAGAGGTGGCGGGGCCTTCAGTTCAAACTATGCGAATCCAACTGGCAAGAAGGTGGTCATAGTCGATGATGTTCTGAGTTCAGGCGACACTATAAGGGGTGCCATCGACGACATACAGGCTTGCGGTGGAACACCGGTGCTTTCTGTCGTGTTTGTGAACAAGACCGCGAACGACGAGATTCTAGGTGTGCCTCTCAGAGCTTTGGTGAGGTCTCGCACGATTGCGTGAAATCATGCACTGGCTTGATGTTCTTCTTCCTCAAATCAAAGAGTTCCTGAAAGGAAAGGAGGAGGTCCATTGCTCGGCGGGACTCTCCGTCAGTGGACTGCAGCATGTTGGGAGACTGAGAGGGGAAGTAGTCCTGACGAACTCCATCTCAAGGGAACTCAGGGCGGATGGGAAGAACGTCACTCAGTACCTTGTCCTATACACTCAGGACCCGTGGAAGGGCACGAAGGGACAGCTCTCCCGGTTCCAGGGGAAGAAGGGTGAGAGATATGTCAACTGGCGACTGAAGGATGTTCCCGATCCTACTGGGTGTCACTCCTCGTGGGTGGAACACTACTGGGAAGACTTCGGAGGCTACATGGACAGATTTGCCCCTGGCGTGGTGATCGAGGAGACTGGAGAGGTCTACGCAAAAGAGGAGATGCGTAGGATCGTACTCGACCTTGTAGACAAGAGCGATGCAGTGAGATCTCTGATCAACAACTACAGAGGAGAGAGAAAGTATCCGAAGGGATGGATACCCTTCGATGCCTTCTGCGAGGAATGCAATACCATTGGAACTGCTGAGACCAAAAAGGTCGAGGAGAATGGAGAGGTCCAATACAGCTGCAGCCAGGGACACGAAGGTGTGTCAAAGCTGGAAGAAGGAAAGCTGAACTGGCGTCTTGAGTGGCCTGCGCTTTGGAAACTGCTCAAGGTGGACATCGAGGCGTTTGGCAAGGACCACGCGACCCCGGGCGGTTCGAGAGACAGCTGCAAGGAGATTGCCCGAGATATCATGAACATGCTCCCCCCTTACGGAATACCCTATGAGTGGGTTGGGGTGCAGAGTCAGGGCAGGGACCTAGGCGACATGAGCAGCTCTGGGTTCCTTGGATTCACTCCGAGGGAATGGCTTGAGATAGGCGAACCAGAAGTCCTGAGGTATCTCTATCTGTTCAGCAGCACGGCAAAGAGAATCGTCTTGGATCTGTCCAAGGTGGACAGATATCACGATCGCTACGATGAGGCGGAAAGGCTGTTCTTCGAAAACAGCGGCGAAAGGGCAAGAGCCTACGAGCTTTCACAACTGGAAGACCCGCCTTCAACCGTGCCATTTCAGATCCCCTATAGGCATGCCTCCCTCCTAGCCCAAACAGCATCCCCCGAGAATCCAGTCGATTGGGCCATAAAGAGACTCAGGGACACTGGCGTCCTCACAACCGATCTGAGCGAGAGGGAGAGGCAACGGGTGAAGCGGAGGCTGGCGCTCTCTGGCAACTGGACACGGAGATATGCACCGGAGGACTTGAGGATTGACATCCTGAGGGACATTCGCTCCGTTTGGGACAAGCTCGAAGATGCCGACAGAGAAGCACTCGGGAGATTTCACGACTCGCTTTCCGGCATTCCCTGGACAGAGAAAGAACTCAAGAATGCTATGACGCGCTTGACCAGCAGCGGCGAGCTTGCCGTGAAGACGAGGAGGTTCTTTCGATCCTTGTACCTGGTCTTCCTGGGCAAGGAGAGAGGGCCAAGGGCGGCTCCCTTCCTTTCTGTGTTGGACAAGGACTTCGTCCTCGAGCGGCTCAAGGAGGTCTCCCAGTGATGGAGATTCCCCACGTGGGAAATCTTATAGCCAATTGACACCTATTTCTGCGCGACAGCCCCGTGGTGTAGCGGCAGCATACGAGGCTCTGGACCTCTTGGCACCGGTTCAAATCCGGTCGGGGCTATCCTCAAACAGATGTCCGCCACCACCGCCATCCCAATTATGGAATTTCCACACGACGGACTTCGAAGGTGAAGATGCATGGGCCCCGAAACCCCCGCTCGAGACTTCATCCGCCAAATAATCGATGAGGACATTCGATCTGGCAAGTACGAGGGTAGAGTGCACACTCGCTTCCCACCCGAACCCAATGGCTACCTACATATCGGGCACGCCAAGTCCATCTGCCTCAACTTCGGCATAGCTGAGGAATATGGCGGACTGTGCAATCTGCGTTTCGATGACACGAATCCGACGAAAGAGGAGGACAAGTACGTTAGGGCCATCATCGAAGACGTGAAGTGGCTTGGGTTCGACTGGGGAGACAGGTTGTACTTCGCTTCGGACTACTTCGACCAGATGTATGAATACGCCGTCCAGCTAGTGAGGAAAGGCAGGGCATATGTGGACGATCTCTCGGCGGAGGAGATCAGAGAGTACCGGGGCACGGTCACAACACCAGGCAAGGAGAGCCCCCATCGAGATCGACCAGTAGAGGAGAGCCTCGACCTACTGGAGCGCATGAGAGCGGGTGAGTTCGCGGACGGCGAGAAGGTGCTTCGAGCCAAGATTGACATGTCCCACCCGAACATGAACATGAGGGACCCCGTGATGTACAGAATACTCCACACGCCCCATCACAACACGGGGGACAAGTGGTGCATCTACCCAACCTACGACTGGGCGCACGGTCTCGAGGACTCCATCGAAGGCATCACTCACTCGATCTGCACACTGGAGTTCGAGGATCATCGCCCGCTTTATGACTGGTTTCTAGACGAGTTGGGCATATATCACCCGCAACAGATAGAGTTCGCCCGTCTCAACCTTTCATACACCGTGATGAGCAAACGGAAGTTGCTCGAGCTCGTGGATGGTGGCTACGTGAACGGTTGGGACGATCCCCGTCTTCCCACGATAAGCGGTATGAGGAGGCGTGGCTATTCCCCCGCCGCCATAAGGAATTTCTGCAGTCGCATAGGAGTGGCAAAGGTCCATAGCACGGTGGATTTCGAGTTCCTCGAGCACAATGTCCGAGAGGATCTGAACAAGACCTCTCCTCGGTTCATGGGTATACTCCGCCCGCTCAAGGTGGTCATCGAGAACTACCCAGAGAACAAGACGGAGGAGATGGAGCTCATGAGAAACCCAGAGGATTCTGGAGCAGGCAGGAGGAAGGTTCCATTCTCTCGCGTCCTCTACATCGAGCAGGATGATTTCATGGAGGAGCCTCCAAAGAAGTTCTACAGACTGGCTCCCGGAAGGGAGGTCCGGTTTAGGGGAGCATACTTCGTAACATGCAGGGATGTCATCAAGGAGAACGACACAGTCGTGGAACTCAGATGCATAGTGGATCCGGCGACCCGCGGTGGGGATGCCCCAGACGGTCGCAAGGCAAAGTCGACTCTCCACTGGGTATCGGCAGCGCACGCCATCAATGCGGAGGTCCGCCTGTATGCCAGACTGTTTACGGTGCCGAATCCCCTGGGACAGAAAGACACGGATTTCAAAGAATTCATCAACTCCACATCCTTGGAGGTGCTCCACTCGTGCAAGGTGGAAGGAGCGGTGAGAGATCTGAAGCCACTCGATAGGTTTCAATTTGAGCGATTGGGGTATTTCTGCGTCGATCCTGACTCGACCACGCGGAAGTTGGTGCTCGACCGGACAGTGGAGCTGCGCGATCCCTGGGCAAAGATTCGGAAGCGACAGGGAGGGCAATGACTCGCAATGCAGCGTTCCTCCCTCAGTTTCATCTGTGCACGGAGAATGATTTATGCGGGGGAACTTCCATTACGGAAGGGCAGGATTAAAGCCCCGTAGTGTAGCGGTCAAAGGTGAGGCGGGCAGCCTCAGCCGGCAAATCATAGGAGGTTCTGGACCTCCTGACGGCAGTTCGAATCTGCCCGGGGCTATCCATCTTTGGCGCACGTTCCGGCTTGCCTGGGTGCTCCATCCATCGAGAACTGGGGACCGCTCATTGCCTTATCCATCTCCCTTGCCCGCTCCCTGAGAACGAGTTTCACCAGGTTGCAGGCCTCCGCCATTCTCGGATTCGCGTGGGAGTGGAAAACCATTTCGAACTCGCCATCGGCTCCGGACCATCCTCTTGTCTCTCAGGACCGTCACATACCGTGGCAAGTTTGACTGGGTCTTGCCCAATCTCCGCACGAGCTCGCGGACACTCCTCCCCCATTCTTCAGCAGACCTATCATCAGTATTGTGTGTCCGAAGGGGCATTGCGCAGACCCGCCTGAAGACCGTGTGCTCTTCTTTCCTCCCCCACCACTTACACTCTCCCCTTTGGGATGAGCGTCCAGTAGAGCTTGTTGATTAACTGCTTCCCGATGTAGTGCCTCCGGTTCAGCGGCGGGGGCACTGGCGGATTCTCATAGTCGAATGTCATCATTATTCCCCTGTGGAAGCCCGCATCGCAAAAACAAGTGACCTTGCCGTCATAGTTGTCAGGAGGGGGCTGCCCCTTCAGCCTTGCGGCAATATTGTCTCCGACGACTTGGCCTTCGTAATGAGCGGTCGCATCTGCCTTTGAGATTGGTATGTCGGTGGCGTCACCGACCACATAGATATCGTCGTGTCCCTTGGCGAGCAGTGAGTGTCTGTCTGTGGGTATCCATCCACCCTTGTCCCCGAGATCTGAGTTGATGATGACATCAGCCCCGCTGTGAGGTGGTATGACTATCAAGAGATCGTAGCCAACTGTCTCTCCTTCGAGAGAACTCACCTCCTTCTTCTTCGGGTCTATCGATTCCACGTTGAAGGATATTGTGTAATCCACATTTTTCTCTCGGAAGACCTCCGTAACCAGCGGATCCAGAGGCTCCAATGGGAATACGCGGCCGAGAGGCGAAAGGAACTTCAGACTGACCTTGTCCCTGATTCTCTGGAGCGTGAAGTAATAGTCCAGGAGGCAAGCGGACTCCGCTGGAGCTGGCGGGCACTTCTACGGAACGCCTCCGACCGCGATTACTACGTCGCCGCCGTTGAACCTAAGGAGGGCTTTCCGCAGCCCTTTGGCTTGCTTTAGGTCATAGAAATGGTGTGCTCCCTCGAAGCCGGGAACTTGCTCGGGATGGATGCTCGAGCCTGTCGCTACCACGAGATAATCGTAACTCAGCTTCTTCCCGCTCGCGAGGCTTATCTCTCTTTCATCTGGGTCGATCCTCTCCGCCTTCTCCGTGAGCAAGCCCACCTTCCTTCTGAGAAGGCTTCTCTCGCTCCTTACGAGTCTGAATGGGTTCTGCCTCCCAAGGGCAACATACAGAAATCCAGGCTGATAGACGTGTCTGCCGTCTTCATCGACCACCGTGATCCTGCAATCCCTAGAACTTGCCCTCTTGGCGAGCCGATTGGCGACGACGCTTCCTCCGACCCCTCCACCTAGTACGACGACCTCTCTCACTGTCTTTCCTCGCGCATCGATCCGCCCTGCCGGAGCTTCTTGACAACGAACTCGTTGTAGTCTCCCTTCTCGTTAATCGCAAGAAGTTCGTGTCCAGCCTTCTCAACCCATAATGGGATGTCTCTCCTTGAACCGCTGTCGCTTGACCATATGGCAATCACTTCGCCGACTTGTCCCTCCTTCACTGCTCTAATGAGTTCCATGAGGGGTCCAGGACAGTAGGTGTTCCTTGCGTCCACCGTCCTGCTGATTTCGTACAGGTCCAACCCTCCAGCTATATGAACAGAGTGATTTCAGAGTTTCTCGCGAGTTCGACGTACTCTGCCACGCCTACGACGTCATCCACCATCGGGTCGAGGTCCTCCCTCGTCATTCCCATAAGGTCCATGGTATTGGCGCAGGCGTGCACCTTGACGTTGCCGAGTTCCTTCGCCTGCCTCAACGTGTCGAGCCAGGATGGCATATTCTTCTCCTGAATCAGCTGCATCATCATGGGAGCCATTTCCCCGTAATCTGAACTCATCTTCGTCACGTGTGGAGGAGCCCCTTGCCTGAGGGCCTGAAGCCCCCAGAACGTAAGATAGATGTCGACATCCATCCCCATTGCCACAGCACCGCTTGTGAGGATTCCGACAGACATTAGCTTGTCGACGGTACCGGAAAAGGCTACTATGGTCATCTTGTTTGCCGTGGTTACCACCTTCCATGCGGATATTCGGATGGTCCAATAAGCTTTACCCCCTCACACAATTAGCTCTATATACATTTACATCCTTCCCGCCAGAGAGGTGGGGAGGTTGATCGAAAGAGAGAAGGTTTTCGAAGTTCTCAGACGCTATGACAAGAGCAAAGTGAAGATAGGCTGCATCGCCTCGCATTCAGGTCTGGATGTCTATGACGGAGCTGTGGAGGAAGGTTTCCGAACAGTAGCTGTCTGTGAGAAGGGAAGAGAGGAGCCTTACACCCGCTACTTCAAAGCGAAGAGAGATTCCGATGGGAATGTGACAAGAGGAGTGGTCGACGAGGCACTCGTTCTCGACAAGTTCAGGGACGCCGTCAAACCTGAAACGATGGAGTGGCTGGCGGAGCACAATGTGATATTCATCCCGAACCGCTCGTTTTTCTCCTATGCTGGGATGGATGCCGTGGAGGACGAGTTCGCCATACCGATGATGGGCAGCCGCAATCTTCTGAGAATGGAGGAGAGAGGAGAGGTCGAGAAGGATTACTACTGGTTACTGGAACGAGTGGATCTTCCAGCGCCCGAGAAAATCGATTCGCCAGAGGACATCGATTCGCTCGCCCTCGTCAAGCTGAAGCACAAAGTGAAGAGGCTGGAGAGAGGTTTCTTCACGGCCGCCAGCTACGCGGAGTACCAGGAGAAGTCACAGGAGCTCCTGAGGAACGATGTCATCACGAAAGAGGACCTGGAGAACGCAAGGATAGAGAGGTACATCATCGGTCCCGTCTTCAACTTCGACTTTTTCTATTCGCCGCTGGAAGCCGATGAGGAGCCGATAGAACTCCTGGGCATTGACTGGAGATTTGAGACATCCCTGGACGGGCATGTCAGGTTGCCAGCCGCTCAGCAGTTATCGCTCCCCGAAGGACAGAAGACTCCGGAGTACACCGTCTGCGGCCACAATGCAGCCACCCTGCGCGAGTCTCTTCTCAGAAAGGTCTTCCCTCTGGCAGAGACGTATGTGAGGGCGACCAAGGAGTACTTCCCGCCTGGAATGATCGGTCCTTTCACACTGCAGACCTGCGTGGACAAGGACATGAACTTCTTCATCTACGATGTCTCGCCGAGAATCGGCGGAGGGACGAACGTTCACATGTCTGTGGGTCACCCATACGGGAACACGCTCTGGCGGTCGAGGATGAGTACAGGTCGCAGAGTTGCGATGGAGATCAGAAGAGCCATTCAGACGGACGAACTCGAGAGGATAATCACCTAGTACATCGCACCGCATGAGGGGCACTGCATTCTTCCATCAGGCCTCTCGTTGAGTGGGCCGCCACAGTCCTGGCAGAACTTGGGCTTGGGGCCTGCCGTCTCAGGCTGAGCGGGGCCCGCCCATCCCTCCGAAGGAGGCTGCTGTGCGGTCGGAGGTGCCTGGTCGGTCTGCTGCGGTTGCGGCTGCTGGTAGGGTTGCTGGTAGGGCTGGTAGCCGTGAGCTGGTGGCGGACGATAGAACTGAGCCACCTTGAACTGCTCCTCCACATAGGCCTGTGCGTCCGTTCGCGTCACCGTGCAACCAATCAAGCGGTCGGTGTATTTCTGCCTCGGATCACCAGGTGTGAGCATTCCAACGATCCAGTCTATGAGCAGCAGAATCCAAACGATCTTTGAGATATTCCTCACAACAACCATAGTCGGGTTGAGTTGCTCCTGCACACCGACGACCTTGAGACTCATGAGTTTCTTCCCGATGGTTGCGGCCATGGCAATCTCCAGCACCATCGAGTACAGAAAGAACAGGACGCCACCAAAGAGCCATCCCCAGGCAAAGAGACCGAGGAAAAACAAAAACAATCCCAGGACGAACACAACGACATAAACGATTATGACGTCGATTACTATGGCCACGAATCTCCTCAACCAATGCTCCTGCAATGCCTTGTTCCCAAGTTGGTCAAAGCCAGTTGCTCCCATCCTAAACCACCTTCCTCTTGGGCTAAGGTGTAATAAGACAGTAGGCAATAAAACCTTTGGAGGAAGTACTGCATCTTGAGAACGAATCCTAGTCCGCTTCCCGTCTCATCCCATCCCCGATCTCTTCCTCCGAGAGCCTCCTGAGGCACTCTGGCGGGACACTCTTCGTTGTATATACGGTCTTTGCGGCCTTCGCTATCTCCGCTCCCTCCTCCCTTGCCTTCTTGACATCAACCTCTAGGATTATGGGATTATCAACCCGGACCCGTCCGGCCTCCATAGCCGAAGGAAGGGTCCCACTCAGGTGAACCATCTTCCGGTCCGAGGGCTTCAATCCTATTTCGAGGAGGATATTGCACTCTTCCTCCGTCGTTGGAAAGTACAGGATGTCTGGAACGTCATCGGTCGGGAGGTCCAAATCAACATCAAACGAATGGGCATAGGTCGCCCTTATCTTGCCCTCCTCGAACTGATACCTCCCCTTCGGATCCGTTTCGATGACTCCGAGAACGTGATGGGGCTTCAGGAACCTGAACTTCTTGTGCCTGATTTGAACGGCCGTCACGAAATCCCTGAGATCGACCCAACCGTGTTCGTCCATATCGAGGCCGTAGCGCTCTGGGAAGTGTCTCAGTATGCCTGCCATGGTCCGTCCAAGCAACTCCAGTTCCCTGTCGTTGAGCAGGAATTTCGACTTGCTCCCACAGTTGGGACAGATGTCTCCACGGAAGAAACCATGAGATCTGCACTCTTTCAGCAAAGGGCTCCCCTCTGCCCGTGTATGCGTATGGTGCATTATAGCTTTTGCTCTGCCCTCTGCACGAGTGATGCAGAAAGGTCATGCAACGAAGAATCATTTCAGGTCTCTGGTTCGAACCACCCTCAAACCACACTGCTCGCAGAGCTGGGTCAACTCCCTTACCTTGGGCTTGCTCATCGCCTTGCGATGGAGGTATGCGTATCTGGCCTTTGGTGTCAGGTCGATAACCTGCTCCAGCATGTCCAGGTCAAGGTGATCGAGGGCGTATGTGGGAATCATGTGGCCGAAGGAGACGTTCCTCTCGATTGCGACATCCGTGATTCTGGGAGCATAGTGTCCGCCTCCGACTCCGATCGCGACAGGCAGTTTCCTCTCCTCGACCGACATGACCACGGCCGCGATCGCCTCCGCAGGTGCCTTTTCCTCCCATGCGATCTCATCGCTCCCAATCTCGATGTTGAAGGCAGGCGTGCTCACATACGGCCCGTGATGTGTCACCTCAAAGGACACTGAGAAGTCGAGGCCAGCACTCCTGTTCCTAAGCAGGCGCAGGGCCAAGGTCATCAGATCAGGAGACGTCGGAACCAGTGTCCTAGGATGTCCGCCGAAGTCCGCCTTGTCGTAGTTGCCAAGAGGGTGGACAGTCAGCGATCTCAGTCCGCTTTCGCTCCGGTGGCGGGACGCGAAAACAATGACATCGAAATCTATTCCCAGGCTTTCCTTTATCTCGGAATCAATGTCGTTTCTGAAAAGGAATTCGTCCTGAATCGTCACGAGCCGTCGGTTCCCGTACTCTTTGGCGGGGTTGCCATCGAAGTCCCCGAATCTCCGCCATCTTCCGATCTTGAGAAGGTGCTCCAGAATGTTCATGGATGCCTTATCGATGACTGAAGTGACTATGAGTATCCTCGTAACACCACCGCCTGTCACACCCTGTGCGAGAGAACCTGTCCTGGGCGCGAGCCCTCTCTGTAAACGGTCACACCCTTGCACCCGAGCTTGTGAGCGAGGAGGAATCCCCTTCTTATATCGTCCTTGGTCGCCTCTCGCGGGAAGTTGACGGTCTTGGACACCGCATTGTCTGTGTGCTTCTGAAAGGCCGCCATAATCCGGATGTGCCATTCTGGGGAAACGTCATGAGCCGTGACGAAAAGCCTTCTCACATCCTCTGGAATCGCGTCCATATCCTGGATCGTGTCCCTCCTGGCGATTTCCTTCACGAGGTCCTCGGTGTAGAATCCCCGCTGTCTTGCCATCTCCTCGAAATACGGATTGACAACAAGGAACCTCTCCTTCTCCAACGCCCTCCTGTAGTAGACAACTGAGTATAGCGGTTCAATCCCGCTCGAGCAGTTGGCGATGAGGCTTATCGTCCCAGTCGGGGCTATCGTTGTCAGTGTTGCATTCCTCAGCGGCTTCGCTCCTGGCTTGTCAAAGATGCTCCCGCTGAAGTTCGGAAAGGCGCCCCTCTCCTCAGCGATCTCCTCAGACATCTTTCTGGCTTCTGACTGGACGAAGCCCATGATCTTGGTGGCGAGTTCCTCGGCCTCACCTATGTCGTACGGTATTCCCAAGAGGACCAGCAAGTCTGCAAAACCCATGACGCCGAGACCAATCTTTCGATTCGCCTTGGTGATTTCTCCTATCTCCTTGACCGGGAATCGATTCACGTCTATGGCGTTGTCGAGGAATCTTACTCCAGTCCTCACGAGGCAACGGAGTTTCTCCCAGTCGATAGGATTGCCATTCTCCTTCCTCACCACCCTAGGAAGGGCTATCGAACCGAGGTCGCAAGATTCATAGGGGAGCAGCGGTTGCTCTCCGCAGGGGTTTGTGCTCTCGATGGTCCGCAGACGGGGTGTTGGATTGAACTCGTTCATCCTGTCAATGAAGACTATGCCAGGCTCCCCAGAAAGCCAGGCACTCTCAACGATGAGGTCGAAAACCTCTCGGGCCTTCATCCTCTCAACTATTCCACCTGTTCTTGGATTAATCAGCTCATATTCCTCGTCTGCCTGAACCTTCGCCATGAATTCATCGGTGACGGCGACAGAGATATTGAAGTTCGTCAGTCTCGTTGTGTCCCTCTTGGCGGTGATGAACTCGACGATGTCAGGATGATCGACCCTGAGCACTCCCATATTGGCCCCGCGCCTCATCCCACCCTGCTTGACTGCTTCAGTGGCAGCATCGAAAACCGTCATGAAGGAAACGGGGCCGCTTGCCATCCCCGTGGTCCCGCCAACGACATCCCCTTTCGGTCTGAGGTTCGAAAAGGAGAATCCTGTCCCGCCACCGCTCTTGTGTATCAGCGCGGTGTTCTTCACGGCATCGAAAATGCTCTCCATGCTGTCCTCGACGGGGAGTACGAAGCACGCGGAGAGCTGCTGGAGTTCGGCACCAGCATTCATAAGGGTGGGGGAGTTCGGCAAGAACTCAAGGTGAGACATTACTTCGTAGAACTCGTCCTCTCGCTGCTCCAGATTCGCTCCCTCATCATACAGCGCGTCAGCCGATGCAACGTTCCTTGCCACCCGCCTGAACATATCCTCTGGAGTTTCCTGCTTCCCGGTCTCAGGATCAACTCGAAGATACCGCGTCTTCAGGACTATCATTGCATTCTCTGAGATGTCCAGACTCGCCATTCAGGGGCCTCGGTTAGTCGAACGGAACTATGCGTATTTATAGATTGGCGGAACAGCTAGTGAAAGGCGTAAATACAGGGCTTGCACTCTCCCACTGAGAGCTATGAATGAACATCCTGGGGTTGGGAGGAAGGCTCCTGGCTTTTCGCTTTTCGATACCGAAAGGAGGATCCGAACCCTCGACGAATTGCTCGACAACAAGCTGGTGATCGCCTTCTTTCCTGGGGCATTCACTTCGGTCTGCACGAAGGAGATGTGCACCTTGAGGGACTCCATCACCGGACTTGAGGCGTTGGGTTCGAGTGTTGTGGGCATAAGCGTCAACGATCCCTTCACGAATGCGGCTTTTGCGGAAAGGAACGCGATTAACTTCCCATTGTTGAGCGACTACAAGAGAGTGGTCGCAAAGGCCTACGGTGTTGATCTGCTAGACTTCGCTGGAATGAAGGGCTACACGGCTGCAAAGCGATCCATCTTCGTCGTCGACAGAGACGGAATCATACGCTACAAATGGGTCACAGAGGACCAGAGTATCGAGCCCGACTACAATGAACTCGATGGGGCCTTGGCGGGTATCGAATAGGACCTCGGAGGGACCTATCTGCCACTGATGATTTCCGATATCGCCTCCAGAGGAGGTTTCCTACGCGCAGCTGGCACGATGCCCTCCAAGAGCAACTGATCGAAGGTGGGCTTCTCGGTCTGATAGAGGACGCCAATAGGTACCTTCTCAGTTTCCCGGGCTTTGTCCCAAGCCGCCTGGAAATCAGCAGGATCGTGGCCTTCTTCCTCGAGAATATAGGTGTTCTCCCTGTAGTGCCGATAGGTGTTGTTGAAGGTCACGCAGGGCTGAAGCACGTCCACGAATGAGAATCCCTTATGGAGGATCGCCTTCTTCAAGAGGTCAACGAGGTGCCTTCTCTCACCAACGAAACCCCTTCCCACAAACGTCCCCCCAGAGGCGAGGACCAGGGCCAGTGGATTCACGGGATCCTCGATGCTGCCCCGAGGAGTGCTCTTCCCCTTGAACCCCTTGTCGCTCGTCGGAGTGAACTGTCCCGTCGTCAGACCATATACCATGTTATCGTGCACAATAAGAGTCGCATCTATGTTCCTCTTCGCCGCGAAGATGATGTGTGCCATTCCCTCTCCGAACGCGTCGCCATCCCCCTGAAAGGCAATCACAATTAGCTCGGGATTCGCGATTTTCATCCCCGATATCGTGGCAATCGCTCTTCCGTGAATGGAGTAGAAGCTATTGAGATTAAGATAATCCACGATCTTCCCGTGACACCCAATGCCTGAGCTGATGACGATGTTCTCGAGACTCATGCCACCTTCCGCGAGCTCATTGACTGCATCCCTGAAAGAGTTCAGAAGGCCGAAGTTCCCGCAGCCTTTGCACCACGTGTTTTCGGCATACGTCTCGAGGTTCACGAAATCGCCTCCCTTATGCGCGATGCGAGCTCAAGCGGATCGAATGGCCTCCCGTTGTACTGTCGAATATGGGCGGCGGCGTCGAAACCATTGGAGCGTAGCAGCTTCTCGAACTGCCCAGACACGCTCAGCTCCGCGACGATGACTCTGGAATCGGATAAGGCCTCACGAAGCGCCCACTCTGGGAATGGCCTCAGGTAGATGACCTGAACCACTCTCACATCGTCTAGGTGTTTTGCAGCCTCCAGGGCGGACAACGTCGTCGAACCGTACGTCACGACGGAATTTGCCCCTTCCCCGTACGAGGCGACCGTCAACAGGTCCTTCATCTCTTTCCTGATTGCCCCTTCCTTCCTGTGCCTCTTTTCCTGCATCTCCGCAATACCTTCTGCCTCCTCAGTTGTGATTCCTTCTCCGTCATGCTCGTAGCTGTTCGACTTTATCACAGCTCCCCGAACTGGGGGGAAGAGCAAAGGGGACACGCCCGACTCCGTGATTTCGTAGCGACGGTATTTGTCGGGCGGGCCATCGTAGATTGTCGGATTCAGAGCATTCACGGCTCTGGGGTCGATGTTCGTTGTCATGACACTCTCTGCCAGGTGCTTCTCGGTGAGAAGTATGGCGGGCACCTGGAACTTCCATGCGAGGTGTAGCAGCTCGGCGGCCTTCTCGAACGCCTGATTTGTCCCCGATGGAGAGAGGACTATCCTCGGAAACTCTCCGTGACCCACATTCAGAGCGAAGTCGAGGTCGCCTTGAGCCGTGTAGGTCGGAACTCCCGTGGACGGACCAGGACGAGACGCGAGGACGACAAGCAGAGGCGTTTCGCTCATTCCCGCTAAGCTGAACGCCTCGTGCATGAGGGCGAATCCTCCCCCACTCGACCCAATCATCGTCCTCGCCCCGGCATAGACAGACCCTAGGGCCATATTAATCACGGCAATTTCGTTCTCAGGATGGACAACAGCCATGCCGAGGTTCTGGCTCTGAGCTGCGAGGAAATGAAGCACAGATGAAGAAGGCGTCATGGGGTATGCGATGTAAACGTCAAGTCCCGCTGATGCCGCGCCCAGGGCAACCGCCTCGTTTCCTGCGAGTAGAGACCCAGCCTTGCCGTCACCGATCTCGAGCGCGTACTTTCCCTTTTCCGTGCTCATTGCCCCGTACACTGTTCTTGCCAACTTGATGTTCTTCTCCAAACCGCGAGGATAGCTTCTCCCGAAAACCCTTTCGAGGAGCGAAAACTCGATACCGCAAAGGAGCGACACAGCCGCGACACCCACCGTCCCGGCCATTGCGGGAATGCCCTTCATCTCCCGAATCCACGTATTCACGGGAAGGCCTGTTCCCGAATCCAGCTGGACGGCATCCTCATTGTAAACCAGAGAACCGCCCTCCCTCAGCCGATGCTTGTGAATGTTGATGCTCCTCTTGTCCAAGGACACGAGAATATCAGCTGACATATAGTGGCTGTACAATCGAGACGTCGAAGATGAGACGACTGAGAAGTTATGACCTCCACGTATGAGCGATTGGTAGTCATCCATTTCAAAGACGAACCTGCCGAGTTCGTTCATCACGGTGGAAATGACGGTGCCGCTCTTCTTGACACCGTGGCCAGCCTCGCCACCGATAATCACAGTAAGAAGATCTTGAGCCATGCGGTCCTCCTCCCGTACTTGAAGCTTGATGGGGCATCACATATATTGACTTTCTCAGACGGACCCCCGAAGTGTGGAAAGCTAAAGTATAACTACCGAGCGAATATATCCCTCAGGGCCTAGGCCAACTCGAAAAGGTTGGAACCATGGATTTGGGGAGGAGAGCACTAGACTTTTTTTCGAAGCGGCCCGTCTCGAAGACATGGTACGCCTTCATTGTCGTGTTCTTCCTCCTCATTGTGCTCCTGCCCACCCTCTATGTCGTGTCATATGTTTTCACAGGATGGGGCGACATCCAGACCCACGTCTTCGGAGACAAGAAGTCGGCGAATCTCTATTGGGAAAAGAGCTATGATCAGGACTTCAGAAGGTATGAGATTCACTTTTCAACAACATCCGGGTTCTATCCAGACAACTCAACCCTCGTCCTGACGATTGATTCGAGGAACGGCGACGTGAGTCTGGAGAAGGCTAGGTCGAGCAACTTCACTGTTGTCTCGGGCCTTGCCGCGGACGAAACGTACTATGCAAGAATCCGAGTGGTGGATTCGAGCGGGTTATGGACAGACTCAAATCAGCTCTCGGACACCATGGATGAGCAGTTTTCCTCACCCCCTCCCAGTGAGCTTCTCTCCCTACACGGTCAGGGCGGAAATGTCACAGTCAACTGGACGACCTCCGATGATGATGACTTCTCCAGGTACGAGGTTCACGTTTCGACAGATCCATTCTTCGTTCCATGGAGCGCTACGTTGGCCGCGAATGTCACCGACTGGAGCTTGAACTCCACGGTTGTCAATGTCGTCCAAGGCGACGTCTACTACTTCAGGGTCCGAGTGGTCGAATCATCGGGCTTGTGGACGGACTCCAATCTAAAGGGCATCGGCGTTGGGGTACCTGACCCGCCTGACGATTCCTCACCCACGCCGATTCTCTTCTCCAGATCCTTCTCGAATGCAATCCTCGATCAGATCACAGGGGCGCTGACGCTTTCCTTCGTCGTGGCAATACTCGCGACCCTCATTGACCTTGTTGTTGGTCTGCCGATAGCTTGGGTGCTCGTCCGCAAGGAATTCAGAGGGAAGTCGTACCTCAACACGTTGATAGACATGCCTCTCGCAATTCCCACGGCGGCGATGGGATTCTCAGCGGCTCTATTCTGGGGAATGACACCGGGGATAGACAAGCCCTGGGGCGCCATTAGTCTCACGAGTTCAGCTTTCGTCCTTCTGCTTCTCCTTCAAATCGTTTTCTCATTTCCATACATGGTCAGGTCGTTGGCGGCAATCTTGGAGGAGATTGACATCAACTATGAGATAGCAGCGAGGGCTTGTGGTGCGAGTAGGCTGACCGCAGCGAGAACCGTTACCCTCCCGCTCTTCAGGTCGGGCATCGTGACAGGGACCATATTGTGCCTCGCGAAGACACTGAGCGAAACTGGGGGCGTCATGGCGGCCCTATCCACCATCCGGAGCTCCGAGTACAATGCCACGGCACTAATCGGAACAATGAAGTCCGCCTCGCTCTTCAACGACGCCTTGGTCCCAGCGCTGGCCTTCGTCAGCATCCTCCTAATCGTTCTGTCCCTCGTTCTTCTGATCATTGTCAAGATCATTGTGACGAAAGCGAAGTTCCCAATGAGGAAGGTTTGGAAGAACTTGGAAAGGAAGCTGAGCAAGGGCGCTTTCCCCAGACTCAGAGACGCAGGGGCCTTCTTCTTCCTTGCACTCGTGGTCCTCGTTCCTGCGTTCTTCATATTCGGCTTCGTTGCCACCTCCGAACCATCTCAGACGGCGGACTGGGGAGCCTTTTGGAGCAGTCTTGCACTGTCCTTCGGCATTGCCGGCACGGTGACCGCGATTGTCCTCCTCCTCGGGATCCCTATGGGAATACTCATCGCCCGCTCACGCAAGAGGAAGGTCGCAAGTGTGCTGGATGTCCTGGTCAATGTCCCGTTCATCGTCCCGACCGCTGCTTTGGGATTCTCTCTAGGGCTCTTCTGGACCACTCAGCCGTTCCTGCCTGTCACCGCTGACATTGCACTAATCATAATGGCTCATGTGGCCTTCACATACCCATTTGTAGTAAGGAACGTTGTCGGGGCCCTTGAAGGACTGGACACGACATACGAGGAGACGGCAAGAACACTTGGTGCAAAGCCTCTGCAGGTGTTCAAGCGCGTGATGTTTCCCATGGTGAAGGCTTCCGTCCTGGCAGGCGCGATCATGACATTCACAAGAAGTCTCGGCGAGACTGGCGCGACGCTAGCTGTATCTCCAAAGGCGATTACCGCTCCCGTATACATCGTCGAGCTCATCAGGACAGGAAGCTACTATCAGGCGGGCCTTGCGAGCATCCTCCTGATATTGGTCTCCTTCATGATAGTCCTCGTCATGAGAAGGATAACAACGAGAGGAGGTGCGTAGAATTCCCACAATGAGGCTCGAGGGGGTCAGCAAGAGATTCGATGACATAGTCGCGGCTGACAACATCAACCTCGAAGTCAGGGACGGAGAGTATCTCGTAATCCTCGGACCCACGGGCGCAGGGAAGACCACTCTGTTGAAGATGATTGCAGGACTGACACCCCCAGACGACGGGAGGCTCATAGTCAACGGCGAGAGGGTGGACAATCTCCCGCCAGAGGACAGGGGCATGGTGTACCTGTCCCAGACATACGCACTCTTCCGATACATGACTGTATGGGACAACGCGAGGTTCGGCCCCACCGTCAAAGGTTGGGACGAGTCAAAGACCAACATGCTTACCCGCGAGATGCTGAATCTTGTGAGGCTCTACGAAAGGAGAACCGCGTTTCCTGATGAGCTGAGCGGGGGGATGAAACAAAGGAATGCTCTCGCGCGGGCACTGGCAACAGACGTCAAGATTCTGCTGTTGGATGAACCTCTGAGGGCTCTCGACGCCCGTCTCAGAATCGAACTTCGATACGAACTCATGCGTCTCGCATCGGACCTTGACATCACAGTGCTCCACGTCACACATGACCAAGAGATCGCGATGACTATGGCCGACAGGATAGCGGTATTGAGAAAGGGTAGGATAGAGCAATTGGACGACCCGGTCACGATCTACGACCAACCTAAGAACCCGTTCATATGCCACTTCGTTGGAGAGGCCAACTTCTTCGAGGGAACTGTTCGTTCGGTAAGCAAGGAGCACAGCGAAATCGAGAGTGAGGGGCATTTCATTCGTGCCCGCCCGACGGACCTCCCCCAGGGTGCAGAGGCGTGTGTGGGCATAAAGACAGAGAATGTAAGACTCCTGGAGGGAGAGGTGGAAGGGCAGAATCACATACCTGCCACTGTGGTAAGGAAGCTCTTCCTCGGAAGGCTCGTAAGTGTCGTGGTCCAGACTGATGAGGGAAAGATGCTACATGTGAAGGTCCCCTCATCTGTTGGTCTGCGATTCAGCAAGGGAATGAAGGCGACAGCTTACCTGACACCCTCAAAGTGCATAGTGTTCCCGATACCAAAGATGGGGCTACGGAAGGAGCTAGAGGTGGAATAGTGCCCAGGATAGAGCTCAAGGGAATCACAAAGAGGTTCGGAGAAATCGTTGCTGTGGAGGACATAGACCTGACAATCGAGGACAAGGAATATGTGACCCTCCTCGGACCAAGTGGGTGTGGAAAGACGACGCTCGTGAAGATCATCTCAGGGATATGGGAGCCCACCGAGGGAGATGTCTACATTGACGGGAAGAGGATGAATGATGTACCTGTGGAAGACAGGGATCTGGGATACGTGTTCCAGAACATCGCCCTCTTCCCTCATATGACTGTGCTATCCAATGTGGCATACGCACCGATTGTGAAGGACTTCCCAGCCAAGGAAAGGGAGAAAGTCGCCAGGGAGGTCTTGGACCTCGTCGATCTATTGGAACGCAAGGGTTTCTTCCCAGGAGAGTTGAGCACGGGCGCTCAGCAGAAGGCCGGTTTGGCCAGGGCGTTGGCCTCACAGGCAAAGCTCCTCATACTGGACGAGCCCTTGTCGGCCCTGGATGCTAGAGTCAGGGTTGAGCTCAGGTACGAGCTCAGAAGACTCGTCAAGGATCTCGGTCTGACGGCGATACATGTTACACACGATCAAGAGGAGGCGAGTTCTGTCTCCGACAGAATAGTCGTCATGAAGAAAGGTCGAATCGTGGAGGTCGACACGCCGCAGAATCTCTACAACAAACCGAGGAACTTGTTCACGGCGAACTTCGTTGGTGAAATGAACTTCCTTGAAGGAAGAATCAATCGATTGAGGGATTACTGGGCGATAATCGAGTTCAGGAACGAGGAGTACTTGACAATTCGCAATCGGGATTTCCGCATGGGAGCTCCGCTTGTATTGGCGGCCCGCCCTGAGAATCTGAAAGTGGAGGAAGCGAAGGGTGTTAGGCTCGGAAATGCCATCCCGGGCGAAGTCAAGAGTTTCAGGTTCATGGGGTCCTACCTCAGGTACTACATTCTGCTGGCAACGGATGACCACATCTTCGTCGACAGCTTTGAAGAGGAGGAATTCAGGGAAGGGGATGAAGTGGCTGTGTCCTTTGACGAGACGAAGGTGCTGACATTTCCCGCGCCTGAGGAGGGCCTTTTGGAGGTGATAAAACTTGAGTAGGAGCGGAATACTTGGTTGGTTCCGCATAAGAAGGGAATCTAGGGCGATGCAACAGACCCGGGAACACGCCAAGAAGGTCGAGGATGCCCTTGTCGAGTTGGACAAGGCGATGGCCAATATGATAGCAGGCAAGACGGATCTTGCCATGGAGGCCATCAAACGGCTTGACTTGGACGAGGAAGCTGCAGACAACATAGAGGACGACATCTTCGAAGAGATATCGAAGGGAGACATGGACCCTTCCGCCAGAGCAGACATGATGCGGCTCATAAGAAGAATAGACTCAGCGGCGGACTGGGCAAAGGCAGGATCCCGCAACCTAGAGATACTCATAGAAACCCGGACAAACGTCCGACGCCGCCTCTGGATGAGCTTCAAGGAAGTCACGAAGCTCATCGTTGATTGCGGAAAAGCCCTCAGAGGGAGCCTCGACGCCCTTGGAGTCGATGACAACCGCGTTCTCAGAGGACGTAAGGACGTCGATCGGTTCGAGAGACGGGTGGACGATCTCTACTACGACCTCAAGAAGAACATGCTCAAGACCGTCGAAGATTCCAGGACCGTGGTGGTTCTCAACGATTTCCTCACAGCACTGGAGAATGCCTCGGATTCCTGTGCGGCAGCGGCGGAGATGCTCTTCATAATGGTGGCATCGGGAGCGTAGACGAAATTCGACACAGAACGAGTGCACCTCGCACCCTTCGACTCAGCCTTGCCTCTCCACGTCTCGAGATCATGGAGTCAGAGGGATCTTCCCGCGCAGCGGAATTATCAGAGGTGATAGGCTGGAGGCAAGGTTTAAGCCACAGGAAGGAAATGAGTAGAGTTCAGGATTGAGGGAGTAACATGAGAAACACGAGAACGACTCCCGATGGGAAGTACGAGATTCTGAATCTCCGTTTCAAGGACTTCGACGCACTACCGAGGTCTCTTCTTGTTTTTCGAGGTCAACACAACCCGATGGATTTGGAGGAATAGGCCTCGCTCCGTCCACCCTTGAGAACCCAGTCGACAGCTGAGGGAGTTGCGAGAAGGTTTTTATGAGAAGTCTCAATTGAGACCATTGTGAAGAACAAGGAGCTCGCTGCCCTACTCCTAGAGATCGGGAATCTGGAGGACATGAGGGACCAGCCCTTCAAGGCGAATGCCTACAGACGGGCCGCGAGAGTTGTGGAAGGACTAGAGGAGGACATAGCGGGAGTTGCGGAGAGAGGAGAGTTGCAGGACCTCCCTGGCATCGGAGAGGCGTTGGCCAAGAAGATCGAGGAATACCTAAAAACGGGGGAGATTGGTCACCTCAAAAAGCTAAAGGCGGAATTCCCGCCAGGCCTGCTGGAGCTCCTGACCATACCTGGTATCGGACCAAAGACGGTAAAGGTGTTGTATCAGCAACTCGGAGTAACCAACATGGAGGACCTCGAGCGGGCCGCAAAAAAGGGCAGAATAAGAAGGCTCAAGGGCTTCAGCAAGAGGAGCGAAGAGAAAATACTGAACAGTCTCAGGATGTTCTCCGGAGCCAAGAAGAGAGCACTTCTTGGACTGGGCCTTCCTCTGGCTGAGGGACTGATGGAGGAGCTAAGGACCAGATGCCCCATCCAAGCAATTTCCGTTGCAGGGTCAGCACGAAGGATGCGTGAGACAGTGGGCGACCTCGACATCCTCGCAGTGTCTGACGAGCCCGAGAAGGTCATGGAAGCATTCGTCGGCCTTCCGGAGATCCGGGAGGTCGTCCTGAGCGGCCCAACCAAGACATCGGCAATCATCGAGGGTCTGCGTGGACATCGAGTCAGAATCCAAACGGACCTGAGAGTTGTAGAGGCTAAGTGCTTCGGTTCAGCATTGCAATACTTCACAGGATCGAAGGACCACAACATCCACCTGAGAAGGATCGCACAGAGCAAGGGGTGGAAGCTGAGCGAATACGGGCTCTTCGAGAAGGACGAGCAGATTGCGGGGGAGACTGAGGAAGGAATATACGACGCCCTCGGAATGGACTATGTCCCGCCCGAGCTGAGAGAGGACTGGGGAGAGATAGAGGCCGCCCAGTCAGGCAACCTGCCGGAACTCATCGAGATGGGGGACGTGAAGGGGGACCTGCATGTTCACACCGAATGGAGCGATGGAACAGAGTCCATAGAGGATGTGGTGGAGGAGTGCAAGAAACTCGGCTACTCCTATGTCAGCATTGCGGACCATTCAAGGGGCCTGAGAATCGCCCACGGACTGGATGATAACGTCCTGTTGAAGCAGGTCGACTACATACGGGAATTGAACAGAAGTGAAAAGGATTTCAGAGTGTTCTCAAGCAATGAGGTCAACATCAAGGCAAGCGGTGAGTTGGACTACGATGATGAGGTCCTCGAAGAGCTGGATATCGTCATCGGAGCCGTCCACTCTAGCTTCAGGATGGAGAAGAAGCGGATGACGGAAAGGATTGTGGCGGCTATGGAGAACGAGCATGTCGACTTCATATCTCATCCAACAGGAAGACTCATCGGAAAGAGAGAACCGTATGAGGTGGACATGGATGTAATCCTTGACACTGCGTTGGAGACAAACACGGCTCTGGAAATCAACTGCTGGATCGATAGGCTGGACCTCAATGACAGGAATGCCAGGCTGGCAAGAGATAGAGGTGTGAAGCTCGTCCTGGGGACGGACGCCCACAGCTGCAAAGAGCTACACTTCATCGGGTATGGTGTCGGGACGGCGAGGAGAGGCTGGCTGGAGCCACGAGATGTCCTGAACACACTGCCTGCCGAGGAACTTCTGGAGTGGTTCGGGTCCTAAGGATTCTTATACCACAATGCGATTTGACATCGGGGAGGTTTCATGACAACTGCAAAAGTTATCGAGCTTGTTGGCTGTTCGGATAAGAGCTTCGAAGACGCCATCCTGTGCGCCTTCAGTGATGCCAAGAGTACCACCAGAGGCATAAGTGGCATCGACGTAGTCAAGTTCTCGGCCAAGGTGAGGAACGACGAAATCGTTGAGTTCAGGGCGAATGTGAAAATCTCGTTCCTGGTAGAAAGATAAGATGGACGAGGAGTCCGAGGACGAGTTCGAAATGATGCGTCGGCTCATGCATAGGCTGTTCAGACAGCTGTCGCTATCTCAGTTGAATTCGTTGAGGGACGAATCCTTCGTCTACGGCTTCTCAGTTCGAGCTGGTCCAGATGGAACGCCCCGAATCTCTGATTTCGGCAACACGAGATACCTGGAAGAGAGGAGAGGCTTGGGGGAGAGGCGGCCACTGACGGACATCATCGATGGGCAAGGCGAGATATTCGTCACCATGGAGCTTCCTGGAGCCTCGGAAGAGGATGTGAGGATCGAGGCAAAGGGTGCCAGGCTCACAGTTCGAGTGGAGGGGACCAGGAAGTACTTCGCAGAAGTGGATCTTCCCACGACTGTTCTGGGGGACAGGATAAAGTGGACGCTCAAGAATGGTGTTCTCGATGTCGTCTTGAAGAAAGAGGTCATTAGGGACCTGAAGACATAGAGGCGCACCATGAGTCTGGAGACATTGGCGAGACAAGTGAGACGATGCAAGAAGTGCAGGCTGTGGAGGACCCGCATCAACGCCGTTCCTGGAGAGGGTGATGAGAACGCGCGAATATTCCTCGTGGGAGAGGCCCCGGGAAGGGAGGAAGACGAGAGAGGAAAGCCCTTCGTGGGTGCGTCAGGAAGAATTCTCGATGAGGCACTTGAGAAGGCGGGACTGACTCGGAAGAAGGTTTTCATCACCAGTGTCCTGAGATGTCGACCGCCAGGAAACCGAAATCCCCGAGCGGACGAAATCGAAAAGTGCAGACCGTATTTGGTATCCTATATCGAAGAGGTTGATCCGGAAGTCCTCGTGACCCTAGGGGCCTTCGGATACAAAGTCCTCATGGGGAGGCCCAAGAAGGTGTCTCATGCGCGAGCAGCAAGAGGAGAATATGAGGGAAGAATTCTGGTTGCCACGTACCACCCAGCCGCGGTTCTCTACAACAGGCGCCTGGCGAAGTACCTGACATCTGACCTCAAAAAGGCAAGGGAACTGGCGGAGTCCGAACGCGTCAGAGTGATTAGCGGGCCCGCCAGAAGGGGGAAGAGGACGGTGAAGGTGCAGTCAGCAGGT
Organism: Thermoplasmata archaeon; assembly: GCA_046761045.1. GTDB lineage: Archaea > Thermoplasmatota > Thermoplasmata > RBG-16-68-12 > JAGMCJ01 > JAGMCJ01. Next base: position 27,647 of record JBHIFJ010000008.1, read on the forward strand.
GGAACAATCTTCAGGAAGGGAAGAGTCCTCCTCATTCGGAAGAGGAGTGAGAAACTGTGGTGCCTTCCGAAGGGTCACTTGGACAAGGGAGAGAGTCCCGAGCAGGCCGCCCTCAGGGAGATGAGAGAGGAGACGGGACTCAACTTGCTGGAAGTTGGGACGAAGCTCTGTAGCATCGAGTATTCGTACTACTGGCCGCCCGAGGATGTCAACTACGACAAGAGTGTCACTTACTACCTCGCACGCGCTCCAGGACATCAAAAGCCTCGACTGGAGAATAGGTTCGACAAGCACAAATGGTGCACCAAGAAGGAGGCCTTGAGACTCCTTCACCATCGCAACGACTTCGATGTCGTAACGAGGGCATTCGAGTCCTCAAGCGGGTGAACGGAAGCGACTGAGCGCGACGGAATATTCTCGCTTTTGATAATGACGAGAAAAACATCTAAAAGGGACTTGCCCTTACTGGAACGGGGTGTCGAATGAAAGAAAAGGGTATTCCCGATGCATTGCTAGATTTCTTCAGGGGGCCAGGCGGTCACTCACTGATAGTGAAGGGTACGGCAGGGACGGGGAAGACGACATTCGCATTGCAGCTCACCGAAGAGCTGGAGAGTGTCGAGAATTCCTATTACATGTCCATCAGAGTCAGCGATCAGTCGCTGTACAATCAGTTCCCTTGGCTGAAGGACAGGATGGAGTTCTCGAAGAGAATCGCTCCAACGAGGACTGAGCATGTGTCCGAGGAGGAGGAAGGCAAGGTTCACAGGACGGAGCTCAAGAAGCTCGAGGGGAGAATCGAGATGGGGGAGGAGGACGAGAACAGCATCTATGACAAGATAAGCGAAGGAGAGGTGACAGAGACAGGCCTCATCCTGGATCTCGGGTCCGATCTCCCGGAGATCGACAAGGCGTATGACGTCGTGGAGAATGCCCTTCCCGAGAAGACGCTCATACTGATAGACAGCATAAACGCTCTGGCGGAAAGATACGGAATACACCCTTCGAAGCTCATGAATACATTGCAGAGGGACCTGGTCGAGACATCCTCGTCAGACGTCCTGTATGTTCTGGAGAGCAGTGGGGAGACTCGGCTCGACTACCTTGGGGACGGTGTCATATCATTCACAAGCGAGGAGCACGCGGGCAGGCGTCTTAGGATAATGAAGATCGAGAAGCTCCGGGGAACGGAGATCAGACAGCACAAATGCGCATATAGCCTAGACGGTGGGAGGATAAGAACATTCGGTTTCGAGAAAATGGAGATTCCAGATAAGAAAGCTCCATGGGTTCCTGTCCCGGACATATCGGAGAACTGGATATCAACGGGGAATGAGCAACTCGACAGCCTCATAGGCGGATTCAAGAAGGGCACGATAGTCGCCCTCGAGATCGGCGGGAACGTTGACACCGTATACTCAGACCTCCTGAAGACATCCCTCATATCAAACTTCGTCTCCCTCGGAAGAGGAGTGGCGTTCGTGCCCGAGAAGAAGGCGTCCTCCGAGATTGTCAGGGACGAGATCCTGCCGTTCGTCGGGGAGGAGGCCTTGGAGAAGTGCATGAGGGTGTTCGAACCATCCGCAACGACTTCCGTTGAGGGTTCAAGGATAGCGCTGCCGATGGAGGGGGCAGATGTCGATAATGAGCTGAAATGGAGCAACATCGAGTATCATCTTTCCAGAGCGGAACGTCCGATTCTCTCACTAATGGGGTTCGATACCCTTGAAGCGGTGTTCGGCCACGAGGTCATTGAAGAGATGGCGGGCCACATGTCCTCCATCAGGAAGTCGAAAGACATCTTTCTCGGAATCGTGACGTCCACGACCTCATCTACTTCCCCGCTGGCAAATCTTGCCCACACGCACATCAAGATAGAGAACATAGATGGCTCAGTCATCCTGTATGGCGAGAAGCCATACACTGAGCTACATGCTCTCTCATTCGATCATTCCAAGGGCCATCCGAAGGCGGTCCTCACCCCAATTATCTAGTCATTCCGAGCAGACATGGGTATCATTGCTGATAATTGCATAGAAATCTGCTTAAATCAAGGAGAGGATGATTATCGCAATGCGGGAGAAGACCATCTCGAGGCTACTTACCGACGACTATGCGGAAAGGATCCTGGTCGCCACGTACTTCTACCCGCGGTCGGTTCAGGAGATAAGCGACAAGTACGACATCCCCATAGCTGCCTGTTACAGGAAAATGCACGACCTCGAGGATGCTGGGCTCGTTGAGGTCGACAAGATCATCACCACATCCAAAGGAAAGAGCATGAAGCTCTACAAGTCCCAGCTCAAGAGCGCCTGTATCATGTTTCAGGAAGGTCACTTCAAGATAAGACTGGAATTCAACTACGACGAGGAAATCAACAACAGGTGGATAAAGATTCCCATACCTTCCAGATGACTATCACCTTTGATAATCTAGTTCTCCTGACTGATAATCTTGGGAAAGCCTTTAAATAGAGAAAGCAATACGAATTTATAACCGGACCTGAGAACTTCTCGCCATGGGGGGTTCAGGGAGGGTTTGGATATGACGCCACTGGAAGCATCTCAGTTGCTCACGGACGAATATACGGCGAAGATCCTCTTGGCCACCTTCAAGAGGAAGATGAGCGCCCAAGAGATTAGCAGCAAGTACGGGATCCCGATTGCCGCCTGCTACCGAAAGATTAGGGCTCTCGAGGAGATAGGACTCCTGGAATGTGTTGAGCGCATTCTCACACAGAAGGGGAAGAGGAAGAACCTGTACACATCGAGGCTCAAGAATGCTTACGTCTTCTTCGAGGGCGGAAAGCTGAGAGTGCGTTTCCATCTAACGACAGGTGTGATCAAGGACTTTGGAGGGGACTGGACAGGAGTCGACTCGAAGGAGTAGTATCCGTTCTGATAGTCTCTTTTGATACCGGGGACGAAAGTGCCATTATTTGTCATGCTCATCCGTTATTTGATGAATGTTCACCAGAAGCTACGACTGCTCCGGGACGACGACGTCAAGCATATCCTCGTCGCGACTTTCCTCTCACCGAGGTCGGCCTATGAGCTGTGTGCCAAATATGGGATCACCATTGCTTCATGCTATCGGAAGATCAATCTTCTCATGAAGGCGGGACTTCTCTCGATTAGAAAGAGAATAGTCACCCGTCGTGGGAGGGTCTTGAGGTTGTTCCAAGCGAACCTGTATAAGGGACACATCCACATCGAGGATAATCAGATCCTGCTCAGATTTGTGCTCGCTCCAGACGAGCGGGCAGAGCAGCCCTGGGAGACGATTGAGATTCTGTGATGATAATCACACACGATAACCGTGAGATTGAGTTTATATAAGCTCGCTCTCTACGACTTATCGATAGGATGAAACTAAGGTTCCACAAGATTCTTCCCGACGGAAAAAGCGTAATCTTTCCAAAGGATGAGGAGAAGGAGGTCATCAACCTCAATGTGATAGTCATCAGAGACACGGGAAAGAAGGAACGTGATTAGCTTCCCCATTCCCCCTCTCACCCCTTTGCGCGATCCAAAAAAAAAGAGGGGGTGAGGAAAGCGAAGGTCCCAAAAACGGGCCGTCGTCTTTCCTCGGAGGAGGGGACATCGTGATGGTTATTCGAACCGACTAGGCATAGGAGTTGGGAAGTCGTATAAGCATCTTCTTTTCTCATTATCACTGTTGATAATAGACCTCTGGCTCTGGCTTCACATATATCAGAATTTCGATTTCAAGACGACTATGCCCTCTTCAGTCGTGATGTCTATCGACTGCTTCCCTGTCACGTGGTTGGTTCCCCTCATCTTGAGGACCTCTATGTACTTCCGCCTTTCCTCTCCCTCGTGGGAATACATCAGAAGGATGATGCCATCGACTGCATGGGCTATCTCAGGTGGATAGAGTTCACCAGGTGAGACCTCCCCCGTGAGAACAGTGATGCAATCCCAGTTCTTCAGTCTCGTGACCAAGTCGAATAGGAATGTCCTGTAGTTGTCCTTGATGAAATCATCGACTATGGTTATGGGGTCTATGACCACTCTCTGCGGTATGATCTCCGCAATCTTCTCATCGAGAACATCTAGTATCTCACGAGACCCCTTTTCCCGTATGTTGTGGCCTATGTCAGTGTAGATTATCTCCTTGCCGAAGAACTCTGGATCAACGAAGTCGAACTGGGAGGCGAATCTCAGCATCCATTGAGTGGGCTCGCTGAGCGTCGTGAAGAAAATGCATTGCTGCCCATTCTTGGCACCTTCAAAGAGGAACTTCTGCGCGAACGTTGTTTTGCCCGTACCTGCGCTTCCTGCCACCAACAGCACCGAGGGGAATGGAAAGCCTCCGGAAATCATCTCGTCCAGACCTGGTGTTCCGCTTGAGTATCTGATTATGGGGCTACTCATTGATGAACTCTCCTCTTCCCTCAAACGCCTGAGCTACGCGTGGTGGACGTACCTCCTCCATCTCCTTTGGAGATTCCAGGAATGCAGCATTTCCCATGTCCACCATTCGGTCACAGTTGTCCGCGAGGAACTCGTAGAGGTCTCTCTGGGTCTCTCGATCGACAGACACCGAGGTGAAGGCCTGAGGATTCGACGCAATGGCATCGAGAAACTTCTTCAGGAAGTGCTTGCCCGTGCCCAGTTTGTTGTAATGGAAAATGGCAGAGATGTCGTCCACGAGAACGAAGTCTCCTTCGATGATCTTTATCATGGTTGCGGACCCATCCTCCTTCTTCCCGACAAGTTCCAGGTCCTCGAATATCTTCGTTATCTGGAAGGGGCCGTTCAGGAAAGTGGTTCTCCTCCATTCCATTCTCCGTTCGCCGGAAATCTCGGTGATGGCGTCTACGAAAATCATCTCTTCATAGCTGACCTTGTGTATTCTCAACAAGTGTGCCATATAGTGATAGGGACGGTTGATGGCAATGAAGACACCCTTGGGTCCCCTCTCTTCCAGCAACGACTTCAGAGCTATTAGGTTCGTCTTGGCGAAATATACCCTGTCCGTGTTCACCAGGAGTCTGTTCTGAGAGCTCCTCATCATTTGGGATATGACGTCCCTCATGGCCGCTACTTCGGTCTCATATACCATCAGGACCCAGCCTACCCAAAGGAATCAGACCGTGTTTTTAAGTCAATTTCGTACTGATTATCACGACTGATAAGGTCTTCCCGGACCCTGGAGTCCCCCAAGGAAGCAAGTTCAGGAAGCTGCTCTCAGTCTAGATGATATTGAACCTTCCCGTCAACCACTCGAACATCAATAAGCGTTTTGATTGTCATCCCAAGTTCCTTTTCGAGTTTCTCCTTCTCCGGATTCTTGTTGAAGACTATTACCACGTCGACGAGGCTCGCCTTGACGGCTCTCAATGCCTGCACAACGGCGCTGAGAGTTCCCCCAGTGCTGAGGACATCATCCACAAATATGACCCGGTCGCCCTCTTCGATGAAATTGATGAACATATCCGAGCCAGAATAGCCAGTAACCTGCTTGATGGAGACCTCGCCGGGCAGTCCATAGCTCCGCTTTCGAATGAAGACGTAGGGCGTGCCGGTCGCGAGCGATAGAGACGCTGCGAGGGGGAACCCCATGGATTCAGCCGTGACTATCTTGTCGCAGTCGAGATTTGCCACACTGATTATGGCTTCGGTCACCTCCTCCAAAACCTCGGGATCACCAAGCGGGATGCCGTCGGTAATCGGATGGATGAAGTATTCGTAGTCCCCGAACTTGACGACCGGGCACTCCTCCATGGACCTCCTGAGCTTCTCGAGCACGCTATCACTCCCTGCTCACAAGATCTGCCGACATCTCGGTGGCCTTTTCCAATATCTGGTCCTCCTCTTCGACCCGCCGATCCTGCATCAGAATCTTGCCGTCGCAGATCACTGTGTCAACGCAGCAGCCATTCGCTGAATAGACGATATCAGAGACTAAATTGTGAGCGGGATTAAGCTGAGGCGCTCTCAGGTCGATGAGCGCGATATCCGCCAACATTCCGGGAGCTATCGACCCTGCATCTATCCCCAACGTCTGGGCACCGTTCACAGTAGCCAGGGTCATGACGTCCTGGGCGGGAAGAATGGTCGGGTCCCCTGTGAAGGCCTTTTGATACAAGGCGGCGAACTTCATCGTCTCGAACATGTCAAGCGAGTTGTTTGAAGCGCAGCCATCCGTTCCCAGAGATACAATCAGTCCTGCCTCCTTCATCTCCCCGTAGGGGATCGCCCTTCCCACTGCAAGCTTCATGTTCGATACGGGGTTGTGGGAGATCTTCACCTCACGCCTCTCGAGGATTTCGATTTCCTTCTTGTTCAGCCAGACAGAGTGGGCGGCGACAAGACGATCACTGAGGAATCCTATCTCATCCAAGAACTCGACTGGCCTCTTTCCGTGTCGCTCAACGCACCTATTCACCTCTTCCTCTGTCTCGGACAGATGGAAGTGAACCAGGAGGCCCTCCTTCTCGGAGTAATCGGATATCATCTGTAGGCTCTCCGGAGAGACTGTATAGAGCGCGTGTGGCCCGAGCGCCGGTATGACCCGATCATCATTCAAGGATCGAACGGCCTCGACGAGTTGAACAGAACTCCGAAACCTCTCCTTCCCGAGGTCGGGATTCATCAAGTCAGCGAACCCTTCGCTGAGGACTGCACGAATGCCTATGTCCGCGGCAGCCCTGGCGGCTTCCTCCATGAAGAAATACATGTCGTTGAAGCAGGTCGTGCCAGACTTGATCATCTCAAGACAGGCCAGCTTGGTTCCCCAATATATGTGCTCTGGCTTCAGATTCTCCTCGAGGGGCCAAATCTTGTTTCTCAACCAATCATGCAGCAGCATGTCATCAGCATAGCCCCGAAACAGGCTCATGGCCGCGTGCGTGTGCGTGTTTATCAGTCCAGGGATTGCCGCCTTCTTCCTTCCGTCAATGACCTCGTCAGCTTCTTCTCTAGCATCAAGGGAGACTATCTCTCGCCCTTCGATCAGTATGTTCCGGGGCTTGCCATCTAGGAGGACATCTCTTATGAGAATGCTCAAGCCAGCACCTCGATTGCCTTCGAGATGACAGCGAACAGCCTCTCGCTGTTCTTCCTTTGATTCTCAAGAATCCGGTCGTAGGAGAGTTCCTCATCCAGGATTCCATGACAGTAGTTGTCCACAGAGCAGATGCTCGCGTAGGGAATGTCCTTCTCGACCGCCAATGTTGCCTCCGAAGACATGGTCATACCGACAAGGTCGCCAAAACCCTCGAAAATCCGAATTTCGGCCTTTGTTTCGAGTCTGGGTCCGACTGTTTGGATATAGACCCCGCCATCATGAACCTCATAGCCGAGACTCCGAATGCAGCCCACTAGCTTCTTCCTGAGTTCCGGGTCAAGAACGGGGGTGATATGGACCACTTCCTCTTCGTTGAAGGTGGGAATGTTCCAGAAACTCACGTAGTCAGACGGAACGACGAAGTCCATGGGCTTGATTTCCTTCTTCAGACTGCCAACGGAGGAAGTGCCGACTATCCTCTCCACACCGAGTTCCGAAAGAGCATGGATGTTTGCCTTGGAGTTCACTCGATGTGGGGGGAACCGATGCTGCTTGCCATGTCTGAACAGGAGAGCTACCTCTCTCTCATTCACGAGACCGATCTGTACATCAGATGAGGGCTCCCCATAGGGCGTGGCAATCCTCTCCTCCCTGATTCCTTCGAGAATGCGAGAGATCTCGATTTCAGAACCGGTGATGATCCCTAGGCGAGCTGTCATCAGCTGAGGTAAACTGTCGGGAAAAATAAACGTTTGGTAGCCACACCCACCGTGAAGAGAGTCGAGAGGGGCCCATTTTGTGTCGAGCGCGATCAATTATCCTGGGAAATGCAATCACCAGTCAGGGCGGGGATCAAACACGTAGATTGGAGGGTAAAGGCGCCCCAAGACGATTCGCTTCGATCGAATTGGGGAGGTTTTCGACCCCCCACACTGAAAACAGCGGATATTCTCTCGAGAGCGATTGAGGTCATTTCTGACCTCATCCGAGATTGCAGGTCTGCGGATCGGTTTCGACACATGCGAGGCATCAATCGGACCCCTCTTTCATTTTGCGGCCTCGACAATCGCTTGAGCCTCCCTCGAAGCCGCAAGCATCCAATCGCGTGTGCATTATAAAAGGTTATCGTTTTTCGGTATACGGGTTGTTGGCAAATGGGTTCTGGGGAATGAGTTTCCGGGGCCACGGAGGGAAAACGTGATGGCATTTCGCTGTGATCGGAGGCAGCCAATGCAAGGAGTCGGCACCACGATAGCTATAAATACCGCCGAGGACATAAAAAGAGATAATGTGGGCTAGGATGAGGGTGCTAGCAACCGCCTTCGTTTTCCTCAGTGTTGTCCTAGCGTCTCAGCCCGCCGTCACCAGTGAGTTCTGGACCGAAGTTCCGACCGCGAATCTGGAGACCGGGGACGCCGGAATCGTCATCCTGGAAGTTCAAGAGAACTCCGTTGTTGTGGACTTGGCTGCAAGCGATCCGGACGTCATACACATACCGATATTCCTGAATCCTGACAAGAGCGAGGGAGCAAGAGGCGTCTTGAAAAAGGACTCCCAGCAGGAGGAGGTCTTCATGCCCCTCGTGCAGGAGGGGCTTCAGGGGGAATCCTACGACCTCCTGGTTCTTGACCAGGATTGGCCTCAGGCCTGGGACGAGCTTGTCATAGAGCTGGACGACCAGGATTGGCCTCAGTACGAAGATGTGATTATCCCGCTGGCATTCCAGGATTGGCCTCAATCCTGGCTTCCGGCAGAGCTCGCCTAATCAGAGGTCCTTTCTGGCTTCCTCCACAGCGTTCATCATGCTCTGGTTTCCGATTCTCTCGAATATCTCGTGGGCCTTCGAGAAGTGATTGACGGCGCGGTCTCTGTCGCCCTTCTCCTTGAACATGACCCCGAACTTGTAGTGAGTGTCTGCCAGATTGTATGGAAGGTTGAGTTCTTTCAGTATGGCCAGGCTCTTCGTGAAGTAGTCCTCCGACTTCTCCCAATCCTCCGCCAGCCGATAGGTCTGACCATAGTGAGAGTAGACGGAGGATATCATCATCCTCTCATCTAGCTTCTCGAAAATCTGCAGAGCCCGCTCAAGGTACCTGAGAGCTGTCTTCGTGTCCCCTTTCAGTGCGTATGCCTCGGCCGCATTCGCCAGCCCGTACCCAATCCCTGTCGCGTCCCCCAACTTCTCGGCTGTTTGAATGCACTTCTCGTGGAACTCAATCGTCTTGTCCATGTCATTCAGGTAGAACCACGTGGCTCCCATTCCAGTGTAGACTTTTGCCATCTCGCTCATGTCACCGATCTTCTCAAGCATCGCTATTGATTTCTCCATGAACTCAATCGATTTCTTGTAGTTGCCTCTCTGAGCCTCCACCCGCCCGAAGGCATACAAGGACCGTGCAAGGTCCCAATCGTTCTTGGCTTTCTGCGAAGCTTGCCTGGACTTGTCGAAGAAATCCAAGGCGAGGCCATATTCTCCATTCCGCTCATGGACCGCGCCCAGATCGTAGAAGAGACGAGCCATTGCACCGTTGTCGTCCAGGTCCTCTGCTATCTCAAGGCCCCTACCGAAGTTCTCCAGGGCCCCGTCCCAGTTGCTCCTCCTCTCGAGAACCCAACCCATGTCGCAGTAGACCTTCAGCTGCGCCTTCTTGTCCCCCAGCCTCTTAGCCAGATCCAGAGACTTCTCACAGAATTCCATGCAGGAATCCCATTCTCCGGCTGCAAAGAACACATCCTGAATCTTGAGCATCAGATCCAGACGAGCGGACAGGTTCTCAGGAATCTCGGGCGCAGCATCGAGCTCCTCAAGCTTGCGATGATAACCGTAGACAGTCTCCTCGAGCGTTTCCTCAATCGAAGATAATTGCTTCGCGATCTGCTCCCCCTTCTCGGTGAGCATGTAGAACTTCCTGAAGGGGAACTTGCCCTCCTCTCTCTCGTATATCAGCCCGAGCTGGAGAAGATTCCTCAGAGCCGAATATGCAGACTCCTGATTGATTCCGACCTTTCTGTAGAAGTCAGAAATCGTGCCGCGTTTGTTCTTATACACGTAGGCAAGAATCCTGAGGGTCCCTGTTGGCTTCTCCAACGCGGTGAGCATCATGAGGGGATGTATCAACCGACCTTCATTTATCGTTTTCGTCGATTCCAGCAAATCGACTAGAGTATCATTCCTGATATTGATTGCAGAATGTATAAAAACCAGCGAAATCTAATCCAAAGGAGGATTGGTCTGGAATGCTGCCTCTGCTCATGCTTAGCACAGATAACACAACGGACGACTTGTTTCGGAACCTGTTTCTTGGCAGAGGCAAACAGGTTTTCAAAGAGGGGCACTCCTACTTCCTGAGAGAGAAGAGACACGAGAGGGCGCTGGAATACCTCACGAGGCTCATGGAGGATGGCTACGCCAGCCTCTACATAACGAGGAGGCATCCAGACCACATAGAAAGGAGACGAGGCCGGGATGGAATGAAGGTCATTTGGCTCTCCACGACCCTTGGAAGGGACTACGTCGACCCTCACAACCTGGGTAGCCTCACGAATATCGTCAGAAACTTCATCGAGAAGGTCGGGAGGGCCGCAATCCTCCTTGACGGGCTCGAATACCTGATGATAAACAACGATTTTCCCAGGATCTTGAAGTTCATCGAGTTTGTGAACGAGATTGTGATGCAGAAGAAGGCGCTCTTCCTGGTCTCAATTGACCCACGGGCCTTCGATCCCCGAGAGCTAGCTCTTTTGGAGAGGAACGCTGACGTAGTCGAGGGCTGATTATTATGATTGAGAATCAGCCATGATACTCGTCTCGTAGCCTTATATATATGCTCGTGAGGGATTGGATTATTCGAGGTCAGGAGGAAACAAGCCATGGATCCCTTGGAAGCGTCAAGACTCATAACCGACGAATACGCAGCAAGGATTCTTGTTGCTACTTTCAAGAAGCCCAAGAGCGCAATCGAACTCAGTCGAGAATACGGAATTCCAATAGCTGCTTGCTATCGAAGGATCCATATGCTCGAAAAGGCGGGACTGGTAAAATGCGTTGAGAGAGCCCTCACGCAGCGTGGCAAGAGGATCAGTCTCTATCTCTCGCAGCTCAGGAACGCCTACATATTCTTCGAGAATGGCAAGCTCCGCGTCAGGTTCCAACTGGCTTCGGGCGTCACAAAGGACTTTGGAGGCGACTGGAAAGCCGTCGACGTGCTATCAAGATGACCCCTCCTCCACAACCCACAGGCAGTTCTGGGGAACCAGAATTGCCTACCCCCTTTTTTACGCTCATCCCCTCCTCCCCAAGGACCGGGTCCGAAGGGACCTGGGCCTTCCCCCCTTTTTTATATACCTGGACAGCCCTACTTTTTATGGAGATGGAAAAAAAGGAAAGGCTCAAGTACCTGCTGAAGAGCGTCCTAGGTGTGGACATCGACGCAATAGCAGCGAAGACCATAGCCTCAATCGCAGTTCAGAGAGCCAAACAGGTCCCCTATCTGACAAGAGAATGGCTCAAATCGAAGGAAAGGACCAAGTGGACCACGTATGCCTACCAGACCAAGAAGTAGCACCCTCGGTAGTTTTATTATTCGGCGTCTCATTCAGACCTAGGATGAGCATGAAGTTCGAGGGGAGGGACGTCTTATCGATCAAGGATTTCTCGAGAGAGGAGATTATGCACATACTGAGGACCGCCAAGAAGATGGTCCCTGCCGCCAAGGGGGAGAAGAAGGACGAATCCCTCCGCGGGAGGATTCTCGCAACCATCTTCTTTGAACCGAGCACCAGAACCCGCCTCTCATTCGAGAGTGCGATGAGCAGGTTGGGCGGAAGGGCGATCGGAATATCGGACCCGGAGGGGAGTTCCCTTATGAAGGGGGAAACTCTTGCGGACACCATCAAGATGGCGGAGTCATATACAGACCTAATCGTCCTGAGGCATCACCACGAAGGAGCAGCCAGACTTGCGGCGAATTTCTCCTCAAAGCCCGTAATAAACGCGGGAGACGGGGCGGGACAGCATCCCACGCAGACCATGCTGGACCTTTTCACAATTTGGACGGAGAAGGGAGACATCGGGGCACAGAGAGTCGCCCTCGTAGGGGACCTCAAGTACGGAAGGACTGTCCACTCCCTCTCCTACGCGCTTTCCATCTTCGGTGCAAAACTGTACTTCGTGGCTCCTCCAACGCTTCAGATGCCCAAGGAGGTTGTTGAGGACTCAAGGGTGGGAAGAGTCCGCCCAAAGGTGACTGATGACCTGAAGGGTATCATCAAGCAGGTCGATGTTCTGTATGTGACCAGGATTCAGAAGGAGAGGTTTCCGGACCCACAGGAGTATCAGAAGGTGGCAGGCTCCTACAGAGTGGATACCGAGCTTCTTGAGACTGCGAAGAAGGACATGATCGTGATGCATCCCCTGCCAAGGGTGGACGAGATTCATCCCTCGGTGGATGCAACTCACCACGCCAGATATTTCGAGCAAGCCTTCAATGGAGTTCCCGTTAGAATGGCTCTCCTTGCGCTCGTGCTGGGGGCCGCAAAATGAAGGAGCTCAAAGTTACGCCCATCAAGAACGGCACTGTCATCGATCACATACCTGCCGGGATGGCGCTCAAGGTCCTCAAGATCCTAGGCATAACAGATGAGAGTTCCGGGTCGACGGTGAGCGTTGTGATGAGGGTGTCGAGCAAGAAAAAGGAGCTCAAGGACATCGTGAAGGTTGAGGACAGAGAACTCCTTGAGAAAGAGGTCGACAAGATAGCCCTCGTTGCGCCCCAGGCGACCATCAACATAATACGCAATTATGAGGTTACGCAGAAGCACAGGGTGAGGCTTCCTGAGATCGCGAAGGGTATATTGAGATGCCAGAATCCCAATTGCATAACGAATCTGAGAGAACCTGTTGAGACCGAGTTCATAGTAATCTCGGAGAACCCTGTCCGTCTGAGGTGCGTCTATTGCGAGAGGGAGCTTGAGGACCTCCTGGATGCGATAACCTGAATCGGCAAGATTTTTATCCCTGAAGACGATACCCTGGCGGGTGATGAGATGCACTCGAAGAAGGAACTGGAGCTAAAGGAGATTGGCGAGATGGTTCTCCAATTGATCGAGAATCAGAAGGCAATGGAGAGGGAAATCGGATTCCTGAAGGACAATCTGAAGGCTCAGAACACTCTCTCCAAGGAGATGCTCAAGATACACAAGGTTCACAGAGATTTGGCAACAAAGAACGCAGAACAACTGAGTCGAATAGAGGGGATACTCAAGTCCGAACCCTAGGGGTTTTTTAGGCGGTCAATATATTCGGAACCAATGGGAGTCAATATAGCGGACATAGTTCCCTCAGAAACCAGGAAACTGGAGGACTTCAGGGGGAGAACCGTAGCCGTCGATGCCTTCAATGCCATCTATCAGTTCCTCGCGATAATAAGGCAACCAGACGGGACCCCGCTGAGTGATTTCAAGGGGAGAACGACCTCCCATCTCTCGGGACTCATATACAGGAACGCGAACCTGCTTCAGATGGGTATCAAGCCAGTCTACGTCTTCGACGGTGAACCACCAAGGCTCAAATCGGCCACGGTTGCCGCCAGAAGTGCCGCCAGGAAAGAGGCGGAAAAGGAATGGAAGGCGGCGCTCGCGGTCGGTGACCTTGAGAAGGCAAGGACGAAGGCCTCCCAATCATCCAGATTGAGTCAGGAGATGATTGATCAGTCGAAGGAGTTGCTGACACTCCTGGGAATCCCGCACGTCCAGGCACCCTGTGAGGGGGAGGCGCAGGCCAGCCACATGACGATGAAGGGAGATGTCTGGGCCACCGCTTCGCAGGATTTTGACGCGCTCCTGTTCGGTGCTCCGAGGTTGGTGAGAAATCTGACGATAAGCGGGCGAAGAAGAGGAACGAGAGGAATGATCGAGGCCGTGCCGGAGCTTGTCACACTGGATTCCACGCTCGAAACCCTCCAGATTACGAGGGAGCAGCTGGTGGGGATGGCGATCCTCATAGGAACGGATTTCAACGAGGGTATCAAGGGCGTTGGTCCGAAGAAAGCCCTCGGGCTCATTACAAAGCACGGCGACGTCGAGACTGTGTGCGAAAAGGAAGGCTATTACATCGAGAACGTCCAGCGGATCAAGGAGATTTTCCTCGAACCAGTGGTCTCGCAGGACTACGAGCTGGAATGGTCGGAACCCGACGAAGATGATGCTCTCGCCTACCTCAGGGACGAGTTTGACTTCTCGGAGGACAGAGTGAGGAAGGCGCTTCGGAAGATGGCAGAGGGCAGGTCCCTCATGAAGCAGAAGAGCCTGGACCAGTGGTTCTGAACTCTACATTGGCAGCTTGAGGTCGGCATCCATGATCGTGACGGCGCTCCCGCCAATCTCCACACGCTCCACTTCGCCGTCGCGCATGTGAACCTCTCCCTTGACGTGGCCTGGTCGACCGATGATATGACCCTGCTCACTGACAAGTCGCATCAAAGATCCGGTGACTTCCACAAGGCCCTTGGCGGCCAGGTAGGCAAAGAGAGCCGCATTTCCTGCACCAGTCACGGGGTCCTCATCGATACCATAGTTGGGTGCAAAGTGTCTCGAGTGGGCATCAGAGGATTCATCCAACACCTCCAGCGTGAAGACGTGCATACTCGTGTCCAGTTTGCGAAGAAGGCTGGAAAGCGTGCCGAAATCCGGCATCATTCGCTCCAATGTCTTCATCGATCTGACGGGCACTATCAGCTGACGGTAGTTCGCCTTCAGGATCTCAGGTCGATTCTCACCTATGCGTATCTCGTCCTCGTCCACTCTGAGAGCTTTGGCGAGGTCCTCGGGCGAGAGGGGGCAAGGTTCCAGAAGGATGGGGCCTTGAAGCATGGAGAACATGATTATGGTCGACCCTCCTTCCACCCACAGGCGCGCACTCCAGACACCGGACTTGGTGCCTACGCTGATGACTGTGGGTTCCTCGGAGAGAGGGACGAGGCCCTCCTCCGCAAGCGTGTGGAGACCCGCCAAGGTCGCGTGCCCGCATGCATCCACTTCCGTTGCAGGAGTGAACCAACGGAAATTGAAATGGTGGCCGCCTCGACCGGAGGAAATGAAGCATGTCTCGGAGAGGTTAATCTCCCGGGCAATGAGCTGCATCTGCTCCTCGCTGAGCTCGTCCGCATTCAACACAACGGCTGCTGGATTCCCTGAGAAAGGAACCGAAGTGAACGAATCTACCTGCCTGATTCGCATGGCCCAGGAAACGACACGGGGCTATTTATCCTATTCCCGGAGGCTCGAATCAAGCGACCACAGTCTTTTTATATCTCCTGAAATTCATTTCGGACCGTGTTGAACTGGCCGATCGAAGTCGTCGTTCCAACGGTGGCTGCCACATGCGGCGTCCTAAGTATATTGGCTTACTACAAGAACGTGCTCAACAGAGAGGGAGCCGCGACGGCGTTCGGTGTCGGCTTTGTCATTGGTGTCTTCGGTCACATAATGTGGCTCGTTCTTCTTCTCGTGTTCCTCGTGACGAGCTTCGCAGCCACCCGCTACAAGTTCGCTCTAAAGGAGAGGAAGGGCGTTCAGGAAGGTGTGAGGGGCGAGCGGGGAGGGGCAAATGTCGTCGCGAACGGGCTCATTCCTGCGATGATAGCCTTCATCCCATTCATCACCGAGAGCATGGAGCTGGAGTACTTCACCATGGAACAGACTGGCCTGATCTTCGTCTCCGCCATATCGGTCGCAGCCGCAGACACGCTAGCCAGTGAGATAGGAGTCTTAAGCGACAGGACACACCTCATCACGACGCTCAAGCGGGTGCCGCCAGGAACGAATGGCGGGGTGTCATGGTTGGGCAATCTCTCCGCCTTGGCAGCAGCGACCTACACCGCCGCGGTCGGCTGGGTGTTCCTGGCATTCCTCACACCCACAATGCCCACGAACCCCGCAGTGATTCTGGTTCCACTCGTCATCGGTTTCGTTGGATGTCAGATTGACAGCATTTTCGGGGCGACGCTTGAAACGAGAGGATGGCTCACGAAGAAGACAAACAACCTTCTTACCGTCTCAATCGGAGCCATACTTGCATGGTTCGTCATCCACTCCAATGCATACGATTGGCTCATGGGCCTTCTCTAGACCCGATGAGGCTCTTGATTGTCCTCATTCCCTCGTTGGACAGTTCCTTCACCCTATCCTTGGATTTCGATTCTGCGAACACCCTGAAGAGTGGCTCCGTCCCTGAGGGCCTTATCAGAATCCAACCATCTGAGTAGAGAACCTTCACGCCGTCGGTCGTGTCCACCTCTTTTCCCTCGAGCTCCCGAACGAGCCTACTCATCACATCACTCTTCCGTTCGTTCGGGCAGTGCACCTTGCTCTTGACCGTGTGGTAGACGGGCACATCTCTCAGAAGTCCGGACAGTGGCTCGCCCGTGACCGCTAGAAGCTCCAGGATTTTCGCCGCGGCCATTCCCCCGTCCCTGCAGTATTGATGCTCAGGGAAAATCAATCCTCCGTTCTCCTCCCCGCCAAAGACGGCGCCCGTCTCGCGCATCACTCTGGCAACAATGGGCGATCCGACCGCGGTGTATCTAACCTCACCGCCGGCCTTCCTGACCGCCTCCTCGACGGAACTCGAGGAGCTGACCGGTGTTATGACAAGCCCGCCAGACTTCTCCTCAACGATGTGCTTAGCAACCAATGCCAGTGTCCTGTCCCCGTGCACGTAGACTCCGTTCTCGTCCACGAATATGGATCTGTCCCCATCGCCGTCGTGCGCAATTCCAAGGACCGCACCTGATTCCGTCACAATGCTCATCAGTTCCGAAAGATTCTCAGGTATGGGCTCCGATTCGTGACCAGGGAAGGTACCATCCGGGACCTCATTGAGAAGAACCGCCCTGCAACCCAGTGACTCCAGCAGCTTTGGCGAGGAGAGGCAGGTCGCACCGTTTCCGCAGTCCAGGACGGCCTTTAGTCTCGACTGACGCACGGCATCCGCATCGACTTTCTTCACAATCGACGATACATAGCTCCCTATCGTGTCATCCTTTGCCGCGACTCCCCTGAAATCCTCCCACTTGACGGATTGGAACTTCTTGGAGAAGTAGATTTCCTCTATTGCCTCCTCACCCGCCTTGTCCATCTCCAGGCCATCGGGATCCACGCATTTTATCCCATTGAACTCCGGAGGATTGTGAGAAGCGGTAACGATGATTCCCCCAGAGTAGTCTCCGCTCTTCACTTCGAGCTGCAGTGTTGGTGAGGGAACTATGCCAAGGTCGACGATAGAGCAACCGGCAGATAGAAGACCTGAAATCGAGGCGGACTTGAGCATATCGCCTGATGTCCTAGTATCACAGCCAATGGCGACCTTGCCGCCGCGGAAGTGGGTCCCGATCGCCCTGCTCAGGTCGGTGGCGAGTTCGATTGTCATTGTTTCGTTGACGATGCCCCTGACACCGTTGGTTCCGAAGAGCCTTGTCATCTCATACCGACCTTCCGGTCTATGATTTGGTCCCCCTTTTCCAGCTCGTAGTCATCGGCAATCATGGACCTCTCGACAAGGCACCCGTCGGGGACCACGCAGCGCTTGCCTATGATGGAGTGGGCGACCTTGACCCCCTTTCCTATCGAGACAGAGTCCATTATCACGCTTTCGGATATGGACGCTCCTCTGACTTCTATGTCCCTTCCAAGACATGCGCGGGGTCCAATCTCCCCGTCCAGAATCTTGGTTCCGTCGCCGATGACCACCGGATGCTCCTCCGTGACAGCCTTCGCGATCGTGGCTTTCTTCGAGACACTGGAGCCGAAGTAGTCCATGAGAATACTGCTGGCACGGAGGAAGTTCTCCGTCGTCCCGCAATCAACCCAGTAGCCCTCGAAGCCGAATCCATAGAGACCATTGTTGATTTGCTCGGGGAAGACCTCCCGTTCAAGCGAGACCACCTTCTCGGCTGGTATGTCTTCGAGGACGCTCTCGTTCAGGACGTAGATTCCCGCGTTCACCTTGTTCGAGACAATCTCATCGGTCCGGGGTTTCTCCTTGAACATCGTAATCCTATCGTCCTCATCCAGCTTCACGATTCCGAAGGCCTCAGGGTTCTCGACCTCCCACAGTGATATTGTCCCCACTCCCCCTTTCTCGCGATGGAACTCAACCAACGACTCGATGTCTATCGAGGAGACGATATCCCCGTTGAAGACGAGGAAGTCATCCGACAGGTGGTCGCTAACGTTCCTGAGTGCTCCGCCGGTGCCGAGGGGTTCCACCTCGTGGATCACGACGTAGTTCCTGCCGTCCTCCAGGGTGTTGAAGTAGTCCCTCATGCGGCGCGACATATAGCTGACAGGGACGATGACCTCGTCAACTGAATCGGGCAGTATGTCCAGGATATAGAAGACCACAGGCCTGTTCAACAGGGGCAAGAGAGGCTTCGGTCTTGTGTAGGTGAGCGGCCTCAGTCTCGTTCCCAGACCACCGACAAGAAGGACCGCCTGCATCGTTCGGTGAAAGCGTTTGAGACTTATCAATCTTTGTTCATTTGGGGCTTATCGTTACTACGTTGTTCCCTCTGAGAACGACTGTTCCGAGTCTCCGGACCTGTTCTTCCTTGGTCTCCTCCGTGTCCTCCAAAACGAGGTTCATGTACTCATCGTACCCGACGAGCTTTCCTTCGAGAACCCTACTGTCCTTCAAGACGAGCAGAATCTCCCTGTTGAGCGCATTCTCCAATACTTTTGTGGGCAAAACCATGACGTTCCCCTTCCCAGCCACGTAATGGGGCCTCGGTATTAAAGATTTCCCCACTCATTTGAGCGTAGTATTAAGAAGCTTGAAGGGATTCTTTCCCTGAATGCCCCTCCGAAGGCGTTTCACTCTGGCTCAAAGGTTCCTTCTCGTTGGGGCGCTCCTCTGCGTCGCGCTCGGATTCCTCATGCTCTGGCTACGCGACCAGTGTGTTGACACGTATTTCGCTGAAATAATCGGATGCAAGAACCAGCCCTATGATGTCGGCATCTACGCGATGAACATCATCGCGGCCCTCCTCATGTCCTTGTCGATCTTCTTCATGCACAGGTATCCGAGAGTGCTCGGCCTCTTCACGGTCATGTTGGGACTAGTCCTCATCTGGGTGGGCGACATTGGCAGTTTCTTTGGCGGTCTCTTCGCATTCGCAGCGGGACTGCTGACTCTGACCTCGCTACTGTAGAAACGATGGCTTTTTATCACTCAAGTCTCATGATGTTCGCGGTTGGTTACATGGAGAAGATAAAAGTCGGGAGGGTGTTCAAGTATTTCGCGAAGCCCATGGTCGCCGCTGTGCAGATAGAGGAGGGCACCCTGAAGGTCGGGGACACGATAGCCATTCAGGGTGCGACAACCGACTTCACACAGACCGTGGAATCGATGGAGATCGATAGGAACCCCATCCAGGAGGCGAGCCCTGGCCAGGCGGTTGGCATCAAAGTCGTCGACAGGGTCCGGCCAAACGACTTCGTGTATAAGGTCGTCGAGGACTGATTCGGCAGGGATTTTTCGCCCTTCGAGTGAGGCGTCCTGGGCCGTATCCAAGTTGAGTTGAGCTGCGATTCAAAGATTCAGCTGGGGGATTGAATGCTGAGTGCGTACTCGATATCGGCGATCGGAAGAAAAGGAGTTCCATTGCGAGTGGAATCTCATGGCGAAGAATGGCGGATGGTTCGTCACGAGAGGTCCCAAGGGACTGCAAGCTCGTCGAAAGGGGGGAAGTGTCATGGGGGAGTTCATTTTCAAGCGGGGCAAGGGAACCCTCCACGCGACGAACAAGAGAGTCGTGCTTGTCCTCAGGCTGACCCATTTTGAGAGCAATGCGGAACGCGGTTCCTCAAGGTCTTCCGCATGAAATCGAGCGGATGAGGAGCTCGGGAGTCGAAGAGAAAGGGGCTGAGGGAGCCCCTGCGAGTCGATGTCTCCAACATCGCCGACGTTGATTGTGGTTGGGCCCATGCGGTCCTGAGACTGTAAAGGGACCGATTGCCCGATAACTTTGGAGATGCAAAGCATGATGCGACGCTGATGCCCAAGAGGAAGGGCCTAGCTCTTCCGGAAAGTCGGTGGAAAAGTGGGCGCTCGATGGAGAGGTGAAGAATCTCATCGTTCTGGTTTGGCAAAATGGATGTCGGGGGCGGGGTTTGAACCCGCGACCTCCAGATTTCCAAGGAGCGCTCCTTGAACGGACCCTATGAGTCTGGCGCTCCACCAGGCTGAGCCACCCCGACGCTAGGACTCGATGGGTTCCTCTTCCTCGGCTTCTTCGGCGGGTTCCGCAGTCTCCTCGGTCTCTTCCTTGACATCCGCGGCTTCCTCAGGAGCCTCTGCCTCTTCCGGCTCCTCGGGGATGTCTTCAGGAGTCTCCTCCTGGACCTCCTCAGCTTCCTCGGGGGCTTCTTCCCGAGGCTCTTCGGCAATCTCCTCCGTCGTTTCAGGTTCCTCGGCGACCTCCTCAGGCTCCTCGCCCGCCTCAGGTTCCTCGGCTGCTGGAGGCTCCTCCTCCGGTACCTTCTCAGGTATCTCAGGGAGCTTCGATATGCGCATCAGCTCGGATTTCCTTATCTCCACCCGCTGAAGAGGCTGAATCGCCCTGCAAGCCACCGCGATCTTCCTGGACATCTCTCCCTTGATCATTGCCCGGACCAGCTCGCTCAGAGTCTTCTCGGCGGCCTCCGCCTTGACCACTTCTCCCATCTTCTTCCTTATCGCGGACTGCTTCGAGGACTGTATCCTCCTCTCAGCGATTGCCATGGGCTTGATCCTAACCAGATTGTCGTCTTTGGTCATCACATCGAACGTCCCATCCGTCCTCGACCTCTTCCTTCGAGTGAGCCTGCGGATGTAGTCGCTCGTCATGTCGTGACCTATGAAGTATGTGTAGGCATCCCCACCCCTCACGTCATGAACCTTGAACTTGAGCTTTATGTGCATCTTGCTGAAATCGCCTGTAAGATCCTGGACTGTCACCTCTGAGACCCGGTCCTTCAATTTCTCAGGCGAGTCTGCTGGCGTCTCACCCAAGATCCTGCTGTCGAACATGTCGGGTGCGATTACGTTGTACCATGACTTGGACTTCCACTTGTCCTTGACCTTTCGTGCTGCTGCTCTCGACTTCTTGGCCATTCGCGTTCTCCTGGACGCACTCATAACTTGGGTCGGTATAAATAACTTTGCGGATTGGATTGTGACGCCGAGGTGCCTATCCATACATCGACGAAGGCAGCTCGGGAATCGTTGGCAAGGACGGCTTGGCGTTCTCTATCGACTCGAGAATCTGTTTTTCTATGAGCTCTGCCTCTTTCAGCAGAGGTTCCGGATCGATCTTCAGATTCGGCACCATCTTTCCCAGTATCTCGAGCATCCGAGAGGCCGCTCGCGCATCGGGGAAGTCTGCTCTTGTCTCTGCCAATAGCGTCAGAACGTCTTGATCCCTCATGGTTGCCTGATAGAGCAGCACACCAGGGAACCCGCTCACGATGCCTTCCTTCAACGGCTCCAGCTCGTACTCCTTGATCAGCTTCCTGGTCCGGGCTGTACTTCCAACACCGAAGACCTTCGGATCTCCGACCAGGGGAACAGGTGAATTGAGACCCTCCAAGGAAACGAGCAGCCCGATTTCCTTCTCCTCGGCCCAGTTGAGGACCTTAGCGGCAAGGAGTTCAATCGCACCCAGTCTAGGCATGAATTCCGAGAGAACCACAGTGAGCTGGTCGCACTTATTGTCGGGGCCGCATTCCTGGGACGTGGAGTATATCCTGAACGCGGGAGAGGCACGACCCTCATGAATGAGCGCCACAGGAGGGAGCCCGCTTGAAACGATTGCTCCAACGAGCTTCATCTTGAGCGTTCTCACGAGGAAGCTTCCGGAGATGGTGCTGACAAGACCAATCGTGGGAAAGCTCGTCAGAACCAAGGAATTCGAGAAGTCCCACTTCCTGTACTCATGAAACCTGATCTTCTCCATCATGCTTCCCTCTAAAGTGAAGTGGATTCAGGACTTAATGATTTTCGTGACGCATTTAATCAACATTAAAATAGTGAGTTCCTCTTCCGTAGTCAAATGCGGGAAATCATCAAGACCGTGGGGCTGACGAAGAAGTACGACATCTTTCCTGCGCTGGACGAGCTGACGCTGACCATAGGCCCGGACGTCTGCGTTGGGTTCATCGGCCCCAACGGCGCCGGGAAGACGACGACCATCAAGATTCTCACCGGGCTCATTAGGTCCACCAGCGGGAGCGCCTACATAGAAGGCGTGGACGTCCGTGAGGACCCGAAGAGGGCTCTCATGAACGTCGGGTCCGTGGTGGAGATACCTGAGTTCTATCCGTTTCTCACACCGGTGGAAACACTGGACTATCTTGGGAGACTGCGCGGTATGGGAGGTGACTACATAAGGAGCAGGACCAAACGAGTGCTCGATCAGGTCCGGCTCGTTGAGTGGGCAGGCACGAGGGTTGGGAAGTTCTCCAAGGGCATGAAGCAGAGGCTGGGCATCGCGCAGGCGCTTCTCCACGAGCCCACGGTCCTGATTCTGGATGAACCGACCAGTGGCCTCGATCCCATGGGAATGGTCGAAGTCCGAGAGATCATCAAGGAGCTGAAGAAGGAGAAAAAGACGATATTCATGAGCTCCCACCTGCTCTACGAAGCACAGGAGGTCTGCGATTACATTGCGATGGTCGATAAGGGAAGGCTTCTCTACTATGATAAGGTCGAAAACATCGGGGAGATGATGGGCCCCAGGAAGCTTGAGCTTCGCACCCTGAGACCCATGTCCGAGGACGATCTCAGCGTCCTGCGAGCGTGCAAGGGCGTCGTTGACATCCAGGTCGTCAGGCCTGACTTGGTCAATCTCAGATTCGAGGGGAGCGAGGAGAAGAGGGCGGAGATTCTGTCAAGGGTGATTGCTGAGGGTATGCGTGTCGTCTCCTTCAAGTCGGCAGGAATGGAACTCGAGGACCTGTACATGCAGATGATAGGGGGTTCCTAGGATGAGGACCATGCTTCCCACGAGCGTCGAGCAATACTTCACGGTCGTGAGGTATGAGCTCCTCGGATACCTCAGGAAGAAGAGGCTCTGGGTGATGTTCGCCATCCTCTTCCTGATGTTCTTCCTCATTCTTCTTCTCCCGGTTGCCCTTGGGGTGAAGTATCCTTCGACTTTCAGGGACTACGCACAGCTCTACCTCGGCTTCGTCGGCATACTCGTCCTGCTGTGCGCCACCTTCCTCGGGAGCGACGCGCTGGTCTCGGAGTTCCAGCAGAAAACTGGCTTTGTCATATTCCCGAACCCTGTGAACCGGTTCGTCATCGCGCTTGGCAAGTTCAGCGCGAGCATGATCGCATCGGTTATCGTCATCTCCGTCTACTATGGACTGATTGCGCTCTTCGTTGGCGGAATCTACAAGGAAGTGAACATCGAGCTTGTCTACTCGTTTCTGCTGGCCATCACATATCTCTCTGCCGCCGTGGGTGTCGCCTACCTCATAAGCGCGGCGATGAAGGGAACGGTGGGATCGACGCTCCTGACCTTCTTTCTCTTCCTCATGGTGCTTCCCATGATCAGTGGCATCCTTTCCTTCGTCGATGTCAATCCTTGGTTCCTCGTGACCCACGGTGGCGACACGATAACGTACGTCATGGACCCAGGCTACGCACCCGGTCGCATATGCGTGCAGGAAGGGTTCTGTCTCTATCTCCCGGACATATACGTGAGCATAGCAGTCATGTTCGCGTATCTCATCGTTTCGTTGATTCTCGCCCTCTTCATATTTCAGAGAAAGGAAATGGCTGGATGAAAGACATTGTGATTCGACCCATCGGCCACGTCAGGAACGAGATGAAGGAGAAGGCCCCAAAGATAGATTACAGTGAGGTCGTCTCCGAAGTCGTCGTGTTCGAGGACTTCCGGGAGGGGCTTCAAGGCATCGAGGAGCATTCTCATGCCATCATCATTTATTGGCTCGACAGAATCCCAGAGGATGAGAGGAAGGTCCTCAAGGTCAGGCCCATGGGAGATTCGTCGCTTCCCATCGTGGGAGTGTTCGCCACCCGCTCGCCCGCGAGGCCGAACCCGGTCGGCATCGAAACGGTGGAGGTCTTGGGCAGAAAGGGGAACATACTCATGGTGAGGGGACTCGATGCCCTCGACGGATCGCCAGTATTGGACATCAAGCCCTACACCAAGCACCACGACAGCGCGGAGGATGTTCGCGAGCCCGACTGGATGGAAAGGGTTCACCGCCGTCAATAAAGCTTTAATACGATGAAAAACGCGTTCAAAACTTAATTTATATCCTCCTCGACTTTGAAAATCCGGTGAGTTCAATGGGCTCAGGAGGTCATGGAGGAGTGAGCAATAACCTCAAGATTGTAGTCGCATTGGTTTTCGCACTTGTCGTAGGGATGGGTGCACTCGCCACTGGAGGACTGGCCAACGAACCTCCGGTGGTAGTCATAGGATATCCAGACCCCGGACAGACCGTGAGCGGTGTTGTCACGATAGAGGGCTTGTCGGAGGACGACGTTGGAGTCGTACTTGTCGAAGTATCGATCGACAGCATCATTGACTGGCATGCCGCTCAGGACTTGACCGGAGACTGGCATGGATGGGCATTCGAGTGGAACACCACTCTCGTCGCGGGCGGAGAACACCATATCGTCGCCCGAGCCTTCGATGGAGATCTGCATTCGGAGCTGTACGATATTCGTGTCATCGTTCCTAACGAGGGAAACAACCCGCCAGAGGTGTGGGTGGAGCACCCGCCGGACTACAGCGAAGTCAGCGGGACCGTCGAGATCTGGGGCCACGCATCCGATCCTGATGAGGGCGACCAGGTCGAGCTCGTACAGATTGCGTTTGACAACACGGACGATTGGATCAACTGCACCGACACCTCCCCCGACGGAGACTGGTGGACATGGGAGTACATCTGGGACACGACTCTGTTCGAGAACGGCTGGCATTACTTTGTCGTCAGGGCGTTCGACGGTGAGAACCATTCGGAACTCGTCGACATCCATGTGTACATATTGAACGAGGAGCCTGGTAACACACCGCCGTGGGTGAGCATAGAGCATCCGCCTGACGGATCCGAGGTGAGCGGGGTGGTGACCATCTGGGGCCACTCTGAGGATCCCGATCCAGACGATCAGGTCGAGCTCGTGCAGGTCGCGTTCGACGGGACAGAGGAGTGGTTCAACGCCACAGATGTGTCTCCTGATGGAAACTGGCACACATGGGAGTACGAATGGAACACAACCGAGGTCGAGGACGGATGGCATACGGTCGTTGCCAGAGCCTGGGACGGTGAAGATTACTCCGAGTATGTGGATATCCATGTCTTCGTGGACAACGCGAACGATCCGCCCGTCTGCGAGATTGTGGAACCTGGCTGGGAGGAGGTCGTGAGTGGCTGGGTCGATGTCTGGATCAAGTGCTTCGATGACAACGAGCTTCTCAAGGTCCTCGTGATGATAGACGAGGACGGTGTCTGGCATGAGGCGACCTGGATGGGAATGGAGGAAGGCTACGAGTACTGGATGTGGGAGTGGGACACTACACAGTGGGAGGACGGAATCCACTACGTCCATTCGAAAGGATGGGACGGCGAGTACTGGTCCGAGATCGATTGGGTGAAGGTCATTGTCGAGAATGGCGAGTGCGAGCCGCCTGTGGTGGAGATTGTCCATCCTGAGAACGGTGATGAACTCAGTGGGATATACCTCATCCACGGCGAGGCTTCGGACCCCAATCCCGGACACGAAGTGGAGGCCGTCTACGTGAGGATAGATGACGGCGATTGGCACGAGGCCATGGATACCTCGCACGCAGGCAACTGGCGCACGTGGGCCTTCTACTGGAACACCTTCGACTATGAGAACGGAGAGCACTGGATAAGGGCGAAGGCATGCAATGAGTGCAAGTGCTCAGATATCGACGTCCGCGAGGTCATCGTGAACAACACGAACCACAAGCCATCCGTCACAATCGTGCATCCAGAGAACCATGAGGAGGTAAGCGGCTTCTATGTCATCCACGGAAAGGCTTGGGACGATGACGAGGGAGACCGCATCACGAAGGTGCAGGTGAAGATTGGGGACGGAGAGTGGCACACGGCAATGGATGCATCGCCGGATGACAGCTGGTTCCTGTGGGCATTCGAGTGGGTGACGCCGGAGTATGATGATGACTGCCACGTCATCCTGGCGCGTTCGTTTGACGGAGAACTCTGGTCCGACAATGCCACGGTAATCGCGTGCACGGAGAACGTGGACGACCCGCCGGAAGTCGAGATTCTGTATCCAGACGATGGCATGATCCTTCATGGAGTCGTCCTTGTCAACGGAATCGCTGAGGACGATAGGGGCGTCGAACTCGTGCAAGTCAAGATAGATGACTTCGAGTGGGAGGACGCGGTCGACGTATCAGGAGACGGAAGCTGGTCTCATTGGGCATACGAATGGAACACAGGCGAATACGAGAACGGCAACCACACCGTCTGCGCGCGGGCATGGGACGGAAGCCACCATTCCGAGCTGGATTGCGTGGAGGTGGGCATCGACAACATCAACAACGCACCAGAGGTCGAGATCGTGCGTCCCGTCGAGAACGAGACCGTGAGCGGGGAGTATCTCGTCTATGGCTACGCCAGCGACCCTGACCCTGGAGACGGGATCGAACTCGTGCAAGTGAAGATTGATGACGGCGAATGGGAGAACGCTACGGACACGTCCAGCGACGGAACATGGTCCACATGGGCGTATCTGTGGGACACCACCGAGTATGGCAACGGCAATCACACCGTCCATGTGCTGGCCTATGACGGCGAGCTCTATTCCGATATCGTGAGCGTGAACGTCGTCGTGGACAACCAGGGGGGCATGATTGCCCCAATACCGCCAATCATCGAGATACTGCTGCCCATTGCCTTGGGCATCCCGCTGACCATAGCCGCCATCATCCTTATTAGACGCTACGTGCATTGAATACATAGGACGGAGGCGATTGACAGTCAAGGGCAGGAAAGAGGCTAGAGGAATTGCACGATTGGGCTCCGCGATTGCTCTGATTTCAGCTCTGCTTCTTTCCTGCCTGGCACTCTTTTCCCCTCAGGCAACAGCGGAGACTCACATCTATGGGTTCATCGAGGAGACACACTGGACGGTCAGCGGAAGCCCCTACATCGTCGTCGAGGACGCCTACCTGAGTTCGAACAGGACTCTTCTCATAGACCCAGGTGTTGAGATTCGCTTCAACGAAGGGGCGAGCCTGTTCGTCTGGGGGAGCCTCATCGCCGATGCCTTGGGAGGGGAGAGCATCAACTTCACGTCCAATCTCACCGCCAAGCATCCGGGGGATTGGGGAAGCATATTCCTGGCGGGGCACGAGAACGTCTTCAGAAACACGAGAATCGAGTACGCGCATAGGGGCATAGTCCTGCATGAAGGAGCGTCTGTCACACTGGAGCACACGCAGATAGTGAGCAACCAGTTCGCCGGGATATACTCCCAGAACTCCTCTGTGGATGTCTCGGACAGCGTCATAGCCGAGAACAGCGAGTTCGGCGTGTATCTCAGGAACACGACAGGCCTCTTCGAGTCATGCGTGGTGGAGACGAATGGCATATCCTTTTTCGCCGTCGGCTCCTCTCCCATAGTGACCAATTCGACTGTCTCCGGCGACCTCTTCGATGTCGTTCTCACGGAGGATTCCCGTCCGAGGTGGATTGGCTCGTCCATCAATAAGAGCAAGACGAATATCGAGGACGAGTTCTCGAGTCTGCTGGTCGAGTGGTTCGTGACTGTCAACGTGAGGGACCTGTATTCGGCGCCCGTATCTGAGGCTGAGGTCCTCTTCTCGAGCGGTCTGGGAGCGAACAGAACGTTCTGGACGGATGAGTCTGGGTCTGTCGGGAATGTGATAGTCACGGAAGCAGAGCTCATGCTCACCGAGACCATCAGCCACAATCCGCACCTCATCCGAGCTAGCAGCGGAGGACACGTGGCAGAGGTCGAAGAGGTCGTGGAGGGCAATATGCTCGTTGAGTTGTCGTTCTCAGCTGACCTCCATCCCCCGAGTGCGAACGCTGGCGGGAATGAGGATGTGGACGAGGACGTTCTTTTCACGCTGGACGCGAGCGGCTCGACGGACAACGATCCTGACTTCCTCAGCACGGGAGACTTCATCTGGGAATTCGACGATCGGGGTTCCACAGTGAGGTTGGAGGGTCTCACCGCTTCGTATGTCTTCGAGACTCCTGGCTCCTACGGTGTGACGTTGACCGCCAGAGATTCCAGCGGGAATGAGGACACGGATGCGGTGAAGATAGTCGTGCGAGACAGGACACCGCCGGTCTCGGACGCGGGGGGCTTCAGAAAGGCCGATGTGGGCGATTCCGTCCTCTTTGACGCGGGGAACTCCTCGGACAACGATCCGAGATTCTGGAGCACCGCCCGCTTCGTGTGGTTCATCGAACTGGGTGACGAGAGCATCGAGCTTCATGGTGAGCGCGTTCACTTCACCTTCGAGAAGGCTGGCAACTACTCGGTCACGCTGTCCGTCAGGGATTACGAAGGAAATGCGGACAGCGATACATTCCACGTCCAGGTCAAGGCTCCCGCCCATGAGTTCCCGCTCGTGATTCCCATGACGCTCGGACTGCTCGCTGCGGCGTTCGTTGGCGGGCTCCTCAACACCGAGATGGGCAAGTTCGGCCTCTTCAAGTTCCTGGTCATCCCGCTGTACGTCAAGCTCAAGAGAAAGGACATCCTGGACCACTTCCTACGTGGTCAGATCTACGGCTACATCAAGGTGCACCCCGGCGAGAACTACACGACCATCAAGAGGAACCTGCAGCTGAACAACGGGACGTTGACGTACCACTTGGACGTGCTGGAGCGCGAAGGATTGATAGTGTCCAAGCCCAAGGGCAGTAGGAAGGTCTTCTACCCCGTCGGGATGAAGATCCCAGACAACGGGGCCGGGCTTCACGTGATTCAGGAGGACATTCTCGAGCGCGTCTCCGAGTCCCCGGGGCTCTCAATCAGCGACCTCGCCAGGCTAATGGGGATAAGCAGGCAGCTGACGAACTACCATGTCAAGAAACTCGTGAAGGATGGCCGCATAACGATCGAGAGGAAGGGCGTGCGGGCGCGCTGTTTCTCCTCCCAAGGGAGGACGCGCTAGGTCCTCAATTGGGACATCCGTTCTCTCTTCCTACTTATCGCTCGAATGCAGTCGTATGCCCCGAATTCGCTCCTACGTTTTCTTCTTCCCGATATCTTGACTTCGATTGCACCTCCTGACTGCGCGGCGCTCACGAATTCTTGCCTGTCGAATATAGAGCGAGGATGTCGGCCTCAGCGTTCTCTCGATGCTGCCCGAGGTATGCCTCATTGTTCGATTGCGGGTTCTTTCGAAAGAAAGCTTTAAGTCAGAGTGTTAAGTATACTTAACCTAATGAGCGACTGGCAGAAGCGCCGAAAGATGCTGAATCTCACACAGAGAGAACTCGCGGCTCTGGTAGGAATCAGCCGAACTGCCCTGAGCCATATAGAGCGTGGCAAGTCCGTACCATCGAGCAAGACCGCAGCGAATCTCGAGCGGGTTCTCAACCCTCTTGCCAATCCCGTTCGTCTCGTGTGCGGGAAGGGAGCTCTGGCGGCCTCAGAGATAATCAGGAGCATCTCAAAGAAGAAGAGGCTGTGGTACGCTCTCACTTTGGACGTTCCCTCTTGGCTGCTGGCGAAATACCAAACGCCCGCCGCGGCATGGGCGTACGTCCGAGATCTGGAGAAGTGGATTGACGCTCTCCGCGATGTCGGAGTAGGGGAAGCATCCGAATCCGAACGCTCTGACCTGTTGCTGCTCAGGGCAACGGAGAGCGTGATCAGGAACGCCATGGAAGTGGAGGGCTTTCGCATTGCACCCGTAGGGCAGATCATGATGGATTGCGCTCAGCTTTCGGGCCGCCACGCCCTTGATGCGGCTTGCCTCTACTTGGCCTTTCCGAAGGAGCGTCCGCATGGGTTGCGACTGGATCCGGCGGCGATGATTAAGGCGTGGGAGGAATTCACCTGGACGTAGAGGCCATCGTCCGTCTGATATCGGAAAGGCTGGACGGCTCGGTGCTCTTCATCGGAGGAGTCGCTGTTCAGGCGTTCGCGGATTATCGAACGACCCATGACATAGACCTGATCATCAGGGAGAAAAATCTGTACCTGCTCAAGGGCCTCCTCAAAGAGGCCGGATTCCTCTATAGCCGATCCCCGCATCTGGAGAAGCACATTTTCAAGCACAGGGATCGCGGCGAAGTGGATGCCTATACTGAACGTGTCGGGGACGTAAGAGTGGACGAGCCCTTCTTCAAGAACGCCGTAGAGGTCGAGTACGCGGGAATCCCCATACTCGTTCCCTGCCTGGAGGACATCCTAATCCTCAAGGTCTCCGCTGGAAGAGACATGGACATCGAGGATGTTGCTGTTCTCATCTTCCAGCACCGAGGGGAAATAGATGCTCAGACATTGGAGCAGAATGTGGGAATTGATCCTCTGCGCAGAATCGCGTTATTGCTGCCCGAGCATCTTCCGATGGAGTACGGCTGGACTGCGCGAAAGGAGCTGAAGGACTGGCTGTCCGAAAGAGGCTGGCTGTAATCGAAGTCGCTCAGAACTCGCTTACGCCGCTTCGTCTTCTCTATCTCCCCATCTCGAAGAATTCGCCCGCGAGCCTCGCGTCAGCGCCTCTTGCTTCTTTCAGTGAACTTCAACCACCGCCTCTCGTCCTCGATTCTCTGCATGAGCGCCCTCTTCTCGATGTCCCGCTCGGAATCCTCCTCCAAAGAGCGGAGCTCATCGATCGCTCTCAGTATCCCGAGAAGCTCGTGGCTGATATCATCGGCCTCCTCGTTGCTTATGTCAGGCAGCTGGAGGAGCCTTTCGAAGAACCTCTCCCTCTTCTGAAGGTCCCTCATGAGTTGCTTCGCGTCCCTCACTTCCTCCTCGCTCAGCTGGCGCTTGTGGATGAAATTGTAAACGAGCTCACGCAGGGGAATCTGCCTCCCCGCTATCGTGACGATGTCCGGAATCTCCTCGCCGACCCAGAAGAAGAGGGAATGTATCCTCGCCATCACCTTCTCCCGTTCCTTCTCCGTGAGGAGTTCCTCGGGCTTGTGCTTGTGGGACTCGTGACCGACGTAGGACATCGCTCTCAGATTGCAGAGGGAATATAAGTCATCGTCGTGGGCATGCAGAGGTCCTCTTCCAGCATCAGTCTCCGCAGGAGTCCCATATGTTATCAGTCCAGTTCTTCTTGACCCTTGATGGCAGCACACGATCGGCGGAGTAGAAGGATGTGCGCAGGTGCGAGGGAATCGCCAAATTCGTAAACAACCCCGGGCTGAAGCCAGGAGCGTTCTGCGGCCGGTCTGGAATGCTACGTGAATGAAGCCACTGTGAGCTTCCTTTCCGTGATCCTTGGTTGGAAGCCCTGCTTTATTGTCTTCCTCGTGGGCTTCCCTTCTCTGTATGAATGAGTGCTCACATCCGCATCCTCATGCATCCAATGCTTTCCCTGCTGCCTTTCTATGTAGAACTTCACAGTGGATGATGTCACCCTTCCAACGGATTCATAGAAGTATCCATCGCTCCACAGGGATGAGCCCATTCGGAATCTTTTCAATCTTCCTCCATGAAGCTTTCTCAATGCTCTTGAGGATGCTCCCTTGAACCTCCTTGCGAGCTCGCATGCGGAGTAGTTCTTGCATCCGCTCAGGAATATGTGAAGATGATCAGGACCGAATTCAAGTGCCTCTATCTTTATATTCAATTCCTCCGCTATCCTCTGGAACTCCATACTGCAGGCCTCCTTCAGCACAGGATCGAGAAATATTCTCCTCCGATACTTCGGAGGGAACTGCAGATGGTAGTTCGAACCACCGACACAGTGTCTTGCTCTCGCTATTCCTATCATATTTCTCACCAACCGATAGATTAAAGGAACGCTTCGCCATTCCACAGCTGGGAAGCGTCTGGGAGGGGCTCCTCGAAGAGCCCCTCACACCCTTATGGTTTTCACATTCAAAACAGCATCGCCAATTCATCTACTGGCTGAAGCCAGTAGGGTCGTTGGCTAATGTCAACTGACTTCTTGATGAACACGAGGTCGAGAACATAGTATATGAGATACCATCCAACTATCAGGGCAATGATGCCGCTGATTGCCCCCGCCATGTCGGTTTCTTCATCCGTTTCCAAGGGATCCCTCACAGAGAGCCAGGGGAACTTCAGGGGCAGTTCCTGTCGAGAACCTCAGATATCAAACAATCAGAGATCTCAGTCCCAGTCTCAGAGATTGAATGAATCGGAGTATATGAAAAGGTTGTGGCTAGATTACGTGGTCCTCCTTTTCGAACTATGACACTTCCACAATCCAGTCAGCGTCCGCCTCCACCCTCACCCAATACGCCTCTCCCGCCTGAGGAATCTCTCCGTCTCCTAGCACTCTCAGATAGTATGGGGGTAGTGAATCGTAGCCTTCCACGCGAGACGCTCCCGTCTCCAACTTCAGATCGTTTATCGTGTAGGAGGAATTGAAGGAAGGGAACCCCACGAGATTCCATCCCTCGTACAGTTGTATCGATGTCTGAGCGGGAACCACTCCCGCAACCGTGAGATTGCTGTTCTCCGTCACGTTTATCCACAGTCCGATGGAATGATCGATGCTGTAGAGTCCTCTCCTGTATTCCTTGTATTTCATGTACCACTTCCATTGCTTGGAGAGCGAGTCGTATGTCCACGCCTTGTCGTAATTCACTGTCTGAAGAACGTGCTCGATTGATTCGTTTGATTGAATGAGAGGGATGGATACGAGATTGGGTCCCTTCGCGAGTGGACGAGTGAACTTTCCCGCCTGATTCGTTGTGCACGATGATACATTGAAATCGCCGAATGCGCAGACGTAGTAGAAGTAGTCTCTGTAATCTCCCTCTCCCGCTCCCTCGTCTACGTATGTCGATGTTCCGTTGGGAACGCTCCCTAGGAGATAGTATCCCTCTCCCGAGGAATCGTAGCTCTCGTTTCTGTATATGTCGTATCTGATGACATTCAGACCTCCTCCGTCGTCTGGAGAGAGGGTCCATTCGAGTGTGACATTCTGATGGTTCCAACCGCTCAGGATTGCCTCTAGGTCTGTTGGAGGAGAGGGTGGAATGGCTGAGACTACTTGAACCTCCCTGCATGCAACGTTGTTTGTCTCGTTTGACTCATTCACAGCACCTGGCGGTGGATCGACATATGCGCACAGGTCATGGACACCAGGTGGAGTCGCTGTCCAAGAGAAGGTGACATTCGTCTGAGAGTGACCGGTCAGATTGGTCAGAGGGTGTAGATCAACATCTTCTCCAAGGTCAGGCAATCCGTTGCCATTGGAATCATCAAACAACAAGACGTCGAATCCGCCCGTATCGATGTCTCCTTCGTTCGAGACCGTCAAGTTCACTTGTGCGAGCGTGAGGTCTGGAAGAGGCAAAGAAGGATTGACATCAATGTCCAACGGAATCAGATCAGGCAAGGAAAGCACTTGAACTAATACACAAGCCATATTGTTGGTCTCTGATATCTCTGCCACGATATCATCAGGATCAGCCACGACACATATCTCATGGCTTCCCGGCAAGGATGCTGTCCAAAAGACGGAGACGTTTTCCGTACCGTTCATCGGAATTGGCGGGAGTGGTTGATCGATGCCAATCTGAGGAGATGGTGGCATTCCATCGTGAAACCTGGTAACAGTCGCTCCTGAAACATTGCCACCGATGTTGTGAATCGTGGCATTCACTTGAACTGTGGCTCCCTCAACATAAGGTGATGCTGGGGAGAAGGAAATGCCAGAAGGATAGATCGTGAGGTCTGGTATGGGTGGCATGATGACCTGTATTTGGGCGCAGGCCTGATTGTTCGTTTCATTTCTTTCGATTACAAGATTATCTGGGTCTGCGACAACGCATATGTCATGGGAGGCTGGTGGCACTGCCAGCCACAAGACCATTGCATACCCTTTCCTGAAGATGTAGTCAATGACCGGTATGATCTGATCCCCATTGATTTGATTCAGACCGGTTGGTTGACCGTCATGGAATCTCACAACTACATGAATCGCGTCAGCGTGACCTGTGTTGTGAACCTCCACGCCCACAATTACTGATGTGCCCACATCGACAGGGCTCGGCGGGTCGAACGTGATATATCCAGGAAGAACCTCTAAGTCAGGAAGAAGTAGGCCCGGTGTTGGATTCATCTTGACAACAAAAGCATCTCTCATGTCGAGAGTCGTGTCAAATGCATCTGCAGTCACAGGGAAGTCCGAGGAACTCGTTGACCCAGTGATGTAGATGCTCCCTTCAGAGTCCACCGCGATTGAACTGCCCGAATCGCTTGAATTGCCTCCCAAGAATGTGGAATTCACAAGCGCACTTCCCAAAGCGTCAAGTTGTGTCACGTATGCATCCCGTCCGCCATAGGTCTTGTCCAACGCATCCGGGGTGACTGGGAAGTCGGTCGAATCTGTCCTGCCTGTGACGTGCGCGCAGCCAACCGAGTCCACTGCTACGGAGAGGGCTATGTCATGGTCATTACCGCCCAAGTAGGTGGCATAGACTAGATCGCTTCCGATGACGTTCAGTTTGGCGACGAATGCGTCCTCAGCATTGCCCCCTGTTGTGTCGAATGCACCCGGAGTAACGGGAAAGTCCGTCGTAATCCCGACCACAAACGCATTGCCAAATGAGTCCACCGTGATTCCTCGACCGCCACCCCCTGTGCCAGTGGCAGATCCCAAATACGTCGAATACACAAGTGCGCTGCCCGAAGGATTCAGCTTGAATGCGAAAGAAGCCGTAGCTGTAGACATGGTTCTGTTGAAAGCTCCAGGAGTGGTGGGAAAATCGTCAGAAGCTGTGTCCCCCGTCACATAGGCGTTGCCTGCTGAGTCTACAGCAATGCCGTACGCTCCATCTACATCTCCACCTCCAACGTAAGTAGAATAGACAAGGTCATCTCCAGTCTGCGCAAGCTTGAACACGAAAGCATCACCACCGATGTATCCGACATTGTCGTTGAAGGTTGTGTCGAAAGCTCCAGGCGTCGTCGGGAAGTCCAAATTCGACCAAGTCTTGCCAGCAACATAGGCGCTGCCTGCCGTATCCACAGCGATAGAGTATGCATAATCAGTGCCAGAACCGTCCACGAAGGTTGAGTAGACAAGCGCGCTTCCAGAGTGGTTGAGTTTCGTCACAAACGCATCCCATTGGCCGGTGCCTCCGCTGTGAACCGTATCGAATGCGCCTGGAGTCACGGGGAAATCCATCGAAAGAGTCGTGCCCGAAACGTAGGCATTGCCAGTTTCGTCCACTGCAAGAGACCGGCCGTAGTCAATATCATTTCCACCCAGGTAGGTTGCGTAGACAAGATTTCCGCCACTCGCGTCTAGCTTGACGACGAATGCATCATCGGAGCCTCCATGCGTTCTGTTAAAAGCACCAACGGTCGTTGGGAAGTCCACTGACGAAGTCCAGCCAGTGATGAAAACGTTTCCCACACCATCAACGGCGAGGGAAGTTGCGAAATCATCGCTTCCTCCGCCAATGAAGGTGGAATAGACTAGCGGGTCGATGATGAGTATCCTCGCGACATCCCAATCGTCGCACGCAAAACCATATGATCTGACATCGTGCAAGACGTATTTGCATGGTACTTCCTGTGCTCCTTGGTAGGAATACGGAAGGGCGTCGTGCACAGTTCCCAGAGCGGTCTGGATTGTGATTCCCGTCTCGTCCAGATGCAGCGACTCGACACCCCTATAGACCGCTCTTATCATTCCGGGATAGGCTCCAGGACGGACGATGAATTCATATTTGATTCCATTTGGGGACGGTTTGAAGACTAGGTCTATGCCATCATACAAGTTCTCGTAGACCACTTCACCAAAGGTAGGCACCTCTGTGTGCCAATCAGTGGGCTCTTCCCCGAAGAAGAAGTTGCTGTTGAAACTCAATCGGTCCCTGCCGATGGGCGTGACCTTGTTGGCACCTTCGAATCGAACGAAGTATGCGAGCGTCCTCACCACAGCTGGTTCTGATTTCGGGGGAGTCAGAGGGCTCATGGGCTCCCGCCAATCCTCATTGTCCTCATCGGGCTCCTCTCGCAATAGAAACATCACACCATCGTCTCTGAAACCGACGGCAGGACTCACTGTCGAGTAGTACCGGACCAGATCGTTGACCTGGCCTCTGTTCTCGATGAAGTAGCCATCGCGAGAGTATAGCGCGTCAAGCATTTCCTTGTTTGAATCATCCACAAAGGGAGCAGAAGTTTCAACGGTTGTTCGCTGAGCGAGTCCGAATAGATTGAGGAGTAACAGGGGCACCATCACTAGTGAGAACACACGTTTCGTCAGACTCTTCTTCCCTCTGCACATAGCAGGCATTGCAGCCATGCGATACATACCTCTTCAGACAAGAAAAATCATCCCATTTCGGAGATATAATCATTTCGTCAGTCACGGTGAGGAGGGTCCATCGATAACAGAGGACGTATTCATCCCTTTCCACCATCCGCCACCGAGGACGAGAATGCCGCAATCTTTGGACAGGAGATGAATCGCCCCTGAATCATGCATCTCTGAGATTGATTTGCCACTCCTCAGTGCCAAGGCGGGGCCCGGAAACGTACCTGGCTGTCCCATCGTTATGTCCATGAGAATCACTCTGAGTGATTGTGTCCGAAGTCCTTCCAGCTATGACAACCGAGCCCCTCAAGGCTATCCTCTTGGTCAGTGAGCTGTCTGACTCCACTATCGAGTGCGACGAAAAGGTCTCCTGCTCCGCGGTGTCGCAGAGCGTCTCTCATCCTTGGCGTCACTAAGTGATTTCTACTAAGTTCTGTTCTATTTGCCCCTCCGGTAGACTGATCTC
>JBHIFJ010000009.1:0-62910 GCA_046761045.1 Thermoplasmata archaeon
GGATGCGTGAATGTTCTTGATGGAGACATAGCAGCCTATTTTGATTCTATACCTCATGATAGGCTGATGGAACAGGTGAGCAGGAGAATAGCAGATGGATACATCCTCGCTCTGATAAGAGCGTGGCTTAGGTCAGGAGTGCTGGAAAAGGGCAGGCTCTACCACGCCGACAGGGGTACACCTCAAGGTGGTGTAATATCCCCGCTCTTAGCCAACATCTATCTCCATCAGTTTGATAGGAAATGGAAGGAAGATGGAATGGAGAAGAGATATGGGTACAATGCCCACCTTGTCAGGTATGCGGATGACTTTGTCATCCTCACGAACAAATCCATGGACGCTCCATACGAGAAGGTCAAGGAGATCATGAATTCCCTTGGCTTGACCCTGAATGAGGAAAAGACCCGTATCATCCATGCTCGGGATGGATTTGACTTCTTGGGATTTCGCTTTGTAAGGCGCTTTTCCAAGAAGTATGGTAAGGATAAAACCTACAGGTTTCCAAGCCACAAATCCATCCTGAGTGTGAAGGAGAAGATAAGGAAGGCGACGGATAAGAGGTTGAACTCTCGCAATAAACCAGAAATGGTTGTGAGCAAGGTTAATCCTATCCTTGTTGGATGGGCTAATTACTTTGCTCATGTGAATGCCTCAAAGGCATTCAGGAGAGTCCAACGATATTGTGAGAGTCGCTTTCGGAGATATCTCCGCTACCGCAGACATAAGTATGGACGTGGTTATAGAGAAATCCCAGAGGAATTCCTCTATGAGAAGCTCGGTCTGGAGGATATAACCCGAGGCAAAATCCACTATGTCATGGCGAATGCTGCCAGTGAATGCTATCGGACAGCCGTGTGAGGGAAAACCTCATGCACGGTTGGAGGAGGCAGGGAATGGAAACATGGTTTGCCATGCGCCATTCCTTGACCCTACCGGGATACAGGGTGAAGAAGGACGTCAGGGGAAGAACATGCTCAAGGAGATATCCGATGAGGCTTTTCCTCTTCCTTCTGTCCGTCCTTCTCTACAACCTATGGCTCCTCTGCAATCTTCTCAGATACGAGGATCCATTGCATCCTCCCAGAAGATATCCCATATCCATGAACAAGTTCAGAAGGATGTTGGAGAGAGTGGCTCTTCATCCTCCCTAGGTAATAGGAGAACAGAACAGCACTCGCACAGGGCCGATTCAGCTTGAGCCACGAATGGGCCATTCCAGACCACAGAAAGACAGACTCATTCGTATCAACTTCATCTGATGAATAGGACCTTCTCAAACATCATCTCACCCCATTTCCATCATGGAGTTGATCTCTAGCCGGAATGGATAACCACTTTCGGAAGTACCTTATTTAGGAATCTCTTGATATCCCATCTCATAGTTCCATCCCTTCTGGTCTCAGAAGACCGTATCAGAATGGGATGGAACTATCTAACTATTATCCTCCACAGAGTTTTGCGCAACCCCCCACGACCGATCCAGTGCGACAAAAGGTTTATATCAAAACCCCTCGTTAGACCTCCTTCAGAGGAAATTCAATGTCTGGACCCCATAAGTCGAACCCCAAGCTTCTGAAACTCATCGAAGAGCTGAAAAGGCACTCGTACGAGAACGAGGCTCCAATCTGGAAGGACATAGCCAGGAGGTTGAGCAAGCCACGCAGGAATTGGGCAGTGGTCAATCTGAGCAAGGTTTCCAGATACGCAAAAGAAGGGGAAGTCATAGTTGTCCCAGGAAAGCTTCTCGGTGCTGGTGCCATAGACAAGACCGTCACCGTCGCCCCCTTTCAGACCTCGAATGCGGCCAAGAGAAAAATCATCGCCTCGGGCGGTTCCGTCATTAGCATAGAAGAACTTGTGGATAGGAATCCGAAGGGAAGTGGAGTACGCATAATGAGGTGACCTATGGCGGTAATCGACGCAACTGACTCTGTCCTCGGCAGACTTGCCAGCGTTGTCGCGAAGAGGCTACTGAACGGCGAGGAAATTGTCGTTGTCAACGCCGAAGAGGCGGTGGTATCCGGAGACCGAGTATCCACTTTCAAAGAGTACCAAGAGATGAGAAAGATAGGGAGCGTGATGGCCGGGCCACACTATCCGAGAATGCCCGACAAGATTCTTACAAGAACGATACGCGGCATGCTCCCGTACCAGAAACCGAGAGGGAGAGCAGCTTTCAAGAGGCTCAGGGTCTATATCGGTGTTCCTGACGACTTCGCGGATGCGAACCTGGAGAGAATCGAGCAGGCCATTGGAGATCTCAGATGCGAATGCATGAAGCTCGGGGACCTTTCCAGAAAGCTCGGGGCGAAGTTCTAGGTGGTCAGATGAAAGTCATTCAGACGAGCGGGAAAAGAAAGAAGGCCATTGCGAGGGCGACAATCAAGCCAGGGAAAGGCATAGTGCGGATTAACAGAAAGCCGGTCCAGATACTGAGCCCCGAATTGGCACGGCAGAAAATCCTCGAACCAATTACGATGGCAGGAGACAAAGCCAAGAAAATAGACATAGAAGTCAATGTGAGTGGTGGAGGGATTATGGGCCAGGCGGATGCCACCCGAACCGCTATCGCTAGGGGCCTCGTTGCCTACCTTGAGAGCAAGGATCTCGAGGCGATGTTCAGAGAGAGGGACAGGACGCTGCTGGCAAGCGATCCTAGGAGAAAAATGCCCAAGAAGCCTATGGGAAGGGGAGCAAGGAAAAAGAGACAGAAATCGTATAGGTGATTGAGTGATAATTCCCGTAAGATGTTTCAGTTGCGGCAAGGTCGTAGCCTCTGAGTGGGAAGAGTATTCAAAGAGGATCGGAATGGGGGAGAACTCTGAGGAGGTCCTCAACTCTCTGGGGATAACCCGCTATTGCTGTCGCAGAATGCTGCTTTCGAACGCCGACATCATTGACGACGTTCTGCCTTTTGGGTAGATGCGAAGGCTTTTTGTCCTGCAGTCCTATGCACTCTCAAGGGCCCGTGGGGTAGCTTGGTATCCTTCCAGCTTGGGGTGCTGGTAACTCGAGTTCAAAAGGCTCCTGATCTCACGGAGCCGGAAATTCTCGGCGGGCCCACTTCTCACTCAGGTGATCTCTGTGGAGTTTCCTAAACCATCAGCCTTGCATGCTCTCTCATCATGCACTTGTCCATCACCACTCGGAGGCCCGCTCGCCTCGCCCTTTCCGCTGCCTTGTGGTTGACAATCCCTTCTTGCATCCAAACGACTCTCGCGCCTTTCCTGATTGCGGACTCGACTATGGGCTCAACGTAATCAGACTTGCGGAATATGTCCACTGCATCCACCTCGTTGGGTATCGATTCGAGATCGGGATAACTTTTCAGTCCACTGATCTCCGAGTGGTTCGGGTTGACAGGTATGATCTCGTACCCGGCATTCCTCAAGTATGTCGCCACCATATGGCTGGGTTTCTCGGGTCTGGCTGACATGCCAACGACGGCTATTGTCCTGGATCTCGTGAGGATGTTCTTAATCTCCTCAGATGAGACGGTGTGTTCCTCGGGCACTTGTCTCTCCCCTTGGTACGATGACGGAGAGGGTATTTATGGACTTCTCAAATCCAGAGAGAAGACAGTAATTCTTGGTGGCGGGAAACTATAAATAATGGCCATGACATTAATTCGCATAGTGGGCAGAGACGGAAGGTGAAACCTGCCGTATGTTCTGCATGTCTTCCTTGGAGGAGGAGCTATGAAAGACGCGGCATCCAGCATATGGCGTGACTATTGTAGGTTGCTAGCTTTCCTTTTGCCCGTTCTGATGACGACGAGCTTGGTCGTCATCGGTCACGATGACAATCCCGGAGTGAGTCTCAACGTCTCGTTCAGCCGCCCTAATCTGAACATTGACGATGGACCGGCAAACTCCAGGAACTCTGCATTGGCCGTTGATGGTAACGATGTCATTCACGCTGTCTGGTCTGATGACAGGACCAACTACTATGGAATCTACTACTCCAAGTCAACTGACCAAGGGTCGAGTTGGTCATCCTCGATGAGGATTGATTCGGCGGTGGTTGGGGCCAATGCCCGGATGCCAGTAATCGCTATCGATACATCAGGTGGCGTATTCGATGGCCGCGTGTACGTCGTGTGGCAGGAATCAAGTCCAACCGGTGGCATCCACATCTACAGAACATACTCGGCTAACTCAGGCTCGTCGTGGGCAGCCCCCTCGAGAGTGGACACTGCTCAGTCAGATGCACTGTGCAGAGAACCTACTGTCGCAGTGGACTCCTCCGGAGATGTGTATGTGGTTTGGTTTGACAATCGAGATCCCTCCTACAACCACATCTTCGTTTCGAAATCAGTGGACGGCGGAGCGACCTTTGGCGTGGAGATCCAGATTTCCTCTCAGGATGCAACAAATGCATTCCCCTGCGCGACCACGATGGGCGACAAGGTCTACGTCTGCTGGAGAGAACAGGACCTTACAGGTTTCATTACTCTGTGGATTGCAGACTCCGCGGATTTCGGCTCGACTTGGACGCCTCATGTCCTTTTCGCTGGACCTGTGAACTCGATTT
This sequence comes from Thermoplasmata archaeon, assembly GCA_046761045.1. Lineage (GTDB taxonomy): Archaea > Thermoplasmatota > Thermoplasmata > RBG-16-68-12 > JAGMCJ01 > JAGMCJ01. The sequence goes on from JBHIFJ010000009.1 coordinate 4,534, forward strand.
CGAGGGACCTTACAATCGCACCCGACACGGGTGGAGTACTCCACGCTGTATGGTACTACCAGGATCCGTCGGACCAGAAGCAGATCAGCTACTCGAAGTCAACCGATGAGGGCATGACTTGGTCGAGTCCCGTGAGGGTGGACGACTACCTCTCCTCTACAGCCTACACGTCTCCATCTGTTGCCTCGGGGCCTCGAGGGATATACGCCGTGTGGAGCGACAATAGGCACGGTGACCAGGACATTTTCTTCTCCTATTCAGAGGATGGCGGTCTGACATGGGGAGACGGGATTTTGAACGATAATGACATTCGCGTGGATGATACGGATGAGAACATCGACCCCTCAGATGACTCGTCATCCCAGTCCTATGCCTCGATGGCGTTGGGCGCGTTTGGCATCTTCGTAGCATGGGACGATTTCAGGAGCGCGTCCTTCTATGACATCTACTTCGCCTCCTACTCCATGGGTCAGATTCTATTCACTGAGGTGAAGGACTCACCAGACAACGAAGAGATGATCGAGATTTACAATCATGGTGCACAACCCGTAGACTTGAGTGGGTATGTTCTTCAGATTGATGACAGTCAGGTCTACGCCCTGGGCGCAATCGGGATCGTTCCGTCGATGGAATACAGAACGATCGGGGATACATCAGCGGACCTTGTGTTGCCCATAGATTTGGATGACCAAGGAGCGAGGCTTCTTCTCTTCGATGGTAGCATCGCGCTGATAGATGAGGTCGCGTACGGTCAGAAAGGTCTGGCTCCGGATCCACTTCAAGGCGAATCCATCGCCAGGCACATGTCGGGGATTGGCTACACCAATGACTGGGTCCGCGAACAGATGCCAACCTTCGGGGCAGACAACAACGTTCCAGGCATCGACAGAAATCCTCAGGTCGTGCTCAATGAGATTCTGTTCAACCCAAGTGTGGCCGACGAAGCATATGTTGAGGTCTACTATCGAGGCGCTGGAACTCTAAGTCTCAGCGGTTATAGAATCGTGTGCAACCAGGATTTCGTGATTGGGTTAATAACCCTCTCGCAATCCAACGCGTACTATGTGCTGAGGTATCAGATGGACAACGGGTTCTTCGACTCGATGAGCTCTCTCGCCGACAATGTCTACCTCTATAACTCAGCTGGGCAGCTGGTCGACATGGGTGGATGGAACTCGCCACACACTCAGGGTCTCTCAATGGCGAGGGTTCCGGAAGGAAATGGGACACAAAATGGGTACAACGACATCACATCCGCGGGTGCCGGCTGGGTCTTCGACATGGCCCCCACATTACCCCTTGTCGCTCTCGGACCCGACCACAGTGCGAACGGGGAAGTGGGTGAGAGAATCCTATTCGACATGACCGTGACCAACAAACAGCTCATGTCCGACTACATAGACATCACGTATCTGAGCACGCCAAACAGCTGGGTAATTGAAGTCCTGCAGGATGATGGAATCTTTCCCCTCCTAGATTCACCAGCAGACGGTGATGGAACCCCAGATACTGGACTTCTCGGGCCTGAGGGGTCCTTCAAGTTCAAGATCGGAGTCAACATTCCCTCGGCCTCGCCCATTGGCAGCTACCAGGATATCATCATCACCGGAACGGCCTCCTCAACTGCACTTGCCTCGGATAGCGCAAGCATCTCAGTCAAGGTCTATCCGCATATTGAGCCTTTCAAGAGCGTATCCCCCACAACAATCTACCACGAAGATGCCGGTCCCGGCTATCAGACAGTTGCCACTGTGAGGCTCTCTGTTGCCGGAAAGGGGTCCGGCGTTGTGAGGTCGGTACCGCAGGATGTCGTGTTCCTCATCGACAAGTCAGGAAGCATGGGAGATTGGCAGAAGTTCGAATACGCAAAGACCGGGGCCAAGAGCTACGTTGACGACATGAGGTTCCCAGACCAGGGCGCTGTCATTTTCTTCGACACTGCGGTCATGCGAATGAATCCGCTGAGCGTAAACTATGCCCAGATCAAGGCGGACATCGATAGCGTCCTCTTTCCAGGCGGTGGCACTGCAATCGGCACCGCGATAAACGCGTGCTGGAACGACCTCGTGTCAAATGGCGATCCGGGCCACCTCTGGGTCTGCATCCTTTTGACTGATGGAATGAGCAATTCGGGACTTGACCCAATCGCGGAGGCTCAGAACGCGGCAGCCAGCAACGTGGTCATCTATACGATTGGTCTTGCACCGGACGCTGATAACGCGACTCTGCAAAACATCGCCGCCATTACTGGCGGCGAATACTTCTACGCGGAATCCCCAGAGGACCTTGTCGGAATATATCAACAAATCGGAACGATTGTGGATCAGATTGCCGGGCGAGATCCCGATGTCTCGGACAACACACCGATGATTGAGGACGTGCTTCCATCATATATTCATCTAGTTACAGGTTCGTTCAGGAATCCCTCCTCTGGACTTCCGAAGCTTCCGGACTTCCTGGGGAAAAGGGGCGTCTTCACCGTCATGCAGTGGAATGTCAGTGCCCTGCAAATCAATGAGAGCTGGGAAGTTGAGTACGACATCACTTCGGACCAAATCGGAACGGTTCCCGTGGGTGTCTATCCGGACGCTCGTGTTGCATATGTGAAGTGGGACGGTAATCAGACGATTGTACCCTTTCCACTGGTCCATATCACAATCATCTACTACGCTGCCCCTCCTAGAAACGTCGAGACATTCTGGGATGGAGGGAATGAAGTTGGTCTGAGATGGGTGGAAGTCCCGTGGCCAGAACTGGATCACTATCTCATCTACAGATCTCTGTCTCAGAATGGATTCCAGGATCTGTCACCTGCCGGTGCATATGACGTTGTCCCAGCGGGCACAGTTGAGTGGATAGATCCAGAGGTGGGAGGAGCCGCGAGTCACGATGGCGAATACTATTACTTGATAAGAGCCTCGAATGCAAACGAAAGCGATATCAGCGAGACTAGCAACACCGCTGGGGCATGGACAAAGACCTTCCCAGCCGGCCTCAACAGCTTTTCCATCCCACTGGGTTATTTCCCATGGGTTGAGTACGACGTCTCCGGCAGGATCGACTCCGCCGAGGAATACAGATCGGCGCTGGGTTCAAGCTACCTTGAGTATATGGAGTCAGAGCACTGGATGAGAGTTCCCGGAACCGGAAATCCTTCCAGGACCATACAAGTTGGGGAGGGCTGTGTGATTGATCTTGCCACGAGCGTTCGATTCACTTTCGTGGGCCTTCCTGGATCGATGATCAGGTTCGATGAGGCGTCCTCTCCTGGGTTTGACTACAACACCAACGCAAAGAGCATTGAGTTGAGCGTCCTGGGGAACACCATCAGAATCACATGGCAGCAGCCCATCGGTCCAGATTCCTATGATGTATACTATTCCCACAGCAGGGTCGGATTCTACGGCGAGCTCGGGACGGATTACTGGCTGCTGTATGACTCCTTCACCCCTCCCCCTGGACCAGTCGTGAGTGTGGATCACGCCAATGCCCTGTTCGAACCGTACGACGAGTTCTACTACATGATTTTTCCTGTCAACAGCTCCCTTGGTGTTGGCGCGGGAAGCTACAGCTCCGGCATCTGGCTGGGGCGATTTGCTGAGGGTTATCACGCCATCTCTCTCCCGCTGAAGCCGTTCTCAAATGGGCAGTACCTTTATTACAATGTCTCTTTCTACGCTGACAGCATCACCAACACTCTCGTGATTCTCTGGTACAAGGATTCCGAGTCAAGGTGGGTTCCGCACATACCAGCAATGGAAACGGGAGTCTATGACAGGGAGTTCACGATGTTTGTGACACTGAAACTCAATGTCTCGTCTGATGTCGTCTTCGGCTTTGCTGGTGTCTGAGGTAGTATTCGCATGAGCGTTCTTGTGAGTGTAGAGCGGATTGCCCAAATCACTCTAGGAGGATACGCATGAGGTTGCGACTGCTTTTGGTCTCAGTCCTCATCATGATGACCTTCATGGTCCTGATCGAACCTTCGGTCGGTCAGCCAGAGGAGATGAACCTGGAGGGAGAAATCTATCTCTGGGATGACACGCCCCTTCAGGGCCGTCCGTGGGAGGACGCAACGCCCTTTGCGTTGTGGGTCCTTCATAGCGGGACTTGGAACCGATTTCCGAAGACCGGCTGGGTACTCTCCAGTGGCGGTTGGTACGCCTACACCTTGGAGGCGGCCGAGCGGGACATCAATTGGAGCAACGGAGACACCTACCGGGTTCAGATAGACGCAACAGACTTTGGCGGTCTCAATACGAACGCGACCAGCCACGGGACGGGCGATCCAGGGGAATTCCCACCGTTCGGTGAACTCGAAAACACCATAATGTGGAGCGACCCAGACAACACTCAGCAGTGGGATGTCGTTGTGCCGATACCCGACCTCCAGCCCTTTGCCATCGCAGTGGACGGAACTGAGTATCCTGGTCCGTACGATCCCACCGTCCCAATTGGTCCAATAGTAGCCCCTCCTGGCTCTGGCCACACTATCGAGGCCAATGTCACGAACGACGGATCGCCCTTGATCAGAGTACTCAATACGGCGACGCTTGGCGATTCGTGTGGTTTGCTTGTGAACATGGGTGAGATTCAGCAGATAGGCGCCAAGGCTTCTGCACCACCAAGCACCAGATTCAGTCGCCAGTGGACCGCACCGTCCCTCCCCTTTGTGGGGAACTGCGTCCTCAACTACTCTGTGGACTCCTACAACAACGTGACAGAATACAACGAGACAAACAATTCTGCCACGATAGTGTTCGATGTGGAGGCTCCGGACCTCACTCCCGCTGAGGTCATGATTCAAACCGCTTCTGGAGCGTTCTTCTACAACGATACATCAGAGACTCTCCCACCTTTCCATTCGGAGGTGATTCCGGCGAATCCAGGAGACGTCATTACCATCATCATGAATGCCACGAACGTAGGCGGGTATGAGACTGGTAAGCAGTTCAATGTCGCGATGGTTGACACCGGAAGTATTCCAGAGGGTCCACCACTCTCCATCATGTACAATAGCGGGGAGGTGGGACCACTCGCGGCCGGCGACTCAGTCGGACCATTCGTCTCCAATTTCCGGATGTCGAACCAGACTGGATATCATTGCCTGAATCTTACTGTTGACTACGGCTTGGATGGCTTGGGCAATGTGAGCGAGGTTTCCGAAACGAACAACACTTTCGTTGTCTGCTTCGGTGTGGACGTGCCAGATCTTACGCCCGTTGACATAGTCATCGAGCTTGGGAATGGTTCGAGCTTCAGCTATCCTGACGCATCGATTCCCGGCTACACATCGGACCCCATCTATGTCTTCCCGGGGGATCTAATCAACCTATCGGCAAGCGTCCGAAATGTAGGCGTCTTTCCTACACCCATGGGCGTTGAGACCCAGATTTCCTTCTGTTATGTAGGCGACGACCCTTCAAACTCCCCTGTGGACAGAATAGCAGAATGGGGCAACGTTCCCCAATTGAATCCGGGCTCTGGCGCAGGTCCATATTCACACACGGGCTATTCAGTCCCATTCGACCTTGGAGACCAGTATATCAGCATCACGGTGGACAACAGTAGTCTGGTGCAAGAAGCCAACGAGACAAACAACACCTTCACAATTCATCTCGTCATCGGAGGTCCGGACGTCATTCCCAGATTTGTGAACCTGACCGTTGATGGTCTCACGACCCAGTACGTGTATCCCGAATCCCCGACCGTCGATGTTAGCATCACGTCCATAGTCGAAATCGAAGCAATCGTGGAAAACAGCGGGAACTTCGGAACCGGCGGGACCTTCGTAACGGAGTTTTCTGATAGTTCAACAGCCTTCCTTAGCCGCGTTGGCGGACCTCTCGGCTCTGGTGACATAGCCGTGACAAACTCGAGCTGGTCGAATCCCGGCATCCCAAGCATCCATACGATTCTCGTAGTCGCCGATGCCCTCGATGACATCGAGGAGTTGAATGAGACGAACAACCTATTCACCTTGACTATAGTAGTCAAAGGCGCCGACCTGATACCTTTGAATGTCTCAGTGAACGTTGGCGGAAGGAGCGCTCAATACCAGTATTCGGAATCTCCTGTGGGTCCGGTGTTGGTCGATATCTCTGATGTGATTCTTCTCAACGTCACTGTTCTGAACCAGGGAGGCCTTGAATCAGGCATCTTCAGCGTGGGGTTTCTCGATGCCGGCCTGTCCTTTAATCTGAGCGGTCCACTGGGCCCCCTCGGTCCGTCACTCGCTGTGTCAATGGCCGAGATTGGCTGGCCGAATCCCATGATGCTGGGTGACTATCCGATAACAATCTCTGTTGACCATTTCGGAAACGTCTCGGAAGTTGACGAGGAAAACAACGATTTCCGAATACTCTTCCGCGTAGTGGGGCCAGACGTTGTCGCTTTCGATTTTCTTGTGAATGGTATGGCCTATTCCTCATCCGTTGAGGTGGTGGGCGGGGAAACCGTGCTACTAACATGCATTGCATTCAATGCAGGTTCCAATGTCACTCCTGCCCGATTCTACGTCTCAATCTACAACTCCACTCAACGGAACAATCCCCTCCTCTTGTTGGATGTTGAACCCCTTTCCCCTGGAAAGAACCTCTGGTTCAACGTCACGTGGCTTGCACCGATGGACTACCTGACCGCCGGAATCACATTTGAGGTGGACTTCTATGATGACATCGTTGAGATCGATGAGTCAAACAATACTCTCGAGTCTGTCCTTATCGTCACGCCGCTCCCTCCCGACCTGGTGGCGGTCAACCCGGAGATCAACAGTCTTCCCTACCAAGAGCCCTACCAGGCTCAAGCCGGAGAGGTCATCCTGTTCTCAGCAGCAATTGGCAACATCGGGAACTACACAACGGGCGGGCCTTTCGACAACGCATTCTACAACGAGACCATGTATGACTTCCCATTCGAGAGGACGGTGGAGGGTACTCTCATTCCCAGTCGGACGACTGAGGAGATCGAAGCCATATGGCAAGCTCCCGAAAAGAACGGCACCTACGTTGTGGTTTTCCATGCAGACTATCTTGATTCAATCCCTGAGGCTAACGAGAGCAACAACGTTCTCAGATTCGTCATTGAGGTGCGTGAAAAGGGGAACGAGTACAACTGGAAGCCCATACTCGCCCTCGTGTTCGCGCTCGTCCTCGCTCTTCTGGGAATTCTCATAGGATATCTCAGGCCCCTTGACAGATTCATCCCTGTGACTGAGGACATGCCAGATGAAGAGAGGAAGGCATATCATAGACAGATGAAGAGCTTGCCAATTGGCAAGAAGTTAAAGGAGCTTGACAACGAAACGCTCCTGAAGAAGTTTGGCAGGGACAGAATTCTCACTATACTCCTGCTCGCGCTGCCCCTTTCGTTGACTGAGATTGTGGTCGCGATTCTCTCCGCGCTTAGGGGCATACTGAGGGTGCCCGAAGACGGCAATTGGATTACAGTCGGTCTCGTCGTGAATCTTCTCATCCTAATCATCGGTATTTCTGTGGACACTATCGTGGCCAAGAAGGGCTATCGAGTGCCCACTGAGATGCTTGAACCCCCGCCTCCAGATGACGAGTAGGGGCGCGACAAGTATAAATAGACTCGAAGGAATTTCCAGGCCTGCCACGCGGGGATTCAAAGGGTGGAGGAACAAGCATGACTTCGATGTGGTCAAATGGGGCAGGCCGTGTTTTGGCATCATCAACTATAGCCCTCATGATGGTCCTATCGGGAATCATCGCCTCCGGTGGCGGACCCTCACGGAGACCTGAGATTCTGGATCGCGAAAGATCGGAAAATGCGATCACTCTGGCGGGAGAAGGCGGAATGGCGCCGAACGCGGCGATTCTTGAGCAGATTAGCAGGCAGATAGTTGTCCCTGCAGGCAGAGAGTACTACATATTCTTCAACGGTTCCAATGAGACCTTGGAGGAAATGCCGCAACCAAACCACCTTGCAGGGTTCCCTAAAGAGGTCGTTGATGCTATCCAGCGGGCCCCCATTTGGCTGAAGAGTAATCTTACATTGAAGTTCGAGCAGATGGCGGATGTCGACATTATCCTCGGTGGATATAGCACGATGGACCTGGCCGACACAGATTCCGATGGTGACTTGGATATGGTCACAGGCCAGGCCTCAGGAGGACTCCGCTACTACGAGAACATCGACCCGCATCTTCGCTACTATGAGGGTTCCGACGTCTATGTTGCAGGTGTCTACGTACACAACGACTCGGCCTTCTCAGGAATCGATGTCAACCGGCCCAATCCGGCCATGGCAGATTTGGATGGTGATAGCGACATCGATGTTCTGGTCGGCGTCTCATCTGGGATACTGAAATTCGAGAACAAGGGCCTTCCTGATTTTCCCTCCTGGGGGACTCCAACCTCGTTGGGGGTGGGTCAGGGTCTCAAATTCGTGGCGTTGGACGCAGCGGATCTGGACAACGATGGTGACTTTGACCTGGTGATCGGAAACCAGTCTGGCGACATCTACTACTCATGGAACAACGGTCCTAATCCAGGATTCGTGTCCGATGGTGACCCTTCGACGGTGACAATCGCATCGTTCTCGAGTCCTACATCCACGGGAATCAATGTTGGCGCCTACGCATCCCCTTGTCTTGCGGACCTGGATGACGACGGGGACCTTGATATGATCGTCGGAATGGGGTCAGGATCGCCAAGGAATGGGCGGATAGATTACTACGAGAATGTGGGCACAGTCATGAGTCCTGTATGGGCGTCCAACGATCCCAACATGTTTGCCAGCATAGCTGTCTCCCAGTCATCGTCTCCCGCGGTCCAAGACATGGACGGCAACGGCATACTGGACTTGCTGCTCGGGGCAGAGGCAGGGACCGTGGGTTATTACCCGAACTATGGAACGGCCTCCTCTCCAAGGTGGCTATCCTGGATGAACAGGAACACGAATTTCAACGGCTACAACCTTCCGAACTATTATGTAGATGAGTCCAGTATAATGTTGCGGGAGAGAGTCTTTTCCAATCGCGTCCTCGAATATGCCGACATCATCAATGCCGTTGAGCCGAAGATGGTTGATGAAGTTGCCTTTAGCATTGCTCATACGGCTACGAGATCATTGATGCATGAAGACGCGTTCTCGGATGTCTACAAGAACAACACTGAGTCCCTGTACTACAACGACCAATTCATACTCTACGCTGACATAGTCGACAACGGAAGCTTCGCGACGGGAGATTACTACTCTACGCTGAGATACTGGATCAACAATAGTGGCGTGGTCGAGGAGAGATGGGTCCCGCCAGACATCTACTACTGGTTCGTTGTTCATCCCAGGGTGAGCTATGAACTCCCAACCTACATCGATCCAGATGTTGTTGCCCACACTCACAAAGGGGCAACCGCGGCTCCGCCCGTTGGCAGGTTCTGGCGGTGGTACGTATTCAACGAAAACGACACTGCCTGGCCCCCTGATCCTCCCGGGAGTGTGAAATATCCCAAGGAGGAAGGTCCTCCTCTTCTGAAGGAGAAGCTCGTCGATGTCCTCACATTGTGGAATGAGACCTATCACACTTCCCCCCAAGGTTACGAGAATTCTGGTTACAATAATGGGAGGCCCTGGAATTACAGCGATCACGCAGTTGAGAAGGTTAGTCACTGGGTGAGCCTGACCCTCGCACTCAACCAACAGGAATCCCTTGAGCCTTCTGATCCAAAATACCGACCGAGGCAGCCGGTGAGAATCGCCCACGAACACAATGGGAATTGTGGTGAACTACACGACCTCACAACCGCCGCTTTCAGGGCCGCTTTGATACCTGCGATGGGAGTCATGAGTGTCACCGAGGACCACTGCTGGAATCACTTCTGGGATCAGGGCTGGCACCACTTGGACAACTACTGGAGCAACTCCCAATCGATCATTAGTAACATGACGTTCAAGCATTACACACCTGGGTGGAATAGGGACTGGACGGCAATATTCGAGGAGATGGGCGACAGCAGAATTAGAAACCACATCAACGAGTACCACAAGCCGTACGACTACAATGGTGACGGATATATCGACAGAGGGAATGTCAGCGTATCGATAGTCGATGCGCAAGGCAATCCCATTGATGGTGCCAAGGTTTCGATTGCAGGATGGAGAAGAATAGGCAGCACGTGGTACAGCCTTGGGGACTTCTCAACCTATTCCAATCCGGACGGCATGGCGATCTTCACGACCAGCGAAGCGAGGCAATTCGACATCACTGGAGACACATTCGATGACGGGATTCAGATTGATGTGAACAGCAAATTCGGCGGGGGGTCGTTGAACTCAGGCTATTCGAGCAGGTTCAAGATTTGCGTTGACCCGCCCAACCTGCCTTTGTACAACTATACCTACCAAGTATCTGGCACAAGGCCCAAGACGAGCCTTTTCGTGAATGAGCTTCCCTTGCCACCACTGCAGGATTCCTGGCTTGAGGCAGTCGTGAATGTTGAATACGGAGTCCAGTATCCTGCCACGGACTATGGGGATGACGACGGCATCAACCACCATCCTCAGATCTTTCCTTCTGGCATCCACATCGATGCATTCTTCGTGGACGCGGAGAATCTTGAGAAGTACATGAAGGGCTATACATTCGATGCGTATAACGTCACCCAGAATGAGTCCTCCTTCACGACCAGGCTCCCGCTTCAAGGATCACCGAGTGACTGGTACTTCGTACTCTCTAATTTCGACACGCTGGAAACTCAGAAGGTCGTGAACCTCACATTCAGCTTTGTTCGGGATCTCCCGCCCGATGCCGTTAAGGTCCAGGAAGGGCGACTCTCAGGATTGATGGGGGAGAATGTCACGATCGGCTGGCTGGCTTCCGCCGATGATGGTGGCGAGGAGGACGACGTGCTCGAATACAGGATCTACAGGTCTCTGACTTTTGTTGGCCCATACGTTCTTGCTGCAACCGTTTCCGCCGATGATTCCCAGATCTATTCGTGGACGGATGTGGGAAGAGGAGTGGGCGACTCGAACGACTATTACTACTACATCTCCGCGGTGGATACGAAATCCGAAGTTGCCTCCCCTGACAAGGTGGCCAAATTGGTGATGCCCCTCGTTCCAGGACCCAACCTAGTCTCCGTTCCTTTGACACTCTCAAACAACTCGATTCAGTCGGTCCTCACCAGCGTCTCATTCTCCCATGCTTGGACATATGATTCTCATGACAGTCTCGATCCTTGGAAAGCCTACAGCAAGGACAAGTTCCTGAATGACCTGCGAAATCTACAACCGTACCAGGCTCTATGGGTTGACGCCATGTCTGCGGGCGATCTGGTCGTTGTCGGCGTTGTGTTGTCTGCTGTCCAGGTCGAACTTGAAGCGGGCTGGAATCTGGTGAGCTATCCAGGATTCGACGGGACGAAGGCGATTTCGGATATAATGCTTGAGACATCGGCAACTCGAGTCGAGGGCTTCGATCAGTCCTCGCCGCCTCACTATCTGCAGGTACTGGGACCAACCCATCTGCTGTCTGCCAAAGAGGGTGTGTGGATTCAGGTCCCCCAATCCCAGACGTGGATTATTAATAACTGATTGAGCGTTATCTTTCCTATCACGGTGGTAGCTTGAAAACAGTAGGCACTTCAATAGCACTCGGATTGATCGTACTATCCTTCGTTGTCCAACCCGCAATCGGAGAAGAGTCTGCTCAAGGGACAAGGTCCAATGGCGAGAGGACGGTGATGCTCGAGCTGTTTACAGCCACCTGGTGCATTGGCTGTCCTTACGCAGATGCGGCCGCCGATAGGCTTCTTAGGGTAGTCGGTCCAGAGCGGGTGTCGGTCATTCAATATCATGTGACCCAGACCGACCCATTGAGGATAAATGAATCCGACGAAAGGAGAGGCTCATATGGCGACCCTCAATTGCCTTCGCTCTTTCTCGATGGTGAGCTGAAGAGTGTCGGGGCGACATCATATGAAGAGACGCTCGAGGAGTATCTCTTGCTTGTTCAGGAGGGCCTGGAGGTCAGTACATCTGTCAGTCTGGAACTCAGCTACGATATCTCAGCTGGGGCGGTGACTCTGGAAGCATCCGTGGGAAGCACGGAGCCCTTGGTGGGTCAGAATCTCATCATGAGATTCGCACTATTCGAGAACATCCTCGAGGTCGATGGCAAGACCTACAACTACAGCGTGAGGGCTTTCAACGAGACTTCCATCGATCCTGTATCAATGCCTTATGTCCAGTCAGTGACGTTCTCGCTGGATCCTTCATGGATCGTTGATAACATGGGAGCCGCCGTATTCCTTCAAACAGATGCAGGTGGTCATATTCATCAGTCCGCGAATCTCATGTTCGGGGCGCCGCCGGTGATTACGATTGCAGACACCACTGCGGACACCGTCGCGGGGAATCATACAATAGAGGGCTCATGCACAGGTCTCAGGCAATTGTCTGAGGTCTTCGTGAGGATTGACGACGGAATCTGGGTCGAGGCGGAAGGTGCAGCTGACTGGAATCACACGTTTGACACGAGGGAACTCTCTGATGGATCACACACCGTCCAAGCCAGGGTCTATGACATCTCAGGGGTGTATTCACAGCCAGATACTCTGTCCTTCATCGTCAGGAACAAAGAACAGGCCCCTTCCACTGAGGTCATCTTGATACTCGTGGTCTTCCTTTCTGGTGCGCTATTTCTTGGCGTGGCTAGGAGAAGGAGAGTCTGAGCCCCCTCGCGATTTCATCTGGTCCTTGATTATTCTTTCTGCCAGCTCAAGGAACTCTTCCTCTCTATTGAGCGGAATCGTTGCGCCCGCCGCGATATTGTGACCTCCACCCACTCCACCGATGGTGTGAGCGGCTTCCTTCATGACAATGGACAGATCAAGGCCCCTTGAAACGAGATCCTTTGTTGCTCTCGCAGAGACTTTCACGCACTCCTCTGTGCGGGCAAAGGCAAAGAGGGGGCGGGACTTGTTGACCTCCGGAGAGGACAGGAGAATTCCAGTGGCCACACCGATGACGGTGTCCTTTATTCTATTGCCCCCATGGAAATACTGTAGATGGGTCATCTCGATGATTCCCATCTCCTCTGCGATTTCGAGCGACTCAACTAGATATTCTCTGTGGTTTCGAAGCAGACCCAGGGCCTCCTCCAGACTCTTGTCTCTGTCCCCAAGACAGATTCTCATGCCCACATCTGCCTTCCCATACCTGCCACAGGAATTGAGGAGTGTGGCGAACTCTTTCGCGTCGCGAAGAACAGACCCCCTTTCCTCGCCAACGAGTGAATAGCACTCCCCCACCATTCTCTGCACGTGCCTGTGATTGAAGCCCGACTCCAATAGCAAAGAGACCAGTGCGGAGACTATTTGTCTTTTCTCCGACGTCTCCAGATCTGACCAGCATCTCCATTTGTCATCCTTTACGAGGGCAATTCCTAGTTCATCGAGAAACTCGGTGCACGAACCACGGTCGCCGGTCAAGCCAGGGAGCGAGGGATCATTTGAGTAAGCAAGAAGCCTTGGGACTGGGCGAGTCTCTCTTCCAAAGAACCTTATGTCGATGCTCCTTTCTATCCAACCACCTGAGACGGCCTCGTGGAGTATTTTTCTGTTCGAGCCGATGAGTCTTCTGTGACTCTGGTCCTGCATATCGCCAACGGCACCCACGACCGCCAGACCTGAAAGACTGCAGTTGTCCGTGCTCATCTCTCTCGCAACAAGAAATGAAGTTCCTGCCCCGCTTATGTCAAGGGAGCCATCGAGACCGTACAGGTGAGGATTCAGCATACTTGGGCCACGGGTGCCAAACTCTGAGGCCAGGCGTCCTCTTCTATTGCCCAGGAAGAACTCGGAAGGCACGTGGTGGTCGGTGATGATTCCCGAGACCTCCGATATGAGCTCGTAGCTTCCAGCGCCGATGTCCGTGAACCAAACGAACGCGGGGTTCTTGTCAAGGATTTCGCGAGCGGTTTCCTCATCTAGGCTCTTGACGAATGAGATGTCACAGTCGATTCCCGCTCGAAAAAGCGAACAGCAGGCAATCGACCCGGCCGCGATACCATCAGCATCGATGTGAGTGACGACAAGAACTTCACTGCCAGCTAGAACCTCTTCTGACAACTTCTCGGCAAGATGGTGCATCCTGGAACATGATTGCCACATCAATATTAAAGGTATGCCACGGACAAATCATCCAGAGTGCCATCTGGGCGGAGCCAGGATTCCATCGATCAGACAATTGAACATGTGTGGTTCCAATCAGAATTAAGCGGCATTCCTCCGATACTCACCTCATGGATCCCCTTGCCCTCTCGATCTGCATACTTCTGCTGTCCTTCATCGGGACATCGCTAGGCGTGCTCACAGGACTGACACCCGGAATTCATGTGAATCTGGTTGCAACGGCATTCTTGGCACTTCATCCGCAACTGGTTGTACTGATCTCGTTTCTATGCGGATGGGCACAGCCGACCTATGAGGATGCTCTCCTCCTCATTTCCTGTGTCATCGTGGCGAACGCAGTTTCGCACACGTTTCTCGACTACATACCGTCGGTTTTTCTTGGTGCTCCAGATGCAGACACAGCACTTTCTGTCTTGCCGGGTCACAGGATGCTACTGGAGGGAAGCGGATATGAGGCGGTTCTGCTTTCCGCTTTCGGCAGCCTTGTGGCGCTCTCCTTCTTCATGTGTCTGCTAGTCCCAGTGAGACTGGTGATGGGGGGTCCTTTGGATGCGTATCAGAAGCTCTCGTGGTCGATTCCATTCATTCTCGTGACAGTAGTTGCCATGCTTATTGTTAGTGAACAAAGGTACTCATCAGGAGGCGGAGCGGTTCTGTATTGCTCCTCCCATGGCATTTTGCCAAACGAGCGGGAATTCCGTCGTGTGAAGGAACTGGTTGGATGCGAGTCTGAGGTCCCTCTATCCAACCTCGCTGGCAGGGCAATTGTCCTGGAAGGGACGATTTCCAGCGCAAACTCAAAGTCCGCAGTTCTTCGAACCGAAAGTGGCAGGATCAAGCTGAAGCTGGAACGTTGCCTCAACATCAAAAGAGGGGAGAAGGTCTTCCTTGCGGGCGTCTTTGAGTCCTATCCTTCATACGGACGGGCCCTTCGAACCAAAGGCTGGGCGCTCGGCGTCTTTCTGATATCGGGACTTCTGGGTTATGTGGTGCTGTCGACGGGTCTCTTCTCTTCCAACTGGTATCCTTTGCCTTCTCTTGTGGTGGACAGGAGCTCTGTTGGGCTCTTCCCACTGTTCACAGGCCTCTTCGGACTCTCCACCTTGATATTGAGTCTGTCCAGGACCGATGGGATACCCGAGCAGTCTGTCCAACTTGGCGAGGAGGACCTCTTCCGGGGTCATCTTTCTTCAGCTTTGAAGGGTGCCTCAGCAGGTTGCTTTGCTGGTTGGTTCCCCGGAATCAGCAATGCGACGGCAACGGTCATAGCGAGAATGCTTGACAGCCGCGAGAAACGCGGGAAATCAGAAAAGCAATTCATTGTTGCTGTCTCTGCAGTGAATACCTCCAGTTGCTTCTTCACTCTTTTGGCTCTCTTTGTGCTGGAGCGCGCTAGGAGCGGCGTCATGAACACAGTCATGAGCGAGTTGGGTGAAACGCTCGCACCCTGGGATGATATTGGCTTTATGCCTCTTGCCATGACTGTGCTTCTTCTTTCGGGGGTCATCGCCGCTTGTATTGGCTTCCTCCTTACCAAGAGGCTTGGTCGGAGGTTTGCACAGGCCTGTTCCCACGTGGACTATAGGAGACTGGCATTCCTCATAATCTGTCTCCTTGTCGGGATGGTTTTGCTGCTAAGTGGTGTGATGGGCCTCCTGGTTGCCCTCGTCTCCACCTCAGTCGGACTCATCCCCCCGCTGGTTGGAGTGAAGCGCGTCCATCTCATGGGCTGCCTCATTCTTCCGCTCATCCTCCTTTTCGCGGGGTGAGACATGCCAACCCTCCTTGTCCACTCATTGTTCTCGGCCGCAGTCCAGAGCTTGCTCAATGTAGCACTGGTGGGCCAGGGAATCAACGAGTTCACCTTCTGGGCGACAATATCATCGATTCTCGTCAACCTGGATCATCGCTCTGACGGAAAGAGGTCCTCCGTCGTCCACTCAGTATTCACGACGATGCTCGTCTTTGCCATCGGGGTTCTCGTTGTGATGATCGCCAATAACATTTGGTTAGCGTATCTTGTGCTCTCTGTCTCCATAGGCTTTGGAGGGCACATCACCCTCGACGTTCTTGATGGTGCTATCCTTGTGCTGCCAATAGGGGACCATCAATCGACTGCCCTGAGGAACTCGTCAAGGAATGCTCGACATAGTTTCCTGAGCCTACCGCTCGTCATTGCTGTTTTCTCTGCTTCGGTGCTCCTCGTCCTCGTTGTTCTCTAGGTGCCCCTCACTATCTTCCTCATCCTTTCTGCTCCACCGATTTCGATGAGAAGGTCTCGAACAGGTTCGGGCACGAGTTCTTGCCAGTCTGAGCTCTCGAGCATACGTTTTCGGACTTCAGTTCCCGAGAGACTGTTTCTATTCACGAGGGGCATGACCCTTACGTCGTATTGCCTTTCCCTAAAGAGCCTTATCGTCAGCGGGTCATTGGAATAGACCAGACCAAACTCGGGAACAAGCTTCCTCACGTTGTTGACCCACAGTTCGTCGTCGCCAAAGTCCTCCAGTGGCACTATCCTATAGTTGCCTATTCCCTCGGTTTCCATCACGGACTGTATCATCCTCGATCTCTCCTCAAAGGAGAAGGGATTCTCCTTTGTGTGCTCGAACTGAGAGCTGCCGACTCCAAAGACCACACCACTGTGTTCCTCCAGTATCTTCCTGACCATTGCCAGATGTCCTCTATGGAAGGGCTGGAATCTTCCCACGAATAGCGGCCAGACATCAGGCATTGTCCGTTTCTTCCTCCATGAACTCGTCAATGTGTGGACAGTGCACCGTCAAGAACCTAGAACAGTGGACGCACAATCCATCATCGAACTCGCTCTCGAGTGCTTTGTGGAAGGTGTAATCGTCACAGCTCTCTCTCCCTGCCAAGAGAATCCAACCTATTGGGGAATGGCTCTGTCGACGGGCGGTGTTGGCTTCGAGACGAGAGAGGCCAGTTTCTCAAGCAGACCCTCCTTTCTCTTGCCGGCAAGAGCGTGCTGAAGCACATCCTTCAGCGTCTCAACTGGGATGACCTCGATCCTTCCGATGTACTTGTCCTCAAGGAGCACATCCTTCATGTTCGACTTGGGAATCAGGACCTTCTTCAGCCCCATCTCTGCAGCCGCCTCGATCTTGGCGGTGACAGCACCGACGGGAAGCACTTGTCCCCTGACACTCAGCGATCCCGTCATGCCCACGCTCTGATCGACCTCCACGTTCTCGAGAGCGGATATGACTGCTGTGGCAACCGATATCGAAGCAGAGTCCCCCTCAGTTCCTTCGCTGCTTCCCACGAACTGAACGTGAATGTCGTGGTTGCTTATGTCCTGACCTGTGAACTTCTTGATGAGGGCAGAGACGTTCTGGACAGACTCCTTGGCGATCTCACCTAGCTTGCCAGTCGCGATGATTTTTCCGCCATCCTTTGTCTGGGCAGGAGTCACCTCGGCAACGATTGGCAGGAGGATTCCAGAGAATTCCGCCATTCCACTTGCACCATGCAGGACCGCCAGACCGTTGACAACACCAACGGCAGCACCCTCCACCAAGGATGTGGCGTAGATCTTCCGATCCTCGATTATCCTGTCCGCGATCTGCTGCTCTAGGGACCTCGCAATCTTCTTCGCCCTTTGTACATGATGGCTTCTCACGAGTGGGGCCTTCTCCTCCGTGGCGATGTCCCCAGCTACTCGTATGAGCCCGCCGAGTTCTCTCAGACGGAGGGTTAATCGTCCCTTTCTCCCACTGCGTCTTCTGGCCTCCCTGAGGATTTCCGTGACAGCACCCCTGCCAAAGTGAGGGATCTTCTTGTCCTTGGCCACTTCCTGGGCCACGAACCTGATGAGCTTGGCCCTGTTGCTGTGGCTGTCCCTCATCGTGCTCTTCATATAAACCTCGTAGCCGTATCCGCGAATCCTCGACCTGAGGGCTGGATGCATACCCGCCACGGCGTCCAGATTGCCGGCCGCGACCAGTATGAAGTCGCAAGGGACGGGTTCTGTCTTGACCATGGCTCCTGAGCTTCTCTCGCTCTGACCCACTATGCTGAATTTCCTCTCCTGAAGTGCCGTGAGAAGGCTTTGCTGGCTCTCAAGCCTAAGCATGTTTATCTCATCGATGAAGAGGACTCCCTTGTGTGCGCGATGGATGGCTCCGGCATCCACCCTATCGTGAGCGGGCGTCTCCAGGCCCCCTGACTGGAACGGGTCGTGCTTCACGTCACCCAGAAGCGCACCCGCGTGGGATCCAGTGGCATCGATGAACGGGGGGAGATCATCTGGATCGCGAGATACGAGCAATTTTGGAATCATTAGCGCCTCCTGCTTGTGTCCAGTGTATCTGGAGAACATGAAGACAATCACAGCTATGAGAATGCCAATCATCAGAGAGGTGGGGTCGAAGGAAATGGCTCCCGTGGAGTCGTCATACCTTATTGAGAGCATTACTGCAAGGCCTACGATGAGGAAGATGATCGTCATCATCACGGAAGCCTTCTGTTCCCTCTTCTGCATGGCTTCCGCCTTCTGAGCCCCCACTATCTCCCTCCCTTTTCCGGCTGGCACGACCCTTATTCTGGGCTCGTTCGGGTCATCTGGGTTGTGATAGACTAGGATGTCCTGAAGCTCTTCCCTGGGAAGGAGTTCGACCATGGAATTGGCCAGCATGGACTTCCCTGTGCCGGGGTCGCCGATGAGCATCACATGCCTCTTCTGCTCCGCGGCCTTCTTTATGACAATGACCGACTCATCCTGGCCAATCACCTGGTCCACGAGTGTTGGTGGAATCTTGATCTCAGAGGTCGATTGGAAGTCCTGTCCTTCCATCCATTCATCAATCGGAGGCAGGTCCTCGTCGCCAGAACTGTTCACTTGGTACTCACTCATCAATCCACCAATCTGGACATGCTTCTTTCCTCGGTGCATCTGATATAAATTCTGCCTCCTCTTAAATGTTTGTATGTGCTGGGCCTTCCACGCATTTCACTGGGGAGGCAGCGGCTTTTCACGTCGCTTTGCGTGATTCTTTGCGACCAGTCTAGCGATCTCCTCAAAAGACTGCGCCACACCCTCACCCGTCTTCGCGCTTGTCATGATGTAGGACGAGCCCATTTCCTCGCTAATGGACATGACCTCATCCTCGCCAAACTGGGCCTCATCCGTAAGATCCATCTTGTTGACCACGAACCTTACAGGTATGTCTCCCGTGACCTTGGTCACTGAGTCAATCCAATTTTTGAGTTCAAGGAGGGTGTCTTTCCGGGTAACGTCACAGACCGCTAGAACGCCTTGGGCCCCATGGAAATAGGCTTCCTTGAGAAGCTCCCTGAAGCCCTTCTCGCCCATTATGTCCCATATCATTAGGTTGACCTTCACGCCCTTGCCGCCGTTGATCTTCGGGAGGAAGACCTCCCTCTTAGTCACCTTTGCCCCGAGTGTGGCTATGTAGAGATCTTCGAACAGATCCAGGACGTATCTCCGAATCAAGCTGGTCTTTCCCACAGCCGCCTCTCCAACAAGGCAGATTTTCGCCTTCATCACTTCAGCTTCATTCGATTCTTGCGTCATTGCGATGAATCTATCAAAGGACATCGTTAAAAAGCCTATCTCCAGATTATCGTGAATGAGAATGAAGCAGTCTATGTGAGTACATCCTTGTCGGCAACCATTTTGGCCATTTCCAGGAAGGCATTCTCGACATTCTCTCCCGTTCTTGCACTCGTGAGAAGGTACTGAGAACCGTAGGAGTCGCCCATCATCTTCATGTCATCATCTTCAACCTTCCTCATGTCCGTGAGATCGATCTTGTTCCCCAAGAACACTATGGGAACTCTCCCTGTGACCTTGTCGACGGCGTTGATCCATGTCGGCAACTCGTAAAACGTGTCCTCCCTAGTCATGTCGCATACCGCCAATATCCCTTGGGCGCCATAGAAGTACGCCTCCTTGAGCAGCTCCCTGAAGCCCTTCTCACCCATGATGTCCCATATTGTAAGGTCGATGTCCAGGTCCGTGCTAAGGTCCGGATAATGCAGCAAGAGGGATTTCTTTGTGATTTTGGCTCCAACTGTCTGGATGTACCTGTCGCTGAATGTGTCATAGACGTATCTCTGAATCAGGCTTGTCTTGCCAACAGCGAATTCCCCGATGAGACATATCTTCATCTTGATGTTTCTTGTCTGGCTCATTTCAATGGCCTCCCAACGTCTTGCAGCCTATAGCCGAGAGGATAAATAGGCATTTTCGTACGACTATCAGCGCTGATTATCAATCTGTGTCTCAGGCTAGGCGACCGCCTTCACCAGAATCCTGTTGGCGATCTGACCAAAAGCTGTCTCCACATTCTCGCCTGTCTTGGCGCTTGTGAAAAGGTAGGGGGAGTGATATCTCTCGCTCATCTCGCGAAGCTCTGTCTCCGTGAAAGTGAGTTGGTCCTTGAGATCAATCTTGTTTGCCAGAAACTCAATTGGAATCTTGCCCGTCACCGTCTCTATCGCTGAAATCCAGCTCTCCAAGTCGGAAAGCGTGTTTCTCCTTGTGACATCGCAGACGGCGAGTATCCCCTGTGCACCGTGGAAGTACGCCTCCTTGAGCAGCTCCCTGAAGCCCTTCTCACCCATGATGTCCCATATTGTCATATCGATGTGAACCTCATCGCCGTTGTCTGGATCTCCGACTGTTAGCTCTTTCTTGGTGATTTTGGCTCCAAGGGTAGAGATGTACCTGTCGTCAAACTCGTCAAGAACGTACCTTCTGATTAGGCTTGTCTTTCCGACGGCGCCCTCGCCCACCAGGCATATCTTCACCTTCATGGTGTCACTGTTTTTGAACATCTGCGACCATCCCCTAGATGCGCTCCAAGAAGCAGAGGGTTCTCAAATATATGTTTCTACGAGATTATCAGTGTTGATACTACTCTTCCCTCTCCGTAAGTTTCGCACGGGCGATCTTCTCCGCCAGTTCCTTGAAGGCTTCCTCCACGTTCACACCAGTCTTGGCGCTAGTGAAGAAGTACTTCGAGTCATACGCCCTGCTTGCCTGTTCAAGATCCTTCTCGGCGATGGCCTTGGCATCCTTCAGGTCGACCTTGTTTGCAAGGAACTCGATCGGAACCCTTCCTGTGACGCTATAGACTCCCTCGATCCAGTCATCGAGCTCAGACAAAGTGTCCTTTCGAGTGACATCGCAGACTGCGATTATCCCCTTGGCCCCATAGAAATAGGCTTCTTTCAGGAGCTCCCTGAATCCCTTCTGGCCCATTATGTCCCATATAGTCATGTCCACCT
The DNA here is from genome assembly GCA_046761045.1 of Thermoplasmata archaeon. Lineage (GTDB taxonomy): Archaea > Thermoplasmatota > Thermoplasmata > RBG-16-68-12 > JAGMCJ01 > JAGMCJ01. Next base: position 25,968 of record JBHIFJ010000009.1, read on the forward strand.
GAAGTTCCACGTCCCTCTCTGGGTAGTCCACGACTATTTCTTTCTTCGAAACCTTGGTTCCCAGTGTCTGGAGATACTTATCATCAAACTTATCGAGAACGAATCGTCTGATTAGGCTGGTCTTACCGACCGCCCCTTCGCCGACCATGCAGATTTTCATCTTCATTTTTTTCTTCAAAGGGATTCCCCCGTGGTCTTCCTCAGGTTCCTTCTGAGCACATGAAATCCATATAAGAATTTTCATCGTGTTATCATGGATGATATTCTCAGCCCATGTCAAAAGCTTATATCTTTGCCCTCATATCCCACGGTGGATGAGGGGAAAGGACTTCGTATCTGTTCTTGACGCAAAAGGGGAACTGGATGCGATTGTGCAGTCGGCCACTGATCTCAAGCAGCGCTTCTTGGCGGGTGATAGGGACGAAACGCTGGCCGGCAAGACACTGGCACTGGTTTTCGAGAAGAGCAGCACCCGAACGCGAGTCTCCTTCGAAGTCGCGATGAGCCAGCTAGGGGGCAGGTCAATATTCCTTAACCCCCAGGATATGCAGATGGGAAGGGGAGAAACGATTCCGGACACCGCGAGAACACTTAGCAGGTATGTGGATTGCATCGCCTACAGGGCCTTTCGCCATGACAGGGTCCTTGAACTGGCAGAGAACTCGTCCGTCCCTGTGATTAACGCTCTCGACGATCTTGAGCACCCCTGCCAAGCGCTTGCCGATATGATGACGATAGTGGAGAGGAGAGAGAATCCAGAGGTGCTGAGGCTGACGTATGTCGGAGATGGAAACAACGTCTGCAACTCTCTTATTCTGGCATGCTCACTCATGCGAATCGACATCACCGTAGCATGTCCAGGGGGTTACGAGCCCGATGATCGGATTGTTCGGGAGGCAAAGGCTCTGGCAAGCCAAGGGGGTTCCAAATGCCAAATTGTCCAGGACCCAAGGGCGGCTGTTCGGAATGCGGACGTCATCTATACGGATGTATGGGTCTCCATGGGTGACGAGGAGGAAGCCCGGCAGAGATTGAAGGCCTTTGCCGATTATCAGGTGAACTCCGATCTTCTCTCTCTCGCTTCGCCTGATTGCATCGTAATGCACTGTCTTCCTGCCCACAGGGGGCAGGAGATCACCGACGATGTCATTGATGGTCCCAGATCCATCGTATTCGATCAGGCGGAAAATCGCCTTCACGCGCAAAAGGCTCTCTTAATCGACCTCCTGAGATGACGTTATTCTGATCCGAAGAACCCTCTGAGAACAGGGTGCATCTCCATCATCTGCTCTCTTCCCATGGCCTCATAGAGTTGGATCAGTATGCCTACGGCTAGAAGGACTCCGGTTCCACTTGCATTTCCGACAGTACCTATCATATCTGCGCCAGCTGCCAACGCACCGACAGCCGCTCCGCTAATCACAGTGACCACAGGAATGTATCTTTCGAGTACTCTCCTAAGGACTCTTGGATCCCGCCTGAACCCTGGAATCTGCATCCCGCTGCTCTCGATCTGCTCCGCGACAGCGTCAGGCCCCATGTTGGTGGTTTCGATCCAGAACTTCGCGAAGATTATCGAGCCTACGATCATCACCCCCACATAGATGGAGACGTGTGTGAGAACCTGGAGGTAGTTGTGACCTCTCAAGAGATGGGAATATCTGTCTGGACCTAGCAGCGGGAGCAGCCAGTCCCCGACGCCGTTCACTGTGGACAGATAGTATGCTATTCCGGTCATAGGGGTTGTCCGCGAGATGCCCAGGGTTTCGGCCTCTGCCTGTGTGGCTGGGTACGAGCCAATCCACCATTGTTGGCCCACGCCGGGCCAATCTGGGTTGTTCCAGAACAGAAGGGAGAACATGCTCACGTTGGCCAGAACTGCAGCCATCAATATGACCGGGATGTTGGACGCGTATATCAGACGTATTGGATACCTCCCTCTGGCGCCACGAGCTGCTCCGTGCGCTAGCGGAAGCTCAATTCTCATGGATTCAGCATAAGCGACGATCAGGAAGATCGTGATTGTGCCGACGAGTGCAATGATAGGATTCGGATTCTGAAGCAGGATTTGCTCAAATCCCCCTTGGGAGACTCCCGCCACGCTCATGTTGTTGAGATACCACAAGGTCTTGGGTATCGTTCCAGGCGGTATGCCTCCTGGGTCTGCAGGTATCCAGTTGAATGTCCCCACGAAGATTTGCTGGGAAACACCAGCTGCGATGAAGAGGCTAACACCACTCCCTATTCCCCACTTTGAAACAACCTCATCCATCAGAAACACCAGATAGCTGCCCATGAACAGCTGGGCGACGATTAGTGTGTTCGCCAGAAACTCGCCTTGACCAGGTGCCAATCCTTCCATCCTCCCAACGAAACCAGCCGCTGGGTGGAGGAAACCAAACACCTGTGGTATGGCCTCAACAACAATCATTATGAGGACTAGGAGCTTCTGCGTACCCTGATAGACGGCCTTGTCTTCGTCGTTCGTCAGGTCGAGCTTGATAATCTTTGCGCCCGCAAAGAGCTGCATTATGATGGACCCAGTCACGATGGGTCCTATGCCAAGATGCATCAGCGAACCCTGGGCGCCCGCGAGTATGGCTCTGAGGCTTGCGAAGACATCTATTGTTTCTGCAGGGTCGAGGCCGTAGATGAACACGTTCGTCATGGCGAAGTACAGAGTGAGGATGAGCACCACCCAGAGCATTTTCGTCCTGAAATGGACGTGTCCAATGGGCTTCTTCACAGCTGGTAGTCTGTCCGTGAAGGGCTTCAGTGCGTAGAGCCTGCTCTTTCCCTCCTCCACCATTAGTCACTCGCCTCTGCTACCTCAGCATCCGGGGTAACTACGTCTCCTCCTGCCTTTCGTACCTTTTCAACCGCAGAGGCGGAGGCTTCATTGACCAGTATCTTCATCTTGGTTCTTGCCTGTCCTCTGCCAAGCAACTTGTCCATCCCCATCTCTTGCAGATCCACTGTCACGAGATTCTTGGACTTCTTTCCAAAGCCCTCGATGATTATTTCATCGAGTCTCTCCTCTATCTCGGACAGGTTGATCGTTTTCTTTCGGGTGACAAGACTCGGATGCCTCTTGAATCCGTGGTCTCCAAAGTAGGGTTTCTTCATCTTGATCGCGGACATATACTTGTGTTTGTGAAGGCCAGCCTGGCCTCTGCCTCCTCGCTTCCCTGCTCCACGGCCAGCCTTTTTTCCTCTGCCGTGAGTCCGCTTGCCTCTGAGCTTGGACGATCTTCCCATATTCAGTCCTCGTGAACGAACAGCATCCTAAGAAGAAGTTCATTAATCTTTTCTCCTCGGTATCCGAGGGAACCACCCAAGGGGAAGGGCTTCTTTGTGGCCTTGAACCCTCTCACGGGGGGATGGAGGCGCAAGACTGGGTTGAGCCCGTCTATTGACATCAGGGAGTCTTCGCCATTTGCCACTGCCTTTGCGAAGGCTATCACAGAGCGATACTTTGAGTTCTTCTTGACATATGCGTCAGTGACCTTCTTGCGTCCAATTGCGGACCCTCTGGTGACAAGCATTCTGGCGAGAACCTCCGGCTGGATTTCTCCCCACGTCACATAGTCCTTGGCTTTCTGTAGCATCCCCTCGTACTCCGGACGTTCTGGAACAATGACACAGTGGTTTGGCTTGTTCAGCCTGAGGAACTTCAGTGTGTCAGCGATATCTCGTCGGACGCCAATCGTACCTCTGATTCTCACGACTGCGTATGTCATTCTGACTTCTCCTCAGCGCCTGCTTCCTCAGTCTTCTTGTCGGTCTTTGGTGTCTCAGCTTCGTCGGGTCCCCCCGCTTCCTCGAGAGGGACCTCAGGGATGTCCGTTTCGGCTCGGATCTCAGCTGGACCGGAGACTATGCAGAGTTCCTTCTCCTGCTCATCCTTTGTTTTCACGGCTCCTGTTTGCCTCAGAGCGTCAAAGACCGCCAGTGCATAATTAACCGTCGTTCTAGAGTGACCCTTGGTGAAGCCCCATGCGTCCCTTATACCAGCCAGCTTGAGAATGCTTTTCGCAACGCCTCCGACAGCGAGAGATATGCCTCTTGGAGCAGGTTTGAGAACGACCTCAACTGACCCGCTCTTGCCCTTGACTAGGAATGGGAGAGAATGTGCCTTTCCACATCCACATTCCCATGATCCGCAACCCCTCTTTATTTCCACTATGTTGAGCTTCGCGTCATCGATGGTCTTCCTTATTGCGGGACCGACTTCCTTGCCTTTCGTTCTTCCAAGGCCAACAAACCCATCCTGATTGCCGACAACGGCTGTGATAACGAAATTGACCCTGCGGCCACTATCAGTCATCCTCTGAACCATGTTCACATCGAGAACCTCGTCGCTGAGGTTGGGAAGGAGTACGTCGACAATCTCTGGCTCCTTGAGCGGAAGGCCCGTATTGAGCGCTTCGCGCAGGTTGGCGATTTCACCGCGAAGGACCATCTTTCCAAGCCTCGTTTTTGGCTGCCAGTCTGGCAGTGTCTCTATCATTTTCCATCCTCCATCTCAGATTTCACTTTCTCAAAGGCCTTTACAGTGCTCTCTCCAATGTGCGCTCCCTTGATTCTTTCCTTGCTCGGCAGGACCTCTTCGCCACAGGGGATTTTGAGACCTGCATCGATGAGCCCTTTCAAGGTCGCGAATACTCTGGAACCCCTTCTGGGGACGTGGAGACCTATGTCCAGCACTGCCTCCTCAACTCCCTTCTGAATGGCCCTCTTCCCTGCTAGATAGCCTGTCAGGTACGCTGCAGGCACATTGGACGTCGACTCCTTCCAGCCCAGCTTCCTGAGTTCATTTGAGACAGCAGAACTGAGGACCTTGTCACCAACCGCGTCGAAACTCGTTATCTGAACAGTCATGTTGCGATTCGACGCCCTGACGACAGCTCTGGGGAGGCCTGACCTGAGCAGCCTTGATCTCAGTCTGTAGTCCGTCCTTCCTCTCCGCCTTCTACGGAAAGCGACCTTCTTCCTTGGACCTCTCACCATCACTCGCCCTCCTTGAGGTATCCGCCAGACCTGAGATGAGACTCGAGGTGTGACTTGCTCTTGAAGGCTCCACCCTTGGCCTGGAGATAGAACTTCCTGTACGTGGACACACTTATCTTGCCCTCATCTCGAAGCTCTCGCAGTCTCTCTCTTATCGGACGAATCGTCTGGATCCACCTCTCCTTCTTGGGCTTTCTTGCCTTGTGGGTGCCCTTCCGGCTTCCGTGCCCTCTTCCTCTACCTTTTTTCCTCTGTCCTCTCTGATATCTCGTTCTTCCCCTTGAGATTCCTTTTTTCTGCTTGGCCTTGATGGCTCCAGCGTCTATCCTGATTTGAATATCAGTTCTCGTTATGGCGTCGGCTACATCTTCCATTCGGTCTGGGTCTATCCAGACTCTGTTGAGGCCGCACTTGAGAAGTTCAGCTGCCATTCTCCGTTGATTTCTCAGGTTCATGAATCATGCTCCTGTTTAGTATGCGAATCCCAATCTCATCCGCTCTGCTTTCGATTTCGACGCGCTTCCTGGTGCCAACCGAATGCCCAATGCGAGCTGCCTGCTTTTTCGGGTCGAGCGCTTCCAGCTCTCTCTTGTTGTGGATGACAATCTCTTCGAAACCGGATGGATGGAGGCCTCGGGCCTTTCTAGGCGACCGATATCCTATTGAGACCATCTTGGGCCTATACTTCAGGCCTCGTCTCATCTTGGAGTGGAGGCCCCTTGGTCTTCTCCAGCTGTCACCCAGCCTTCCGTATCTGAACCATTCTTGCCTCCTGAACTTCGGTCTCTTGCTTCTCTGCCTTTTCCTCAAGGCCAAGGACTTCTTGGTTTCATCGTCCAATACGGGCTTCAATTTGGGCCTCGCCGCCTCCTCCTCGACAATCTCTATCTCCTCTTCCTTCTCCTCTGCCTCTTTGAGATGGTCCTTGAGCCTTTTCCTAAGCTCTGGAACGGTGCCTTCCGTCGCTAGGCCCAGTGACTTGCACATCTCAATCAACTCGGCCTTTCTGGCCTTGTTGATCTCGCCGACTGTTGGCGGTTCTGTCTTCCTCTCTACCTTCTTTGCCTTCTTCTCCTCATTCATTCTCCTGCACCTTGGGTTTCTCCAGAATGTAGACTCCATCCTGGAAGACTCTCGGGTCGTATCCTCTGATCTTCGTAGCTTGTTCGATGTTTGCAGCGGTTTGGCCGACGTCCTCCTTGTTGTGGCCCATCAACGTTACAGTATCCCCCTCGATCGAAATCTTTGTCTCGCCCATTATCCTCGCCGTCCTGGGATGCCTCTCTCCCAGAAAGTTCTCAATCAGCACGATTCCCTCATCATCCTTGACAGACACTTTCATCGGGAAGTGAGAGTAGACGATCCTCATCCTGCATTCGAATCCCCTTGTGGCGCCAAGAATCATATTCTTCAGGTGAGAGGCGAATGTGCCGACAAGGGCAGCTTCCTGCTTCTTTGGCAACTCACAGGAGACAACGACTTCGTCTCCTTCCATCTCAACTGCAACCCTCGGGTTGGAGAGGCGCCTTTCCAATGTGGCCTTTTGACCTGAGACGGTGACGTTCTTGCCGTCAATCACGACGTCAACACCATCTGGGATTTCGATTCTTTCCTCAATCCGTCCTGATATTGGCATGCCTAGCACCTAGTACACAAACGCGAGCAGTTTCCCGCCGACACCGAGCTCCTTCGCTTTGGAATGGGAGACGACTCCCTCTGTGGTTGTCAGAATAAGGACACCGAAGTCCTGGGCGGGTAAGTATCTTGCCTCATACTTCTCCAGGTTCACTCTCTTCACCGAGAAGCGGGGCTTAATGACCCCGCAGTCATTAATGTTTCCATTCAGTTCCACCTCAAAGATGCCTGATTTCCCATCTTCGATGCACTCGAACCTCTTGATGTACCTGTATTCCTGCATGACCTTGAGAACTCTACCGATGAGTTTGGAGGATGGCCTGATTTCACATTTTCTCTTTCCAGTGAGTTCTGCGTTCTTTATGCGAACCATGGCATCATTCAGCGGATCATGTTGCATGCGAACCACCTACGAGTATTTCCGAAAGCCCAGTTCGAAAGCCACTTCACGGAAGCATTGACGGCAGAGATATATTCTACTCCTCCTGATGAGGCCTCTCTTGCGCCCGCACCGTTTACATCCTCTCTTTCTTCCGAACTCTTTCTTTGGTCTCATTCAATTACCTCGACGCCGAATTTCTCTCGCATGAATTCGATTCCTTCCTCCTTCGTGACCCTATGACTTGCGGGTAGTCTCGCTGTCTTCCTTCTCCTCTTGACCACACGGTAACCAGGGCGCTTGACGCTCACAGAGACATCCATGCCGAAGATGCCTATCTCAGGGTCGTACTTCATACCCTCGAACTCCGTGTAGTCGGGAACACCGAAGGAGAAGTTGCCTTCGGGGTCGAAGTTATAGTATGCGAGCCTGTTGTTTTTCACCCAAAGAGCTCTCCTGAGGAAATCCTCCGCCTTCTCCCCGCGTAGCGTTACCTTGCAGCCAATGGGCATCCCCTTTCTTATCCCCAAGTCCTTGCTTGTCGTCTTCGATATGGTCTCGATGGGCTTCTGGTTGGTCAGCATTTCCAGGACCTTCTGAGCCTTGAGGAGCCTCTCGCCTGCCTCGCCAACACCTATGTTGACAACAGCCTTCTCTATTCTCAGGTCTCTCATGTTGCTCATTTGACCACCTACAACGCCTTAGTCTCAGGGATTTCTATCTCCGGGGACTTCCTTCCTACGACGAAGACGTTCCTCAGGGAAGTGCTGAAACCATCCTCGAAGTAAACCTCGTTTTCCCTCGGGTTTCTGGATTTCTCATATTTCTCCAGCCTAGCGAGTTCGCCGACATGTTTTCCGCCAATGAGGAGAGCGATGCTCCCCTTGGCGAGTTCGTAGTGGTCCACGATTTTCTGGATCGGGACAGCGATCTTGAGCACATCCCCTGTCCTGTATGCGTTCTTCTCAAGCAGTATGTTTCTTCCGTCGTAGAGGTTGAGTTGGATCTTCCCGCCTTTCACCGTCGTCTTTCCCTCTATCCTTGAGAGCTTCCACTTCGCTTGCTTTGCGCCTATTCTGACAAGCTGGAGCCTCCTTTTCGCATCAATCAGCATTCTGAAGTGTTCCTTCTTCGGCTTAATGGAAAGGACATCCATGAGTCCGACACCCCTTTTCGGGTCCCTGATCGGTTCACCGTCCACCAGAACACCTCTCGAGGAGAGGAGCATTCTGGCCTCCCTGGAGCTGTCACAGTATTGCAGCATGTCCCTGAGGACTATCTGCATGGGGATGGATTCCTCGAGTCCATGAGGTCCTGGCCTAGGTCTGGTAACCCACTTGTGTGTCTTTCTGGGGATCGTCCAGACTCTTGGAGCCGCCAATCTCTTCAGATGTTTCTTCATTTCCTATCTCCTAGCGCCTCAAACTTCTCTCTTCTCATGGGATCCGAGAGATCAAGCTTGGTGATTATCACGTTGGAAGGATGGATTTTCCTTCCGACCTGGGTACCATCCGCTTTCTTCATAGTCAAACCCTCAATCGTAATGGTCATGCTCTTCGTATCAGTGGTCGCGACCTTTCCTTCATGGCCCTTATCCGCTCCCCTTATCACAAGAACGGTATCCCCCTTGCGGACTGGTACCGCCCTCGGGTAGGTCTTCTTCTCGTCACCGAGATACTTGGCGGACAAATGTGCCGCCATCCTCTTTCTCTTCTTGTGCCAAGGAGCGTTGTACATCTCCTTTCTCTGTTTTCTTGCCTTCCGACTTCTCATGGTAAAGCCTCACACTATCATTGATGCCGCGGCCGCTATCCTGGGCCATCTCTCGGCGGCTTCCCTGGCCACAGGTCCCTTTATGTCTGTTCCTTTCGTCTCACCCGTTGGTGTCGTGATAACCACAGCGTTGTCCTCGAACTGGACCATCACCCCGTCCGCCCTTCTGAAGGGCCTCCTTTGCCTCACAATCACTGCATACACGAGCTGCTTTCTCATCTGAGGAGTGCCTTTCTTCACTGTGACGACGAGTAGGTCGCCGACACCCGCGCACGGGTATCTCCTCAGCTTTCCATGGTATTTCGGAACCTCGACGATCTGGACGACTCTCGCTCCGGTATTGTCGATGCATTCGAGATAGGCCCCCTTTGGAAGGCCTCGTGTCTGTCTTCCAGCTATTCCCTTCACCCTGCTATCCTCCTCTCGATTGCGACGTAGGTTACGGTCTTGCTGAGCGGCCTGCACTCCATTATCGAGACCTTGTCCCCCTTCTTTATCTCCAGACACGGAGGGCTATGTGCAAGGTACCTCCTGGTTCGCTTCTCATATCTCTCGTACTTGGGAATCAATCGGAGATACTCCCTCTCCACGACAATAGTTTTCGACATCTTGTCTGACTTCACAACGCCCTCTAGGATTTGACCCCTGACTGGGAGATTGCCATGGAACGGGCAGTATTGGTCATCGCAGCTCTTTTTGGGAAGAGGAACATCGATTCCAATGTCTCTCGCTTTCTTCTTTGGCATGTTCGCTCACCTTGCTCGTTTCGTCCTGTCCTCTGGACGATGGAGCAGTCTAGCTCCATCCATCTCGACTCCGTTATCCACGTTGAATCGGAACTTCGTTCCCCGCTTTTGAATCCTCTTTTCCACGTTTTGCACCTCTATCACCAGCGTGTTCTTGGTCTCGTCCACAACAATGCCCTTGAAACCTATGAGATTTCTGTCGGGCGAGCTCAAGACCTCCACTTCCAGGCCTATCAGCTCGTGTTTGTGGAGCAACTTGGACCTCTTCACATCATCTGACCTCGACTGTGAATCCGATATCCTCCAGGGCGCGTTTGACTTTCTTGCGGTGTTCCCCTTGGAGCTCAATTCGTCCATCTTTCACAGTGCCTCCTGCAGCGCACTTGGTCTTCAACTTCTTGGCTAGGTCCTCGATGTCGATGTCCGCAGCATCGATTCCCTCTACGATTGTGACCACCTTTCCGTAGCGTCTCCTATCGCTGAATATCTTGATGCGCTGCTGTTCCCTTGCTATCTCCTCACACATGCACAATTCTTGTGGAAGCCCACAAACTGGGCAGATCCCAGCCATTATTTTTTCTCCTCCTTGACTGCCTCCTTCTCTTTCATCTCCTCTTCCCTTATCAATGTCAGCAATCGTGATATGTTGGACCTGATAGCCCTGATCTTCCCAGGGCTCGCCGGGGCCCCGCCCATTGCAGCGACACCTCTTTCGTGCATGAGGTCATTCCTGAGTTCCCTCAGCTTCCTCTCCCTCTCTTCCTTGCTCATCTCCCTTATCTCGCTTGTCCTCAGCAGTGCCATTTTCCACCTCTTTTACCTCTTCCTTCTGTGCCTCTTCCATCGGAGGGGCCTCCCCGGCTCCTTCGGTTGACGCTTCAGCATCAGCTGCAGCTCCTTCGCCCACCGGCTCCTCGACCTCTTCCTCAGCTATCTCAAGAATCTCGACCTCATCCGGAAGTCTCGCATTAGGATCCATAATCTGGACCTTTGCACCAATCACTCCAAGCTTCACCTTGGCTATCGCAAAACCCTCCTTCATCCAGAGCTGCTTTGGCTCACCGCAGAACTTGATGTGTCCGGCCTTGAACTTCTCCATTCTGTGTCTTTGTCCAGTAACCTTTCCTGAGATTGTCACAAGGCAGCCCTTCGCGCCTGCATTCATTATCCTCCTCACAGTTGAGTGCCCCGCCCGCCTGAAATGCCATCCCCTCTCCAGAGCACTTGCCAGCTTCTCGGCCATTATTTGCGGATTCAGACTGGCATTCTCGACCTCTTGAACCTCGATTTGCGGATTCTCGAATCCGAACTTCTCCTCCACAGCGCTGGTCAACTCCTTTATGGTGGCGCCCTTTCTTCCGATGACGAGTCCCGGTCTCTCTGTGACCAATGTGACTCTGTAACCCATGGGAGTCCTTTGGATATCAAGACCGCCAAATCCAGCTCTCCTAGTCCGGTCCATGAGATATTCCTTTAGGAGTATTCTGCGAATCCTCTCTTCCACGATTTTTCTCTCGTTCGCCAAGCTATTCCTCCTCGCTCCTGAGAATGACCTCGATGCTGACGGTTTCCTTGTCCCACTTCGTACTCCTTCCCCTTGCCCTTGCTTTGAAGCCTTCGGTCTTTCGTCCGCGATGCGCTGCTATGATCTCTATTCTCATCGTTTCGGGATCAAGCTCGTTCATTTCTGCATTAGCCTGAGCGTCCTCAAGCACTTTGAGCACGGCCTTTGCCACGCGAATCGGATATCCGCCAGCCATACTTCCTTTCTTGTGCGAGATTGTCTTTCTGTATCTCCTGTATGGAATGATTCTTCTCTTCTCGATCACTTCCTCAAGGAGTTCCTTGGCGTCTTCCACGTTCAGGCCGCGCAGGGCCCTGCATACCTCGACGGATTTCTTTGGTGATATCGGGAGTTCTCTCCCAATCGCCTTTGCGATATCTTCTTCTTCAGGCTTGGCGGTGTAACCCATTCCTTTCCTCCTACTTCAGTGGCATGTATTTCGACGATCTTGTGGCTCCCACTCCTGGACCTGAGTGCCTCACAGGTTTCCTAGTCAAAGCGAATTCGCCGAGATAGTGCCCAATCATCTCGGGCTTGATATCCACCCTCACGAACTCCCTACCATTGTAGACGTGAATCCTCTTTCCGACGAAATCTGGAAGAATGATGATCTCCCTCCTGTGGGTTCTCAGAGTCTCCTTCTCGTTCGTCCTAATCTTCTCCACGAATCTCTTCTGTTCCTCATTGAGCCCTCTCTTGTACGTCCTCCTGGCCCGCGCGGGTAGCAGTTCTAGGAGATCGTCAATGGTCATCTCCTGCAGCTGCTCAAGCGTGTACCCTCTGTATGTGAATTCCCTCTTTCTGCGGACCTCCATGGCACCCCTTTTCTTCCTCGCTCTTCTTCGGGCGGCCTTTGAGGAACCCGGTCTCTTCGTCTTTGCCATATTATCTCCTCTTCTTTTTCTTTGGTGACAATCTTCCAACCTTCCTTCCTGGCGGGGCATTTGCCGAGACAGTGCTGGGCTTGCCCACGTGCTGGTGGCTTCCACCACCATGGGGATGGTTGACGGGGTTCATGGCCACACCACTCGTCTTGAAAGGGGCCTTGGCCCTGCTCCTGTAGGCAGCTATCTTCTTCCCTGCCTTGGCAAAAGGCTTCTCACCCCTGCCACTGCCAGCAACGAGGCCAACAGTCGCTCTGCACTTTGGATCGAATGACTTGTACTTTCCAGAGGGGAGCCGCAACACGGTCCTGGCACCATGACTCACAATCATGGCGGCCGTCCCGGCCGAGCGGGCGAACTTGCCGCCGTCCCCTGGCTTGGATTCGACATTGAAGACGAGGGTGCTCTCAGGGATTCTGCCTAGTGGCAGCACGTGGCCTCTGTTGATTGAGACTTTCCCCACGCTTACGTTCTCCCCGACTTGGAGGCCATCAGGAGCCAACATGAGTACCTCCGCCTCACCGAATCTCACCTTCGCAAGGGGTGCTGTGTGGCCAGGTGAATGAATGATGTCGACGACGACCCCCTCTGCATCGTCAAGCTTGGGAAGCGAGACCGATCCTCTGTGCCTGTGGCTGGGTGATGAGTATGTCCGGGAGCCTTTCCCTCTCCTTTGCGTCCTCAGTCTCTTGCCCATCTAGAACACTCCGATCCTGTCGCCTACGTCCTTCGCAGAGTAGCCTTCCTTGAGCTTGATTATCGCGTGCTTCCCATCCTTCCTTATCTTTGTATTCACCTTCTCCACTTCCACTTCGAAGAGGCTCTCGAATGCCTCCCTTATCTCCCTCTTTGTCGCGGTTCTCTTAACAATGAACTCGAGTCTGTTTCCGTCCTTGAGATCCTGCTTTGCAGTTCCGTCTATGGCTGTCATTGTCTTTTCCGTGACGTACGGATGGAGAAGGATTTCAAATTCCCGACCCTTCACCATGCTCTCAACTCCTCCAGAGCGCTCTCGCTGAAAACAACGAGTCTGCCTGGCATTCCGCCGGGGGCAAGTGATTCTGTGTTCAGGAGCCTCGATGTGGATACATCGACGCCCGGAATGTTGGAGAACGCAGCACTCGACTCCGAGCTGGAGGAAAGAGTCACCAGGACGCTCTTGGGACGTCTGTACTTCCTTGCCCTCATCTTTCCGCGGCCCGCTCTTATCTTCCTTCTCTTAGCTCTGAGGATGTCGTCGTACACCTTGATTGACTTTAGAAGCTCAATGGCTTCCTTCGTCGTTTTCAGAACCTCGATGTCGTCCTCAACAACGATTGGAAGGGTTAGGTCCTCATCGAAAACGTGCCCTCTCTCTGAGACCAATCCAGGGTCCATTGTGGCTGCGAGTGCTGACGCCTTTGCCAGGCGCCTTTCCTTTCGATTGATCTTCTTGGACCAGTCATGAGACGGTCTCGGGGGGTGAGCTCTTCTCCCGCCAACGGTGCCCGGGGATTCAGCACCCGTGCGCTGTCCCGAGATTCTCTGAACGCGTGCAACACCTCTTCCCTTTCCCCAGGTCGAGACCGCATGTCTCATCCCTGACAGGGGGTTTGGACCATAGGGTTGTCGTCTGTTGGCCTGAGCCGAGACTACTGCCCTTCTGATCAGGTCGATCCTCACGTCCGTAGCGAAGACCTCTGGAAGCTCGATGGTTTTCACTACCTTACCCTCGACGGAGTATACGTTCACCTCGTTCTCCTTTCTCTTTTTCTTTGTCATCAAGCTCCCTGCTTTGATTCTGTCGATATGTACCTAAGGTCGACTTCCTCAACCGCCTCGAACGTTGGCCTGATTGCATTCCTGAACCTAATGAGTCGTTTCGCGGGACCTGGGATTGAGCCATGAAGTAGGACATAGCCGTTCCTGAGGACTCCGTATGACAGGAATCCTCCTTTCGGCGTAATCTCTCCGCCATCGTCTCCAATCTTCAGCACTCTTTTGTTATACTCTGTCCTTTGGTGGTATCCGACTTGACCCGCTTGAGGAACTGTCGGCCTAGTGTAGCCAGGTCTGAAAGAACCTGTCGTTCCAACGCCTCTGCGCTTCTTGCTATCCTTGTGAGAGAGGAGTTTCGTCCCCCATCGCTTGTGATGGCCGCCAAAGCCCTTGCCCTTGGTCACAGCAGCGACATCAATGACGTCTCCTTCTCTGGTGAAGTCGTGAATCTTGATTTCTTTGCCAAGCAGGCCCTTGGCGTATTCCAGTCTCTCTTCTACAGTTCCCCCGCCGATTCGATTCTCCATCACTTCTGGAGTCTTCTTCGGGACACCCGAGACGAGATACGGCTGCGTGTATACGAGCACTCTCACTTCATCGACCTCGGCTGGATTCACGTTCTCCCATGTCTTGTTTGTGTCGGACTTTCTTGGCACCGGGAGCCTTCTTCTCAATTGCTTGTCCAGTTTCCTGGACCAGATTTCAGTGACCGTCTTCATGCCGTAGGGCGTATGCTTGTAGAGTCGTATCGCTGCGACCTTCATCGGAGGAACCTCAACCACTGTGACAGGTATCTGGACTTCCTGGCCGCTCGTCGTGCTGGTCTTCCTGTAGTCCACGACGAGCGCGTGTGTCATCCCCGCTTTGTATCCTGCGAAACCTTGTATTCTAGGGCCATCGCTAATGTCGGGCCAGGATGAGAACCTCGGAATCTCACTCGAGGCCCGCTTGCGGGGGGAATATCCCATGGAACCATGTCTGGGCCTGTGTCTCTTGGGCATTCTTGCCTCTCTGAATCTCGCGGCTCCGCACCAAATCCTTGACCGTGGCGCTTCCTACATGCCCCGAGAAGATGTGGGACACATCGCTGGGTTCCATGCTTACCCATAGCGTCTGGCCAAGGCAGAGCGCGTCAATCACATGATGGCGGCCCTATTTAAGACTTATGTGCCATCAGGAGGACACCAGTCCTTCTCCGACACGGGGACGAGTTCCAATCTAGGAGGACATATGCCGACATCCAACCGGTCATGTTCGGTTCTCCTCTGATGGTCATGGGCCTCGCGTCTACTTCCCGGGCTGGGCTTGTTCAATCCTCATAGGAATGGGTTTCGCACCTCCTCGTCTCTAGGGTGACCACGCTTGGGGGGGATGCAGTCCGCATGCCGGAAGCATTTCCGAGGGCTGACAAGCTCCCTGGGAGTATCAATCCTGATAACAACGCAGTCACCTTTATACATGGCTTTTCACAACTTATTGGGCAAGGGGCTAAGTGGTCCGATGGTAGATAAAAAAGAACTAGTCTGTCCTGGTTGCCAAGCGAAGCTGGAAGCGGGTAGCAGGTTCTGCAACCACTGCGGGAAATCCCTTGCCGGGAAGAGGACAAGAGCCACCAGGAAGCCGCACAAGCCCGCCTCTGCACGGAAGAGGGTTGAGAATCTCATACTCAAGGTTCAAAGGGCCATCAAGGAGGCGAGGAAAAGCGGGGCAGAAACAGGCGAAATGGAATCTGCCGTGGAGGAGATCAGGCAGCTGCTAGGGGTCGAGAACTTCGAGGAGGCGGAACGGAACGCCAGGATTGCGTTGAAGAAGGCCCTAGAGGCCAAGAAGAGAAGGAAAAAGGAACTGATGATTCTGAACGCCCGATTGGTCGTTGAGAAGGCCCGCGAGACAGGAGCGGATGTTTCAGAGGCCGACCACCTTATGAGAAAGGCGGAGGCAGCACTCGCGAAGTCCATCTATGGTGATGTCGTCGAGTATGTCCGAAAGGCCAAGAAGGCGGCGGGAGACGCAAAGAGGAAGCGAAGGGCTCGTCTGATGATTCTCAATTTCAAGCCAGAGATGGATTATGCTCGGGAGATAGGAGCCGATGTCAGCATTGCCGAGGAGTACCTCAGAAACGCCGAGGATGCTCTCGAAAGGGGCGTCTACGGAGGAGTCCAGGAGTATCTCAAGTTCGCGCGGAACGAAGTCAGGGAGGTGAAGCGATTCAAGAGAGCTTCTGACCTCGTGGAGGATTCAAGAAAGTCACTGGAGTCGGCAAGAATTATCGGGGCGGACACGAGAAAGGCCGAAGACACGCTCCTGAAGGCGGAGACGGCCCTTCAGAAGCGAGAATTCGATGAAGTCAAAGCCCTGTCGAAGGAAGTCAAGAAACTGGCGGGGTACGCGAAGCAGGCGAAGGAGATGGAGAACTCTCTCAACTCGATTTGCCAAGAAATAGAGTATATCAAAACAATCGAAGTGAACATCACCCGTGCCGAAAAACTTGTCGCCAAGGCGCGAGAAGCCCTGCAAAAAGGGGACAATACAAGTGCCCGTAGGCTCCTTTCCCAATTGAAGACCTGGCTCTCTGGGGAGAAAAGAAAGCTCGGAGCAATGGACGAGGATGTTCCCATTCAGATGCTTGGTGTTTCAAAGAGACTGAGGGACATCAGAGCAGTTGTGGATGAGATTAGAAAGGTCGGCGTGGACATCTCATTGGTAGAAGACAAGTTCGAAGAAGCCAGGAAGGTCTTCCAAGAGAATGACCTCGAGAGGTCGGAAGAGATTCTTGGCGAAATCGAAGAGATGGCTAACGGCCTCAAAGAGTCTCTGACCGTTGCGGCCAGGGACCTATTGAACAAGGCGAAGAAGGAAGCCGAAGAGGCCAGAAAGGATAATCTGAACATCGGAAGTGCGGGGGAGACTGTAAGAAGCGGACTCAGAGCACTTGAGGAAGGCCACATCGATGAGGCACTCCAGTACGCCGAGATAGCGCGGAACCTCGTTGAGAGGGCAAAGAAGGAGAGAGTTGTGGACATGGCAAAGGGAGGCCTCCTGAGGATGGAGGTCATAATCACCGACGCGAAGAAGATGGGTCTGAATGTCGAGGAGGCCGAAACAGTTTACCGCAAGGCCTCCAAGGAATTCGAGGAAGGGGAATTCGAGAAGATTGAAGCGTACGTCCCCAAGGTTAGTCAACTGGCAAAGAAAGCGAGGAGACTATACATTTCCACGAAAGCCCACGATGAGCTCGAAGGCGCATCGTTTGCCATTGACGATGTGGAGAAGATGGGAGTCGATGTCTCCGATGCCAAGGGTCTCTTGAGAAAGGCCAGAGAGGCGCTGTTCGATGAGAACTACGAGGTCGTGATGGAACTCTCCAGAAGAATCCGAGACATCGTTGGGGAAGCGGAGAAGGAGAGAATCATAGAGAGGTTCGGTGCTAAGAGTCAAGGAATAGCGACCATGATCGCGGGAGCAAAGGCGCTGGGTATTGACATCGAGCATGCGCAGTCGCTCCTAGAAATGGCGGATGAGTATCTGAAGAATGAAGAGATCATGCAAGCGAAGGACCTCATCAGAAGAGCCGAGGTCTCGGCCGGGAAGAAAATCCAGGACTTCATCAAGAACAAGTATCCCAAGCTCTTGGTGAATATGCCTACCAAGGGTTTCCAGTCGGATGTCTGGAACAGGCTGATACTTGAGATTATCAACGAGGGCAATCTGAGGTCAGAGGAAGTCGACATAAGGCTAGATGGTGACTTCGAGGTCAGAGGTCTCGAAACCATCCCCGAGATAGACCCCAACGAGAGAAAGACAATCGAGGTCGGGGTCAAGCCGAAAAAGGAGGGAGAAATCCCAGTCGACCTCTCCGTCTCCTATAAGAGGCCGTTTGATAGCGAGGTGTTCACAGCAGAGGAGATCAAGTCCCTATCCGTCAAATCGTACGGAACGTATGTCGTGGAGGACGTCTTCCTTGTGCACAACGATGGGCGACTGATAAGCCATGAGACAAGGAAATACCGCGAGGAAATCGACGAAGACATATTCTCAGGAATGCTGACAATCGTCCAGGACTTCGTCAAAGACTCCTTCAGAAAGAGAAGCGAAGGCGGTCTCAAGCGGCTCGATTTCGGCAAGAACATGATAGTCATCGAGAGGGGTCCCCATATATATCTAGCGTGCGTGGTCTCGGGTGAGGAGCCCGTATTCCTTCCACTTCATATGGTTGAGGTCATTAGCGAGATTGAGGCAGAGTACGGGGGTATTCTCCAGAATTGGAGTGGTATGCTCACCGAGCTGGAAGGAATTGACGAGATTATCAGAAAGCTGATGTACGTTTCTGACGCAGCCGGTGCTGACCTTGTAGGGCTGGAGAAGAGCGCAGTGATGCAGACAATCAGTGCTATCGAAGAAGCCAAGAAAGCTGGGGCGGACATAGCGGAGGCCGAGACGCTCATCAAGGATGCTATTGAAAACATGGACAGGAGGGATTGGAAACAGGCTTGGAACTTGGTAAAGCAGGCAGAAGAGAGTGCCAAGTCTGCGAGGGTCCAATATATCGCCACGGTTGAGGATCAGCTTGCCGCGGCGAAGGAGATTGTGGAGAAGGCCCTCGAGCTCGGCATCGAAATGGACGAGGCTGAGGAGCTTTTCGAAACAGCAACACAGGCCATAAACACCGGGAGATTCGCCACCATCACTGCCATTGCGGCGCAGATCAGAGAACTCGTCACCAGAGGCGGCGAAGAAATCCAGAGATTGGAGTCGGAGAAGGGTCTGCGTGAGGCAAGGCTCCTCATCGATGCAGCCAAGCGGGAGGGCCTTGATGTCTTCGAAGCCGAGCGCCTTCTGAGATCGGCGACATCATCCTACGAATCTTCCGATCATGAGCAGGTCGCCCAGCTGGTGACCTCTGTGGGTGATGCTATAGAGGAATCAAAGAAGAGGCAGAAGAAGGACTATCTGAATGAGAGACTCACATCGCTTGCCACAATCATCTCCAAGGCGCGGGAGGCTGGAATCGATGTCGAGGAGATTGTCGGTCAGGCAGAGGAGGCAAAGAATGCCCTTGAGAGTGGTAATCTGGAGAGTGCCGCAGAATGCATTGAGCGGATTGAAATGTCCGTTGAGAAACTCCGAAGGCGCCTTCTCATTGCCGAAGCTGAGAGACGTCTCGGCGATGTTGCAGGTCTCATCGAGAAGGCCAGGGAAGCAGGACTTCGCGTGTACAACGAAACGAGGATGACCTCCGAGGCTAGGTCCATTCTGGAGAAGGGGGATTTGGACCAGCTGGAACGCATAGTGGAGGCTGCAGAAGACTCTGCACGCAAGAAAATCGATGAATTTCTCAAGGGCAGGAGACCAAGGTTGCATGTGAATCTGCCCAAGAAGGGATTCCAGGAGAACACGTGGAACCGATACAGGGTCGAGGTCGAGAACAGAGGGAATCTCGGTGCGAAGGACGTGAATGTCAGACTCAATGGAGACTTTGAAGTGAAAGGCCTGAAGCCAATTCCTGAGATTGACATTAATCAGAAGAAACAGCTTGAGGTCGGAATCAAGCCGAAGAGGTCTGGCGATATTCCGATAGACGCCAGTGTTTCCTATAGACGACTCTTCGATGAGAAAAGTTATGAGACCTTCACACAGGAAGACTTGAAGATCGAGAAAGAGGGAACGTATCTCGTCGAGGACGTCTTTCTCATTCACAATCAGGGGAAGCTCGTCGTACGTGAGTCGAGGAGGTATAGGGAGGATTTGGACGAGAAGGCGTTCAGTACGATGATTGGGGCCGTAGAGAGCTTCGTGAAAGACTCGTTCCAAGACGAAGGAAGTGCTGGCCTCTCGAAGATCGATTTCGGTGACAGCAAAGTGCTCATTGAAAGAGGGAGGTCTGTTCACCTCGCCACCGTGGTGATGGGGAACGAACCGAAACTGCTTCCGCTTTACATAATCGAGATTCTGAAGGAGATCGAGGAGAAGTACGGTGAAACTCTCCATGATTGGAACGGGAGCATGGAAGGGCTGGAAGGCATTCGAGAGGTCGTGAGGAAGCTTCTGTTCATGAGCGAGTTGCCCGGCGCCGAAATGGGAGCACTTGACGATAGTCTGATATCCAAGGCATTTGGCCTCGGGAGGTTTCCCGAGCCCTCTCTATCCCGCGAAGCCGCCGAGGAGCTCATCACCGAAATATCCAATGAAATCGAGGAGAAGGACTACGAGGACCTCTGGAGGAGAGTGACGGAGTCGGTTGGAGAGACGGACACAGGGACGGCGAGGGGTATGACTGCTGACGAGGCCTTCTCGACACTCAGCGTCGAACTCCTGAAGTCGGAGGTCGGAGAGCTCGACGATGAGGAGAAACTCAAAGACTACCTTGAACTGATCAATGAGATTGCCAAAGCCGTGGCCAAGGCCCGCAAGGAGAATGGTGTGGACCCAGGTTTGCCTGTCCTTGTCGCGGTCCTCCCTGACACAGAGGAGATCAAGGAGACTGTTGAGAACTTCGAGAGGATCATAAGGGCAGAAGCAAACATCAACGCACTGGAGACCGTCCGGGTGGGGGACGAATGGGATGGTCTGGAGATCGAGGCCATACCTCACCTGGATATGATTCAAGGCAAGTACAGGTTCTGGGCAAGGAAGATAGAGACGTTGCTGAAGTCTCAGTCCGCCTGGAAGATAAAGAGTGGTCTCGACAAGGGGGCGTATTTCTTGGGCATTGAAGGTCAGAGCGTGGAGATATCTCCCAGCATGGTTTCCTTCGAAATTCGCATGCCCGACAACGTCGTGAGACAGAAGTTCCACGGCGGAACCCTCTATGTGAGTTTTCCGGAGCCACGCGGAACTGAGCAATCGTTGCCGGAGAGCAGGGGAGATTCACCCATTACAGATGAAATCATCCGAAAAATACGCGAAATGAGGAGGGACATGAATCTGGACGAGGACCAACTCGTTGATGTGAAGATATTCGTTGGTGATGACCTGCTCGAGGAACTGGAGATGCAAAGGGAGCGAATAATGCAGGAAACGAACTCATCGAACCTCTACTTGGCTACGAAGGGCAATCTTGAAGGGGAAGAAGGATACACAATCGAATGGAAAGTCGCCGATGAAACATTCGCGATATCGCTGAGGGAGTCGGAGACAGCGGGAAGTCCCGCCTGAGGAAAGTCTTTATCTGAGATGGCCTATCAAACGTTGAGCGGCCGGGGTGGGGTAGCCTGGTATCCTCAGGGACTGTGGATCCCTTGACCCGAGTTCAAATGGATCTCAGAAGCTGCTGAGGTCCGGAAACTCTCGGTCCCGGCCCTTCCAGATGCCCGGGATAGAGTTAAATACGCGGTCCTGGCTATGGACTGTGTGCGGCTGCACCGATGAAAAAAGTGCAGTTGCGTCGGAACACCTCACAGGAGGATTGCGATGATAAAGCAAGCCGAGAAAGAGTATATCCCAAATGAGCTTGAGAGGAAGGTTAGGGATTTTTGGAAGAGATCAAGGGCGTATGAAAAGACCGTCTTGGCCAGAAAGGACGGGGAAGACTACTTCTTCCTAGACGGGCCTCCGTATACGACGGAGTCCGCGCATCTGGGAACTGCCTGGAACAAGGTGATAAAGGATACATTCATCCGCTTTAGGCGAATGCACGGCTACAATGTTCGGGATCAGCCAGGCTATGATATGCACGGTCTTCCCATAGAGGTCCAGGTCGAAAGGTCCCTTGGAATCATGAACAAGAAGCAGATTGAGGAACTCGGCATCAAGAAGTTCGTGGAGACATGCAGGGATTTCGCCATGCAGTTTCAAGAAAAGATGACACAGCAGTTTGAAGAGCTGGGTGTATGGATGGATTGGAGCAATCCGTATAGAACAATCGAGAACTCCTATATGGAGGGCGCGTGGTGGACGATAAAGAAGGCCCACGATAAGGGATTGCTGGATCAAGCCCAAAGGGTTCTTCAGTGGTGCCCGAGGTGCGAAACCGCCCTTGCGGAGGCCGAGATCGAGTACTTCGATGAAACCGACCCCTCTCTGTATGTGATGTTCCCGATTGACGGCCGCGAGGAGGAATACATACTCGTCTGGACAACTACTCCTTGGACGCTTCCCGCCAATCTCGCTGCAGCAGTTCATCCCGATCTCGAATACTCAAAGGTGCTCATCCACAGGGAGGGAAAACGCCAGTACATATGGACGTATGAGGGAAACATCGGTCGACTGGTGGATACCCCTGAGGTTCTCAACTACGAGATCAAGGAGACCGTCCAGGGCAGAGACCTTGTGGGTCTAAAATACAATCACCCCCTTTCTGATCGGGTTCCCTATCTTGACGAGATAAGAGGGGATTGGGTTCACAAGGTTCTCGCCTCTGACATTGTGACGGAGGAGTTCACGGGCATTGTTCACATCGCTCCAGGCCACGGTCCAGAGGATTTCGATGTAGGCATCCAGCACGACCTTCCAGCGTTCTGTCCTGTGGATGAGAGGGGTTACTTCACGACGGACGCTGGGGACTATAGGACGATGCATGTCAGAGAAGCCAATCGCAGAATCATCGACGACTTGAAGAGCTCTGGTGCTCTGTTCAACGAAGAGGAGATAACTCACAGATATGGACACTGCTGGAGGTGCCAGACTCCCATAATCTATCGTGTAACTGAACAGTGGTTTCTGAAGGTCACCAGGCTGAAGGACAAGATGCTGAAGGAAGTGGATGCGATTGACTGGACGCCGGATTGGGCGGGATCCTCTAGACAGTACGATTGGGTCCAGAATGCCAGAGACTGGTGTATCTCGAGACAGCGATACTGGGGAATCCCACTTCCCATTTGGAGATGCGAATGCGGAGAGATGACCGTTGTCGGGTCCGCGGGAGAGCTGAGCGAGGGTATGAACTACATCGATGGTATGGATCTTCACAGGCCCTCGATTGATGTAGTCGTGCTCACATGTCCAAAGTGCCAGAAGGAAATGCACAGGATTCCCGACATTCTCGATGTTTGGTTCGACTCCGGAGTCTGCTCGTGGGCCCAGTTTGGCTATCCGAGGAAGAGGGAACAGTTCAAGAGATGGTGGCCAGCGAAGTGGATTACCGAGGCGCCTGACCAGACAAGAGGTTGGTTCTATTCCCAGCTGGGAGCAGGTGTGATCGCATTTGATAGGGCCCCATACGAGTCCGTCCTGGTTCACGGGTGGTTGAATGACGCCAACGGTCTACCCATGTCGAAGAGCCGAGGGAATGTGGTTGAACCATCCGACGTGATGGCCGAATACGGAGCGGACCCCTTGAGGCTTTATTTATTGAGAACCAGCGCTCCATGGGAGGACATCAACTTCCAGTTGCACGAGGTCAAGAACGCCCAGAGGACACTAAACATCCTTTGGAACGTACAGAGGTTCGCATCGACGTACATGGCCATAGACGGGTTCGACCCTGAGCAGTGGTCATTCGAGAAGCTCTCGGACCACATGAAGCCGGAGGACAGGTGGATACTCTCGAGACTGGAAAAGGTGAAGATACTGACCAAGGAAGAACTCGAGGGCTACAACATCCACAAAGCCTGTCGCGAGGTCGAGGATTTCATATTGAACAGTCTCTCCCGCTGGTACGTCAGGCTCATACGAAATCGAACCTGGCTTGAAGAAGAGGACAGAAGCAAGCTTTCTGCATACAAGGTGCTTCATGAGTGTCTTACCACGATCGCCAAGATCATGGCTCCGATCACCCCGCACATTTCCGAGATTATCTATCAGAACCTCGACGGCAGAATGCTATCCGTCCACATGTGTGATTGGCCAGAGTCAGATGAGAGGCTGATCGATTCCGAGCTCGAAGAGCAGATGGAGACAATTCAGGAGATCGTAGAGGTTGTCTTGAAGGTGAGACAGAAGCAGGGCCTCAAGCTCCGATGGCCCGTGAAGAAGATAACCGTGAAGCCAGCAAGCGACTCTGCCACCAGAGCATTCGAGGTTCTTGGAGAGGTCTTCACAAATCAGACAAACTGCAAGGAGTTGGAGATTCTCCAGCCTGGCCAGGAATACGACAGCTATGTTCTGCAGGTCAGGCCTAAGGAGGCTGCAATCGGAAAGGCGTACAAACAATGGTCCAGCAAGATCGCGACTCTCCTGGAGAGCCGTCCTGCAGAGGTCGTCGCAAAGGAGATTAAGAAAGGCCAGTATGTACTTGGGATAGAAGGGCACGTCATCAGGATTGACCCCGGCATGGTGGAAATCGGGATGAAGCTGCCTAAGCATGTCGTGAGGGTGGCTCACGACAAGGGAGAGCTCTTCGTGGATATGGAGATAACCTCTGAAATCAGGGGCGAAGGCTTCGCGCGAGAGACCATTCGTAGGATACAGGAGATGCGGAAGGAAATAGACCTCGATGTTGAGGACTTCATTAGCACTAAGATAAAGGGAAGGGAGGAGCTTCTTAGACTGATCGCCAAGTGGAAGGATTTCATATCGTCTGAGACGAGGTCGAGGGAGCTTCACCTCTCAAAGGTCGATGTTGACGAAGAGTACGTCGTCGACTGGAACATCGAGGGAGAGGTAGTCACTCTGGGCATCACACCGCTCTACATCAAGGAAGCCATCGACGCATTCACTCAGATTCCTGGCATCACTGAGAAGAAGGCGACAGTGCTGTATGACGCAGGTTACAAGAGCATCGCTGCTTTGGAGCAGGCGTCCAGCGACGAACTCGAGGGAATAGAGGGTATAGACGAACTCGATGTCAGAAGAATAGAGAACTTCCTAGCCCAGTCTCCTGAAGAAAGAGCCGTTCGAGCCTTCCGCTGTCCGCATTGTGACATAGAACTTGCCGCTGGAACCACGCTCTGCCCACGGTGCGGGGAATCCGTTGGAGAAGAGAGGCATATATGCCCTGAGTGCAAGAACGAGGTCCCATCCGAAGCCCTCATTTGTGAACACTGTGGCGCCGAACTGGTTGAGGTTGCCGCCGCCACGAAAATCAAGGAGAAGATTGACTCCCTCACCGAGATCGAAGGCGTGACTGTTGAGAACGCTGAGTGGCTGCTCTCGAAAGGATATGACTACGACAAACTTGCCGCCGCCGATTTGGAGGAGATAAGACAGGTCGAGGAGATATCCGAGAGTCTGGCCTTCAAGCTTGCAGACCATTTCGGGAAAATGGAGCACGTGTGCCCCCTTTGTGGCACAAAGGTCGGTGCGGACGCGACGGCGTGCCAGCGCTGTGGAACCTCACTCGTGCCGATAGAAGAGGTCGAGAAGCCACTGGAAGCGCCTCCGGTCCAGGCTGAGGTTCCGGGGGAGTCCGTTGTGAAGGAGTCTCAACCCGTCGAGGCTGAGAAGATCGCTGAAGCCCCCAAGGTGGAGCCGGAACCTGCAGCCGAGGAACGTGAACCCGAGGCCGCTGTGGTCGAGCTTCCAGATCTGAAGGATGCATTCACATATCTCGTGAAGGAAGAGAGATCAGAGTACACTTACAAGTTGCTTCAGAAAGGCATCCAGACCGGAAGACCTGGATATTGCGTTACTCGAATATATCCTGACAAGGTGAAGGAGATCTATGGTCTTGGTGATGTCCCAATATTGTGGTTGAGCAATGTGGGAAAGGAGAACTCCGTTCGACCCAAGGACCTCGAGAAGCTCAGCCTTTCCCTTGAGCAGTTCATCACGAAGAAGGCGGGAGTTGTCCTTCTGGACGGTATCGAATACCTCATCACAAACAACAACTTCATAACCGTCCTCAGGCTCATTCAATCGCTCCGTGACCAGATTGCGATAAACAAGTCCATTCTCCTCATATCAGTCAATCCTTCAACACTCGATGAGCACCAGCTCAATCTCCTGGAACGCGAAGTCGATTCCGTTCTGGGACCTTTCAGTTGACGAATCTCCGGCTTGGAGGGTCCGTGTGCAGGGAAGATCAGGGTCGACTATAGGACTCTCTCCAGCGCCTTTTCCAGCCTGCTTACGCAATCGTAGCTCAAGAGCTCTTCAGGCCTTATCCAACGATATTCTACATGCTCCCAGTCCATTGCGATCTCTCTCGCGGCAACCTCAAAGAGGAATGGGTGAACCTCCCATATCGTGTCATCTGCTCTCGCTAGAACGGGTCTGCCCGTCCTCTTGAGTCTGGGCTCCTCTATCCCTGTTTCCTCCAGAATCTCCTGTCTGGCTCTTTCCTCGGGGTCCTCATCGTCCTCGAGATAGCCAGAGACCCCCGCCCATCTTCCCTTCTGCGTACCGACTCTGTCGCTTCTCTTCAGGACAAGCAGATCTCCCTTGTTGAACAGGAACGAGGTGACTGCCCTCTGGAGCCTCACTTTGTGAACTTCCACGAACTCATCGTCTGCATCCACGGTGATCCAATCTCCAGTCCTCAACAGACCAACGTCTATCCTGTCCACCATGGGGATGCTAGAGATGACCGCACCCGTGGCTACGATAGGTTCGGCTCGCTCGTTGACTATCGCAAGCGGTCCTTTTCTATTCCGCTTGGAGCTGTACATGACATAGGATCCCACTGTGCTCCCTCTGCCAAATGGAAACGCAAGGATATTGTCCTTGATTGATTCACCAAAGATGTCGCTTCCAGAATCTGCTATCTGGCCGGTCTCAGGATCCACATCACCAAGGAACGATATGGGAGATGTGGAGACCAAACCAAGACCCTCGGCCTTGCCTCCCGATATCCTTCTTCCGGAAAGCCTCAAAGGAACCGCCTCATGAGGTTGGCCGCGTCGTCGAACACGACCTTCTGCGAACAGAACTTGGGCAGATAGAAGGCGGCCTTCCCCGAGTTCGTCGCCACAGTCCTGCTTCTCTCCTCAATCGGGCACACGACCATGCACGTATCACAGAGAATCTTTCCGATGCCCTCGAGTTCCCCGATTAGGTCTTGCGAGTGGTTGAACACCTCTCTGCTCGTGCAGAGCCAAGTCTCAGTTCCTCTTCGTTTCCTCTCCTTGATTCTGGAGAGCGCCTCAAGCTCCAGTCGTGAGAGGTGAGGGCAACCGATGGCTATAAGGTCGGGTTCGTCATCGGTGCCCAAATCGTCCGCCTTTTCCTCCAAGTCCTCTCGATCGATTTCTATTCTCTCAGTCTTATCTGCTAGTGCAGTCGAATACTCGGGCGTGATGTTCTCGACGTGGAAGAGCGCAATTGAGCCGGTGGACGCCATCGCGGCTCCCAACGACTTTAGACTGCTCTCGTTGGCGGTCAGTCCTCTGAAGTAGGGAATGCCGTCCTTGGAGAGTTCCCCAACTAGACATCCCAAACTGGCGAAATCCTTCTCTCCAAGCTCGCTCGGAACATCAACTATGATCGTGGCCCTTCTGTTGTCATCGATGTGAAGCCCATAGCGTGGAGTCAAACCTGTCATTGCTGATGCCAGCGCCGAAGGCCCTCCCTCTCTGTTCGTTCTGGCACCCAAGACAGAATTGGCGAAGATGATTGCAGAGGACTCGGCCCAAGCGATGGCTTCGCCTGACGAAGGCCTGTTTCCCGCGAGATAGGGGGTGCAGGTCCAGGATTCTTCCACTCCAATCTGTCGATAGATCTCCACGATGTGCATTTGCTTCCGTGCGAAATCGTCAGGTATCTCCATTTCCCTCCACCTCTTCCTGTCCATTGCAATGGGATTTGCCGTCGTTCTCACCTTTACCTTCGTCCCCTTTGACATCTGTTCAAGGAAGTCGATTCCTGCATCTCCGATTGTCTTGTACGAAACCCCGCTCACGTGCGCGGAGCTCACAGGGATTAGCCGGTCAGCACCGAAGACATCACCCAGAGCGCACAGTATCTCCATGGATTTCCTTTCTCCGTACTCTCCATCTTTCAGCAATCTCTCCTGATCCTTCGTCAAGTGCAAATCAATCACTCCTGTTGAAGTCTTTCCTTCAGAAGTCTGATGGCCTCCTCCTTCGTGGCCGGATAGGCTCTTACCTTCGCCCTCACAGATATGGCATCGTCCCTTTCTGTCATCTCAATTCTTCCTTCGTACGCGGCCTGTTTGGAGAACCTCATGTGAAGGCTCCCCTTTTCATCCACGCTTCTGTCGAGCGTCCCGAGAATCTCTTGGAGAACGCCCGCCTCAGCCATCTTGTCCAGGAAGATGTCCAGGTCCTTTCTTCTCTTCAAGAAGGCGCTGATCTTGACGAGCGGGTTGCCATGATGGCCCTTCAGATTCTCGTGCTCGAGTTCGCGGGCTCCCGATATGAACCTCATTGCGGATTCAACTCTCGACTGGACCTCGGTCGCATGGCAGTAGGCCCTGAACCTGACATTGTGCAGTATGCTCATTCATCCAACCTGCCGAGAAAGTTATCAATGGCTTTCCTGAAGTCATCTAGGCTTCCTTCGTTTTCTATTCGGACATCCGCGGACTCGATGAGATTGCCCAACCCCCATGCCATCTCCCGCCGGTTTCTCCTCTCAAACTCCTCTCTTGACAGAATGTCATCATCCCTTCGTCTCGAAACGAGCCTCTGGAACCTGGCCTCCGGGGAAGAGACAATCGCAACCAACAGGAGCGCTGAACCGAACTGCTCGCGAAAGACCTCCAGTTCGGCCTTGCTTCTCAGTCCATCTATCACGCAGTTTTGTGACGTTACCAGTGGAAGGGTCCTCTCTGCCCATATCCCCGGACCGTGGGTTCTCCTTTCTTCGTCCGCCATGCCACCAACTGTCGCATCGCCAAAGGACAGTCCTCTTTTTCTAGCCTCCTCTCTTACGACATCACCCATTCTCGCAACCTGATACCCTCGACCACGACAGACCTTGACGAACTCCTCTTTTCCACAGCCAGGCATCCCTGTAAGACATATCACAGGCAAGGTCCGATGCACCCTCTCGTTGATTATTCGAATCCTATATGAACCTATTGAAGTGCGAGACCGCGGCCTATCGAGGCGAACCGAAAAAAAGATATAACCACATTGAGTAGGAGGATGCCCAGAGGGTGATTCAGAATGCCTCTAGATTTGGATTTGACCAAATTCAAGTTCGGGACCGAACTCCTCAAGAGAGGATTCGCGAAGATGCAGAAGGGCGGTGTGATAATGGATGTCACGAACGCCGAGCAAGCCGTAATCGCGGAAGAAGCAGGCGCTGTCGCAGTCATGGCTCTCGAGAGGGTTCCCGCTGACATACGGTTGATGGGGGGAGTTGCCAGAATGGCCGACCCGAAGAGGATTGAGGAGATTATCGACTCCGTGACAATCCCCGTCATGGCAAAAGCGAGAATCGGTCATTTTGCAGAGGCCCAGGCGCTTGAGACACTTGGCGTGGACATGGTTGACGAATCTGAGGTCCTCACTCCTGCGGACCCCTTTTTTCACATAGACAAGAAGAGGTTCACGATTCCGTTTGTGTGCGGGGCTAGGAGTCTCGGCGAGGCCGTAAGGCGGATATTCGAGGGAGCCGCGATGATAAGGACGAAGGGCGAGGCGGGGACAGGTAATGTCGTCGAGGCGGTTCGTCATATGAGGCTGATGAACTTCTCGATTGAAAGGCTAGCCCAGCTCTCGCAGCCAGAAGCTCACAGAACGGCCGAGAAGTTCGCAGAGAAATATCTCATTCTCGCAGAGACAGTGAAATCTCAGATGGCAGACGAGGATGTGGATTTCTCGTTGATGACTATCTTTGGCGGGAAGACCTATTCCACTATCGTCGAGGAGATTCATGGCGTCATGAAAGAGGTCGTGCAGATGAAGAGACTTCCTGTTGTGAATTTCGCCGCGGGCGGCATCGCAACACCTGCCGATGCGGCAATAATGATGCAACTCGGTTGTGACGGTGTGTTTGTCGGCTCGGGGATATTCAAGTCAGGGGATCCTCCAGCGAGGGCGAAGGCCATCGTCGAGGCCGTGACAAACTTCGATGACCCCTCGGTCGTAGCGGAGGTCTCGAAATCGCTTGGAGATCCTATGAAGGGTCTTGATATCAGCGAGATTCCTCGGCACGAGAGGCTTCAAGAGCGCGGGACCTAGCCGCCTCTGCTGCAGTCTCTCTGAGCTTCTCGACCCCATTACCAGTCAGGGCGGACACCCTGATTCGAGAGGAGGTCCCCTCTAGAAGGTCAGACTTGTTCTCGGCGACTATGATTCTTATGTCAGGGAACTGCTCGGAGACCGTCAGCAGAAGGTTCTTCTGCTTGGACACCTCATACCCGCAAGTCTCTGTCAGATCGAGAATGAAGATGATTGCGTGTGCCAGATGTTTGAGGGCAGCGACGGCCTGCTTCTCTATCCTGTTTCTTTTCGACATGTCTCGGTCCAATAGACCTGGTGTGTCGATCACTTGATATCGCTCATTCTCGTAGTCAAAGTGGCCCAGGGAGACTCCCTTGGTGGTGAAGGGATAGCTCTCAACCCGCGGTGTTCCAGAGGACATTGCTCTGACGAGCTGTGATTTGCCCACATTCGGATACCCGGCGATGACTATGGTAGGCACGCTAGGCTCGATTGAGGGCATTCTGCGTAGCCGATTTCTCGCTTCAATGAGGAACTCCAGGTTGTCTGATATCCTCTTGACGACTGATGAGATGCGTCCGAAAGCCTCCTTCCGCTTTCTCTCCACATCGTCGGGACTCTCCGCTCTCTTGATTGCCCTGATGTAGGAGTCCCTTATCTCTCTGGACTTGTCCACACACCACTTGAGGGTTCCGAGCGATTTCTTCAGATCATCCCTGCCCACCAGGATGTCCACGATCTCCGAGTAGAAGGGATGGAGATTGTCCACCGACGGAAATCCTTTCTGATAACGATTCAGCGCCGATTCTATCACACGATGAAGAACGTCAATCTTCTTGATGGAGGACTTCTTGGCGACATCCACACTGCTCCTTCCTCTCACAGAGACTTTGGAGAGCTTCTTGAAGGCCTTGTCGAGGAGTTCCTGGGAGGTCATCACGGGTGGCAGCCTGAACATTCGGGACAACATCGCTTACTCTGGGAAAATAGTTGTGCTGCTAGACCAGTGTGAAGCCGAAGGCAACAAACACAACAGCGATGATCGCGGACCGCACAATCGCGGCAAGGAAATTGACACCCAGGAAGAGCTTCAGATGAAGGACCTCGCCCTCCTCGTTGAAGAGCGAATAGATGTAGATCGGAACGGTGTCCGTCATCAGGGGGATGCTCAGTAGCAGAAGCAGGCCGACATAGCGGGTTCTTCGCACGAACCTAATCATCGCATCAACGAATCTCCGAGCGAGTCTGTATTTCTCTGACCATCGTCTGATGTTGTCCTCAATTCTAATACCCAGAAAGAAGATCGCCCAGGATCCCACGGTCTTCCCTACCGCCATAATCAACGTCGCAGTAGCATAGAGTACGATGTCATTCTGGAGCAGAGGCCATATGAGCGCGATCTCAATCGGTATGGGCAGTATGATCGCCACCAACACGCTGTACGCAAACAGCAGCGGAAAGAACAGAATGGGATTCGTGAAGACCTCTTCGAGAAAGCCAATCAGGTCAGCCATTGTGCTCAGACCCTAACAATCATAAGCATATTAAAATGGAACGGGAGAGGCTATTCTTCTGTCAGTGCTCCCGGAACCGAGAAGCACGACTCTGCTTCCCCTCTTTTCATCCAGAATCGGATACCCAATCAGCCTTGACAACTTGCTAGAGAAGTTGCGGATTGTTTCGTGACTCGGCATATTCTCCCATCTCATCCTGCTCCTAGAGGCGCCAACGAAGACATATCCCTTGGCTTCGACGAAGTCTGGGTTGGCTCTGCTGATGAGTTCAGAGTATGCGTCTTCGTGGGATATGTTCCACCCCTCGACCAGGGTGAGTCTGATGACCCTCCTTGTATCCAAGTCACTCACGAGTTCAAGCGACTCCAGAAGATGCTTCCAGGACTTGACCGACAGCGGCGAGCACAGTTTCTTGTAGATGTCGATTGTGGGTGCCGCCACGGTTATGTACAGCTGCGTGGGGAGGGGATCGAGGTTGGAGAGCACTCGCGGGAGCGTTCCATTGCTCACGAGGAATGTGCTCATGCCTCTTTCGTGGCACTCCTGAATAAGGCCTCCGAGCCTGGGATAGAATGTGGGCTCACCAGTGAGTGAGATGGCAACGTGCCGCGGCTCGGAGGCCTCCCTCCACCGATTCGAATCGCAACGGGGGTCCCCCCTGAAACCAGTAATCAGATTCCTCTGGGCTCTGACACAATCACTCAGGATCGCGGCAGGTTCGTCTATCCTCTCGAAAGTGGGCTTGGAGAAGTTCTGGACTCTCCAGCAGAATAGGCAATTCATGTTGCATTGATCGACTGTGGGGGTCATCTGGAGGCAGCGGTGAGATTCGACTCCGTAGAAGACTTCCTTGTAGCAGGCCCGCCCTCTCAGCAGCTTCTCGCGGAGCCAATGGCAGAGCTTCACGGCGGAATGATTGCCAACGACTCTGTAGCCCTGCCTCGCAAGCAAACGTTTTCTGTCAGGGTCCACGGGTCCCTCAAAGGAGGAACCTAATAAACACTTTTCCACTCAGAACTGGCTGAGATCCTTCTGGCCAGGTTCTCTTTCCCCCTCGAAATCCTCAATGTCCTTCACCTCGATGCGCTCTCCTTCCTTCAGCCTACGGGCCTGCTCTATCGTCTGCCTAACCTTGGAGGAATCCTCTTTCTGGTCGAGGAGGAAGGCCACCTCTCTGTCAGTGAAATCGAGCTTTACCGTCATGACCACTCTGAACTCGAAGTCGTTGACAAAGAGAAAGGAGAATGCGGGAAGGATGTCGGATTTTGCGACGCGAGAGGAGGTGAAGGTCTCCCTCCCTATCTTGTTGCAGACGGACCTGAGTGTCCTCCTCACCGCTCTTGAGCGGGACATCTTGGCGAGCCAAAGCGGGAACCGATAGCTTCTCTGCCCGTATGCGGAGCCCTTTCGTGCGACAGAGACCCCGCATGTCATGAGATCGGATGCATATGACCAGAGACCGTAGTAGCGCTTTCTCCTGACTCGTCCGAGGTATACGTCTGCTCTTGACAAGGCATCAAAACCAGCGCTCAAGTCGTCTGGTTCCCTGTATTCCAGTGGGAGATTCTCGTCTATCCATAGAATGAGCGTCTCGGGTGACTCGTCCAGCGCCATGCAGCTCTCTCTCGATTTCCTGCAGCTTCCTGACCTGAGGATGTCCTTGACGCTCTCGAAGATGGTCTTTCTCGCGTCTCTGTATCCGAGGGCCACAACATCGTCATGAGTGACCTCCTTCTTTCCCTCTGCGAGGGATTGCAGATCGTTTACCGCAGCCCTCATGTCCCCGTTGACCCTTTCCGCGATATGGTCAAGAGCATCCTCGTCAATCTTGAAGCCCTCCATCTTGGCGATTTCTCTCAGTGCCGTCTTCAGCTCCGACGGTTTGAGCGGGTCAAAACGAATTGTCTTGCATAGCGACTTAATGGCTGTTGATCTTCTTGTGAGGGCATAGTAGTCGTTCACTATCAGAACGATTGGCTGCTTCGTGCTTCTTATCGTTTCTGTGATTGCCCCGATGCCTCCTGCGTCCTCCCTACCGAAAAGATTGTCCGCCTCGTCCAGGACTATGAGCTTTCTCTTCCCCTCCTTGGATGTCACGTACTCGCCTTCGTTCGTGAAGGTCTCTCCAAGGGCCCCAAGGAGAGCCACTTTCCTGATTGACTCAGCGTTTCGAGTATCGGAGGCGTTCATCTCCACGACGCCCCACCCGAAGTCGTTGGCTAGGGCAAGCGCAGCGCTCGTCTTTCCGATTCCTGGAGCGCCCACAAGGATGACAGCCCTCTTCCCGCGGTCTTCTTCCCACGCCTCCGCCCATTTTCTAAGATCTGCAACAGCTGACCTGTTGCCGACCACTTTGTCGAGGGTCGAAGGGCGATACTTTTCCGTCCACTCGATCATCTCTGAGGTATCCTCGAACTGGGATTAATTCTTATGTTTCAGCGAAGTAAGGGGGCCTGCTTTACGAAGTACGGCGGTGACGTTATTCGGCGGACTAATTAACCCTAACGGGCAACTGGTGCTTTCTGTAGGCCTCCTTCCTGTCCTCTATGTCTAGCGTCAAGTAGATTGCCGTGATGTCGATGCTTGAGTGACCAAGATTCTCTTGCAGTGTGCGAAGGTCTATTCCCGATCTGAGTGCGTGAACTGCATGAGTGTGTCGGAGCACGTGTGCATGGCATCTTTCCTTGTCGATTCCTGCCGCTCTTGCATTGTCGCTTATTATCCGCTGGATTTGTCTCTTCGAGAGGGGCGTTCCTTTGTTCGAAAGGAACAGCGGTTCCTTTTTTCCTTTCCTGTTGCCTATGTAATATTTCAATTTGCTTCTTGTGACGTTGTCGACCAGCGGGACCTTCCTGCCTTCCGGATGCCTCTTCGATTTCTGTATTGAAATCTCCTCTGCATCGAAGTCAATGTCTCTCAACCTCAGATTTGCGAGCTCTCCCACGCGCATTCCCGTTTGGTATAGAAGCAGGATTATGAGATGATCCCTCAGACGCCTAGGAGTGTGCAGCAGCTCTAGAACCTCTTCTTCCTTGAGATATTTCCGCATGCAATCCCTTCCCTTCTGCGCGGGAAGTAATGCTCTTGCGATAGAAAAATGCTTCGGAGGGACGGCTCAGAAATGACGCCTTTTCCCGGAAAGCGACGTTTTTTCTTGCTCCTATTTCAATGCAACGTCGCAAAATGGGGGATTTCATGCCATTTCGGATACAAAGTGTCACGGTTTTCATGGCTCGCCTTCTATAAATATCTCCCACTACTCGTCGCAGGTTGCAGGATTTGCACGAAGATGGAAAAACGAAGAATGAAGTCTATCCTCCGAGACGAAAAAGCACCATCCGTGAAAACTCGCCTTTCTCCAAGGAGTTTTTTCGATTGCAGTTTAGCCCGATAAGGTACTATGTGTGATAATAACGTTACTCCCCATCCAATTGTAGCTATGACCTTAACCTGACCGTTTTTCCTTGTTCCGAATCTCTTGCAGAATCTCCTTTGCCCGGTCCATCCTTATGTTCTTCTCTCTGACAAGGACCTCGACAATCTTGTCAACTTCATTCCCGGTCGCTCCGACGGAGGTTGCTATGTTCCTTGCGTGCAGGGACATGTGCCCCCGTTGTATCCCTTCCGTTGCTAGCGCACGTAGCGCAGCGAAGTTCTGCGCAAGTCCGAGCGCAGCGAAGATTTCCCCTAATTCATTTGCAGTCTTCACGCCGAGTATCTTCACATTGACCATCGCGGTCGGGTGGACCTTTGTCGCGCCGCCCACGAGACCGACCGCCATTGGGACTTCGATCTTTCCGACTAGGTTTCCATCTGCATCCTTCTCGTATGAAGTGAGCGGGAGATATTGCCCGGTCATGGAAGCGTACGAATGGCATCCGGATTCAATCGCCCTGAAATCGTTCCCGGTAGCTATCACAGCCGCACTGATCCCGTTCATCACACCCTTGTTGTGCGTTGCAGCCCGGAACGGATCCGCCTTGGCAAACGCATATGCCTCTAGGATGCCTTCAACAACCTCTTCCCCTCCAATTGCATCCCTTCCAAAAACGGCTTGGGCGCGTGCAAGCCTGTGCTTCGCTAGGTTTGAGACAATCCTAAGATAGACCTTCCCTCCTGTCACTCTCTCGATGAAGGGAGCAACTGTTTCCGCCATGGTGTTGACCGCGTTTGCTCCCATGGCATCCCTGCAATCCACAAGTAGATGGGTGATGACCATTGGACCCTTGTCCGTGGAGAGGACACGTACCTCGACATCTCTCACTCCCCCGCCAAACTTGACCAGCAGCGGGTCCCTTGAGTTGCAGATTTCCATTATCTCGTCCCTCCTTTCCAGTATCGCAGACTTGGCGGCCTTTGGATCGGGAACACCTGTCAGTTGGATTTGCCCAATCATGACCGGATCGGTGCTCGACGTCGTGAATCCCCCCATCTCGCGGGCCATCTTCGCCCCGTTGGATGCCGCTGCCACCACTGAGGGCTCCTCAATCGCCATGGGTATGAGATAGTCTCTGTCGTTGATGAGGAAGTTCACCGCGATTCCAAGTGTGAGCGGCATAGTTCCGACTACATTCTCTATCATCCTGTCCGCCTGATCGATGGACAACGTTCCGGTGTTCGAAATGGTTGAAACCTCCTCGTCAGTGAGGTCCGCGAAGTCCTTGACAATCCTGAGTCTCTCCTCGGGAGTCTTCTTGTAGAATCCTTCCAATCTGGAATCTTTCATCCTCTCAGCCCGTTGAGAGAAGATGAACTAGGTTGAAAAAGTTTGTGGAAACTCTCCCTGGATTGGACTCAATGGACTGGCACACCACAGCTCGGACAGTTGTTCGCTCCTGGAGGCAGGCTTGCCCCGCAGTCGGAGCAGAATCTCGGCGTGAGTGGTGCCTGTGGAGGCGGAATCGGCATGGCGGCCGGGGCTTGTGCGGGCGGGGTCTGTGACTGCACGGACAAAGCGGCCGCGGGGATTTGCATCGGTGGAGGACTCGACATTGGAGCAGGTTGTGCCGGGTACGGTTGGCCCAGGGTCGCAGGTCTTCCGCAGTAAGGACATACCGCATACTCCATTGATGTCTGTCTGCCACAGCCCGGACACACTCTTACTCCGGTCGGGACGGCACCGGTGGGCTTCCAGGCAATCGCCAACGAACCACCAACGATGCCAAGTATGAACCCGATAAGGAAACCACCACCAATGACGATACTGAATATCGAGAAGAGCAGAATCGATGTTCCCCAACCCACATGTTTCTCCGGATTCACATAAAGCATGATGGCCCCAAGCAATGTGACTATTCCGAAAACCAGCCCAAACACGATGAAAACGATGCCAAGCCCTGCCTCGAGAGGAAGAAGAAATCCTCCTATCACTGCGATGACTATCCCGTTCAGCAGAATGAAGATTCCCGCGACCAGCGATAGAGCGAAGGCTGTGGTGGGGCGGGTTCGACTAGCAATGGACGCTTCATACATCTCTCAACCACCTCCTATCACCACTGTATTTGACCTTTCATATATAAGGTGGGTGCGCGTCATCCACACTGGTTCTTGTGTCAGTGCCTCAATCATTCCCTTGAGGATACTTCAAGACAAAGAAGAACGGGACCCAAATCGCTAATTCGAAATCCCCCCCCAAGCTTGAGGATGTAGGTGGAGATGAGGGACCCTAAGAGGACTACTCGCCCCTTATCTTCCTGAGGTTCTCCTCGTAGACCTCCTCGGATATCCTGCCCT
>JBHIFJ010000010.1:0-57149 GCA_046761045.1 Thermoplasmata archaeon
AATTATCACCGCTGATCGGAGCTTGATGGGCCATCAACTAACGAAGTAGTAATAGTCATTGTGGTGGATGATGTTGCTGTTATGAATCGTCGCGTTTCCCCCCTCAATCTTTATCCCGTAGACATTGTATGATATGGTGTTAAGGAGTATTTCAGGGTTTCCGTACTGACCCCTAACCCAGATTCCGAATTGCCCGATCTTCTGAATCGAATTGCCCTCAATGGCAGGGGTGCCGTTTGAAACCTGCACACCAGAAGTGCGGTAGTCCGTGTTGCTCATCGTGTTGTTGAGGACTGTTGGTGAGGCTCCTCCCTGCACAAGGACACCATCGACGTTATTCACGAACGTGTTGTTCTCTATCAATGGGCTTACGCCGGAACCCCACAGCCTCACTCCGGCCCCGTTACCTTCTATATGGTTCTGTCTTATGGTTGGGTTGGTAGTGCTCTGTACCCTGAAGCCATACACATATCCTTTCACTGTGTTATTGTAGGCCAACTTCCAGGTTCCTCTGATTCCGTTGACCTCGGTCCAGCCGAATTTCTTGCTGATGATATCCAGGGTGTTGTTCCCGATGACCGCCGTGGGCGAGCTGCTGTATATCCCCCGAGGCCCGGAATCAATCGGTGTAGGTTCCCATCCCCACACGGAAATCACATTCTTCTCCACTGTAACCCAGGGAGATTGGACGTAGACACCTACAGAGACATTCCAGAGGGAATTGCTCTCAACAAACACCTCAACATCAGCTATGGAAGAGTATACCCCTATTGCCTTGCCGCCGATGTTGCGAGTGATGTTGTTGTTGCGAACGAGAAGAGGGTTGCCCAGCCTGCCGGAGTCTCGAATCGTGATCGAGTTTGTCGAATGTCTGAACCTGTTGTCTCGAATCTGAACTAGGCGACTATCATCCCTTCCGGAATCCTTTATCGCGAGGCTTTCGTTCACGTAGGAGAAGGTGTTGTTGCTCAGGAGTAGACCTCTGTTTCCATGGCTGCACTCCTCCACGTAAATCCCGTATCTTTCCTCCTGATGTGTGGCTGAATTCGAAAACGAATTCCACTCAACTCTAGGCGCAGAGTTGAGATGTAGATACAAGGAGGAGTGAGTGTTGTTTAGGAAATCGTTGTGAGAGATATGCGGAGAGGTCGCATAGATATAGGCCCCCCACTGATTCTCGCTGACATTGTTGTAGTGAATAGGCTGGTTGTCTCCCACACCGTACATGTAGAGGCCGACCGTGTTCCGGGTGATGAGACGTGCGGTATACCCAACCAAAGCGGGCCTCCTAGCCCAAGGAACGGTCGAGGGAACGGGAGGGAGAGATGATGGGAAGACTCGAAGGAGAAAAAGGACACGGAGACGTCCTCACGGAGCACGCCCCATCAGAAAGGATGTCCCTCAAACCCTGGCAGGAGATTGTGGGGAATCTCGAGCATGTGTCATACGACGACGAGAACCTCCTCGAAGTCCGTATGACAACCAAGGACGGACTCGTAGGACTCGTCTTCCACAGGGACTCTCCCGAGGCCAAGCAGATACATGACGCTCTCCTCGATCTCCCGAGAGGTTCCCGCATAGGTCTGCTCAGGACGGATTCCATGAGTAATCCGATTCTGATTCGCACAGTCCCTGGGCAGTGAGCCTGCCCTCCCTCCTTCGATTGGATTTTTGCTGGTAAATTAATTCGGCTACACCTATAGCCAAAGTGTCTTTGGACGCACCTGTAACCAAGAATCCCTGTTCCAGGAAGTATATCGAGGGATATCCGGAAGCGGATTCCCCTTTGTACGATCCTATATCTTCTTCAACTTCCCAATCACAGGCTCATAGGCGAGGCCGCCGTCCAGTAGACTGTTCACAGCCTCTTCCACCTCATCCTTCTGAATGCCATCCTTCTTCGATGCCTCCAGGACAGCCTCCCAATCCGCTCCCTTTCCGTCCGCGTCGAGCTTACCAATGAGCTCAAGAACATAATCGTCCAGCTCCGACTCCTTCTTCTCCTCTTCCTTTTCAGGAGGGGGCTGCGATTCTGGAAGGAGATACCTCAGCGAGTCCGTCAGCATGAGCCTGTACCTCTCCAGGTCAACGCTCCCGTAATGTCTAATGGCTCGGACGATGCCATCGGCGATTCTCTCGCTATAGCCAAGGGCAAGAAGCTCCTCCTTGGTCAGAGGATCCATCCTCAGCGCCTCAGCAACAGCGGCAAGGCGATTCTTCAGGCTCTTGCAGCACTCGAGGGTCCAGTAGTCCCTCACAGCACTATTGACCACCCTTACCATCTCGGGACGGACGCTGAGGTAGAGCGTCCCATCCTCAGGGGAATATACCCTCGTCTTTCCTATGACCGCCGCGAAGGTGGGAGGATCGATCCCGGAAAGCGCCCTGGCAGCCTCAGGCTGGTACAGACCGGCGGAGAGGATGTACACACCGGTCGGATCCGACATTCTGGCCCTCCACATGGGCTGGTCCTCCGACCCGACATTGTCGATGTCGGTTATCACACCCACTATGAAGAGCCTGTTCACCTTGGCTCCCAAGGGAGTAATCACATAGGACGGGGACCGCTCCCCGCCTTCCGAGTACCGAAGGTCCGAATCATTGTACTCCTTGGCGAAGACTCTCCAGGCGACCTCCCTTCGCATTCTATTCCTCCAGTTCCGACAGTAGCTCCCTCGCCTCTTCCTGAACATCGATCTCCAGGACCCTCGCCGAATCAGAGATCATCATGAGCCCGTAATCGTCGCTCGTGACATTCCCTCTGAGCTCAACTGGTTGCGCGACCAAGATGTCCGCCAGCTCATCTCTGACCACCTCATGACTCATGGCTTCCTTGGCGGCATCCATACACTCCTCGAGCGTCTTGCCGAGCAACGATTCCGTCAACTCCTTGCCCAGTATCGCGGTGAGCGCTGCACTGCCGTCGTCAATCACCGCCTTCACCCGCAGGTCTGGGATGCCATCGACCTCACCGTGGATTCTGCAGGTCCCTTTTCTGAGAACGCGATTGCACTCCGGGCACCTGAAGATCAGGCCACTTCCTTCCTTCACGTCAATGAGGATGCCTCGCACCGTGGCGTCCACGGCACCACCCCTTTCAGCGATCTCCTCAATCCACATCCTCGAGGGCTTCGCAATCTCCTCGGCGGACGGGAAATCTACATCCTTGAGAATCTCCACGTTGGCCCTGTGGTCGAAGCCAAGTTGCGGGATGCCTCTCCAGGACTTGGAGTATCCACCTTCGACCTTGATGACATCATTCTGTCCCAGCTGGAAGTCGGCCCACGCAGAGAACTGGGCCTTTCCTGTGGAGTCACCTATGAGTCCCGAGAAGACGGTCTTCTTCTGTCCCTCCACGTCAACCTCTCTCGACTCGATGGAGAGGATTCGTCCGACCACGGAGATGTTGCTCATTCCCCCTCGAAGGTCTCCAAGGTTGACCGACTTCAATTCTCTCGCGGGCGGCTCATACGGTGGCAGAGCGTCAGGCGACGCCTTTTCCACCGATGTTCGGTTCCCAAGATTCACCTGAACCTCTCCCCTGAACTCCTTCGTGTAGGCGTTCTGGATCTTGACGATATCGCCCTTCTCCAGGTCCATACCCTCCGCTTCCCATGCAGTGAAGGGAACCGTCGCGGTGTTGTCCCCGAGAATCCCGTACAAGATCGTCTTGGACGCTCCATCGACCTCAATCTCCCTCTCGTTGACGCTGACAATCCTCGCCAAGATGTCCACGCTGAACTCGTTCGGAGTTAGGTCAATGATTTTCTTCTGCACCCCGAGAGAAAGAGAGGACGGATTTCCTCCGTGCTTTTTCACGATGCTTCTCTTCGCGGTTCCCAACGGAACGCGGTATACATTCAGGTAGCTGTTCAACTCGCGTTCTATCTCTTCTTCGCTCACGTTGTTCCCAAGCGCCCTTGTTATGTCTTTGACATGGGGCGCGATTTGTTCTTTTTCCAATCCATCAACCCCTGAGAGGCTTTCTGTTCCTTGCCTCCAGATACGGAATGTCCCGGAAACTTAAATAGCTTTACGGAAGAGGGGGGCGAAAATGAGGAGCCAGGATCTCCCGACTGCAAATCCTGCCAACACAAAAGCTAGCATACTGAGAAAATCATCACGGATTAGGTCAGAAAATCACAAACCCTATAATATCCGCCAGAGATACGAATCATGATGGATGATGAGAATCATTTGGCCTTCCAGGGCCTCAGGGGCGAGGTCCTATTTGTCCTGCTGACCATCCTCTATTTCGTCATCGGACGATTCCTGGCTGTTCTCTCTCACGAGGTCCTCGGTCACGGCCTCGCATCGGAACTGATCGGTGGGGAGTTCTACGCCTTCTATGCATCTCCTGGTCCAGGATTCACATCCGCGTATCTGCCCGATGTAACACCAGTGCCCCTTCATGCCCTCTACCTTATGGCCGGAATAATCACTGAGCTCTCCATCGGCCTCCTGCTATTGCTCCTTGTCTATCCGAGGCTCCAATCCTTCTTTCACAAGCTGTTCGGGCTACTTCTGCTGGAGGCCCTTCTCATTCACTCGCTCGTCTACATGTCTCTGGGCTCATTCTACGGCGAAGGGGCAGATTCAATGCAAGTTGCTGGCATTCTCCCGGGATTTGATGGATTTTGGGCGGTAAGATTCGTGGCAACGGGCATCATGCTCACAGTCACCTTCGCCTATGTGATCTCCAAGAAGGCCCTTGAGCTTCTTCAGGAGCACTTCGACCTTCGTACGAGAAGGTCAGCACTTCGCATGCTTCTTCTGTTCTGGCTTCCTCATCTTGGGGTTGGCGCTGTTGCGGGAATGGTCGGCTACGGACTTGTCTCCGACATCATCATCAATTATCTGCTCCTCTTCATCTCGGTCACCGTTCTCGTTTTCATGTTCGTCTCCTTCTATGTCTCAAGGAAGGTCCTTCCGACTCTGAAGGTGATTGGCATTGAAAGAAAGGGAGTCTTCGCCACTCTTGTCGCCTTTCTCCTGGTACTCTCGGTGTGGTTTGTGGCCTTTGGCGTTGCACCATCGACGGCGCACGGCATTCTACTGAAGGAACCACCAGTCGAAGAGGAAATCGTCTACACCGAGAGCTACGCAGTGAACCTGCACATATCGATAGACTCGGACTACAACATCATCGCAGAGGTCAGACTGAAGGCGTTCGGGGACATCAACAGTCCTCTCGAGGAGGCAATATGGGCAACATTCGAAGAGAGACCCTATTGGGACGCGTATGACCTCGTCGGCAAGTTCGTGGCGAAGAGCGCATTCAATGTGAGCGGATGGAGCATCATCAACCATAGCATGGGGGCCCACGTTCATGGAATGGGGGAAATCTGGTCGAAGGGAAAGGTCGTGGCCCTTGAACCAATGAACAGAAACGCCTCCCTGTTTCAGCAGAGGAACGGTGACATGGTCCTGTATGTATATGACCCATGGAAAAGCGAGAGAGGACCTGGAAGGCAGTACGTGGATGCGATCAACATATCCTGGGACGAGTCCATTCAACTGAGGAGCTATCCAAGGGGTGGTGGATTGGACCCGGTTGCAGTGTCCACGACCTATGTCAGCTGGATATTCTCATCCTACGAAGAGGCTCATATCGTCTACGAGCTTACGTTCTCCTAACTACTGGGTGAACGTCTCCACATTGGGATACTTGCTCTTCAGATGGCTCAGCAGGATGTTCCTGTTCCTCTTGAGATGTGACTCGTACCATCTCTTGACGACGTCCTTGAATATCCTGTGGATTTCGCCCATGTCCACCTTGTCAAGAGGCTCATCGTAGAGCAGGTGCTGGCTGTAAATCCTCTTCCATCCCGAGTACTTGTAGTAGTGCTCTCCCTCGCAGTACTGGAAGTCAATCCTGAGGTTGGGCTTGTTGTTCTCCGCATAGTATGAGACGCGCAGGGCATCCCCTATCCTTCCTTGGTCCTGCGTTCTGTCCACCAGCTCCAGGCGATTGACACCTGCGATATTGAAGCTCCGTCTCCACTTCCACTCCCCATACGGAAACTCCTCAAACTGGGCGAAAGCCGTGTAGCTCGGCTCGAGCGTGAAGTGAACATTGATCTTGTTGAACCTCTTCCATATCTTCCAAAAATC
Source organism: Thermoplasmata archaeon (assembly GCA_046761045.1). Lineage (GTDB taxonomy): Archaea > Thermoplasmatota > Thermoplasmata > RBG-16-68-12 > JAGMCJ01 > JAGMCJ01. The sequence continues at coordinate 6,115 of JBHIFJ010000010.1, forward strand.
CTCTATGAGAGAGCGATTGACCTCAAGTTTCTGGGTGTTCTGCTCGCCGAAGCTTTCGATGATCTCCTTTGTTGATTCCTCGAGTTCCCGGTCCAGAGACTCGAACCAATCTTCGCTTCCTTTCTTCTTGGCAACCATCAGAACCACTCACGGGTGAATCCAATTTCAGATTAAAAACCTTTGTGATATGGAATCGCTTCGGTTGATGCGCGGTTCCAGCGTCACCTTTTTCTAGTCAGGTGGACTAAGGATAGATTCCATGACCCTTGTGGACAAAGACAGGGCGGAAGCAGAGATCAGAACATCAGAGAAGATCATCGCGCTCTTCTTCGCCGACTATTGTCCGTACTGCAGGGCCTTTCGACCCCTTTTTCAGAACGTCGCTTCGAGTTCAGATGGGGACTTTGCCGAGATTGACATAACCGATGACGACAGCCCCTTTTGGGACGAGTTCGGAATCAGTATCGTTCCGACGATAATCGCATTCTCCGACGGAGGAATCATAGCGAGAAGGGATGGGAAGGCTCACGTAGGCCTCGACATATCCGACCTTGAAGGAATCCTGAGAGAAGTCAAGGATTGACATCACAGAGGAGTGGCCCACCTCAGCCCGCGTTGATAGCCTCTTTTATTTTCTCGCTGAGAATCTCGTTCACAATCTTCCCATCCACCCGCCCCCTCAATCGTTGCATCACGATTCCCATGAGGGGGCCAATCGCATCCTTGCCCCTTTCGCGGATCAAATCCATCCTTTCCTCGATTACCTCTTGGACAATGGCCTCGACCTCGCTCCTTGAGGCCGTCTCCAACCCCAGCTTCCTAATCGAGCCCTCAACCGTCATGCCCTCGGACAGAACAGTCCTCAGAATGTCTGGAAGCGCCTCCTTCGTGAATCTCCCGTCACGCAACGATGAGAACATGTCCCTGAACGTTTGCATGGGGATCCCTTCGACATCGCGACCCTCCCGCTCGACCTCGGGGAAGACGTTCGTGATCATGGATGCAATCGTCTTCGCCTCGTCAAACTCCTTCGCGAGCGCCTCAAACAGATCGTCGTAGCCCTCATCCACGACGAATCCAATCTGTTGCCTGTGCACCCCGTACTCATCCGCGAGTCTTTCCACCTTCTTCTCGGGGAGCTCAGGGAGCTGGGCTTCCAGCCTCTTCAACCTTTCCTCAGAGACCAATATGGGAGGAACGTCGGTCTCCGGATACATCCTCGCTCTCCCGGGCAGCGGTCTCGAGTACACTGTGGTCCCGTCTGGGCGGGGATCCCTCGTCTCCTCCGGCACACCCTGAAGGGCCATTCCCGCCCTCTCGATCACTCGATTCATTGCGACCTCTGCCCTTTCTCTGGTGTCCGCCATTATCAGGAAGGCATCGAGATCCCTCACCTTGAGGGCCTCCTCAATCTTCGGAATCTCGCTCTCAATTCCATAGGCGGGGAACTCGTCCGAATGAAACGTCCCTCGAACACCTGCATGAATCGCATAAGCGTTGAGTTCAGGACCTAGGCGGTTCTTCAACAACCCTGAGAAACCGGGAAGCCTGATTCCGAGCACAACACCACCCTCGTCGAGCCTCTTCTTGACTATCTCGCATTTGGTCTTCTCGAAGAGCGCGGTTATATCCACAGGTGTCGAGTCTATTCCCACACTCCCCCTCTCCCTCAGCACATCGCGGGCTTCAAGAAGGGCCAACTGCCTCCTCACCTCGTTCTCCACATATGCCGGCATCATCCTCAGTTCCTGAACGCCCTTCACCTCTATCCTCGCGCCCTCCGCTATCGAGATATTGAGATCATTCCGTATGGTCCCGATCCCCCGTTTGACCTTCCTCGTCGCTCTCAGGAGGCTTCCCAGCCTGAGTGCAACCCTTCCTGCCTCTTCGGGGCTCTCAATCACCGGTCCAGTGGCAATTTCCACCAAGGGGATTCCGAGTCTGTCAAGTCTGTAGACGACAGAGTCCTCCTTCCTTTCGATTCTTCGGGCGGCATCCTCCTCCATGCCTATCATGAGTATCGGAACATTCCTGGAATCGACCACCAGTTGCCCGTTCATCGCGACCAAGGCGCTCCTCTGGAAGCCAGCCGTATTGGAGCCGTCAATCACAATCTTCCTCATGAAGTGTATCTCGTCGACGGGTTTCGCTCCGAGCATCAGCGCCATCTCGAGGGCAACATCTATCGCCTCCTCGTTCCCTCGGTGCGGCGGCTCCTCGTCAGCCTCCACGAGACATGTCGTTCCCAAAGGCTGATAGATGAACTTCAACTTCCTCCTGGCCTCCTCGATTGCCGCTCTGTCCACCTCACCCAACTCGCTCTGCGTCGGTCTGAGCCTTCTCATGAAGCTCTCGCGGATATCCTCCCGCAATTCCGAGGGGCAATCGCAAAACAGTTTCTTTGTATCCACCTGCTGATGTATCTCCAGCCCAACCCTCAATCCGAGCTTGGCGTAATCCATCTATTCACTGTACTCCTCCAGCTTTATGGCCGGGTTTATTTCTCCTTTGAGATTCATCGTCATGAGCTCTCTGATCTCCTCCAAGTCCCTCGTTTGACCGAGGACCCACATCAGCTTTATGAATGCCGTCTCGGGCAGCATGTCCTCTCCTGGGATCACACCTGCGAGGAGTAGGTCCCTTCCCGCTGAGTAGACATTCATGTTGACCCTTCCGTGTAGGCACTGAGTCGTCATCACGACCGGTGTGCCCGCATCGACCAAGGAACCAATCTCCTTGAACAGCGTGGAGGAGACGTGTCCGAGACCCGTACCCGCTATGACGACGCCTCCTGCATCCTTGACGATGGACCTGAAGACCGAAACCGGCATGCCAGGATAGAAGTAGACCAGAACGACTTCATTGTTCATCTCCGTCTTGAGCTTCACTGGACCCGAGGATCTTGAACGATGCTCTCCGAGCCACTCCACCCGACCATCCTCGTGAATGCTCCCAAGGGGTTTCTGGTTGATGCTGACGAACGCATCCCTTCTGCTGCTGTGCATCTTCCTCACTTTCGTGCCCCTGTGGATCGCTGCGAAACTGTCCGAGGTTTCGCCGTGCATGACGATCACGACCTCTCCCAGATCCTCGGTCGCCAGTCTAGCCGCAGAGGTCAGGTTGAGGAAGGCGTCCGATGACGGACGGTCCGAGGACCTCTGCGAACCCACGAGGACGACGGGCCCACTGAGATCGTCGAGCATGAAGGAAAGCGCTGCCGCAGTATATCCAAGCGTATCCGTGCCGTGCGGAATCACGACGGCCTTCGATCCCGAGTTCAGCTCCGCTGCCACTTCCTCTGCGAGCTTCTTCCAGTGTTCCGATGTCATGTCCTCGCTGAATATGCTGAACAGGACCTTCGCCCTAACGTCGCAGATGTCTGCGAGTTCAGGAACGGTAAATACGAGATCCTTCGCCCTTTCGGCCGGAAAGACGGCTCCAGTCCGGTACTCAACATACGAGGCTATCGTTCCCCCCGTGCCAAGGATGGAAACGGTGGGTTTTCTCGGGTCCTTCTCGTACTCAGCCTCAGCCCTTCTCGCCTCCTCTCTCTTCTGAATGAGATTGACCTTGCAGGTGTCATCCATCTTGATTCCGATGTTATACCCATTGTCAAGCTTGAGAGTGAGAATATCCTTCCCGCTGAACTCCACGTGAGGCATCACTATTCCCTTGAAGGAGTCCTTTCCCCGGGTGACCATGATATGATCTCCCACATCCGCGTCGGCGCCGTCCAGAATCTTCTTCACAACCCCCTCGTACTCCATCATTCTGCGTAAATGCGTGGTCTCTTAATTTCTTTTCTCTTGCCAATCACATCATGCGTGAATGCGGAGAGGGAAGAATCCGGGACGCGGTGACAATCACAGACGCAACTGATGCGGTCGCACCTTCAAGCACCACCGAGAGCGATGTCAATCCAATGGACATGGTCTCTGTGAAGCTCATCATTCGTCACTACCACATACAAGAACGGTTCCACATCAGGCTCGTTCACTTCATGAGTTCTTTGGTCCTTTTTCGAATGCACCTCGGAAGCTTTCCGTTCTTGAAGTGATGATGATCATGGCATTCCTTGCACAAGTTGTGTCTGGGACAATCTGTCTTTGAACAAGTACAATCCTCTCTGTGATATGGCACTATGAGGACTTCAGTCAGATCCACTCTTAGCAGTGTTCCACAATGATGACACTCTGCCATGTAGTTTTCAGTTGGGAATTCGTTGTCTCCCACACAGTTAGGACAGATAATCATACGAAGAACATCCAATCGTTCGCTTGCCTCCTAGGTCACGAGCCTGCACATCACCACGCCCTTATAGTTCTTTTTTTTGGCAAAACTTATGGACCTCCCTTCGTTTCCATTGCCGATGACCCCCAGAGAAATCCTAAACGAGCTGAAGTGGCGGGAAGATAGGGACCTCGCCAAGGCCAAAGTCTGGTATGAACACAGGGGCATAGAGAGCGGTCGTGTCATCATCAGCGGTGCGGAGATAACCGAGCTGGAGAAGGGATATTTCTCGACACTCCAGGCGAGGATCCCTTTCTACAAAATCTTTCGAATCGAGTACGAGGGGGAGGTCGTCTTTGAGAGGCATCCAAGAGAGAATCCGTGAGTTTATATAGCGCTGTGAATGTCTGATTGCACGCTCTTAGAGAGTCGCCGGGAAAGGCGGTGAAAATATGAACGGCACGTCCGAGGAGGATGAGAAGAAGGAAGCGCTGAAGAACATCATCAGGAGACTGCACAAGGGAGAGGATCCCGATGTCGTGAAGGGGGAGTTCAAGGAATTCCTGAAGGACGTGACACCGGTCGAGATTTCCAAGATCGAGGAGGAGCTCATCAAGGAAGGCATGTCCACCGAAGAAGTGCACAGGCTGTGCGATGTCCATCTCGCCATCTTCAGGGAGTCGCTCGAGAGGGAGGAGCTCGTTGCTCCGCCAGGTCACCCTATTGGCATTCTCATGGAAGAGCACAAGATTCTCCTCGACCACGCCCGTGAGATTGGCATCATCGCCAAGGACTTGAGCGGGAAGGGAGACTTCGACTCGGTCGCCGATGAGCTCAAGCATCTTGACCACATCGCGCATCATCTGAAGGACTCGGAAAGTCACTACGTTCGCGAGGAGAACGTTCTCTTCCCTTATCTTGAGAAGCACGGGATAACGGAACCGCCCGCGATGATGTGGATTGAGCACGACAAGATCAGGGAAATCAAGAAGGGCTTCTACACGGTCCTGGAAACGCGAGGAGGCATGGCCTCTGAAGAGTTTGTCAGCAGACTCACGGAAGTCGCAGCATCGTTGGCGGACCTGCTCTCCAGTCACTTCTTCAAGGAGAACAACATACTCTTCCCGGCCGCGATGGAGGTGATGGCTGACGCCGAGTGGAAGGACACAAGACGACAGTTCGACGAACTAGGGTATTGCTGTTTTACTCCAGAGCCCGCCAAAGTGGCGGTCGAGGATGTCGAAGAAGCACCCAAGGTCGAAGGGGAAGGGATGATCGACCTCGAAACCGGACAACTCTCGAAGGAGCAGGTCAAGTCGATTCTCAACACGCTCCCGTTGGACATCACATTTGTGGACAGTCAAGACACAGTTCGTTACTTCAACGAATCCAAGGAGAGGATATTCCCACGAACGAAAGCGGTCATTGGTCGAGAGGTGCGGAAATGCCATCCGCAGAAGAGCATACACTTGGTCAACCAGATTCTGGAGGACTTCAGAAGCGGGAAGAAGGACGTCGCTGAGTTCTGGATCAAGTGCAACGGCAGAATGACCCACATACGCTACTTCCCCGTGCGTGATGCGAACGGAGAATACCTGGGTTGTCTCGAAGTGACCCAGGACATCGAGGACATCAAGAGAATAGAAGGATCGAAGAGACTGCTCTGAGTGCAATCGATTCCTGTAGCGCGTTCACAGCAGTATTATACGAAACTGCACATTGATGGTAGACAGGAGGCGGGGAGAATGCCATCCAGGCGTGGAGAGTTTCTTGAGAGAATAGGGGCCCACAAGAGAATGGTGATATACGGCACGGCTCTCGTGCTGCTCATCGCCTTTGTCGCATTCCTGACCTCTGCGGAAGCAGATCCCTGTGTGGATTGCCATGAAGCGGTCGGGGTCCTCTCTGGCATAACCGATGACTGGGGGAACAGCGAACATGCTGAGGAGAACGTCACCTGCATCGACTGTCACGAGGCGAGCGTGTCCGATCCAGATGCACTATCGCACAACTGATACACAATATCAGTAGTGGTCACACCAGATGACTGCGCAGAGTGTCACGGAAAGGAAGCCCAGGAGTTCGGACAGAGCCTTCACTCTCTCGGCGCACTCTACTATGAATACCTGCTCAACGCAGAGAAGCTGCCGTTCCTCGAAGGTCAGATTGAAGGCGGCTTCATAATCATTGAGGGCGAGGAGATAATGGACGCCGCCACCATGAGGGGATGCAGGTCATGTCACGGAACGAATATGACGGGCAAGTCCACGGAGGACTTCACGGTGTGGCCGAACAATGGCATCGGACGCATCAACCCAGATGGAAGCATGGGGAGCTGTTCCGCATGCCACTCACGGCACACATTCTCAATCGCAGAGGCCCGCCACCCCGAAACCTGCGGGCAGTGCCACATGGGACCCAATCATCCCCAGATCGAGATTTATATGGAGTCCAAGCATGGAAACATCTATGCGGCTGAAGGAGAGAGCTGAAACTGGAGTGGGGACAATTGGCAGGCGGGCAAGGACTACCGTGCTCCCACCTGTGCCGCGTGCCATATGTCAGCCGCCCCTGGGATCCCCTCCACACACGATATCAGCTCAAGACTCAGCTGGGAGCTAGAGTCTCCGATTTCCCGCCACACGGACAATACGGCTAATAGCCTCGGATACGCAATCAGCGACGGATCAACTTGGGAGGTCAAACGCGAGCGGATGAAGAGCGTCTGCAAGCAATGTCACTCGACAACGTGGGTGGACAACTACTACAAGCAGGCGGATGTTGCGGTTGATCTCTACAACGAGCAGTATGTCGAGGCAAGGGCGATAGTGGACGAACTACGTGAGGACGGCCTGCTCACGGAGACGAGCTTTGATGAGCCTGTAGAGTTCAAGCTGTACGAGATGTGGCATCACGAGGGACGCAGAGCCAGGATGGGCGCCTTCATGATGGGTCCGGACTATGTTCAGTGGCATGGGTTCTATCACATGCTCCAGGACAAGGTCGAGATCGAGCACATGGCGGAAGAACTGCGGAGCCAAGAGCAGATTGAGCTGAAGAACGCAGAAACAACGACTTGGCTGAATGCCTTGACATGGGCAGCGCTTCTCGAATCGATAATCATAGCCGGGCTCCTAATCGCGTTCCTCTCGCGAAGAAAAGCCAGGGCGAATCAGTAGGCACGTCAATTCTTGGGGCCAGACGAGCCTTGCCCAAGCTGGCGAGTCATCCTCTCCTCGCCCATACTCCTGCACAATCTTCCCAGAATGTGGACACCTCCGAGACAACAGGCATCGGGGAATTGAGGGTGAAAGGAGACACCACGAATGAGGTCGTGGTCACTTCATCGGAGAACTCGCACGACGAGGGGGCTTATTAGCCTGAACTCGTTCTCGCGCTCGAGGGATAGCTTTGAGCACACTGGTCCCGGTCGCCCTGGCAATGGGTCTTTCTGCGGTAGGCTTCTTGATCGTGGTAGTCACAGCATATTCCGCCTATTCGAAGGCCTGCCAGAGAGCCAAGGACGCTCATGAGAAGATGCCAGAGGACTTCAGGGGGAAGTTCCTTGTTTTCGTTGTCCTTCCTTCCACCTGTGTTCTCTTCTCCTTCGTAATCGTGTTTCTTGGATGGTCCGCTGACCTGGACTATGAATTGTACTTTGCGGTTGGACTCTCCATGGGACTCAGCGCTCTGATGGTGTCCATAGGTTTTTCCCTGATGACTCCGCAGGCGATTGATGCTGTGGCGAAAGGTGGCAGCACCGCATTTGGAAAGGCCATCGCATCGATGGAACTCATAGAGATACCGATTCTCACGACTTTCGTAGCGACATTCCTCGCTCTGAGACAGCCCTCATGCTTGGGAGAGTGTGTCAGTGCAAGCTACATGGCCTCTGCCAGCTCTTTCGGTGCAATACTCGGTGCAGCCTGGGCGACAACCTCTGAGGTCGATCAGCTCTCATCCAGGATTGGAAAGTCATCAATTAGCCTCATAGCCTCGCTGGCGGGTCTAATCATCGCCCTCAACATGATCGGCTATCTGTAGTCGGAGTGCGGCTCAGACAAGCTCGTACGTCAGCCTCTCCTTGTCAGTCCCCTTGCTTCTTCTTCCCAATACGTGCACTTTCCCGAGTTCTGATGTGCTCCTCACATGGGTCCCGCCGCATGGGCAGATGTCGAAGTCGCCTATCTGGATCACCCGCAGCCTCCGTATGGATTGGGGAATGAGATCCATGATGTACCTCTGCTTCCCCATCTTCTCCTCCAGAATGCCTCTGTCCTCCTCGTAGATGGTCACGGGGATGCTCTTTGAGATGACGCTGTTGCATGTCTCCTCTATCACTCTCAGGTCGTTCTCCTCGAACGATGCCGGGTGGAAGTCTATCCTCGATCGGTTCGTGTGAATCTGATTTCCCACGGTCCTCGCTTGGAACAGATTGAAGACCACGCCCGACATAACGTGCTGAGCGGTGTGCATCCTCATGAGAGCGTACCTTCTTTCCCAATCCAATTTGCCGTGAACCTCATCCGATTCTGGGATAGGATCGACGAAGTGCTTCACGATTCCTTTGTCCTTCTTCACCTTGACAACAGCGCTTTCCTTGCCACTCCATCTCAGTACGCCCTTGTCCGTGGGCTGCCCGCCGGCCTCTGCGTAGAAGGCGGTTCTGTCAAGAACGACGTACTCCTCCCCCTGGTCGACGACCCTCGCATCAAACTCCCTGATGTAATTTGCCTCCACATCCTTCATGTAGAGAATCTCTGTCATGCTCCCCACTCATCCGTATCTGAAGTGTACCCCATAGCCTCCTCTTGGATAGTTCCACTTGATGGCGCCCATGCCGATTTTCCTGCAGACGATGACACAGGCTCCGAGCTCCAGGCAACCCTCGATATTGTAGACGAGTTCCCCATCCTCCCATGTGTAGACCTTGGCGGGGCACACGTAGAGGCAAGGCTTGGGAACGCACTGCTTGCACAGCTTGGTGTCCACTTCGACGAAGGGCTCCTCGTCAGGCTCGAATCGGTCCAAGCCGAGCCGCTCATCCACGCCGATGTACTTCTCAGCCGTTGGCTTTCGCGGGGCGTCCATCACCAGTCTCGATGTGTCGGGGTCTAATAAATCTATTTACGCGGGTTGCCCCTTGACTGACGGCACCCAACGAAAGTTCTCATATGTCACCTATAGAACGCTCGTCGATGCACTGTCCTTGATTTCCTACTCAAATGTGGACCGCTACTCCGATGTCGGACCATATCATCTCGATCGCATGGCACCATCTGACACGATGGTGGCAGAGGCCGATCATTGGATCTACGTGGATTTCCCCCAGGACTGGACCATCGAGAACTGGCCTGATGGCTCATCCTATCATACAAGAGCGATGGAATGGCAAGTTTCTTAACACTCCGAGTTTTACCTAGCTCCAAGCCGATAGGGTGCACCCATGGACAGATTCGATGTAGCTGTTATCGGAGCGGGTCCTGCGGGGAGTTCTGCTGCCTATTCCCTCGCAAAGGAAGGCTTCAGTGTCCTCCTGGTCGAAAGGGGCAAGTACCCGGGCTCGAAGAACGTTTTTGGCGGGAGAATCTACACCTACCCGCTCAAGTGGCTCTTTCCAAAGGACTGGCGGGAGGCCCCCATCGAGCGCTTCGTCGTTCAGGAGAACCTCTCGATGCTCTCCGAAGACACCGCTGTCACGATTCAGTACGATGCGCCGCGAGTAGGAAGCTCGAGGGTGAATAGCTTCACGGCCATCAGGGCGAAGTTCGACAAATGGCTGGCGGTCAGGGCAGAGGAGGAGGGGGCTCTCGTCATAACCGGAACCCGGGTCGACGATCTGGTGATATCGAATGGTACAGTCCACGGAATCCTGGCGGGCAGCGATGAAGTGGGAGCTAATGTCGTCATCGCCGCCGATGGAGTCGCTTCAGTCTTTCCTCAGAAAGCAGGGATTAGACCTGAGCTAACCCCTCGCGAGATTTCCGTGGGTGTGAAGGAGACAATAAGGCTCACGAAGAAAAGGATTGAGGACAGGTTCAATGTTGGCGAGAAGGAAGGTGTCGCCAATGCCTACATTGGAGATGTGACCGGCTTCCTTCGGGGAGGGGGCTTCCTTTATACAAACGAGGATTCCATATCCCTTGGCGTCGTTGTCCAGTCCGAGGATCTTTCCCTCCACAGGACAGAGATTCACGAGCTCATGGAGAGGTTCAAGCTGCACCCATCGATTCAGAAGTACATCGCAGGTGGAAAGGTCGTCGAGTATTCCGCCCATATGATTCCAGAGGCGGGCACCCATATGGTGCCCCGGCCGTATGCGGACGGATTCTTGGCGGTGGGCGATGCCGCCGGGTTCGTGCTGAATCATGGCTACACGTATAGAGGCGTCGATCTGGCCATTCTCTCAGGGATGGCGGCCGCTGAGACGATAAAGGCCGCGCGAGCCTCGAACAGCTATTCGGCCGCCGCTCTCTCGAGGTATCTTCACCATCTCAGAAGCTTCGGAGTCCTCCGCGAGCTAGAGGAGTTCAGCCGAATGCAAGCACTTCTCAGGAACCAAAGGATGCACAATGCGTATCCACAGCTCTTCAATAACGTCCTCCGCAGGATGTACACGATCGACGGAAGGGGGAAGGAGAAGATATTCCACATAGCGAAAGATGAGATGAAGGGGAAAGTCTCACTCTTTCAGCTGTTGCGAGACTTCCTTGGCGGCACGAGGTCGATCTAATCATGGCCAATGGACTCAAAATGATCGTATGCATCAAGCAAGTCCCTAAGGCAGAGCAGCTCAAGATAGACCCGGTCAAGAAGACCCTGGTTCGGGAGGGAGTGGAGAGCGAAATCAATCCCTCCGATTTGCACGCACTCGAGATGGCCCTTCAATTGCGGGACAGGCATGGCGGTTCCGTTATCGCACTCAGTATGGGTCCGCCGAGGTTCATACAGTCCCTCGAGACCGCCATCGGGATGGGTGCGGACGAGGGAATACTCCTCTCCGATCGCGCCCTTGGCGGCTCCGACACGCTTCCCACGTCATATGCCCTTTCAAAGGCCATCCAATACCTTGGCAGCGCCGACATCGTCCTATGCGGTGAGGAGACAACGGACAGTTCAACGGGCCATGTTGGTCCTGGAATCGCAGCTAATCTAGACCTTCCGCAATTGACCTATGTGGTTGAGGTTGAGGTTCGCGATGGTCACGTAAGGGCCAAGCGCGCGGTCGAGGACGGCTTCGAAGTCTGGGAGACCCGCATTCCCCTCGTCATAACGGTGAACCACGGATGCAATCACCCCAGGGAACCGACGCTACATGGCAAGATAAGAGCGAGAACGATAGGGGTCATAAGGGATCTGGACGCGGACGATGTTGGTCTGGACAAGAACAGGGTAGGCCTGAGAGGCTCTCCCACTGTCGTTGACAAGATCGAGACGGTCGAACTTCCAGAGCGGAGCGGAAGAATATACAGTGGGGAGGCGAGAGAGGCGGTACGAAAACTGCTAGATGATCTCGAGACGGAGGGACTACTCTGACCGGACTGGATGAGTATAAAGGGGTCATGGTCTTCGTCGAGCTGAGGAGAGACCACATACGGCGAGGATCGATCCAGCTCATTGGTGAGGGAAGGAGGATCGCTGACATTCTCGGAGTCGACCTGAGCGGTGCCCTCCTCGGTCACAGGGTGGAGGGATTCGCGGAGGAGGCGATTCAGTACGGCCTTGACAGGGTCTACTTGGTGGACCATCCCATTCTCCTGAGATACGCGGCCAAACCCTACTCAAAGGTGATGGTCGAGCTGATTCGAAGGCATAAACCAGAGATTGTGCTTCTTGCAGCGACAAAGAACGGAAGGGAGCTCGGCGGGCGGTTCTACGTTCACCTTCAGACCGGACTGGCGGCTGATTGCACTGCCTACCGGGTCAACGAGGAGAAGAACCTCGTGATGATTCGCCCTGCCTTCGGCGGAAAGAGCCTCGCCCACATTCTGTGCAAGAAGACGAGACCACAGATGGCAACGGCCCGCCCGAACGTCTTCCCCGAGCCTGAGAGGGACCGAACCAGAAAAGGAGAGATAGTCAGGGAGGACGTGGAGCTTGGTCCCGGCGATGTGGATGCCAAGATGGTCCAGTTCATTGCTCACATAGAAAGCGAGACAGCGAAGCTGGCCGATGCCGATGTGATTGTTGCTGGCGGTCACGGTATAGGGAAGGCCGACACCTTCGGCATGCTTCAAGAACTGTCCGAGCTGCTCGGAGGCACGATTGGCGGGTCGAGGAAGGTCGTGGACCTTCGCTGGCTTCCAAAGGATAGGCAGGTTGGGCAGACCGGTAAGACAGTGAGGCCGAGACTCTATGTGGCAATCGGGATATCTGGAGCCGTCCAGCACCTTGCGGGGATGCAGGAGTCCGAGAAGATTGTGGCTGTGAACAGCGACCCAGAGGCCGAGATATTCAAGGTGGCGGACTTTGGCATCGTCGGGGACCTCTTCGAGATCGTTCCGGAGATAATTCGCCAAATCAGGGAGAGAAGGGGAGTGAGGCCTACTTGAGCAGCGCCCTCGAGATCACCAATCTCTGGATTTCGCTCGTCCCCTCGTAGATCTCCGTGATCTTCGCGTCTCTATAGAACCGCTCGACTGGGTACTCGCGCATATAGCCGTACCCGCCAAAAATCTGGACAGCGTCTCTACTCACGTTCACCGCGACATCTGAGGCCTTCAACTTGGCCATGGCAGCCTCCGTCGTGAACCTGGCCCCTTTCTGCTTCACATAAGCGGCGCGATATGTGAGGAAGCGCGCGGCATCGATTTCAGTCGCCATGTCCGCCATCTTCCACTGTAGCGCCTGGAAGGAGGATATGGGCTTGCCGAACTGCACCCTTTCTTTTGAGTATGCGACAGCCTCATCCAAGGCTCCCTGGGCCAGGCCAACCGCTTGAGCGGCGATGCCAATCCTACCGGCATCGAGTGCCCAGAGGGCCATCTTGAATCCTTCACCTTCCTCACCGACACGGTTCTCCCTCGGAATCCTGCAATCCTCATAGAGCATCTCCATAGTGACGGATGCATGGATCCCCATCTTTTTCTCTTTCCTCCCTCTGGAGAAGCCAGGTGCGTTCGTGGGCACAAGGAACCCACTTATCCCCTTGTATCCCTTCTCTCTATCCGTCATGACGAAAACCAGGGAAAGATCGGCCCCAACGGCGTTCGTGATGAACTGCTTCTTTGCGTTGATCACGTATTCATCACCCTCAAGTCTCGCCGTTCCCTTTATGGACGCGGCATCCGAACCAGCATCCGGCTCCGTGAGGCAGAAGCATCCTATATTCTTCCCGCTCGCGAGGCTTGGAAGCCACTTCTTCTTCTGCTCCTCCGTCCCAAACTTGACTATCGGATCGCAGGCCAACGAGTTGTGAACAGAGACTGCGACACCGACAGAAGGATCGATCCTTGAGAGCTCCTCGACCGCGACCGCATAGCTGATGGCATCAGCGCCCGAACCGCCGTACTCGGGAGGAACCGCCATGCCCATTATTCCCATTTCTCCCAGCTTTCTCAGAATCTCGATTGGATACTCCGCATTCTCGTCGTATTCCGCCCGGACGGGTTTGATCTCCTTCTCCGCGAAGTCCCGAACGGTCTTCTTGAGCATCTTCTGCTCTTCCGTCAACTCAAAATCCATTCTCCTACCCCCTGCAAGAGGGGAAAACTTTGGCGTCTATAAACATTCGCATTCAGTCCATGGCATCCACCGGACCGCTGTTCTCTCATCCGGTGACATCTTAATGGTGGAAAGGGAAAGCGATAACTACGTGGTTCACATTCTTTTGGGCCGGTGGAATCTTGGTCGTCAAGAGATTTGAGAGCGAGGGCCTGGGAATCACCATAGAGATTGACTACGATAAATGCATAGGCGCGGGGGAATGTGTCGATGTGTGCCCCACGGAGGTCTACGAATTGGTGAACAAGAAATCGACCGCCCCAAACATCGACGAATGCATCGAATGTTGCGCCTGCGTAGAGGCCTGCCCCACTCAAGCCATAGAACACAGCTCCTGCTAGAACCCCATTCCCGTTGAGAACTGCGCTCACGGATTCCTCGTCAGCGGGTTGCCTCTAGCACTCTCGGGGACAACCCATTCTTGAGCGCGATGCTCTTGGCAAGGTGCACGAAGGCGCTCTCCACATTCTTCCCTGTTTTTGCACTCGTGAACATGAAGGGGGATTTCATTCTCGTCGAGATCTCAGCGACATCTCCCTCTTCCATCGCGAAATTGTCCTTCAAATCCACCTTGTTGACAAGCAGATGCACGGGGACACTTCCAGCTATTTCCGACACGGATGACACCCAATCCTCAACACTGTTCAGGGTCGTCCTTCTCGTGATGTCCACCACTGCGAGAATCCCCTGTACGCCCCCGTAGTACCGCTCCATGTGCAGCTCTGCAAGGTGCCTCTCTCCTATGACGTCCCAAATGGACATATCGACCCTGACGGCCTTGTCATCGTGGACACTGAGATGGACCTCCTTCTTGGAGACCTTCGCTCCTATGGTTCTGATGTACTTGTCGTCGAATTGATCGAGAACGTATCTCCTGACCAGGCTGGTCTTTCCGACCGCCGTATCCCCCACGAGGCCGATCTTGGCCTTGCAGACACTTGCGGACGATTTCATTCTGTCCTCCGACAAGATCCTCATCTCGTATTCGATCCCGCTTGCATTCATCAGATACTGAATCTTTGCCAGGGCATTGTGGACCACCCTCACCATCTGGGGCTGAGAGAAAGCATTCTTCGGAACGGTGAGGAGAAGCGTCTCGCCCTCAAGCAACCAGCCATCCGACTCCAGCACACTCGAGATTGTCTCCAAACGATAGGATTCACCCTTCGCGAACACCTCGAAGATGATCCTGCTGTTCTTGTTCACCTCCACGAGGTTGTTTTTGGACACCCCGCTCAGGAGGACCCTCTTGTTCCGTTGCGTTGGCAATTGCTCTCCTCAAGGCTACCTTGTGCATCTTTCATTCCATTAACGGGTTTTCAACTCATCGCTCTGATTTTCACCCATGATAATCTTTCAGTCGGCGAAACCATTCCGATTCGAGCCTGCAAAAGGCCCTCCTTGAGGTGCCAAAGTTCATAAGAATCGATTGTTTATCAGAATTCATCCGGTCCACCTTTCGCCCTGATGCGTTGGTGGTGGGAACATGAAGGAGGTAATCATTCACGGAAGAGGAGGGCAAGGAGCTGTGTTGGCAGCGCAAGCGCTGGCGAGTGCAGCTGTCTACGAAGGCAAATTCGCGATGGCGTTCCCCCATTTCGGAGCCGAGAGAAGAGGGGCTCCTGTCGCGGCATTCGCAAGGATCTCCGAGGACCGCATACTCACGAAGGCGCACATCTACAATCCCGATTACGTCGTGGTCCTGGATCCCTGGCTCGCAGGCCTGGTCGATGTCGCAAAGGGAATGGAAAGGCTTTCCGAGTCAGAGATCCCGAGCGGTGGGATACTCGAGGGACACACGAAGACGAGAATAGACATATGCCAGGGACTGCAGAAGGAGGGGGCAGCGGTTCTGAACACCGCCCGCTCTCCTGAGAACGTGGAGCTCAGCCTCCGAGTCTGCGTGGGAACGGTGGATGCGACAACCGTCGCTCTGGAAGTCCTTGGTCATCCCGTGACGAACAGCTGCATGCTTGGGGCGTTCGCCAAGACAACCGAGGAAGTAGGCATGGAGGCCATAGAGCACGGAATCGCGGATGTGTTCGGGGAGCGATTGGGCGATCTGACGGCAGAGAAGAACGTCAAGGCGGCCAAGCTGGGATTCGAGCGGACGGAAGTGGGCATATCCAGGGGCGGGAAGGAATTCCTCACCGAGAAGAAGTGGTTGCCCGATGTGAACGAGCTTCCAGTCGGACTGGCAATCAGGTTCCAGGAGACCGAGTACGGGAAACTCGGACCCGGCTCTGCGGCCCAAAACGAAACGGGAACCTGGCGGACCTTCCATCCGGTGGTCGACGAGGGGAAATGCACATACTGCATGCTCTGCTGGTTTCACTGCCCCGAGGGCTGCATTAGGCGGGTACCTGAGAAGAAGGTCGTCAAGATAGACTACTTCTACTGCAAGGGATGCGGAATCTGCCCAGAAGTCTGTCCCGTGGATGCCATAACAATGGTGAGGGAGGTCGAGGCATGAGACGGGTCGTCACCTCCAACTACGCCACTGCGCATGCAGTTATGAGAGCGCGAGTGGAGGTCATCGCAGCCTACCCGATCACACCGCAGACACAGATGGTTGAGCATATCGCCAAGTTCATAAATGACGGTATCATGGACTGCGAATACATCAAGGTGGAGAGCGAGCACAGCGCGATTAGTGCCGTCGTTGCCTCTCAGGCAGCCGGCGTGAGGTCATTCACATCTACAGCCTCTCAGGGTCTGGCCCTCATGCACGAGCTCCTATTCAATGCCGGAGCTCTCAGGCTTCCCATAGTGATGGGCGTCGTCAACAGAAGCGTGGGAAGCACGGCGGGCATATGGGTCGAATACAACGACTCCATGCCTCAGAGGGACTGCGGTTGGGTGCAGATGTACGTGGAGACGAACCAGGAGGTCCACGACATGATCCTTCAGGCATACAGGATTGCCGAGGACAAGCGGGTGCTTCTTCCCATCATGATTTGCAGTGACGGCTTCATTCTCTCGCACACCGTCGAGCCCGTCGAGCTGGCGGAACAGGATGAGACGGACGACTTCCTCCCGCCCTACGCGGCCGAGCACTCCTATCTCGATCCGAAGGACCCAATCGGTTCAGGGATAGTGACACCACGGGAATACAGGCAGGAGGCGGCATATCAGATTCATAGGGCAATGCTCAATGCCAAGGACGTCATAGAGGAGGTCAATCGCGACTTCACAAGCAAGTTTGCGCGGGACCATAGTGGACTCATCGAAACGGAGTTCGTGGAGGATGCCGATGCCATATTCCTGACCCTTGGAACCGTTACATCGACAACGAGGGGAGTCGTTCAAGAACTGAGGGAGAAGGGCAGGAAGGTCGGATTGGTCAAGGTGCGGGCCTTCAGGCCATATCCGGCAGAGAGAGTCGCCGAGGTCTGCAGTGCTGCGAAGGCGGTGGGTGTTTACGACAGGTCTGTCTCCTTTGGTGTGGGAGGTCCCCACTACCTAGAGGCCAGGAACGCGCTCTTCGACTCTGGTCTGCCCGTTGTGGATTTCATTGGCGGTCTCGGTGGAAGAGACGTCACAGAAGCCGACGTCCACTCCATCTATGACATCCTCCTGGATATTGCGAAGACCGGGAAGGCCAAAAGGAACGTTGAGTGGGTCAACACCAGGGGGGTGACGATGGGATGAGGCTGAAACTGAAGGACCTCCCGGAGGAGGAGATATTCTCGAGCGGGCATACTGCCTGTGCTGGTTGCGGCGCCGCAATGGCGATACGCAACATAGCGAAGGTCCTTGGGAGGGAGATCATCGTCTACGTCCCGCCAAGCTGCCTGAGCGTCTTCAACGGCCTCTTCCCAAGCTGCGCGTGGACGGTCCCATATCATCATACGGTCTTCGAGAACACGGGAGCGGCGATATCAGGGCTTTCGAGAGCGATGAAACGGAAGGGCCTCGACCACGTTACGATTGTCGGTATCGCGGGTGATGGCGGCACTGCCGACATCGGTCTTCAGGCGCTTTCCGGGGCCGCTGAGAGGAACGAGGACGTCATCTACATCTGCTACGACAATGAGGCATACATGAACACTGGTGTGCAGAGAAGTGGGTCCACACCCCACGGTGCATCCACAACGACGACCCCCGTCGGGAAGATAACAAAGGGAAACCAGGACTTCAAGAAGGATGTCCCGCTCATAATGATGGCTCATGGCATCCCATATGTCGCAACGGCGAGTGGATCCTTCCCGCTCGACCTCATAAACAAGGTGCAGAACGCAAAGGAGACGAAGGGCTTCCGCTACATACAGGTCTTTGCTCCCTGCGTTCCGGGCTGGAGGTACGATCAGTCAAAGACCGTGGAACTCGGGAAACTTGCCGTGGAGTGCGGTATGTGGATACTCATGGAATCCGTGAACGGGCAGCTCAAAATAAACAGGGAGCCGAAGATGAAGAACCTGGAGGCCTACTTGAGGATGCAGGGACGATTCCGTCACATGGACGAGGAGCAGATCGCCGAGCTTCGGGAAAGCATCGAGAGGAGATGGGAGTTCTACAAGGGATACTCGGAACTGACCCAGCGACTCCATGGCGGACAATCTTGAACCTATCCAACATACCCAAGTCCTATATACTCGTTGCAGCTATTTCTGCGAGGTGAACTCATGCCCACATTCGAGAAGGTGACGGAGAGTCAGGTCACGCGAGCCATCGTCAGCAGCTTCGCCGCGGATATGGAGAGATTCGCAGATGGAGAGGTGATTGTAGTCGGCGGTGGACCAAGCGGACTGATGGCAGCCAGAGACCTCGCCGAGAAGGACGTGCGCGTTCTGATAATCGAGAGAAACAACTACCTTGGCGGTGGGTTCTGGATCGGTGGTTACCTCATGAACACTATCACTGTCAGAGCACCGGCTCAATCGATTCTGGACGAGCTTGGCATTCCCTATGAGGAGTTCTCCAAGAACCTGTTCGTGACACCTGGACCGCATGCGTGCTCGAAGCTGATCGCCGCTGCATGCGATGCGGGCGTGAAGATTCTCAACATGACCAAGTTCGATGACGTCGTCCTCAGAGAGGACAATCGGGTGGGTGGCGTGGTCGTGAATTGGACCCCTGTCAGCGCGCTCCCCCGTGAAATCACATGCGTCGATCCAATCGCGCTCGAATCCAAGCTCGTTATGGATGCCACTGGTCACGAGGCCGAGGTCGTCACGAAGCTCGAGCAGAGAGGGATCCTCACGAAGGTCGGTGAAGGAGGGATGTGGGTGGAGAAGTCCGAGGATCTCGTGGTCGAGCACACGGGAGAGGTTCACCCGGGTCTCCTGGCGATAGGAATGGCCGTATCCGCCACGTACGGTTTGCCCAGGATGGGGCCAACCTTCGGCGCGATGCTCCTATCTGGGAAGAAAGGTGCAGAAATTGCCCTCGACCTCCTCAAGTGAGTGGAACATCCCGACAGATGTGTTCCTGTACAGCGACCCCTCCACTAGAACGCTTGATCTGGGGGAGATTACCGGGTATCTGAAAGAGCTCTTTCCGCGAATAAATATCGTGCTCAGGGATGACTTCGTCAGGCATCATTACGTGGGGAGCACCAAGGAGCTCGCAGAGCTGATCGCACGCACGAAGGTCAGGAATGTCTCGAAGCCCTTCGAGAGCTTTGACCCGCTCATCGGAGAAATAAGGTTCGAGGAGAAGCTCATCTCGAAACCGGAGAAGAGGATTTCAGGCATTCTGTACGATGCAGTCAGGCTTCATATTGTCATGAGGGGCATGATACCTCGCGGGGAGCTGAGCCTGAAGGTCGTTCACATCCTGTTCACGTCGAGGCTATTCGGTACATACGACGCCACGGACGGGAGGTACCATGCGCGCGTGATTCTCTGCGGTTATCCCAGCATGATCTCGACGAGTGGGATAGTGGAGGCTCCCGCGAAGCCCAGGGAGTACTATGTGATTAAGCAGAAGCTCAGGGCACTGGGGAGTGAAGTGCCGACCGAACTGCTGGAGGAGCAGATTGATGGTAGGTTCCTAGACTACGATGACACACGTCTATCGGAGGTGATGAAGGGCTATGTGATGCAGGCCCTCATGTACTCGATTGTCTTCGAACCCTTCTGCACGGACCCAAGCTGTAGACTGTTCAACTCGCACTGGCAGGAAGAGGTGATTGCCTCGCAGCTCGGGGATAGGGAGTTCTGCGATGAACACCTCTCCTTGATCAGGCAAATCGGCGGGCGGTAAGCACCAGCCACGGGCCGCGCAATTGACTTTGGCTAGCAGGATGATTCGAAGGGTGAACCAATCATTTCAAATACGCGTAGACCGAAAAGATTCTGAGCTGGAGGAGATGTCGTGGGCAATTCCGAATTCGCCTATCGTGAGATTGTTGAGTACTTGAAGGGAAGGGCCAGTAGTGCTCTGAAGCCTTCCGGAATCGCAGTCGCCTCAGCTCTTCTTCTATCGCAATTCCTGTTCTTTGGGGGGCTTCAAGTTCATCCCGTTTCCGAGAGATCGCCAGGCGGTCCTCAAGAACGGAGCCAGATCGTCAACTGGACGGAACCAGAAGATGGGGATCTTGACGTTCCTCTTGACAAGACGTTGGCGATAGCTTTTGTCTCGGACAACTCGTCGTGGACCAGTTATGAATGGGCGGTGACTCCATACGCGGGAACTTGGCAAATCACCGAGACCTGGGATTTGCATGGGAATCTTATGCTGGAGATGTATCACGGCACACCCTTTGAAAGGTGCATGACCTACACCTTCAACTTCACCTTCTACGATGCGCTGCACGATCCAATCGATTACTACGAGTTCGGCTTCATCACTATATGCAGCTTCCCTCCGCCACCAGCGTCTCCTGTGCTCCAATCTGCAGTCCTCGGAGGCGTTGACAAGAAGGACATCGTCCTCGCCTGGGACCTCTCCGCCGATGATGGTGCTGGAGAGGATGACGTCGCCAACTATGCAATCTACCACAGTGAGAACTATCACTGGGGTGGGCAGGGTACGAATTCCTAGCAAGTGTTCCCGCAGGTGTAGGCACCTTTGTTCATCCCCTTGCTGGGGACGGTGACTGGAGCAACCATTTCTACTATGTTCAGGCGAACGATACCGGCGGTGATGCAAGCTGGAAGGGGCAGGCAGGGAAGTTCGTGAGATTCCTCGAGAAGGGAAAGAGAACAGCTTCCATACCTCTTGTGCAGAAAGACACGACGATAGAGGCGGTCCTTCAAACGCTCAAGGGAAGCTATAGGCATGTCCGATACTACAAATCAGCGGATCAGTCAAACCACTGGAAATCCTATTGGACGTTTAGGACATACCGCACACTCTTCGAGATAAATCACACGATGGGATTTTGGATTGACATGACGGCGGGCGATAATCTCATCGTTGCGGGGTTGGTTCCGGAGACTGTTGACATCCGTCTGTATCACGGATGGAACTTCGTCGGCTATCCGTCGTTCCTGGACAGAACGGTTGATGAGGCTCTGCGCGATATCGATTGGAGGATGGTGGATGGATACAGCGACACACCTCCGTATCATCTGACACACCTGGCCTCGAGTGACATGATGACTGCCGGTGAGGGCTACTGGATATGGGTGGATCTCCCCCAGATCTGGCGCTTCCGCGGAACTTGAGTGGTCACTTCTAGGTCCGTGCTTCTTGGCCACCTGAACTCAGCGGGATTGAAAGAAATGCCGTAGGCGCGAATAGCGACCCCCTCAGACCTCGAATCAGTTGCGAAAGCTTTAAGCTTCTCTTGAGAACGGTGTTGAACGAACGACAAGAATCCATTCTGCAACATTCTGTGCGGGTCGAGGGCACATCATTGGATAGACTGTCGGGATTCTGGATTACAAGGGATATATATGACCAGCAACACTAGATACAGATTGTGGTAGGATGAGAAGCCCGAGGCCCAGCATCGAGGGATTCCTTGTCGTTGGAGCCCCAGTTCTCGCATTCCTTCTCATCAGCCCAGACAGAGCCGCCGCAGGAACGCCCGTGCAGGGGCCGATATCGACCCTCACCACGTGGACTCAAGTGGGAAGCCCTTATTGGGTTGAAGGCGATATCACAGTCCTCTCCCAGGCGAACCTGACCATCGAACCTGGAGTCGAGGTCTTCTTCAACGGCCTCTACGCGATCTATGTGGAGGGGAAACTCTATGCTGTAGGATCGCCCGCCTCAGTGATCGTCTTCACATCCAACCTCTCGACCCCTTCCCCTGGTGACTAGAAAGGATTGCAGATGAATGCAACGGCCAGGGCAATCATCCACCACACAAACATCACAAACTCGACGTACGGGATCGTCTTCGATGGAAGTTCGAATAACACAATCTCGGAGGCCCACATCGCGTTCAACGCGGAATCGGGAGTCTCGATTCTGAATGAACGTTGGCCCTGGCTCTCGGCTCGTCTGTCAACCGCCGTCCGAGGGGTTGCCCAGCAGAACGTCGCTCGTGAATCGAGAATCAGGAAGAGTGGGACCCACAGGGTCCCTTATGCTACGCGGTCGCCTGACTGGTAGACCACGTTTGGTATGAAGTTGTACTCTATGCCAGGCTCTACCCAATGGGCGTTCTCAGGATGAGGTCCGCCCTCGAAGTAGAAGTGGTCGACAGCGGTGTGCTTCAAGAAGACCCCGATGTCGGGATCGTATGGCATGCTCGGGTCCACGGGAACAAGCTCATGCCAGTGCACATATCCTGGTTGTGTCGGAATCATGCTTCCGTCGTTGTAGCCGATGATTCCGTCGACCTTGAACAGCAGCGCGCCCTCCTCAATGCTCGAAGCCCAGAAACTCGGCATGGCCCCCTCATTGAAGTGAAGCCCCGTTATGTGATTTCCATTGACGTTCCAGTAGTGTCCAGGTATGTCGTGGAGGAACGGCGGGCCTGCGAAGTAGTAGGAGACGCCTTCGACCTCGATTATGGGTTCCTGCTCGTATCCGTTGGGTACCTTGTCAGCGGTCAAACCTGCAGCTGAGAAGGAAAAGACCATCGCAAAGGCGAGCAAGGCGGTCAGAGCTGATGTGATTATTGCCTTCATTTTTCAACCTCCCTTCAACATTGGTATTTCTTCGACGCCCCACCTCGGCGTCACTGTGAGTACACTCGGTCCCGATGGTAATCAAGTCTCGTCTGTTACTGATGCGAGGGACAGTCAATCTCAATCCAGAATACCGGAAGGTCAGAACTCGCGCCAGTCCTGGGCTCGAGTCTCATCTTCCCACTCACCAGACCCTTGGCCAGATCATCTGAGGCTTCCCTCCACCTCGTCCGCATGAATGCTGGTCCAGCTGGTCGTCTGGAGTTCTCTCAGCATACCATCACAGTGTTGAAGATGAAATGGATTGCATCACAACCATGAGGGAGGTGCGCCGTTAGCGATGATGCACAATTCGCATTCTAGGGCGGGCTGTGGATATCTCGCCTCGGTCGTGGCTTCGCTGCTTCCAGCATCGGTGTTCTTAGCGATTTTGCCATTGGCTGAGCAGAACCCGCCCGTTGAGAGATCGCCAGAACCTCCCGTCGAGGAGGCCCTGGACGAGTGCCTGAGGCCCTCTGTTGTCCTAGCTCTCCTCTGTCGGCTGCTCAGGCGGTTGCTCGGGTGGAACCTCTGTCGTAGGCGTCTCTGGCGGAGCTTCCGCGGGTGGCTGGTCTGCAGGTGGGTAGTACACAGGAGCCTGCTCAGCTGCAGGTGGAGGTTGAGCGGGAGGTGCCTCCTCCGGCTTCTTCCTCTTCATCAGGAGCACGAGCAGGATTACTACGATGATTATGATGATTATCAGCGGAATCAGGATGAGCATCCAGTCGATTGGTGGTGCCACGGTCTTCTTCAGCCTTATGGTGAGATCCTCATCCGGATTCGAGGAGGATATCTCCACACCCGTTTCGGTGTAATCCTCGTATCCGGACTTCGTTACCCTGACAGAGTAGGTGCCGAAATCTACGTCCGTGAACTCGAACTGCCCGTTCAAGTTGGTCACATCAGTCTCGACGACGTCATCATTGGAATCCAGCAGCTCAACGGTGACGCCCTGGATGGGCTCGTCATTGGAATCGTCCAGAACGGTTCCTGTGATGGTTCCCGTCGCTGACACGGTCGTGAACTCAGACGTGGTGCTGTTCCCACTCAGCTCGTATCCGTCATAGGCCTCGACCTTCCAGTAGTATGTGGTCTCAGGCTGGACAGTGATTGTCGCCGTCGTGCTTGTGGTGGATCCGCTGTCCGCCAAGGGCGTGAAGTCCGACTGATCGCTGAGATACCAGTAGTATGTGATGGCGTCTCCTTCGGCATCGGAGACAGAACTCCAGCTCAGGTCTATGTCACCTGGCACGATGTCCGCTGTTCCGTTTGCCGGCGAGTCGAGCGTGGGGATTGGCGGCGGCGTGTTCATATGGAAGAGCACCTCCACCCAATCGCTCCATTTCTCACCGTCACTGACTCTCACACCGAAGTAGTAGTCAGTGCCATCTGCGAGGGTGCTTCCACCATAGGTTACCGAGTTGGCGTTGCCTGTTACGTTTCCAGGGGACCACATATCGCTGAATCCCGACTGGGTTCCCACTCTGACCTCGTACTCCGCCTGGTCCACGCTCTCCGGATCGAGATACGTCCAGTTGAGGGCGGGAGTCGCAGAGAGAATGTGCATTATCCCCCCTGAACCGTCGAGGAAGCCGTCCACTCCTGGCCCGCTCGCGACGGGCGGATCGTTCACCACTGTCGAGGTGTTGAACATCCACCATCCAGGTGGCACATTGCCGTACGCAGACGACTCATAGTCATCCGTGGCGTTCACACGCCAGTAGTACGTCGTTGATATGGCGGTGGTAAATCCGCCGGAGGTCGTGCTGGTCGTGGAACCGGAGGCGACCATGTTCGTGAAGGCTTGGTCCGTTGCCACCTGCCAGTAATAGGTCACCGTATCCCCATCTGGGTCGGGACCACCCGGGGTCCAACTGACCGTAGTGCCTGCACCGGCATTGGTCGTTCCGCCATCGAGCGGGACGGTAGGATCAGTGGGCGGCGGTGGGACCGCGTTCGTGTGGAAGACGGTCGTGTTATAAAGCGACCACTGGACGTTGTCCCTCACTCGAACCTGGAAGTAGTAGTCAGTGCCATCTGCAAGCGGCAGTCCAGCGTAGACTACGGTGAGTCCGGGACCACCACCGGTGAAGTCCCACATGTCACCGAGGCCTGGAGCAGTTCCGATTCTCACCTGGTAGTCGGTTTGAGCATCACCATTCGGGTCAGAGTAGCCCCACTCGAACATCGGCGTGGCACTGGTGATGTGCAATATTCCGGCCGAACCAGGTAGGTTGCTGTCGACCAAGAGATCTGTCGCCTCGGGAGGATCATTGCCCAGAGGAGCAACCGTCGGTCCTGACATGGTTGGAGTCTGCCCAACCAGGCCTATGCCATCCTCGGCATAG
Source organism: Thermoplasmata archaeon (assembly GCA_046761045.1). Lineage (GTDB taxonomy): Archaea > Thermoplasmatota > Thermoplasmata > RBG-16-68-12 > JAGMCJ01 > JAGMCJ01. The sequence goes on from JBHIFJ010000010.1 coordinate 31,484, forward strand.
AAGTAGTAGGAGTAGTCTGAACCCACGGGCAGGGTCGTGCTGTAGCTGTATCTCGCTCCAGCCTGATAGTCGTCAACCGCACCCACCCATGACAGGAAGGTCATCTGGAAGGGCGAGCCGGCAATGTCCACACCTGCATCCAGTATGTGAACCTCCGGAAAGCCTGCTGCCGGCGCGTCGTTGTCTGCATCGCTGTACTGTATGCGATACTCGAATACAGTGGTGTCGTTCCCCGTTTCTGGATTGAGGCCATCCATGACGTAGTTAGGTTCGCCCGTCCAATCCAATGCTGGTGCGGCACCCGGAGGATTGACGACTGGCCCGGCCAGGGGTGCTGTTTGTCCGGACAGACCAATTCCGTCCTCCGCATAGAACCAATACTCGTAGTTGGTTCCGACCGGCAGTGTCATTGTGTAGCTGTATCTCGCTCCAGCCTGATAGTCGTCAACCGCACCCACCCATGACAGGAAGGTCATCTGGAAGGGCGAGCCGGCAATGTCCACACCTGCATCCAGTATGTGAACCTCCGGAAAGCCTGCTGCCGGCGCGTCGTTGTCTGCATCGCTGTACTGTATGCGATACTCGAACGTCGTTGTCGTATCTCCGGTTTCGGGATCGAGCCCATCACCAACATAGTTGGGCTCTGCCGTCCAATCCAGTACAGGTGAATCGAAGTTGACGGTCGGACCCTGCAGGATGGGTGTCTGGGCCGATTGGAATGTGGCATCCTCAGCATAGAACCAGTACTCGTAGTTGGGACTCGCGGGCAGGTTTGTGACGAAGTTGTAGATGGCACCCGCCACGTAGTCACCTGGAGCACCGACCCATACGTCGAGGTTCATGGCGAATGGAGAACCTGGTATGTCCACGCCCCCGTCCAAGATGTGCAATTCTGGGTAGCCCGGTGCGGGCGCGTCGTTGTCCGCATCGCTGTACTGTATGCGATACTCGAACAAGGTTAGAGCGTTCCCAGTTTCGGGGTCGAGACCGTCCGTGACATAGTTCGGTTCGCCCGTCCAATCCAATGCTGGTACGCACTGAACTGCAGGTGCGAAAAGCTCCGTGGTTGGCGTGGCAGCAAGACCCTTCTCGTCCGAGCCCGAGAAGTAGTATGAGTATGTTCCCCCACAGGGCAGTGTTGTGTCAAACGTGTATCTCTTGCCGTCCGTGGTGTCTGCATCACCCTCGTACACTCCAACCTCATCAACGAACCATCCACGGAAGCTGTTGGCGACAGTGTCGACAGTATCGAAGAAGAAGCCGATCTGATAGGTGCCCGGAATGAATGGGGACAGGTCGATTTCAACCTGGAACCACTGTCCGGTGGGGTGGACACCACCTTGCAGCTGCAGAAGATCCGTCGAAGTCACAAAGCCATCATCCGAGATGCGAATCCACTTCCTGTCGTAGGCGTTTCCCCACTCGGTCTCAAACCATGTCCAGAACGAAAGCGTTGCGCTGCTCGCGGTGGTGAGGTCAAAGGTGGGAGAGGTGAGGTTACCGATGCTTATCTTGGAGGTTCCTGTCCCATCATCCTCATTGAAGGTGCACTCCTCTCCTGGCATGGCAGGTGGAGAGGTGTCCGCATGATATCCCCAGCTGTGAGTCCCGCTCCATGAGATAATGGAACACGGGTCCATGGCATCATTGACTTCATGCCAAAGGCCATCCCCTGTCCAACCAGGAGAACCGGTCTCGAAGTCTTCGTAAAGGTACCAGAGAACAGGATTGTCCTGGGCCATCGTGAAGGGACTGCCAGGTACTTCCGCGCCACCGTCCAGGATGTGGACTGCTGGATCCCCGCCCATCGGCATATTGCGCTCATCATCATAGAAATCTATGCGATATGTGAACGTCGTGGTATCATCACCGACCTCTGGGTCTAGCCCGTCCGCAACATAGTTGGGCTCTCCCGTCCAATCAAAGTAGGGCGGGGTATTGGGACACAGCACGTGCGGTCCGAAGCGGGTGTCAATCGAGGTGGAGAGGCCAACTGAGTCGTTTGCCTCGAAGTTATAGCTGTAGTTTGCACCACAGAGGGGTGCCAAGGAAACTGAGTACAGCTTTCCGTCCCAGTATTCCGTATCCAGGGGATCGACCTCCGCCATTGAGAGGGGGCTCCCCGGTATCTCCATTCCATCACCGTAGACATGGAGCAATGGGTGCCCCGGCTCCGGCGGGTTATCGTTCGGATCCCTGTAGCTGATTCTCCACTCGAACATCGTCCCTTCGTCTGCCCGTTCTGGGTGGACACCATCCGCAACATAGTTGGGCTCTCCCGTCCACTCCAGTATGGGCGGGTCGTTACTCAAGCCGTCGACTGTGACATTGTCAACATACCAGCCCTCGCCGAAGTTGCCAGAGCCGTCGACAGAGTCGAAGAGGAAACGGATTCTAATGGAGGACACCGTCCACGCCGAAAGGTCCACTTCAACGTACTGCCAGATGCCCGGTTTGAAGCCGGCAGCGTTCAGCTCCGTAAGGTTGGTCCAGGTCGTTCCGTCGGTTGTGAGCTGCACATACTTCAGGTCGTAAATGCTAGTCTCTGTCTCGAACCACGTCCAGAACGACAGCATTGGTGACGCGGCGCTCCAGAGAGGAATCCACGGGGACCTGAGCCATCCCGTGTTCGTCCCGACATCGAAATCGCACGTGGCATCGACATGGTATCCCCATGCCGTCACGGCAGTGTACGCTCCCTGGTAGTCGTTTGGCGGACCGACACATGGATCTAGGGTATCATCCACCTCGTGCCAGAGAGAGCCCGCCTCCGCCAGCCATCCTGGACTCCCTGTTTCGAAGTCATCTCTGAAGAAATCTGTGGTCGGAATGGGGACATCATCAACCATGACGTCATCTATGAACCATCCCCTCCATGCGTTGTCCCAACCGTCAAAGGTGTCGAAGAGAAATCGAATCCTGACGTTCGAACCGACGAAGGAAGTCAGGTTGATCTCCACCTGGCTCCAGAGCGCTCTTGGGTAGGTGGGGTCGTTCACATATGCAATCCAGGACCACGTTGCGCCTCCGTCGTCCGAGATATGCACTTCGACATCTTCGTACGCAGCACCGGGTTCATCCTCAAGCCAGCTCTTGAATGTCAATCGCGCTACCGTGGCGGTCGTGAGGTCGATGTCCACGGCGAGCTCCGCCGTCCCCGAGTTTTGGGCACCATCATCATAGTCACAGCTCGCGTCAATGTGGTAGCCTATGCTACGTGTTCCCGAGTGTGCACCAATGGTGCATGGATCGACTGTGTCCTCGACGGAGTGCCAATAGCCGCCTACGGCCCAGTTCCCGATGCCTCCTTCGAAGTCATCGAAGAAGTAGACCGTTGCGGAGGCACTCGGAACGTAGGCCAGGAACGCCACGAGGGCGCCTGTTGTCATGGCGAATGCCAGCATAATCGAAAACGCTCTGCCCACAAATCTGTTACTTCCATAAAGTCTCAAGGATTACCCTCCTTTGAGCCTCACGTATATAATCAGCGTTTATAACTCTTTCCCACAGACGAGACGGTGCCAGTAGCGCCAGGGTTGTCGAAGTCGAGCCACTCCAAGCGCCTGCGCGCTCGCGATCACCAAGGCCCCAATTCTCGCGACTTCCTTTCGAATCCCTCTAGTCTCTCGGCAAGTGAGTATGCCACGAGCGGCAAGGCAATCGTTGCGTCACAGTAGCAGACGGCCATCTCGGTGTCAGCCGACTCCTTTCCCCAAGAGATCGCCTCCTCGAGCGTTGCCCCGCTCAACCCACCCCATTGCGGTGAATCCATCGTTATCTGGACCGCGTACTTGTGGGGATAGTAGGACTCATCCGTTCCTTCTCTCTTGAGTCCTTGACCCTCCCTTCCGGGAACCTCAAGGCTCTTGTAGAGGAGATCTGCCGTGGCAGCGAAGAGCTGTATGAAATCCTTCGGTACTCCTCCGCCCACGAAGATGGCACCTGTGTCTCCGACCCTCTCGGCAAGTCCCATGAACTCGGTGTAGTCCTTCACATTGTCCACGGTCAAGCCGTGGTCCTTGGATCGGGCGAGGAGGGCCGCATCCCCGTATGGGCTGTCCACTATCGCAGGGCAGAAGACTGGAACGCCGTGCCTCGCAGCCGCTGACACTATGCAGTCAATGCCCTTGTCTCTCAGCCAATCCCCGAAGAGCTTCAGGAGCTCCCTGGAAGAATGGTTGTGGCTCTCATCCAGGGTCAGCATGAACTCGCATATCAGATTGGTCATCTCGAAGTAGTCGCTCTCCTTTCCCGCGATGTCGTAGTATCGGTTGTAGCCCTGCTCGAACAGCTCGAGGTCCGTCGAACCGACCCTGTCGCGGGGCAGGTGATGGTAGTTGAAGCCCATCGCTTCGACTATGTCCTCCGATATGTTGGCGCCTGTCGACACGAGCACATCCACGTAGCCCTGCTCTATGAACCACTTGACTATCTTCCATTGACCGGCAGTCGAGAGGGAACCCGCGTAGCCAAACATTATTGTCACGGACTCATCGCGGATCATGCCCTCGATTACGTCCACGACTCTTCCGAGCGCTCGTGCCTGATAGGCCGTCTTGCCCATGGCCCTTACGAGGTCAGAAACGCTCCTCCGCTCCACGTCGAGAGACTCAACAACGGATCTCATCATCATCAGGGAGGGCTTATCATCTCGACAGTATTCTTATTTTCGTATGAGCTTCTCCCACCTGAGATTCACGACTAAAATATTATAGAGAAGGGATTGATTTCTTGCGGTAATGGTGAACATCGAGCCCTTCCTCTCTCTCCTCATCGTCGGTGCCATCGTCGGCGTCGCCGTGAAGTACATCAAGCTTCCCTACACGATAGCATTGGTGATCGCCGGTCTCATGATGGGCTTCGCCGGCATTGATCCAGGAATTCCGCTTACTCCTGAACTCATATTCCTCGTCTTCCTCCCACCGCTTCTGTTCGAGGCTGCCATCAAGCTCGACATCAGGAACCTCAGGGAGAACATCCGTACGATAGTCCTTCTCGCCATCCCTGGCGTCATCCTCTCGACTCTCATCGTTGGAGCGTTCCTTCACTTCCTGATGGCGCTCCCGCTTGAGATTGCCCTCCTCTTCGGTGCCATGATAAGCCCCACGGACCCCGTTTCAGTGGTCGCGCTCTTCAAGGAGTTGGGCGCGCCGAAGAAGCTGTCCACTATAGTCGAGGGAGAGAGCCTCTTTAATGATGGCACCGGTGTCGTCCTGTTCGCGGTCATACTGCTTCTCATTCAGGAGGCGAGACCGACCATATTGGACGGCTCCTACGAATTCCTGAAGGAGGTCGCGGGCGGACTCGTCGTGGGAGGGGCGTTCGGCTTTCTTGCCTACCAGATCCTCAAGCCGATAGATGACCATCTGATCGAGGTCATGATAACGCTCATACTTGCCTTTGGCGCCTTCCTCGTCGGGGATTTCATCGGCGTCTCCGGCGTCGTTGCTGTTGTCACATCCGGGGTGATCATCGGAAACTATGCCACCTCATCATCCATGTCGCCAACGACCCGCCTGACTCTTACGAGCTTCTGGGAGTTTGGCGCCTTCGTGATAAACTCCGTTCTCTTCGTTCTGATAGGATTGGAGATACACAATATACTTCCTGGAGAGGTCGGACTCGGCACGGCGGTCATGGCCTCCGTGTATGGAATCGTGGCCATCCTATTGGCAAGGGCCATCGTTGTCTATGGCGGCCTGCTTGGTCTGCGAAGGTGGGGTGAAGGGATGCCCAGGAATTGGAAGCACGTGGTGTTCTGGGGTGGGCTGAGAGGATCGATTCCCGTGGCACTCGCGCTTGGTCTGGTCGGCACGACGGCTACTGTTCAGGATGCCAACCTGCTGATAGTCATGACCTTCGGCGTTGTGTTGTTCTCATTGGTGATCGGTGGACTGACGATGAAACCACTCATGAAGCTCTGGGGATTCTTCCCGCAGAGGGAGATAAGGGAAAAGTATGAATCGCGGGTCGGGAAGGCGATATGTATCGAAGCGGCGAAGAAGGAGCTCAAGGAGATGAAGGCGGCAGGCGAGATCTCCGATGCGATGTTCGAAACCCTCGATAACAGGCTGAGCCAGGAGCTCGCAGAGGCGTCCAGGGACATCGCCAGGCTCGCAGAGGAGCACGAGTGGCTGAAGAACCAGCAATTGCAGAAGGCCGAGAAGAGGCTGCTGTTGGCCCGCCGATTGGCGATAACCAGAGCCAGGACCAGCGGTATCATCTCCGAGGCGTCGGCGGAACAACTGGTCGCAGAGATCGACGAGGAGATAGAGAGGATGGGGTAGGCGCTACCCGGATTCTCTTCCTGAGCGCGTTGTAGATGACTCCCCCGTAGAAGATGATGATAGCACTAGCAGCGAAGAGGCTCACCGCGGCGGGCGGGTCGAAGGACATTCCCCTCATCCCTCCTGTGAGCCTGGCCAGTTGCCAGCTGATGCAGTAATCCGCCACAAGCAATCCTGAAACGGCAAGGAGGACCACGATGATAAGGGCACAAACCCTAAGCCTTGAATCCGAGAGGAAGTTCCTTTCCAGCGAGAAGGAGACGAGAATCGCCGTTGGCGAGAGAACTGGAAGGAAGTACCTCATGTCCTCGTATATGTGTCCGACCCATGTCAATTGCATGTAGATGACGTATATGGGTAGAAGCCAGAAGAACATGAGCCATGTCTCCTTTCTTCGCCTTTCCTGCCATAACGCGACTGGTGCCATGTAGATGATGGGAATGAGCAGGAAGAGCGTTGGCAGTATGGTGGTCCATACGTTCTCGAACATCTCCCATGATGGATGAAAATAGCTCTCAAACATGGATTTCTCGGGTTGCGTGATAGTCAGATTCCCCGTCCCCGGATCGAAGGTGGCGCGAGTGCTCATCTGGTAGCCAGAGTTCAGTGGCCCGCCAAACAGGTGCGCATTGTATGCCGCTAGGAGAACGCCTATTATGGCCAGTCCAGCCAGGAAGGGGATGACCTTCTGGAGACCGCGCATGAGAGCGGACCGCCTTGGAAGAAGTCTTCTCCATCCCCTGTCCCCTCTATCGGCCGTGAGGTACAGATAGACAAGAAGGCCGAGGAGCACAGCGACCGTCGAGTATCTCATCGTCACCGAGTAGGCCATAGACAGCCCGCCGGCGACTCCCAGGAGGATGGCCAATGGCCCGCCAAATCTCGGATGCTTCTCCCTCCAGTTCTGCAGGGACTCGATGAAGAGCGCGATTCCGGCAGTGGCGAACGCCATCGACGCATAGTCCGCCATTCCCCGACTGTATAACATCATGAGGGCAAGGCCGCAGACCATCACGAGAACCGATGAGAGGGTTGCACCTCGAAGCGAGGTGAAGCGCCTCGCCAAGGCGAAAGTGCTGAGGACCGCGAGCGCAGAGAGGAACACACCGATGAGCCCGATTGTCCCCGTGATCCAAAACGGGATGATGAGGTAGCAGTAGCCAGGAGGCCAATGATTCGCCACTGCGTATCTTCCATCGACCTCCACTATTCCCGAAGCCACTGGCGGGAAGATGCCCTCGTTCTCCTTCACCGCCGTCAGATGGTGGAGCCTCCCACCTGCAGGAAGATCCACGACACAGTCGCCATGCTCATCCGTCGTGCAGATTTCCAAGGGGTTCTGAGGAGGTCCCGCCAATATCGGAACGTCCGGGAGATTCGGATTGGCGTAGTGGTCGACATGCAGCCTGACTTGTGCGGCGGTCGATGTCATGCTCTCTATCTGAGCACCGAGGAGTATGGGATAGTCGAGGTTGGGATAATCCGTGACAAACCTTTGCAGCAAGGGTGCGTTGGGGTTCTCTGGCGTCCTCACCTCATAGAGGTAGGGTCCAGGGAGCGCATCGTCGATCAGGAGGCTTCCGTTGTCGTCCGTCGTGAAGTTCCAGTGCTGAGTGTCGCCGGATTGACTGAATCTGATGAGGTGAATCGATGCATTGCCGATTCCTCTTCCGTTGCCATCGATCACATCTATCCAGATATCCCTTGCTTTCGGAACCCATTCCGGAGTTTGGCTCTCCTCATGGACTATTGAGTAGGTCGTGAAGACGGAATCGGACTCGTTCGATCCGAGGAAGAAGTCCACGCCTGCGAGTTTGTCGGGACCAAGGTCCTCGAGGTAGACGTACTGCTTCCCCGTCTCGAAGTAGATCTGGGCCCAGCCGAAGTAGCCATCCTCGTCGGGTATCGTCCCGCCCGTCCACATGCCCTCGCCCGATGGACCAGGGCGGGAGAACATGGGGCGGGAACCCAGCGGGTAGTCGTAGAGGAGGACGAACGCGGACGTGACTACAAACATTGTCAGGAGAATCGAAGCCATCAACCGCGTTGTGGGTAACTTCATAAGACCACGGTCATCGCTCAAAAAGAGCAGTCCTCCTTAATTCTTTCCCCTTGCTGAACGAGCCAAATTATCAGACCTGATAATCTCTCGGAAAATCCTTTAAGAATGGCGGGCACATCGTGAGAACGCCAATGGCTACCAAGTCCACACTCGCTCAGAGAATCTCGATGAAAATGAAGGTCTGCCTCGTTGGGGAACCTTCCGTCGGAAAGACGAGCCTTGTGAGGCGGTTCGTCTTCAACACCTTCGACCCGAAGTACTTCTCCACGATCGGAACAAACATCTGGAAGAAGAAGCTGAATCTGGTGCATCCGTTGAACAACAGCACGCTCGACGTGGACATGATAGTCTGGGACATCATGGGTCAGAAACAGTTCAGAGATCTTCTGAGAGATGCCTATTTCTTCGGTGCGAAGGGCGTGATAGTTGTCTGCGATTCGACCCGAAGGGAGACATTCGACAAGCTGATTCATTGGGTAGAGGCCGTGACAGAGGTGACGGGGGACATCCCGAAGTATCTCATCGCGAACAAGATGGACCTGGGCAAGATGGCATTCAAGGAGTCCGAGATGGCCGAGATCGCTGGGACCTACGACTGCCCCTATCAAATGACGAGCGCGAAGACCGGTGAGCTCGTCGAGGAGGTCTTCTCAAATCTCGCCGAGAGAATCGTCCAGAAGAGGTTTGACAACGCTCACGCACGTCTGGAGGAAGCGGAGAAGATTCTTGAAAAGAACCCAGAGGATATCGACACGCTCTACATGAAGGGCGAAGCGCTCACCATTCTGGAAAGGTACGATGAAGCCATTGACGTACTGCACGAGGTCACCAGGCTGAATCCGGACTATCCGCAGGTCTGGGGGCTGAAGGCAGAGGTTTTCAATAGATTGGGCGAAGAGAAGATGGCCGCGCTCTGCAGTGCCAGAGCCTAGGCCTCTTGTAGCTCCGCAGCCTTCTCCTCGCCCTCACCCTTCAGGACACCGTACGTTATCAATCCGAGAATGGCGATCATCACGAGGAACGCCGAGAAGCAGTAATCACATATGGCTTGGATCACGAATATCTCTATGACCGTCAGATAGATTGAGAAGGCGCCTCCGACGATCGAGAGAATCAGGATGTAGGTCGGGAGATTCTCCATGCTGTCCAGATCCGTGTAGTAGAGCCTCAGGAAACTCAAGGCGAAGATGACGATGTAGCCCATCAATCCGATGAGAGCGACCGGGACTCCCAGAATCGTGTTGTAGGGACTCAACCACACCTTCTCGCATTCCCCCTCCCTTGGACAGAGGCCTTGATGCGTGAAGTGGACGTAGGTGAGATAGCCAGAAAGTGCGATGCCTGCCAGGGACAGGATGAGAATGAGCCTGAGGGTTGTCTCCTCCTTGTGTATCCGCGTGTACATTGTTACCCCTAAATGCCTAGGAGGTCGTTGAGCACAGATGCGATCTCATCGTAGGTGGCTTTCCCCGGGTGGTCGTACTTCACGATTCCGTTCTCCGGGTCCTCGTCCAGGTCTATTATGAACAGGTGAGGAGTGCCCTGGACCTTGTAGTCATCCGCTGCATCACTTATGTCAAGGGAATGCGTCCAGTCAGACCCAGGGTGTTTCGCGACGAACTCCTTGAGGTCCTCGGTATCGTTCTGCTTGTTGATATTTATGGATATGAAGTTGACGTAATGCGGTGCAGGGTTGTATGTCAGATAGAGATCCCTCATTGTTGGTATGAATTCGATGCAATACCTGCAGGTGGTGGAGAAGAACTCGACGAAGACAAGCTCACCCCGAAATGATGACGGAAGCGTGTACTGGGTGTTCGTCTGCACGTCGATGACCGTGAAGCTGGGCGCATGCTCGCCAACCAGAGACTGGCGGGACCCTTGGTACACCACGGCGAGAATGACTATTGCGATTATGGCGAGTGCAATGACCGCATAGACGGTCCCCTCACGTCTGCTGATGCCCCTCCGCGCCTTGAGCCTCCTCTCCTTCGGCATGTGGCTTTCAGGTTCCTCTCCAGGGTGAACCTTCCTCAGGTGTCTTGTCAGGTTCTCTGGCTTCACTGGACTTCCGCAGACGGGGCATCTCCTCATACTTGTCATTTGGTTCCAGCCTGTGAGGAATACAATACTCTGGACCGATAATGAAGTTTTCGGAAGGTCATTTTGAGTAATGAGGGGGAAAATATCAATAGGGGCCGGACATTTGAGTGGGACGATGGAGCGCCCGCCAACGAGGGAGGACTTCACCTACCCCAAGGCCTTCCTGATGGTCAGACTGAGCCTGGTTCTGGTGGTCGTGGTTCTCCTGCTCATGCTTGTTGCATTCTTCCCCCTCATGGGTGCGTGGTCCGTCATCTTCTTCATCGTCCTCATCTTCTATCTCGGTGTTGTTGGCATATCCCCGTTTTTCACGGACCACTGGGTCACTCTCACCAGGCTCGTCCTCAGGCAGGGACTGTATTTCAAGGTTTCAATCCCCTATTCCGAGATAGAGTCCATCGAGACGACGAACGAGGTCGCCAAGTATGGAGTCCGGTCCTCTTGGGTCAAGGGAAAGGTATACATCGCCACCTCGCAACACGGACTTGTCTCGATAAAGTTGAGGAATCCCATCCGCTTCCTTCTCATCCTCGGGAAGTCCGCAACGGAACTCATCGTCAGCGTTGACGAGCCAGAGAGATTCATGCGGGCCATCCGAGAGAGGATGGAGCTACTCGCGCCAATCGAGCCCGACCGTGCTTATGCCGACTTTGGGGATTAGCCCGAGCCTCCGCTTGTGAATGCTTCTTTGCACCATTTCGAAGACGCGGTGAACCTTTGCCGAGTCCACCTCTGACCGCTCGACGATCTCCTCCGCGCTGAAGCCAAGCTCTATTCCCAGTAGGACCGAGTCGAGCTCTCTGTAGGAGATCCCCAGCTCCTCCTCGTCAGATTGACCTGGCCAAAGGGCCGCGGAGGGTGTCTTCTCTGTCAAGTGGTCGGGAATCCCAATCTCCTTCGCCAGCTCCCAGACCTGGGTCTTGTAGAGGTCGCCAATCGGGGCGATGTCCGATGCACCGTCACCGTACTTCGTGAAGTAGCCCACGAGGAGCTCGCTCTTGTTGCTGGTTCCCGCGACGAGGTAGTCCATGGAGTGCGCGGCGTGATAGAGGACAATCATCCTGCATCTGGCCTTGATGTTTCCCAGCCTCACCCTGTCATCTGTGTCCTCCAAGGAGAGGAAGGACTCCACGAAGTCGCCGATGGGAATGGTGTTGAACGAGATGCCCAGCGATTCCGCGAATTCCCTCGCGTCTCTCTCGTCATGCTTCGGAGAGTCCCTGTCTGGAAGGTGGATGCCGGCGGTCCTCTCGAATCCGATCGCCCGGGCGCAGAGCGCCACCACAACGGCAGAATCCAATCCCCCGCTCATGGCGACGATGATGCCTTTCCTTCCCGATTCGGCCAGGTAGTCCCGAATGAATCTCTCTATGACAGTGATGTGTTCCTTCTTGAACTTCGGCTTGAGTGTCATCAGTCCGGCGAAGGACTGAGCGATAAAAAGGATTTCGCCTCTGACCTCATCGGCAACATCCACAATAATCATTAATATTCAACCAGTCATAGTCAGCTTAGTAAAGCCCACTGCCAGGCTGGTGATGTGATGGGAGCTCTCGTGGAGGCGAGGAATGCACACAAGACATGCGATCGCGCCCCTAAGAGAGCGTCCCTCGAAATGCGCGGAGGGGGGATGGCCCCGATAGTGGGCTTCCCTGGCCGCGGAAAGACAACTCGGCTGAATAGCTCTTCGGGACTCGATGACGTAACGGGGGGAGAGGTTCTCATGGATGGTACGTCCCCGAGCGGGAAGGCGTTCAAGAGTGCGGGGCCGGTGCTTCGTAGGAGGGTTCCATGAACTTGGCGGTAGCGATTGGAGCGATATCTCTTCTCTTCATCGGCACGGCAATCCTGGTTGCCCGAAGGCCGATTCTCTTTAGGATGGGAATGCGAAACATGCTTAGGAGGAAGGTGAGAGCCGCCATAGTCATCATCGGTCTGCTCGTCGGAACGGCGACAGTATCCTCGTCTCTCATCATCGGTGACACGCTGGAGTACATCTTCGTTGAAGACGTCTATGAGAGGCTGGATGCAATCGATGAGATGCTCTACAACGAGACCGGGAGGGGCTACTTTCCGTTTCAAGCCGATTACTTCGCTCAAATCAGCTCTTCCCTGCGACAGAACGACACGCCGATTGATGGGATCGCACCCATGATCATACTCACAGTCTCTGGCTTGAACACGCGTTCCGGCGTGGGAAAACAGGGAGTCATCCTTGTCGGACTCGATGGGGGCCATGAGGACGGGTTTGGCGGCTTCGAGACAGCCAGTGGACGCTCTGTCAGCATCTCGGACCTGGGAGAGTACGAGGCCATCGTGAACGAGAGAACCGCCAGGGACCTTGAGGTCGAGGTCGGGGACACGCTTGTCGTCTACTCCTCTGTCCAGTACAATCTGACCGTCAGGTTCATCGCAAGGAACGCTGGGAAGGCGGATTACGAGAAGGAGGACAACGTATTCGTCCGTCTGGAAACCGCTCAGGCGGTCCTCGGCCTTCCTGGCTACATAAACGCCATAAAGGTCTCGAACGAGGGTGGTGTGGAAGCCGGCATCGCCCTCTCCGAGGAGGTCAGCGCTGACCTCGAGGCGGCGGCGCGGAATGTGGGGGCGCCACTCATCGTGAATCAGTTGAAGAAGGACGGAGTGGATGATGCCATCGAGTTCAGCCGTGACGTGACGGAGATATTCCTCATAATGGGCACGTTCGCCGTCATTGCAGGCATCCTCCTCATAATCAACATCTTCGTCATGCTAGCGGAGGAAAGGAAGTCCGAGATGGGCGTTGTTCGGGCAATCGGGATGAAACGATCCCACCTCACGCAGACCTTCCTCTTCGAGGGGATGGCCTATGCCACGCTCTCGGCGCTCCTCGGGACCCTCCTGGGTCTGGGCATTGGATACGTCATACTCCTGTCATTCGGCCAGATATTCCCTGTCGAGGGCAAGTTGACCCTGACCTTCCGATTCACGCCGGAGAGCCTCTTCCTCGCATTCGCAGCCGGTCTCCTGATAACGTTCTCGACAGTGGTCATAGCATCCTGGCGGGTGAGCAGGTTGAACATCGTCAGGGCGATAAGGGACCTGCCGGAACCTCCCACCGCAGGGCTGAGATGGCATCACCTTGTGGTGAGCGCATCCGCGATAATCCCTGGAGCCTACCTGGCCCTGGCGGGATTCCTGAGCTCGAGCGGGACCATGCTTCTCGTAGGGCCTCCCCTCATCATGATTGGCTTCGCTGTTCTACTCTCCAGATTCAAAGGCGGAAGGGTGCCGTTCACTTCGGCGGGCATCGGAATAGTCGCGTGGGTTCTCGCCCCTCTCGGATACATAGACCGCGGAGCGGACGACATCTACATCCTCTTCATCGCCACAGGCCTCCTTCTCGTGCTCGGATCCATCCTGATAGTCATCTTCAACTCGTCCGTGATACTGAAGGTTCTCCTTCTGGCAGGGGGGAAGAAGGGCAGGCCGGTTCTGAGAACAGCGATATCCTATCCCATGGGAAAGAAATTCAGAACGGCCATGACTCTTTCCATGTTCTCTCTGATAATCTTCACGGTCACGGTGATCGCGATGATAGAGAGCATGGAGGCCGAGGGGCTCGAGGATGTCGTCGAAGTCGAATCAGGCGGATTCGGCATCGTTGCATCCCCGTACAGATACGAACCGCTGTATACTTTCCTCCCCATGCTGGAGAACTCCTCCCTGGACATGGGTCACTTCGCTGGCATATCCTCTCTGACACTGAAGACCGCATTCGTCACCGAGCCCGATGGCGACACGGTCAACTACCTTCTCTTCGACACGGATTCGAACTTCAGCTCGCAGAATAAGTACACCTTCCATTCTCTGGTCTCGCACTACTTCGACGAGGGCGGGACAAGGCACGAAATCGAGAGCGAGGCCGATGCGTGGACCGCGATTCAGGAGAACTCGAGCCTGGCAATCGTGGACGGCAACGTTCTCGGCGGCTCTCAGTTCGTCCAGGCCTTCGGCGACCTGCGCGTGGGTCTGGGAGACGAAGTCACGGCCGTTGCCGCTGACGGCGGACTCATCAGGTTGAGGATAATCGGGATCCTCGAGCAGGTCCTTCCGTTCACGACAGGCCTCTTCATGGGCGAGGGGGCTCTCGCGTCGTCGGGATTCAATCTCTCGACCTCCATGTCCGCCTACTTCTTCAAGCTCGATGATCAAGCGGATGCGAGTGAGGTCGCAAGGCAATTGGAGAGCGAGTTCCTGTCCTTTGGTCTCGTGGTCATTGACATCGGCAGCAACATAAGGGAGGTTTTCGAGATCGCAAATCGGGTGCTGCTCCTCATGGAGGGCTATCTCGGTATAGGGCTCATGGTGGGCATTGCAGGGCTTGGCGTCATAACGGTTCGAGCGGTTGTGGAGAGGCGGCAGGAGATAGGCACCCTTCGGGCGATAGGCTTCAAGAGGAGGATGATTCTCAATGCATTTCTCGGTGAGATAACCTTCATCGCGGTCCTCGGAATTCTCATCGGCGTGATAATGGGCATACTCCTCTCCTATGATGTCTGGCTGATATACTTCGATCCCATAGTCGATTTCACGATTCCCTGGTTGCACATCCTCGGTGTCGTCCTCTTCGCATACGTGGCCTCCATTCTTGCGACCCTTTCGCCCGCCAGACGTGCGTCCGGGATACCGCCCGCCGAGGCGCTGAGGACGAGGGAGTAGATTTCCAGTCCCTTGACCGTGGGGCTTTTCTTTTTATAGGTGAAGTGAATCGTGAAGGGAGGTTGCATGGCTGCCCCGAAGATAAAGGAGAAGAGATGGGAAGTCGGGTTCGAGGAGGATCTGCTGAAAAAGTGGACTCAGGAGGATCTGCATCCCTTCGATCCTGATTCCGGGAAGCCGATCTTCGTGATCGACACCCCGCCGCCCTATCCCTCGGGTACATGGCACATCGGGGCGGTTGCTGGATACTCGCTCATTGACATGATTGCCCGCTCAAGAAGGATGCTCGGCGACGAGGTCCTGTTTCCCTTCTGCTTGGACAAGAATGGAATCAACATCGAGCTGACTGTCGAGAGGAAGCACAATAAGAACCTGCATGACTTCGACCGCCAGGAATTCATTGACATCTGCAGGGAGGAGATCGGGAGAATCGCCGAGGGCATTCTCTTCCTCTCTCACAGGATAGGCATGTCCTGTGACTGGGAGGAGAGCTTCTATGAGACGGACTCGCCGGAGTACAGGAAGATAACGCAGGCCATCTTCATAGACCTCTGGAGCAAGGGCCTCGTGTACAAGGGCGAGAGACCTGCCTTCTACTGTCCAGCGTGCAAGACTCCCATCGCCGAGGCCGAGATCGAGTACAGCGAGCATCCATCCACGATGACGACGATCAACTTCAAGGTGAAGGAGACGGGTGAAGACCTGCCGATAGCGACGACCCGGCCCGAGCTCATGTGCGCGTGCAAGGCCGTCATCGTGCATCCGGACGACGAGAGATTCACGCACATCCAGAACAAGACCGCGATCGTTCCGATATATGGAATAGAGGTGAACATCCACCCGCATCATTTCGCCAAGCCCGAGTTCGGAACGGGCGTCGCGATGATGTGCTCCTACGGTGACCAAGTCGATGTCCAGTTCTTCAGGGAGCTCAACCTTGAGCCCGTGAAGGGCATCGATGAAGAGGGGAGAATGACCGAGGCCGCAGGGAAGTACGCCGGCATGACCGCCGAGGAGGCGAGACAGGCCATCATTGAGGACCTCTACGAACAGGGCCTCGTGGTCGAGGAGGAATCCATGATGCATATCACGCCCATGTGCAGCCGCTCAAGAACGTCGGTCGAGTTCATCTCCATGGAGGAGTGGTATCTCAAGCAGATGGAGTTCGTTCCAGAGCTGAGGAAACTGGCCGAGGAGATGATGTTCCACCCGCCAGAGAGCAAGCAGTATCTGGACAATTGGCTCGATGCCCTAACCATAGACTGGCCGATAAGCCGTAGGCGGTACTATCACACCGAGATTCCGCTATGGTATTGCGACGACTGCGGTGAGGTCCTCGTTCCTCCGCCCGGTGAATACTACCAGCCGTGGAAGGACCCGCCACCCTTCGAGTCCTGTCCAAAATGCGGCGGAAGCAGCTTCACTGGAGAGGACCGGGTATTCGATACATGGATGGATTCCAGCAACACGAATCTCATCGTGACCAAATACCTTCAGAACATGGACTTCTTCAAGGACAACTTCCCCTGCTCCATGAGGCCGCAGGGCAGGGACATCGTGAGAACATGGCTGCACTATACGCATCTCAAGAGCTATCTCGTCACCGGGCAGAAGCCATTCGAGCACGTCTTCATCCACGGCATGGGACTGGACGAGCACGGGCGGGCGATGCACAGAACGCTGGGGAACATAATCGAGCCGGGTCCAGTGATCGAGAGGCATGGCGCCGATGCCTTCCGCTACTGGGCCGCCGCGGGTTGCGCGGTCGGAGCCGATTTCCGCATCTCAGAGAGCAGAATCGGAGGGGCCAAGAAATTCCTCACGAAGCTCTGGAATGTTGCCAGGTTCATCTCCTCATTTCCCGTCGAGGAGAAGGGCGATCTGGAGCCCGCCGATGAATGGATACTGGCAGAGGCCAACGCGCTCATTGAAGCGTGCAGGAAGTCCTACGAGGATTTCGACTTCTTCGTTCCCTCGAACAGGGTGAGGGAGTTCCTCTGGAACGTCTTCGCTCCTCACTATGTCGAGATGGTCAAGGGGCGGGCGTACGAGGGCCAGGCCGGTGCCTTGTACGCGCTTCACGAGGTGCTGAAGGTGATGCTGAAGCTGATGGCCCCGATAACGCCGTTCATTACCGCCAAGATATGGGAGGAGATTTATGGCGGGGACATCCACAGGGAGCGATTGCCTGACGTGCGCGAGGAGTGGGAGGGGCCGCTCATCGAACTGACGCAGCCTTTGATGGACTTCAATTCAGAGATCTGGAAGCTGAAGAAGGAGAGGGGTCTGAGCCTCCGCGAGGGTATATCAGGGATCAGGGTACCAGATGAGCTGAAACCCTTCGAGGAGGACCTCACAAGAATGCACCGACTGGTCGAATAGCCTGGTATCAGAGCTGATAATCAAGGCAAACACCTTATAATGGTTCATCTAAATCGATGGACGATGTCTCTTCCAGAGACTGAGGCCAGCACTCCTAGGCCAGAGAAGGTTTTCAAGACATACGTCGAGGGCTTCGATGAGTCCCTGAACGGTGGAATCCCTCCTAGACACATAGTTCTGATCTCAGGTGCGCCAGGAACGATGAAATCCACGCTGGCTTTCAGCATTCTCTACAACAATGCGAAGGAAGAGCTCACAAACGGACTGTACGTCACTCTCGAGCAGTCTCGTGACAGCCTGATGAGACAGATGGAGAAGCTGGGAATGTTCGTTGGCAGGGAGTTTGGTGTTGACATACTCGACCTCTCCGTCTTCCGTCAAGGCGAGGAGGACTGGATGGGCGACTACAGTGACGGCGGGAGAAGAGAGTCACCCTGGTTCAAGAAGTTCAGGAGCATATTGGAAACACACAGGAAGACCCACGACTTCGAGCTGCTCGTCATAGATTCGCTGCCTCTGCTTGAAATCGTCTGCGGAATCAAGAACAGCAGGTACGGCCTCTTCAGGCTCTTCAGGTGGCTTCGCGAGCTCGGAGCGACGACCTTCATCATCTCCGAGACGCCTCCCGACGAGAAGGTGGTTCATGAGACCGACTTCATGGTGGACGGCATATTCTATCTGTTCATGGAGAAGTCTCCCGAGATGTATGTCCAAAGGATGCTTCGCTGTGCGAAGATGAGGGAGGTCAACCACGATCCTGGATACTATGTCATCGAGTTCAAGGACCGCAAGTTCTGGGCATCGCAGAAGCGATACAAGCTGAGCAGATGGGAAGAGCAGGGCTAGGGTGCCACAAGGAAGATCTCCGATTCTCCAGGTCCTGAGTTGTATACGAGATTGCCCTCATTCACGGTCCTATCGAAGATGTCCCTCTCGATGATGACACTCGGAAGCGGATGTTCTTGAGCCCCCTTGATGGTCCATTTCGCTTCGAGAAGCATATAGTCGTACAATGTGATGTCACTGCCCGCGGCCAGACGGAAAGGCAGGTAGCCATCGCCCTTTATCTCGTCGAAGTACATTCCGGCTGTGGCGTGCAGCCTCTGGTCTGAACCGAAGTTGCTGATGTTGTGAGAATCGATGTGCTCCATTGCTCGGAACTCCGCCACATACGTCGTGTTTTGGACATCGAAGAAATCCTCACTTCCGTATGCCAGCGGCGTGGTCAGGAGGATAAGGCCGAGGAAGAGGGCGGCAAGACCGGTCTTCTTGAGCAGTGAAATGGGCTTCCTGAGCGCCACGGCAAACGCGATGCCTATCGAGACCGCATAGGCGATGTCCATGTAGTCATAGGCCCTGTACAGGAGAACGAACGATGCCGGGTTCAGCCCCCAGAGGAAGGAGAAAAGCATCACCGCAATGGGGGCCATGAAGCCCGCTGCGATGAGCGGCCTGAACCTCGTTTCCGACCTCCTCATCACATTGAAGCCCGTGAGCGCCACGAAGATGAGGACTATGGAAGGGATCGCAATGAGGAGGAAGTCACCCCTCGTCTTTATCGTTCCAGTGAAGACACTGGTAAAGTGATTCAGAACAAGGAGGAAGGCGGCACCCAGGATGAAGAGCGCCTTCTGGTCGAAGTACTTGGGGAGCGATCTCTTTGTCGCAATGAACCAAGGCTTCAGGGTCGAGGGAGAGGAGAGGTGGATTGCGAGCAGGGCGACAAGGAAGTATACCGACATGAAGAGGAAGATCGTGTTGACCTCCATGGCTTCCATAAAGAATGGCATCTGGACCACGAGATAGTATGCGACAATCGCCAGCACAAGCGCGGGGCCAAGGAGAACGTCCAGCAGGAACGACCTCCACCTCCATTCTCCCCGCTTCAGTCTCTGGATGTTCTGGGCGGCCATTATGTATGTGATGGTGCCGAAGGCGATGATCGTCGCCAGATGATGCGCTAGGCCCATGAACAGAAGCAGGAACGCCACCAGCGCCCTGAACCTCGGGTTCTGTCTCTCGTGATAGAGGTACAGGATGATGGGAAGAAGGACCAGACCTATGTTCTGCTTCATGACCGATGCTGTCAGGAAGACATACGTGCCGCAGAGGGCCATGAAGAGGCCCGCGAAGATAGAGGCAACCCTGGACTTCGTTATCTTGAACGCCAGGATGTATACGAACACCGCTGAGAGCGAGGTCAGGATGACCATTGCTAGCTCGATGAAGTAGAGCGGCTGTTCCCCCGTGACGAGAGAGCTGATTGCGAAGTATAGTGGAAGGATGGGCAGCTTCTCGTTGTACGCCAGCTCCTCTAACGGGCCGCCGGAATACCACCTCCCTGTCTCGATCATATTCTCCGCTATCCTGGCCTGTGGGAACCCGTCGATGTTGTACGGGAGCGGGGAGAAGAGAAGCGGGACGAGCCTGATTGCCAGGGCCACGAAGAAGATGAAGAGGATGGGAAGGAGATGCTTCCTCAATCCGAGAGCACCTCCTCCAGGGTCCTCTTCCTTTCCCGTGATGGAACGCCTCGTATGAGTTCCACGGGCTTCTCGCGGCTGAGAAGGTGATAGATGATCGCTCCAAGGACGACCTCCAGGACGATGGTGACGAGGGCAAGCTCGAGGAGCAGGACGGGATCGTAAAGTGGAAGAATCGTGTATCCGAACAGGAGCACAGCATCGCTCAGCCCCAGAAGGGTGGCGATTACGTATCCGAGGAGGACTCCGATTATCGCCGCTGGAATGGATATGAGCACGAGCTCAAGGATGAGCATCCTGGCCACCTGGACTCTGCTCGCCCCTATGGCCGACAGTATTCCCACGTCCGCCCTCTTCTCCACTATTGCCTTCGATAGAACGGCTATCAATCCAAGCGTGACGAGAGAGCTGTTCAGGACGAGGAATCCCCAAATCACGATCTGAACGCTTGTTCCCGCCTGCTGGACGAAAACGCTCGTGTGTGCCACGCCTCTCTGACCGCCAAGCTCGGGATTCTGGAAGAGGAGCGTCGCGAGCCTCGCATCGAATCTCTCCTCGCTGTTCAGGACCACGCTGGTCGTTCCATCACCCAGGACCAAGGGGATATCAGTCTCGTTGAGGAAGGTCCTGAGGGCATCGTATTCCTCGGTCCTCACCCGGATGGCGAGGACGTAGCCCTGCCCTATGGGGGAAATGCCCCAGGAGCGCCTCAATGGGATCAGGATCTCGTCCCTTGGCGGGCCATTGCTCTCGTACTTCCCCGTCACTTCCATCTCCTCTATCGTGGGCTGAGTGGAGCCTGTGAGTATGACCTTGTCGCCGATGCTCAGGTCAAGCCTTGAAGCGAGATTGGTTCCGGCAAGCAGGAAGTCCTCTCCCGCGGACCCCGAGACCACCGTGCCCCTGTCTAGGGCCATGAAGGCCTCGCTTTCGATTCCCCTCACGATCACGGGCTCGCTCTTCACCACGCAGAAGGCGTACACCTCTGGGCTGACGGCCTCGATCCAGGTCTTATTCCTGAGCTTCAGGGATAGCTCGTACGGAATCGCCTTGTCGTTCGTTACCTGTGATATCAGGTAGATATCCTCGCCGAAGAAGGTCTGCTGCGGGAGGGACCCTATCGCAAGGAGCAATGGGATTGAGCCACTCAGGAGCGCGATGCAGAGCACGAGGCCTATGGCCGTCCTCCTTCTGATTAGCGTGGCGAACCCTCCTTCTTCTTCCTGGCGGCGAGAGCGGCAACGGGGAGGCCGCCGACGAGGCCGAAAATCAGGGCGAGAATAAAGGGCAGGACCACCGAGCCAACGGTGGCCTGAGGAACGATGAAGCTCGCGTAGCCAAGCAAGGGCGCGAAGGAGGTGATGAAGCTGGTGACCACGTATCCCAGTGCGACTCCGAGCAGCCCGCCGAATACGGACACGTAGAGGGTCTGGACCGCGAATATTGCCGTGATGAGCGATGGTCCTCCTCCTATCTGCCTGAGGATCTCTATGTCATTCCTCCTGTAGTGAACCTCCACGCTCATCAGGCTGGCAACGAGAACGGCAATCACGACGGACGTCGATACTGCGACGACACGGAGCGTGGACTCCACCTGATCTATGCCTCCCTGGAAGAAGGCCACCGTTCCCGTGGTCGGGATCAGTGTGAGCCCCGTGCCTCTGAGCCTCTCGAGGTCGTCCGCGTTCTCCTTGGGTATCAGGAGAAAGGAGAAGTGCCCCTCGCCCGGGCCGATGGAGGAGCTCGCATTCTCAGGGAGCAGCAACCAGTCTGTGGAAAAGATGTAGCCGGAGGAGAACGATCGCCTGTACTCAAAGCTCAGATTGCCCTGCGCGAGATTCAGGACAACCTCGTCTCCCCTCTGGAGGGTGACGTTCTCGGCCTCTGCATCCTCCCAGAGGTGGCTCCCGATCCATAGCTCGGAGTCCGCGAAGGAGGCCAGGTCGGGCTTGATCATGCCGCTGGTGTCGTTGCATGTGACCGCGTATGTGCCGCCCAGGTGGATTGATTCCACCTCGACGTCCACCCAGGATGCCCAGCAGATCGTGCGGTTGCCCTCGATGGAGTCCAGCGTCGCAGCGGGAATACTGCTCTCGCCCAGACTCTCTCCGTTGAAGGCCAGATAGGGGCCCTCCTGGACCCGCGCCGCCAGGGCATCCGTTCCCGTGTCGAGACCCTCGACCATCGCGGTCGTGCCCGTCACGTACATGACGCATGCTGCAATGCCGATGACGGTAACGAGGATTCTCCAGTTCGTCCTCGTGGCCATCTTCAGAAACACGTCCCTCATCGCAGCCCCCAGGGAAACCTTTTTTATCGTCTGGGTAGATAGCACCTCAACTATCTGACCATTTAAAGAAATATCGGTGAAATGGATGGAGTTCCCCGTCGTTGTGGAAAAGGTCTCGAAAAGCTACGACGGCGTCCGTGATGTGGTCAAGGACGTCGATCTCAACGTCAGAGAGGGTGAGATGGTCCTCCTCTGGGGCAGAAACGGCAGCGGGAAATCCACTCTTCTGAACCTAATCGGGTGCATCGACCTGCCCACGAGCGGGAAGGTCTTGGTCACGGGCAAGGAGACATCAAGGCTGTCCCCGAGGGAGCTGGCCAGGCTTCGATTGGTGCAGATCGGTCACGTCTTCCAGCGTCACAATCTCATCAACGACCTGACCGTCGAGGAAAACGTCCTTCTCCCGCTCAAGATCGTCAGGGACAAGGGCGCAATTGAGCGGACGAAAAGCCTGCTGGCCACTTTCGAATTGGAGCCTCTCGCCAAGAAAAGGCCAGGGGAGATAAGCGGTGGCGAGAGCCAGAAGGTCGCGATAGCGAGGGCCCTGGCAAACAACCCCTCGATTCTTCTCGCGGACGAACCGACTGCGTCATTGGACTCGAGAAGCTGCTCGCTTGTCCTGGACGCCTTCAAAAGGATAAGGGAGGGATTCGATGCGACGGTGATAGTCGCGTCGCACGATCCCCTGCTCTACGATCACATCGAGAAGAAGTACTTCCTCTTCGATGGGCAGCTGAAGAGTCGACCGAGAGATAGCACGTAAGCTGGATTCAACGTCTCTCGGCAGTCCTGTTAGCGACAGACTCACGAAAAAAGGTAGCGTGGATGTGAGCCTTCAGACACAAACGATATCTGTGTGCTTGGTCTACGGGTACGGGACAAAACGATGTTTCCATTGGGTCATGTTGGAATCACCATCGGAGTGGCCTTCCTTATCATGCGCAAGCTCGGAAAGAGCTGGAATCCCAAGCTCTTCATCATCATCATCGGAGTGGCATCCATCATTCCAGACCTGATAGACAAGCCGATTGGACCGCTCTTCGGAAATCCGCTCGGCGGCAGATACTTCGCCCACACGCTCGTCTTCGGCGGGCTCGTGGCGGGCGCTTCCCTTCTACTGTGGCGGGCGTGGTCCAGGAAGGGTCTCGAGCTATCGGTCTGGCCACTGCTCTTCTCTCTCGGAGTATGGTCACATCTTGTCCTGGATCTCTCGCCTGAGTGCTTTGAGGTGCTCCTCTGGCCCGCCTACGGCTTCGGATTCCCGTCTGGCGAGTTCAGCTGGGGACACCTCACTGATAGTCCTGTGGCCATTGCCGGCGAGGTGGTGGGTGCGGTCATCATCGCGTATGTGCTCGCTCTTCTTGTGCTGGGCAGATTCTCGCCCGCTGTGTCGAGGGCAGTAGATTCCACTCGCGAGACTCTCTGAGAAATCTTTAAGGCAAGGGTGCATATTGAACGGAAAATGAGTTACCAGCCAGGCGCTGTCGAGATGCCGAACGGAGACCTAGAGGAGTAGAGTGGAAACATGGCCGTCATTGGAGACTACGTTCGCAGGCTTTCCGAATACCTGAGGGCCCCGCTCTACAAGAACGCCATCCTCCTGATGGCAGACAGGGTGGTCATGAGCGGCCTGGGGTTCTTCTTCTGGATGGTCATCGCCTGGTTCTATGCTCCCGAGGAGGCTGGATTCGCGGCCGCCGTGATACCAGTCATAGGCTTCCTCGCACTGGCGTCCAGGTTCGGCTTCGACATGGCCTTGGTGAGGTTTCTCCCATTGTCTGGGGAGAACTCGAGGGCGATAATCAATTCCTGTCTCACGATCAGCGGCATCGCGGCCATCTTGATATCGGTGGTCTTCCTCGCGGGGCTCGATCTATGGGCGCCCGCACTGAGGTTCGTGCGCGCGAGATGGGAGTTCCTGCTGGCCTTCATCCTTTTCACTGTCGTCTTCACGATTCTCACTCTGATGACCCAGGTCTTCGTGGCCAGAAGGAATGCAAAGTTCGTCCTCGCGACGACGGTCGTCGGTGGATCCAGGATATTCCTCGCCGTGCTCTTCGTGTCCTACTTCGGCGCGTTCGGGGTGTTCGCGTCCTGGGGCTTTGCCGAGGCGTTCGCCCTGCTGATCGGGATGCTCGTCTTCATGCGTCTCGTCAACCCTGGATACAGGGCGTTTCCGACGCTGAGGTGGGGCGTGGTCAAGAACATGATGCACTACTCGGCTGGCAACTACGTCGCGGCCATCTTCGGCATGCTTCCCGTTGCCACACTGCCTCTTCTGGTGCTGCACCTGCTTCCCCCGGAGAATGTGGCCTACTATTACATCGCGTACACGATCTCCGGGCTTCTCTTCGCGATAACAGGTGCGGTGTGCATGTCCCTCTTCGCCGAGGGTTCGCACTTCGAAAGGGAATTGAAGAGCAACACGCGCAAGGCATTGAAGCTGATATTCATTCTTCTCGTTCCGGCGGTGATCTTCGTAGTCCTTCTCGGCAACTTACTTCTGCTGGCCTTCAGGGCCGAGTATTCCGCCAAGGGCTTTCCGCTGCTCCAGGTCTTCGCGATGGCGAGTATCTTCATGGCATTCAACGGCGTGTTTCTGGCGACGCGGCGGGTCCTGAAGAGGTTGAAACCCATCATCGCGATTCCCGTTTTCAATGCCTTCGCGATTGTGGGGCTCGCGTACCTCCTCCTGCCCACGATGGGGCTCATCGGGGCGGCGGTTGCGTGGGCCTCGAGCCAGGCTCTCGTCAGTCTGGGCATCGGCATCTATTACGCGGGCAGGTGGCTTCGAAGGGTGAAGGGCTGAGCTCTCGATTTCCGCGCCGAGCGGACGGGCCATCAGCACTCGAACGGGAGCACGTCCTCAAGCACATCCGAAAGGAGCATTCCTCCCGCCAAGAGCTGCAGCCACTCCTCATCCGAGAGCTCGCTGCACCTCTTCCACCGATCGCTATCATCCTCGCAGCCCTCACCGCACTTGGCGCATCTCTCGTTCATGCTCAGGCTCATTTGAGCACGCTCCTCCTGATTGACCTCTCCTCGGAGGCTATCTCGTTCATCATCTTTATCGGCGACTCATCATCGAACCTGTGACTCCTGAAGAAGTAGCGATTCTCCCCGTTTATCGGCCTCATCCTGAGCCTGGGTTTCCTTCCATTCGTTTCCGTCGTCAGGGTGGTCAGCTGATCCGTCAGAACCTTCGAGAGCACGCTGGCGTCGATGCCTATCTTGACGGCGTTCTTCTTGAAGCGATGAGAGACCACCCTGAACCTCGATTCGTCCTGACACCTCTCGCACTCGTGCGAGGCGCAGTTCTTTCTTCCTAGGAACTCTTCTTTTCTCATTCTCCTCCTCC
>JBHIFJ010000011.1:0-55229 GCA_046761045.1 Thermoplasmata archaeon
ACTTGCGACTCCCACGAGGACTCGGAGAACCCTTTCCGTGATTTCCTTCCTCCCCAAAAGGCTTATGAAATACCTTCCTTTTCGGTATTCCGTGGCTGGAGAGGGAGACAGCTCACACGGTACCCTGGCGGGCGCGGGGGGCTTCCTCCTCGGTAGTGGTGTTACAGCCCTCGCAGGTGACGACATGCTCGTGGGCTTCGTTCTGCTGGGAATCGGTGTGGCCTTGGTCGTCCTGAGGGCTGCTCTGAGGTACAAGATGAAGATTCCGCCGACACTGCATTGAGAATAGCAGGTGAGGGGCCATCAGGCTCGTGTGAGAGGATAGTGACCTGGAGTCCAGGAGACGGTGTCGAGGCAATCCGAGGATTTGCACTACAGGGTGGCGGTTGAGGGAGAGTAGTCCGCCAACAGCTCGAAGATAAACTTAAATAGCCATGACTAAATCAGAAAGGAGCTAACTCTGGAGGGTAATCTGAAATGCCTCAATCGAATAGGAACCCCGCGCTGCTTCTGTCAGCGTGCCTCGTCCTCGCATCACTCGTGTGCCTTCCGCAGGCGGTATCGGCGCAGACCTATCCGACGGTAACCCTGACAGCGTACCGAGTGCAGGAGATCGACCCAATAGACCTCATAGGCGGGGACTGGGACTGGTACTACTATATCGGAACGTTCGACGGCGTATGGGACTGGTATGGACCCTATGACGCCCCCAACGGAGTCGAGGTCATCATAAACGGAGTCCACCCATTCACTTCCACCACGACCTCGTTCGAGTTCTCCGTCGTCTTCTGCGAAGGCGACACCTTCTCCCTCGACGACAGGGCGGACATAAGCTCGGATCTCGTGGGCGGGTCGGATGATGTTGCAGACTGCATCCCCGGGACAGGCGTGCCACCCAACGGCGCATTCCACGCGACGTGGAACCTGGTGACCGAGACCCTGAGCGGGGACACGACGACGGTCGAGATGGACTACTACAGGACGTCCGGCGATTACGACGGCAGCACGGGTTCGGACCAGAACGATGCCAACTTCTGGTTCAACATCACGGACAACTATGGGTTGCCCTTCGCGGACGCAGGCCCTGACAAGCAGGGATACATAGGGGACACCATAAGCTTCGACGGAGGGGGCTCGGGGGCGTCTCCCGGTTCGTCGATCGAGTTCTACGAATGGGACTACGACAGCGACGGGAGCTACGACGCCACGGGGAAGATAGTGTCGACTACCTTCTCGGCCAAGGGCAGCCACACCGTGACGCTGAGGGTGACGGACAGCATAGGCGTGACGGATACCGACACAACCACGGTCGAGATCCTCAACAAAGACCCGATTGCGGCATTCGCCTTCAGTCCTGCTGACCCGAATACGTCGGATGAAATCGAATTCAGCGACGCATCCACTGACCCTGACGGCACGATCGCCTCGTGGTCTTGGGACTTCGGAGATGGCGGGACATCGACAACCAAGAACCCGACGCATTCGTACGCAGATGATGGTGACTATGTCGTCGTGCTCAATATCACGGACAACGATGGCGGAACGGACGAGGCGACGCAGACGGTCACCGTGGACAACGTCGGGCCCGCTGCAGGCTTCAGCATCTCTCCGGGCAAACCGACGACCGCCGACGACATGCAGTTCACGGATACCTCCACGGACAGCGACGGGAGCTGCGTCGAATGGGAGTGGAAGTTCGGTGACGGTTACACGTCTGCGCTCAGGAACCCGACCCACAAGTACTCTGATGTGGGGACGTACACGATCGAACTGACCGTGACGGACGACGATGGCGATACCGACACCGCCACGTTGACCTTGACCGTCGACAAGGCGGGCCCGCCGCCGCTCGTGGACTTCTCCGATCCTATGGTGATTCTTGCGATCCTGATCATCATTATCATAATCATGGTCGCTCTCTTCGCCTTCTGGCGGTCCAGGACCAAGGACGAGCTGGAATAGGTGCCCCAGCTTCGGCGCCGGGAATGTAAACGTTAAGTGAGAGCACGCCCTATGTGAAGTATCCATGCGCGCAACTCCTCTGACAATCGGGCTCACATGCCTGCTCCTGCTTCCCGCTCACGCGGCATACGTGGAATGGGACGCCATCTCCGACGAAGAATCGACGCACCAATTCCTGCTCGATCAGATGCTCGTGGTCCTCTCGAACGATGGATATCCTGAGCTCGCTGACTACCTTGGCGGGCTGCACCTCGTCAAGATGAAGCAGGGAAGCATGAGGGCAGACGAGACCCTGTTGGAATCGCGGGAGCACTATATGGACCCGTCCTCTCATGCCGGTCTCATCGGGTTCAAGTCGGCGGGTACGCTCAGCACGGAACAGTTCGACTCCGCCGTAAGCCACTGGAACGCCGGAGACAGGCAGGAGGCATTCTATCACCTCGGCTGGGCGGCCCACCTCGTGCATGACCTGACGGTCCCCCACCACGCGGCACTCACCTTCCTTGACTACCATTCAGAGTACGAGGCGTGGGTCCACAGCAACCGCAAAAGCTTCGCGGTCCAGTCGGGAGGAATCTACGAGTTCGATTCCTATCTCGCGGGACACTACGAGAACGAGTCTGACCCGTTCGACTGGGTCGACTACAACGCCCACTTCAGCATCCAGTACTTCGGATATGTTGACGGGCCGAACGGCCAGGGCGGGAACGACTACGCATACGCGGCAGGCGACCTCCTGCCCAGGGCGCAGAGAACCTCCGCGGGCTTCGTGATGATGTTCCTCCGCGGGGTCAACCAGCTGCCGACCGCCGACGGAGGAGGGGACAAGCTCGTCGGACGGAACAAGCCCGTGCTCTTCGACGCCTCAGCCTCAGCCGACGACATGGGAATAGCCAACTGGACGTGGGACTTCGGAGATGGGTCCACTGGGCATGGGAAGAAGGAGATCCATTCGTATGCTGATCTCGGAACGCACCAGGTCAGGCTGACCGTCAGGGACATTCTCGGCGAGGAGGCCAACTGCACGCTTTCCGTCCTCGTTGTCGATATCAGCGACCCGATTGCCACGGCAGGCGAGGACCGTCACGTCGCCGTGGGCGAGCCCGTGCGGCTCGATGCATCTGCATCTTCGGATGACACGGGAATCGTCAATTTCATGTGGACGCTGAACGACACCGTCATCGGCTACGGGGAAACCGTGGACTGGGTGTTCAGCTATCCTGGTATCTACACCGCAACCCTGGTAGCGAAGGACGCAAGCGGGAACCATGGCTTCGACTCCGTCATCATCTACGTCGAGGACGTGCTCCCACCAACCGCCGATGCGGGGGGCAACGCCACCGTCGGAATCGATGAGAACTGGACATTCGATGCCTCTGCGAGCAGCGATGATGTTGGGATCAAGAGCTTCGTCTGGAGCTTCGGGGACGGTGCCTCGGGGACGGGCGAACGCGTCAATCACTCGTATGACCGCGAGGGCGTGTATCTCGTGACTCTCCTTATACGGGACCACTCGGGGAACGCGGACAAGGCTAGGGCCTCTGTCACCGTCGTCGGCGAAGCTGAGAGTGGAAATGAAAATGGATGGTTGCCTTGGCTTGCGATCGCGCTCGCACTGGTCGCCGTCGTGATACTGTCACTCCTGTTTATGAGAAGGTGGATGTACAACAGGATGCATAGACCCACGAGGAATAAAGACGAAGCCGGTTGAGCATGCGATTCGAGTTCCCCGATAGGATTATATGGACACACCGTCTTGATGCATCCAGATGAGGGTGGTTCGAGTAGTCATTCTCTGCATCTCGCTCAGCCTACTTATGTTCCCGACAACCTGTGTAGCCGATGAGTGGCACTTCTTCGGAAGAGATCTAGCCAATACGGGCCTGGCGACCTCGGACGGTCCTCTCTCCGATTACGTCTCTTGGAGTCGCACGCTTGGCGGCAGCTCGTCCGGCTCCATGACCTATGCCAATGGAGTCCTATTCCGCCCTGCTGGGGCCGGTGGCGTTGTGGCTCTGGACGCTCGGACGGGAGACCTTCTCTGGGAAACACCGATAGATTCGGGTCACGTGACCACCACCCCGGCGTATTACGAGGGAAACCTCTATTTCGGCACCAACTGGGGAGACGGCACTTTCTACGCGATCAATGCATCGGATGGCTCCGTTGTTTGGACACAACCACTGGGCGGAGATGAGTACACTGCCTCGACACTTGCCGTGGATGGCGTCGTGTACGTCCCGCTAATCTACGACAGGATGGTCGCGATGTACGCATCCAACGGTTCCGTGATATGGGACCGCGTCGTGCCGATGGACCTGCACACATCACCGGCGTGGGAGGACGGAGTCATCTACACCGCGCACATAAAGACCGCCGCTGTGAACGCCTCGAACGGAGATGTCATCTGGCAGGTTCCTGGCTCGTCCATCAGGTCGGGTCTTGTTGTCGAGGGCGACAGAGTATGTGGGCACGGTCACGGGTACGTTCGCTGTATGTACAAGACCAACGGCACGAACATATGGCAGACGAATCTCGGGACGAACTTCTGGAATGCGATGGAGTCAACGCCCGCCGTGATGGGCAACAGCCTCTTTGTCGGCACGCAGGACGGCAGGGCCTACGCCCTTCGATTGGACGATGGAGGCGAGTTGTGGAACGTCACAATCGGAGCCTATTCCGATGACAGCATCCTTGCTTCGCCCGTTGCGGCGCCCAACGGTGTTGTGTACTTCATGGACACGGACATTCACGCTCTCAACGCGACGACGGGGGCCGAGGTCTGGCGCATATCGGATTTCTGCCCTGGAATCACGAGAGCCTCACCGCTCTTGGTCAACGGCGTTCTGTACGCTCACTGCTCTGCGGGAAGGATATTCGCTATCGGGGATCTCGTTCCCCCTGAGGTGACGGATGTTTCCCTCAACGATAAACCCTCCATCTGGGCGAAGCCCGGAACCCTGGTCCACGTCACGGCGGTTGTCAACGACACGGGCGAGGGCGATGTGGTCTCCGCGAATGTGTCTGTGGTTCCAAGCGGTGGTGCCTGGGACATGAACGCCGTGGACGGGGCCCTCGACTCTCCCACCGAGCAGGTGGATTTCCTGCTGAGCACGACCGGAATGATCGACGGCGGCTATGGTCTCGAGTTCGGGGTCTGCGACCATCGCGGGAACTGCCACACGGTTGACAAGGGCGAGCTACTTCATATCGACGGCTCGCCGCCCACGATTGCTGCCGACCCGCTGGATTCGGCACCCGTACTAGCTCCCTTCGTTCTGAGTGGT
Source organism: Thermoplasmata archaeon (assembly GCA_046761045.1). Taxonomy (GTDB): domain Archaea; phylum Thermoplasmatota; class Thermoplasmata; order RBG-16-68-12; family JAGMCJ01; genus JAGMCJ01. The sequence goes on from JBHIFJ010000011.1 coordinate 5,250, forward strand.
TCGGCGACTGATGCTGGATCCGTGGCGGAGGTCCAGGTGGAGTACATGGAGCCCGGCGGCCAATGGAGTCAGGGCCTGGCAACACTTGACGGGGACTCGTACTCCTTCGAGGTTCCTGCGCAGCACTCGTTGGGAGCCTTCCAGTATCACCTTCTGGCGACGGACGAAGTCGGAAACGCAGGCCGCCACCCACCCAGCGGCGAGCTAGAGGTCCAGATAGTCGACGAGTCTCCGCCGGAGGTCCTCAACCTGTCTGCGGATCCAAGTAGCCTTCTTGTGGGAGAGGAGTGCACAGTCACGTGGGAGGCGACTGACAACTTCGCCCTTCAGGAGGTCGTGCTCGAGGTAATCGATCCCACGCTCCATCTGGTGCTCAAGAAAACTGAGGGGGATGGCGGGCCCCATCAGACCCGCTTCGCACCGCAGGCTCCCGGAGAGTATGTGATTCGCGTGACAGCGACGGATATGGGCGGGAACTCGGTATTCGAGACGGTGAGGATACGTACGAACGAGAGTGCAGTCGATCGGGGGGGTGCCGACGCGCTATCATTCTGGCCCTGGCTCGCGGCTCTGCTCATTGTGCTAATCGCCGTCATACTCCTCGTGTTGCTCCGCAGGAAGAGTCGCTCTTCCGATCGCAAGTCTGAGAGGCAATCGAAATAGCGCCCGATTGGTGCCGACCGCTCATAGTTTTTCTCGGCAAAACGACTATATGTCCTCACACCGCTGATGTAGTCAGGTTGCTGAGACTGGAATGCGCAAGTGGAGTCCGTTCGGTGTACTCGTCCTGATTGTGAGCCTTTTCACCGTCACTGTGCCTCTTCTCTCGGACGTGAAAGCCGAGCTCCCTGTCGAGCGGGTGGAGGGCTCCGACCCATCCTCCCCGCCACACTTCCTGCGGGTGCTTAAGGATTCTGATGTGCTTCTGGCGGGAAGGGGTTACTGGGTCAAGTTGTCCGTGGGTGCGAAGTGGATCGTTTCCAACGCTTGAGGGCCCCCTCCGCACAAAGTTAAAGTACTCCCGCCACCTACGCCTGCCAGTGGGGTTTGCATGAAAGCCACAAGGTTCGGTGCCCTGCTGATAGACTTCGACAACATCTACGCGTCCCTTGTCAACCAGTACGACTACGACAGGTCGGACGCCCAGCTTAGGTCGGTCGAGATTGTGGGCAACACGATATCGCACATGACCGATTCCTTGGGAATATCACCCATAATCCGACAGGCCTTCGCCGACTGGGGAATGAACCCGGACGTGCCCAACGAGCTCTACACAATGGGAATCAGGGCCATCCACGTGAAGGGGATCAGGGGGAAGAGCAGCGCGGACATCGAGCTGTCGCTTCGACTGCAGGAGATAATGCTCACGCGCGAGGACGTCGACGCGCTCGTCGTCCTGTCTGGCGACAGGGACTACCTGCCCATTGCACAGCGGGCGCAGGAACGCGGCAAGCAGGTCATCTTCTACTCGTTCGAGCGCTCCCTTTCTGGCGACATAAAGAAGCTGGTGGGCAAGGGCAACTACTGGTACATCGACCCGGAGAGCCTGATGCCCCTCTCCGAGGAGGACTTCAGGCACTCGGAGCCGGAGAAGAAGCCAAGGATTCCTTCGCTGCTGAAGCACATCCCGAAGGAGGGCGTCACCACCGCCTCGCTTGCGAAGGAGCTCACGATGAGTGAGAAGGAGGTCCTCAAGAGGGTGCAGAAGCTCGCCGACGAAGGTCTCGTCCTGCTCGAGAAGGTGGGAAGGTGGACCAAGTGCACGCCTCTCGCCCCGCTCGATGAGAGCCAAGAGAAGGCGCTGCGCGCCGCCATAGAGGGTCACAAGGAGTATGCTCCCAAGTATGGGAACGTGAAGCTCTCCGGCTTCCTCGTCGACAGGCTGGCGAAGGCGCTTCCGGAGTTCAGCCATCTGGAAAGGAAGGAGATTTTCAACAGCCTTGTCGAGAGGGACCTCGTTGAGCTGAAGAGGGAGGTGGACACCCACGGCAACCGCTTCCCCGCCTTCACGGTGGCCGAGAACCATCCGCTCGTGAAGCAGATTGAAGGAGCCAATCGCGCCGCAAGGCGAAGAAAGCGCTGAGGGAAGGGCAACCCGCGTCGTGCGCAGCGAACGCTGATGACGGCGTGCTTCCGTTGGAGAACCTTCAAATGGGGCAGGAATCATTGCCCCTTGAGGCGATATGGTGAGGGTCATCGCAGTCAATGGAAGCCCAAGGATGAACGGAGGCAACACCGCCCTGATACTCGGTCCCTTTCTCGAGGGCATGAAGGAAGAAGGGGCGGACGTCGAGCTGTTCTACACGAAGAGGCTGGACATCAGACCGTGCCAGGGCGAGTTCAACTGCTGGGTCAAGAGGCCTGGGGAGTGCTTTCAGGACGATGACATGAGGATGCTGATCCACAAGCTGTGCGATGCCGACATCATAGTTCTCGCATCCCCCGTGTACGTCGATGGAATCACGGGCCCGCTCAAGAACTTCATGGACAGGATGATCCCGCTCCTTCATCCGAGCTTTGGGTTGAGGGAGGGCCACTGCCGCCATCCCCTGCGAGAGGGCGTGAAGACTGGCAAGCTCGTCCTGGTCTCGAACTGCGGCTTCCACGAGATGGACAACTTCGACCCGCTCATCGTTCACATGAGAGCAGCGTGCAAGAACATGCACAGGGAGTTCGCCGGGGCGCTGCTTCGGCCCTGCGGATGGAGCCTCAGGCATGCGATGAACAATGGCGATCTGGTGGAGGACATATTCGAAGCAGCGAGGGAGGCGGGCCGCCGGATTGTGGCGGACGGTGAGCTGCCCGATGAGGCTCTCTCTATCGTCAGCAGAGAAATCATCACGCTCGACGAATGCTTTCGACTCCATAACACATGGGCGAGTCAGGTCCCCGGTGCACCTGAGAAGGACGCATAGGCGAGCTCACTACCCTATCACACGGAGATGGCCTGAGAATAGGCGTTTGCGACATCGCATGCGAGAAGTGTCCAAGACGGGTCAGCGGCAACTGCCCGAACGGGGAGGAGGGTTGCACTCCGAAGGAGAACGAGCTCTGCAAGATATCCACATGCGGCCACCATAAGGGCGTGGACCTCTAGCGCTACATTCAAGAACAGGTATATAATCACCAGATGCGATGAACGAGAGGGTCAGGTTCATCATCGTCTTCGTTTCCTCACTTGTCGTTCTGAAGGTCATCGGGGAGGTCATCCATGAGGTGCTGGGCCACGGAACCTTCGTTCTCGCCTTTGGCGGGGAGATAACCGCCGTGCATATATCCCTTCTCTGGCCGTACGAGCTCTCCCACATCTCCTGGGTGCCGCCGGCGGGCGGGTTTGAGCCTTGGCAGGAAGCCTGGATTCATGGCGGCGGGATTCTCGTCTGCCTCCTCGTATCCACGATCGTGCAGCTTCTGCTCCTTCTCCGGGTTCTGAGGGACTGGCGACTGACCGTACCTCTCCTCTGGCTCGGTTTCTGGACGTTTCTGAATCCAGCTGGCTACCTCATCATGGGTGGAATCGGCCCCTTCGGAGACATCCAGGACCTCGTCAACGATGGCGTCCTGACGCGGGGATTGTCCCTGGCGCTCGGTCTTGCGGTCCTCCTCCCCGCCTTCCTCGCGTTGTCGAAAGCCCTCAGGGATATTCTTCTCGGACTTGGCGTCGTACGCGACACGGGGGAACTGCGTATATCACTCGCTCTCTTCTGGCTCCTCCTCCCGCTATCGACGGCGGCGGCTCTGGCAGGCCTCGGGATACTCGGCAAGGGCCTCCCCTTTCTAGCGGTCAGCTTCCTCCCGTCCGGTCTGTCCCGTTTCACTCCCATGTTGCCGTGGATGCGGGTGAGAGGGTGGGCAGGCAATCGGGATGAGTGATGGAAATCCCGCGACGATTCCCCGGACGAGCGCGTACATCCCCACGGGGAATGGAACGATGGTCATGAGTCCGAGAGGAATCGCATCTTGAGGAGGACCTTGGGCACGCAAATCATTGGACCCAAGCGATGTCCGTTCGCGGATGAATCTCTTGTTCGTGCGATCGCCTTCGACCCTGCGACTCATTGGCAGGCCATCGAGTCTCTCGGCGGGCACCCGGTAAAGTCTCCGGGCTCCACCCGTTCGCGGTCAGAAAAGCTTAAGACCACCTTCGTCAATCAGCTTGTCGGAGGGAGAAAAATGACCCCCGAACGTAAGCGCAGGTTCCCTGGTCCGATCAAGGTGGCGTACATCCTTGTTGTGCTCGGAGTGGCTCTCGTTCCTCTTGGAATTGGTCTGACCCTTGTGAGGGTGTGCGAGTTTGACTGCACATTCATGTATATGACCCAGGGCCTCATCGCCGTGGGCGTGGGACTGTTCGTCCTCTTCTTTGCCATACTTCTGTTCTTCGTTCCGACAAATCAGAAGAGGGAAATCCCAACGACATCGCAGACATACTACTGCACGAGGTGTGGCAGACCCGCGAGCTGGATAACGCCCGAAAAGCGGTGGTACTGCCACTTCTGCCAGGACTACACGGCGGCACCGTCGGCAAAGGAGGAACAGGCACAGGCCTAGCTGGCGACCCCGGACCGCCGGGCGATGGGTCGGAGCATGCGAGCCGAGCCGGGAGACGGAGATGTGCTCGACTAGTACTCCCTCTTCATGCTCTCCTTGTAGACCCAGAAGAGCGTCAGGAGGCAAGCGATCGCAATTCCCACAGTCACGATGCCGCAGAACTCGAGGTAATACGAGGACTCCTTGTGAACGATGTCCTCGTCGTTCCCGCTGAAGGTGTTCCCGCTGAAGGTCGGATTGCTGTACGAATCGTACATTATCGCGAAGTCGCGGTTGATGGCGAAATGGTTGTCTTCCACGATCGGATCGGAAAGCTGGACCACAATCCCATGATTGTTGCCCGAAATCCAGTTCCCCTTGATGAGGGGCTCGGAGCCCGTTGAGACTATCATTGCCCAATCGCATCCGTTGATCGTGCTGTTCAGGACCCGGGCCCTGGACTTGTGCATCTCGATGCCATCATCCAGCGCATTCTCTATCGTGACATTGAGGAGCAGGGGATCGGATTCCATGATGAGAATCCCGTTCGTCCTGGAGTCTCGTATCCAGGTGTTCTCGATGACGACATCGCTAGAGTATATCTCGAGTCCACCTTCGAAGTTCTCGTTGTCTGGGTCGCCCCACAGCCCCGATATGTCGCTCGCATTGATCACGGCGGAGCCCATTATCTCGAACGTGTAGCCGAACGCGGTCAGGACGCTCTCAACGGTGCAGTTCTCCATGACGAGCGTCCCTCCTTCCTCGACCCATATGCCGAACTCCCTGTCCTCGGACAGGTTCATGGCGAGAGTGGAGTTCCTGAGAATGAGACTGTTCCCAGATTCGACGAGGATGCTCCCCTCAGCGATGAGGAACTCGCCCTCGTATGTCCCTGGGGCAAGGAAGCTCGACGTCGGCCTCGGCTCGATGTTGTCCTCGACTGAAACAGATATTCCTCCGATTTGGACACCGATGAGCATGTTGAGCAGGAAGTACAACAGGAGGCCGATGACCATGATGGCTGGGATCTTGACATTGAGCCTTCGTGGAGTGAGCTTCTTCATCTTCCTCATCTGGAAGGTCATGAACGTCGTCGTCAGCATCGTCAGGGGAGGCAGGATGAGTCCCAGACCGAAGAAAAAGAAGTAGGCAGGCCAGCCCAGGAAGGCAAAGGTCGTGATGACCAAGCTGACTACGATACCGAGGACGAATCCCGTTGTGTAAAGCGCGTACTCGAGCTTCCTGGAGGCGGCCGCCTCCTCCTTCGTGGGCTCGAGCTCCACGATGTGCTCTGCCCTTCCGATCTTGGACCTGATGAACTTGAGCACCTCATCGAAACCCTTCATGTCCTTTCGAACGGCGATCATCTGATTGGGCTTGCCGGTTTCGAAAACCCAGATGTCACCGTCGATGAAGTTCCTGCGCTCAGCGATGCCTGTGATTTCCCCATAAGAGATGAAGAATGTGCGCTTTCCCAGCAGAAGAGGGACCTCGAAGCCGTTCTCGTATATCCTCAGAGGCAACCTCTTCTTGCTCGCGGCGTAGAGGAGCGCGCTGACCATGACGAGGAGGATTCCTGGGAATAGAAGAATCAGGGCCAGGAAAATGCCGAAGAAGGGTATGTCTAAGAGGAGAAGATAGACTCCGGCAATCATGATTCCGACGGCCAGAGGAAGGAGTATCATTGCGCCCTTTGCGAATGACTTGGACCGGCTCTCGTAGTCTCTCCCGCTCTCCTCCAGCAAGAGCCTGCCCTTTCCCGTCGTCGAGGGCAGCACCTTGGGCTCGACATCGACGAAGAGGTCCGGGCGGGCGGGGCGCTCCTCGGCTGGCCTCTCGCCCCTGATGGACTTGTGTATCATGGCCTCACCCTCCATGAGGTTGCTCCAAAGCACCTCCTCGGGATGGTAGAGCCTGTCCCATCTGTCTCCCATTCCTCTCTTGAGGGCGGGAACGACCTCATCGAACTTGTGTCGGATCGATTGAACCAGCAGGACCATGCTGCTCTCCGTCTCAATCTGCAGGGCCTTCCAGGAAGAGAGGCCCAACCACCTCGAGTCCTTCTTGGTGAGGGGGTTCTCCATCTTCACCGGATAGATGCCAGATATCTCCTCGAAGGGCACGAACCTGTACCTCCCCTTCCTGCCCACGCAGAACTTGGCATACAGCCCGTTCTGGAAGATGGCAAGCCCCTCGTGCGAGAGTATTCTCCTCTTGTACAGAGGCCTGCCCATAGGCCTGGCGGGGGCGTGAGATCGTCTGTACGCCTTGTGCGCAGCCTTGAGTCTCTTGATCTGCTCCTTCTCGAGCTTGACCCAGGAATGATCAACGGGTCCGTAGCGAAGCAGCAGGACGACAAGGAGGCCGACGAAGCCGAACGAGATTGCCATGACGACGATAGTGTTCATATTCTCATCTCGACGCAGCTCCTTTCGTGGAGTTTCCAGACCTTCTCGTCGGAGAATCGCTTCCCGCAGTGCCTGCACTGGAAGGCGGCATCGGGAGCCACAGGTTCCTCTTCCCTGCCCATCCCGTAGATGGTGTAGAGATAGCCTCCGAACCCGAAGAAGAGCATGCCCGTGATAAGGACGAGCGCACCGAGCTGCCAGAGCTCCTCTGGAGGTGCGAGGACCAGGATGGCAAGCATCACGACACCGAAGATGCCGAACATCGCAGAGGCTGTCCACATATATGTCGTGCCATTGGCAGACGCTCCTGCCTCCACAGCAGGAGAATCAGGACATCCGTATTTAGGGATTGTGGGTGATGCCACTGCCAGTTGGCGGCGTAGCAGGGTGGGCCATGCCACGCACGCGACTGAATCCACGAGATGAGGCGCTGGACCTGAGTGTCATTGCCCGCGATCCCACTTCGGGCACTTCCTCTCACCACGAGCAGTTGGGGCACATCCTGACGTGTCAACGACTGCCGCGTGACTCCGTCAAAAAACCGTACCAATTTCCTTAAGTCTGTCAAAGACGATAGGAAGGGCGAATGAGAGTCAAATGGCTGATCATTCTTGGCATAACGCTGCTGCTTCTGCCATACGTAAATGTAGCGGGCGATCCAGTGCTCGTCTGGCCTGACTCAGACCTTCTCTCCCGGGAGGCTGCCGCGAATCTGACCGCCTGGTTCGCCACCAGTCTTGATGTCCCGCTCGACCCCTTCGGGAACGCGGAATGGAAAGAGCTCAATGAGACTGGTCTGCCCGATTTCCTGCTAGCGCGGGAGGCGTTCGTGCTTCCCCTCGTGGATGGGAGGGTGGAGGCTCGGTACGTCGAGGCCGGGATTCTGAGGGACGTCGAGCTGCTGGGAAACACGTCTTACTTCGCGGACTCGGAGGACACCGAGCACCTCCGAGCGGCTGCCGATGAGATTGCCAACGACCTGGGATTGAGCAATACCCAACCGACGATACTCGTTGAGCGGATGACCTCCTCTGGTTGGACCTCCGATTGGGCCTTCGAGGGCGAGCAGCAGGACATCTTGTACTTGGAGGACAGGACCGACCTGGGTCCCTCCTACCTCTTCAACACCATGACCGTGAGGTTCCGCCTGGCCGACCTGCGCGTTGTTTCCGTCACTCTTCACACCTGGTACAGCGCCGCGGGGGCGCCGGAGGTGACGTCTTCCGCGGCGATATCGACGGCCCTCGACTTCGCGGAGTCGGAGCACAACGCGACCGACCCGCTCGGAACGGCAGCGGGAGTGGCGGTCCGCAACGGAACGAGCTTTGTTTATCTCGTGGATGTGCTATGGCCAGCAAGCGATGGCGCCTCCTGGGAGCTGGACGTATGGGTTGACGCGACGACTGGCAAGGTCGTGTTCGAGGAAGGTCCCTATCTCTCGGCACAAGAAGGAGGAGTCGTTCTCTTCGACTTTCCCTGGATGCCCGTTGTACTGACCATAACGATTGCGCTGGTGGTGGGACTGGCACTCTTCTATCGAATCTCCCAAGAACGCGCCCTGGACCACTTCACACGCGGTCGGATTTACGGGTACATACAGGCGAATCCAGGCATAACCTACTCGAAGGTCCGCGACACCCTGGACCTGAGGAATGGGACGCTCGCATATCATCTGTGGGTGCTAGAGCGGCTCGGCTTCGTGCGGTCCGTGCGCAAGGGCAGGGTCAGGCAGCTGTACCTCCGCGGGATGCCGGTTTCCAAGGGTTCATTGGTCCTCTCACGCCTTCAGTACGCCATCCTGGATCTGCTCAAGGCGAAGGGGCCCATGACGCAAGTCGAGATTGCGCGCCACTTCAAGATCTCGAGACAAAGGGCACACTACAACGTGAAGGTGCTCCGGTCGCTTTCCCTCCTCGCGATGGAGAACGGCGGGCAGATTGAGCTGTTGAAAGAGGGACTCGAGGCCGTGGAGAAGGCAGGGGGTGAATCATGATTGCTTCAATAATACGGACGGAATGCGAGAACTGTGGAGAAAAGAGGGATGAAAGATGAAACTTCTGAAGGAAGATGTGAGCATGGATGATGGAGAGCCCAAGAAGATGGCGTTGATCATGAGCGGGATTGTCGCCCTCTCGGTGTTCGCGCCTCTTGCTATCGTTTTCGGGCTGAACGCGACGCAGCACCCGAGCGGTCTTGGCGGACTTCCTGAGGTCTCGGACTACGAAGGTCTCCTGATAACGGTCCCTTCCAGCGACTCAGAGGCGCTGATCTGCCAGGAGGGGGAACTCGTCACTCAGCTACCGTTGGAGGAGATCAAAAGGTACCTGCCTCTGGAGCAAGAGCAGGACTTCTTGAACAAGCATCCATGGAGCTTCTCGCCGGAGTCAGACTACCCGCTAACCGTCAGCCCAGTGGCTTTCGGGGAGCTCGTGGGTGATGTCATGCCCGTGGCGTTCGACACGGAGGCGACGACCAGAACGCCCGCCCCGCGCGATATCGAGGAGGCGGACATAGTCAGGCTCGTAGGAGACACATACTTCGTGCTCAACCCATACCGTGGGCTCCTCATCGTCGACGTGGCGAATCCGGACGAGCCCGAGTTGCTCGGGCGGGCAAGGGTCTACGGGGAGCCGGTGGAGATGTTCATCGTGGATTCAATGGCGTATCTCATCGTCAAAGCGGACTACGGATACTGGTACGGCCTCCACTTATCCGAGAAGACCCAGGAGGTTTGCGACTTCAACATTGGCAGCCAGATAATCGCCGTGGACGTTTCTGACTTCGCCAACCCCGAGATTGTGCAGAAGTTCCATGTTCCAGGGTTCGTTCAGGACACACGAAGGGTCGGGAACGTCATCTACGCCGTCTCGAACGAGCACTCCTGGTACGGGATGCGCTGGGAAGGGGCAACGGAAGACAAGTCGCACATCGTCTCGTTCGACATCTCGGACCCCACGAACATAACGGAGATTCAGAGGTTGGACTTCAACGGGAGCTACAATCAGATTCACATCACGGAGCAGGCAATCTTTGTCGCACAGCCGACCTCCGGTGACTGGTTCCGTGAATCCGCGAGGACGAGGGTCGTCTATGTCGACGTATCGCATCCCGGCGGCCTCATGAAACTGGGGGGTTCCTACGAAGTTGGAGGCTGGCTCGAGGACCGATACCAGATAGACTACTACGACGGGACCCTCCGTCTCGTCACACACTACAGGCGAGGAACAGGGGAGTCGGAGCTGTGGATACTTGACGTCAGTGACCCCTCCGACATCGAACTTCTGGGGAACCTGCTCATAGACGATGCAGGGACCCTCATGGCCACACGATTCGCTGAGGACAGGGCCTACACGATACATCTTCCGCGGAGGGTGGACCCGCTCGATGTCGTTGACCTCTCCGACCCAGCAGATCCGAAGCTGACGGATGTTCTGGAGATTCCGGGATGGATAACCCACATGGAGGTCCGCGGTCACAAGATTCTCGCGTTGGGCGTGGATGACACCTCCGCTCGGACAAAGGTGGCCCTCTCGCTGTTTGACGTGAGCGACCCATATCACGCAGTTCTGCTTGACCGCGTTGCGATCGGCAATGACTGGAGCTGGTCGAGCGCCAACCTGGACCCGAAGACGCTCTCCGTGCTGGATGACCTGAACATGGCTCTCGTGCCCATCACATCGAGGGTTGTGGATGAGAACGGGTACACCACATCGGCGAACGCGGTGCAGATCGTGGACTTCGACCTGACCTCCGGCGAGCTGGAAGTGAGGGGCATGGTGTACACCCCCGCCTCCGTTACGAGGACGCGCCACCATGCGGAAAGGATACTGGCGACATCGGACAGGACGCTGCAGGTTATAGACTTCGCGGACAGGGACAATCCTGGCGTCACGGCCGTGATGGAGCTGACCACGCGCATAATGGACTACGTTGTGATCGGCGATCGCTTCGTCCGGCTGGTCCGGCATGATAGTCTTGGCGGCCTGTGGCTCGAAACCGTCGACTCCGCAGGGAACGCAATGGCGTCGATTCGCACAGGAATGGGATGGGGCGACCTTCTCGTGAACGAGCAGTACATCTATATTGTCGGCTACGAGCACCGCACACCGAAAAACGTCATCAAGATATTTGACTACTCCGACCCCACGAATCCCGAGTTGGGGGGAGAGTACGAGCTGTCGGACGGCTCGGATGCCTGCGGCGGGCCGGGCATCATGTGGGGCTGCTTCAGCTACTATAGCTTCGGCTCCTACGTTCCCGCGCTGGAGGACGGCTACTTGGTCTATTACTATGCGGACGGCAGCAATTGGCTTGACGAGACATCCGGATACACGCTCGAAGTCATTGACCTTTCTGATCCAGCCGACCCGGGCCTTGCTTCGACGCTTCAGTTCAACGCCCACATGATCATGAATCCGCTGATTGATGACGGTGTCCTCTATTATACGGACGTGGAGCATCTCTATGAGACAAATGACTGGGGTATCTACGAGTCCTCGACCCGGGACAGCCTCGGCAGGATATCCCTTGCCAACACAGAAGGTCCCGAGACGCTGCCGAATGTGGACATACCCGGCATGATGTTGGCCGTCGAAGGCGGCATGGTCTACACCCTCGCGGACTATGGGGATGAGGGGTTCCAGACGCTGAATGTCCTCGAGGTGGAGAACGATGAGGCCACCGTGCTGTTGGCCGTTCGGATCGACGGATACGTGAACCGCCTCATCGTGGAGGACGGCATTGCATACGTCGGCAACTCCACGGGATACTGGTACATGTGGGACTACGAGCAGGAGGAGCCTAGGTTTCACTTCGTGGTGATGGACCTGCGCGACGTGGAGAATCCCGCCATCCTGGGAACGTTCGAGACCTCGGAGCAGGCCTACTTGCAGAAGGTCGAGGGCGAGTGCGCCTTCCTGAGATCCTCCTCTGGACGCTACTACATATTCCACGTGGGCGAGGAGCCGAGCTTCTTCGGACTGTATCTCTCAAACTCCTGGGTGACGAAGCTCCGCGTCCTCGACGGTAGGGCGTTCTTCATCGAGGGCTACTACGGCGTGGATGTCGTGGACCTTCCATAGGAGGGTCGATTGACAGGTCCTGCAGTGCATTCCAGCAAGGGGGGCCAGCCTCAGCCTACTCGAATCACCTGCAGAATGACGCGGTTCGGAGGGACACGGCGCCTCGGAGGACCCTGGGAAGAGGTGAGGAAGGTCTGCAACTCAACCCCTTGAGGTTCCTGGAACTGCCATTCCCCGGAATCAGAACTTGGCCCACCTGTTACGGCATCGGCATGGGGACTGACGACGGAGTCCATGTGATGCACCTGGCACCTTGAGACAGAGGGAGATCAGGGACGTAATCATGAGCATCAAGAGAGCACAGTGGCTTCACCCACACATTCAGGCTGCTACCAGGGCCGGAGACGAATGGTCAGCCATCGCTCAGCCCGGTGAGCCTCTCACTGGCCTTCCAGAGCTGCTTCGCCAGATTCTCGTCATAGGACAACTTGGATGATCTCACCTGCTTGCAGTCGGCGAAGTACTTCCCGGTCACCCCTTCCACCTCGGGCGATGTCGCCAGATAAATCGCCGTGCTGGCGCCCTTCTCCGTCTTCTTGGCGATCAATCGAAAGATGAGCTGCGCGCCGCGAGACATATGCCGCCCAAGGTTCGTCTTCGTCATGCCAGGGGTGAAGCTGTTCACTGTGACACGAATTCCCGCCAGCCTGCGCGCCAGCTCATATGTGAAAAGTATGTTCGCCAGCTTGGACTGCCCGTATGCGCGCATATGCTTGTATCCGCGTTCGGCCTGCAGGTCGTCGAAGTCTATGCGCGCCCGTTTGTGAATCCCCGAGCTAACGTTGATGACCCTAGCGGGAGCGCTTGCCTTGAGCACGTCCAGCAGCAGGTTCGTAAGCAAGAAAGGTGCGAGATGGTTCACCGCGAACTGCATCTCCAGACCGTCGACCGTGAGCATGCGCTTCACAGGCCAGATGACGGCGTTGTTCATCAGGACGTGCAGGCGGTCGTGGGCCTCCTTGAAGTCAGCTACCAGCCTCCGCACCTCTCTCTGCGAGGAGAGGTCTGCTATCATCAGCTCGATGGACTCGTTGCTGGTCTCGCGAACAATCTCGCTCACTGCTGCCTCACCGCGCTCCCTGCTCCTGCAAACCATGAGGACGGTTGCACCCATCCTTGCGAGCTCTCGGGAGGTGACGAAACCTATCCCTGAGTTGGCGCCCGTCACCATACAAATCCTTCCGTTCATCCTCGGGGAGAGTTCGGCGGACATCATGGTCACCAGAGATCGCAGAACACTGCTGGGCAGAGCATATGCGCTTGCATATATGAGGCTTCTTCTGAGGAGACTGTCGCGCTCCCCGTATCCGCCTTCACCTTCGACCAATGGGACGAGCTTCGTCGCACGAGAAGGTGAAACCGAGCTCGGATGTTCCGACACTCTCATATACCCGCTTTCGAATCCACAGCACAATGACACGAGCACTGGTCCTGTACGATTCACAGTACGGCAACACGAAGATGGTCGCTGAGACCATCGCCGAGGGCATCGAGACCAAGGGAATGCAGGCGGACGTCAGGCACATGAAGGAGGTCGACCCCATGGACGTCCCAGGTTACGATGTCATCGCAATCGGCACACCCAACCATTTGGGCGGGCCGACTGGGAGGGCGAAGAAGCTCGTCAAGAGCCTCAAGGCTAAGGACCTCGAGAGGAAGACGTTCGGCTTCTTCGACACCTGCCTGAAGGGAGAGGAGGGAAAAGCGACGCGCAAGCTGGCTAACAAGCTGCGTGACATCGCCCCAGGCGTGATGATAGCCCCCGAGCTTTCGATACTCATCGGCGGAATGAAGGGTCCTATCGTCGATGGCGAGCTTCCCAAGTGCGCGGAGTTCGTCGGCGGGCTCATCAGTTCGGGGTAGGGTCCGCGCTCCGGGCGGTGGCGAAGTGAAGCTGAGGCCTGTCGACAAAGAGGAAATCGCACTCGTGGGGATGGTTCACGGCGATTCCGTCAAAGATGCAGGAGGCTCGTCTGAGGCGAAAGAAATGAACACGCATTCCAAACCGCCGGTGAGGTGAGGACGCTGGACGTTGTGACCCTCGACGACGAGACGGAAGAGCTATTCTTGGACCATGTCAACCAGGACCCGCTCGAGCACTACTTCTTCATCCTCGACTGGAGGTTCAACAGGGACGAGTCCAGAATTCTGCTTGCCCTCGAGGACGATGCGATTGAAGGTCTATTGCTCATCTACAAGGACCTCATCGCCCAAGTCAGGGGAAGTCGCGAAGCCATCGGGAAGTTGATCGGACATCTTGACCTGCAGAGAGCGGAGATCGTTGCTCCCAGGGAACACGGGGACCTTGTTCTGGAATCCTACGGGGCATCCAAGAGGTACGAACTCCTTCTGATGCATCTTGGCAAAGGGGAGGAGAGGGCTCTGAAGACACACGAGCCCGTCCGCCCGTCCCCAGGCGATGCTGAGGGGATTGCCAGATTGATGAGAGAGACATGTCCGGACTTCTGGGGCGAGCAAACGGCGGAAAAGGTGGAGGAATCGATGAAAAGGAACTTCTGGCTCGCAATAAAGGACAACGAGAAGGTCATCTCGGTTGGCAACACCTTCTTTGCCGATTTCGGGAGCAACATAGGCGTCGTCGCCACGCATGAGGGATACAGGAACCAGGGCTGTGCGACATCGATAGTGTCCTCCTTGGTGGGGGAGATATTTCGGCGATGCGACAGGGCGTTGATTCATGTCATAGCCGACAACAATCCAGCGGTCCACACCTATCGAAAGGTTGGATTCAGACCCTACAGATCTTATCTGCTCGTCAAGGGGGAGAGGACCTAGGACCTCGGCGGGCCTAAATGTCTCTTCTCTCGAAGGAGAAGTATGCAAGGACAAGCGCAATCTCCATCCACAGGACCTGGACCAGAACCACGAGTGTGGATGTGATGAACCAGGGAACCTCCATGTTGAAGCCGAACGCCTGTTTGACACCGAATGCGAGCATGACCGCCATCTGGTACATGTCCATTGGGCTGAAGACGACGGAGGCCCACAGCCAGTCAGGATACTCCGCGAGACCCAATATCAACTCCTGAAAGGCGCCGCCAGTGGCCACGTAGATTCCGAAGACAATCATGCCGTATATCATCGACCAGAAGAACAGAACCACACCTGCACCCAGGGATGCAGTGCGCCTCTTTGCGAAGGCCGAGAAGAGCATCGACATGCTCAGATAGAGCAGGCCTAGCAGGATGCTCAGCCCGATGAAGGCCAGATATGCTACCCCTGATTCCGCGCCGACCGTCGTGGCGATTAGAATCCCAGCGACGCCGAACCCTGCAACCGTGGATACGACTATGACCGAGCTGAGCCCAATCAGTTTCCCGAGGAGGACCTCCCCTCTTCTGATCGGATACGACAGCACCACTCCCATGGATCCGTTCTCGCACTCGCCTGATATCGATGCAAATCCCAGCATAATCGCTATCAGGGGAATCAGGATGCCCGAGATGCTGAGCAGGGCGAGAACAGTCCCCTCCATGCCGCCTAGGACCTGACCGCCGCCCGCCTGAGCTCCTGCCATGTAGGAAGCGAGGAGCGTCATCATGGCAAAAATCACGGTGAGGGCGATTATCCACTTGTTCCTGACATTGTCCGCGAACTCCTTCTTCGCGACCGAGTAGATGGCTCTTGGGTTGACCTTCACCAAGCTATTCACCTCCGTCCGCGATCATCTTCACAAAGGCGTCCTCAAGCGCTGGTTCTATGGTCCTGAAGTCGCGTATATCGATTCCCGCCTCCTTGAGCGCCGATATCACCTCGAGGCGGACGTCCGCATCACACGTGACAAGGAGCCTGTCTCCCTCGGCGTCAGCCGTCTCCACTCCTCGAATGGCGAAGACGGCCTCGGGTATCCTCCCGCCCAAGCCCGGAATCAGGATCTCGAGCTGTGGCATGATGTGAAGCCTCTTGCTCAGGTTCGAGACCGTATCCTCTGTCAGGAGCCTCCCCTCGTCGATTATGGCCACCCTGTCACAGAGAGTCTGAACCTCGCTCAGGATGTGCGAGGAGAGCATGACCGTCGCCCCCTGCCTGTTCAGCCTTCTGATCTTGTCCCTTGTGACCTTCACCCATCGCGCGTCCAATCCCACCATGGGCTCGTCGAGGATGTAGATGGAGGGATTGCCTATCATCGCCTGGGCGATCCCTAGCAGCTGGACCATGCCCTTCGAGTAGCTGCCCACCTTCCTCTCAATCGCATCGGTGAGCCCCACATCCTCAATGAGAGTTTTCACGACGGACTTGTCCACGCCCTTCAATTCGCAGAAGAAGTTCAGCGTCTGCACCGGCGTGAGATTGCGATAGAAGGCGACTTGCTCAGGAAGATATCCCATCTCCCTCCTGTGCTCGATGGATCCGTCATCGACCCTTCTCCCGTTGATGAGGACATTTCCACGCGTCGGTCGAACGAGCCCCATTATCATCTTGATCGTAGTGGTCTTCCCCGCACCGTTGGGGCCAAGGAAGCCGTATATCTCGCCCTTGCGCACTTTCATGTACAGACTGTCCACTGCCTGAAGGTCCTTGAACCTCTTTGAGAGGTTGCGCGTCTCGATTGCCATTTCAGGAGGGTTTCCAACCACGTGACTCACCCCATAAGTGCTGAAACTTTTCGTATGTCCGAAATAAATCGCGCTGTCTATTTATGTCTTCTGATACAAGGCTTTGTAACACGAGATCACCTCATCTTCGTGGAGCGAAACAGACGCTGACATCTCATCCCGCGACCAATGCCCCTGGCCCCAATCATTCTCATTGAGAGGGCTGTCAGAGCATCGCTCCAGAGGACGTTGTCCGCGAGGATCTTAATCTTCAGCCCCCTCTTCAAGGGTTCCCACATGATGCGTCTCCAAGCGACCTCATATCTCTCGAGAGGAACTCCTGATGAAAGATGCTCCCTGATGGCTTTGGCCGCCTCGCGCGCCCCAATCATCGAGGTCTGCATGCCTCCGCCAGAGGTTGGGATGACGTGACCCGCCGCATCGCCGACGACGAGCACATTCCCTTTCTGGGTCGGAGAGACAGGGCCCGACGCCGGTACGAGCTTTCCCCGGAATTCCCCCCAGGTCAGCCCGATCCCCTTTAGCCACCGTCTTAGGAGCTCAGAGACGTTCCCGCCGAACTTTTCCCAGACACCCAGACCCACGTTGGCTTCCCCGTTCTTCGGGAATATCCAGGCATAGGCTCCGGGGGCCATTTGCCCGAAGTAGAGTTCCATCCGGTCAGGAATGGAACCTCTGGAGAATGTTGTGACGGCCCGGTATCGGTGCGCAGGCTGGGGAAGCCCGACCGAGGCCGCAATCCGGGAGACGGGGCCATCGGCACCCACGATGACCCGGCCGCGCATTGAGCCTCTGGAGGTGATGACCTCTCGTCCTCTTGCCGCCATCGCGCGTGTGCTCAGGAGAATCTCAGCACCCTTGAGCTCCGCCTCCCTCCAAAGGTTTCGCTCGAAAACGGGTCTATCAATCATGATGCCGTTGAACGGGATGAGATACTTCCTCCCCTTCGGACTGTACACGGTGAGGGCGTCGAATGTCCGTTGCACGCACCCTTTGGCGCATTTGTGAAGGTGCTCCAGCTCGTACGCCCGGGGGAACATATTCAGGACCTCGTCGTCTGAGGCGAGATATTCGCCGCACCTCACGACGGTGCCGATGGACCTCCTCCTCTCCACGACAAGGACGTCCAGCCCATAGGCTGCGCAATACCTCGCAACAGTGAGTCCCGCTGGACCGGCTCCAACAACGATGACATCGCGCTTCGACACTCTCACGTCATCGCTGTGGTAAACAAAAACCTTGCCTAGTAGCTTCGCTTCACCACGAAGTCGGCGAGACTCAGGAGCCTATCCCTGAATTCATGCACGAGAGGGACGGACAGGCATTCCTTTGCGGCAGCTGAGTACTTGTTGGCCTCTGCTCTTGCTTGCTCCACCGCCCCCGATTCTCTCAGAAGTCGCAGAGCCTCCGAAACATCGCATTCTGTCTTCTCCTCCTCGCGAAGTATCCTCCTCAGCGCATCCGCCTCATCCGAGCCGTTGCCGAGCGCGAAGATGGGAATCAGGGTAAGGGTCCCTTCGCGTATGTCCGTTCCGATGGGCTTGCCGAGAACATCCTCTGTCCCGATGACGTCAAGTATGTCGTCGACTATCTGGAAACATATCCCGAGGTTCAGACCGTAGCCAGCAAGGGCCTGTATCTGGGCCTCGGTGCCCCCGCCGAGGATGGCACCAACCTTCGCTCCAGAGCTCATCGGTATCGCGGTCTTTCGCGTGACTATATCGACATACTCCTCTGCCCTCAGGTCCAGGTTCCGCAGGTTCCGCATCTGCTTGATCTCGCCCTCGGCCAGTCCCACGCAGGCTCGTGCTGTGACACTCACTACTCTGTCCGAGAACCTCCCACCGATTTCGAATCCACGCGTGAAGAGATAGTCACCTGCCACAAGGGACGTGCCAATGCCATACCTCTTGTACGCGGCCTCCATCCCGCGCCTGAGTGTGCCGCCGTCGTTTATGTCATCGTGAATGAGGGTCGCGTTGTGGATCAGCTCCATGGCAGACGCGATCTCTATGGCATCGGACGGATCCTTGCCACCAGCCGAATAGAAGGCAAGAAGCGTTATGACCGGCCTGATTCTTTTCCCGCCGGAGCGAACGACGTACGTCGCTATCTCCGTCAGAAGCTGCTCGTCAGATCTCAGGCTCTTGGCGATTCTTCTCTCAACCCTGTCGAGCTCTTCTGAAATCCCGAAGTCCAGAGCCGAGGGCATATGTGGTTAGGATGACCTTTTCCTATATAACTGTTCGTTCAGACCTCTGGCGAGGGCTGCCGTTAGCCTTAAATTCCGATACCCTTTTTCTGAGTACGGTTGAGAGCATGTCGAAGGTGAAAGTCTGGCTTGAGGAGCTCCGTCTTCCCTTCATGACGGCATCCGTTCCTCCTGCGATACTGGGCGGGCTCATTGCCTGGGATCTGACGGGGCAGATAGACATCCTTCTCCTCCTTCTCGCAGCGCTGGCCGCATTCTTGATGCACGCCGGAACAAACGTCGTGAACGACTACTTCGACCATGTCAGTGGATGCGACGAAATCAATGTGAGGTTCGTGAGACCATTCGGCGGGGGTAGCCGCCTGATTCAAAAGGGGCTTCTCTCTCCAAAGGAGGTGTATTACGGTGCGCTTTCCTTGTTCGCGTTCAGCGTCATGATTGGTCTGTACCTGGCCTACGTGAGCGGGTGGCAGCTTCTCATCATCGGAATCATAGGACTGATATCAGGATTCTTCTACACCGATCCCCGTCTGAACCTTGCCAGCAGAGGCATCGGTGAGTTCCTGGTCGGCCTCAACTTCGGAACCCTCATTGTCCTTGGCAGCTTCTTCGTGCAGACGGGCCAGTTCGCTCTCGAGCCTCTCCTTGCCTCGCTGCCCCTAGCGATTCTCATAGCCGCTGTCCTTTGGATAAATGAGTTTCAGGATATGGAGGCGGATGCCGCCGTGGGTAAGAGACACCTCGTCTCCAGGCTTGGAAGGAGGAGGGCCGCCGCAGTCTACTCCTATCTTCTCGTTCTCGCCTATGTCTCTCTCGTAGCCGGCACGGTCGTCGGCTTGCTCCCGCTCGAGTCCGTGGTCGCGCTCGTCACGATGCCGATTGCCGCCAGGTCCGTCAACGTAGCGATGCGTCACTACGATGACACGCTCCCGCTTGCGCCCGCCAATGCCGGTACGATAATGCTCCACCTAGTATTCGGGATTGTCCTCATTTTCGCCTATGCTTCCGCTGCCACCAACCTCATTGTCTTTGCGATCGCTTCCTTTATTCTTGCGACGCTGCTGACGACGACTTTCATCTCCAAGGGGCCCGGCCCGTCCGAAGCACACACGGCCTGAAGGACAAAACATAATAACGGGTCTTGACTATCACGTTTCGACCTTTTCGGTGAAAGAATGGTCACAGAGGAAGACGTCCTGGATGCCCTAAAAGGATGCTACGATCCAGAGATACCAGTCAATATCGTTGACCTTGGGCTCGTCTACGGCATCGAAATCAGCGACGGAAGGGTTCGAGTGAAGATGACCCTGACGGCTCCAGGTTGCCCCATGCACGGTGCGATATCCGAGGATGCGAGGAAGAGGATAGAGCAGATCGAGGATGTCAAAGAGGCCGAAATCGAGATAGTCTGGGAGCCTCTCTGGACGCCTGAAAGGATGTCGCCAGAGGCAAAGAAGAAGCTCGGAATGCTGTAGCTTTTGAGTTCGATGACAAGGATGGTGGTTCATTGTTCAAGGGACTAGCGAACTTCATAATCAAGCACAACAAGGCGATAGTATTGTTCTGGCTGGCCATGCTTTTTATATCGCTTCCAGCAACGCAGCTTGTCTCCACAGTGGTCGTCTATGAGGAATCGGGCCTCGCCCCCGAGGAAGTGGAATCCTCCAAGGCAAGCGAGCTCATCTCGGAGCAGTTCCCGACGACGATCTCCAACAGCACGGCCATGATCGTTGTGAGATCGGACGATGTCACATCCTCGCGAATCAGGGACTTCGCTTTGGCCGTGGAGAATGATGTTGTCTCGGGAGACATAGCATACCTGGACAATTTCACATCTGTGTACTCGATAGCCAGGGATGTGCATCTCGGGGTCGTTCCCATGGTCTTCCCGATCGTGAGCGAGACCGAACCCCGGGTGAACTCAACCTCCTCCCTCATCTTCGGGGCTCCAGCTTTTTATGCGTCCATGTGGAGCAACAATCCGGTCAACAATTCGACCTTTGAAATGAGCTGGAACCTCTACTCTGCGGTCCTACCGAACGAGACGAGACCTCTGCTTCTCAACTATTCCGAGGCCTTCTGGATGACCTGGAACGAGACCTTCAATTCCGCCAACCCACTGCTCTATAGGGACCCCTCCGTCAATGAGTTCTGGCGGGCAGATTTCGTCGTCAACTATACTGCTCCGGTATCCTTCGACTTCACTGCACCCACCAACGAGACTCAACTCTTCATGGCCGGAGTGCTGAGCAGCCTCAGCATCCACACGTGGAACTCAAGCCAGGCGATTCATGGCTACGCTCTCGGTGTCACAGGTTCCTACGTTGGCACTCAGAACATGACCTTCCTGCAGGAGGTCCTTGACCTGGGCCCATCCCCCGGCGCCCAGACCGTCTACAAATACGTCCAGGGAATAATGTCAAACGGAACCATTGACAGCTATCCAGTGGAAGTCCCGGAGGAGGTCCTATCGAATCTCATGGACGAGGGCTCTGGACTGATGCTCATGATCATCGGGTTCACCAGGTCCTCGAATTTCAGGGAGTCAGACGGGAGTCAGCCAATCTTCGAGAATATCGAGAAGATGAGGGACACGGTCGAGAGTAGCCGGGAGGCCCTCTCCCTCGACCAGGAGGAGATTCTCATCACGGGAGATGCCGCTCTCGAGGCCGACCTGGAGGAGGAGGCCTGGAAGGATATCGAAAGGATTGACCCGATTACCGTCTTGCTGGTCTTCCTGCTCATCGGTGTCTTCTTCCTCTCGATTGTCGCGCCCACGATTCCCGTCGGGGGAATAGGCATCGCCGTCGTCATCAGCCAGGCCGTCATACTCCTCGTCGGAACCTACGTCGCCAAGGTGCACTTCAGCATACTCACTCTGACGCTGACGGTAATGCTCGGCGCGGGGACGGACTACGCGATCTTCCTCATGGCGAGATACCGCGAGGAAAGGATGCGTGGGAAGTCAAAGGAGGAGAGCGTGAGGGAGTCCGTCACCTGGGCGGGAGAGAGCGTCGCGACGAGCGGCGTGGCCGTCATGATAAGCTTCGGAGCCCTTTCCCTTGGCAGCTTCTCCCTCATCAGGACGATGGGCTTGAGCATCATGATGGGCATTGGCCTGGCACTGCTCGTGGCAATCACCTTCGTCCCATCAATGCTCATGCTACTCGGAGACAGGATATTCTGGCCAGGGAAGAAGAGATGGAACAAGAAGACAACCAGGAAGAAATGGGGCTATTTCAGGCGGGCCTCCTCGTTTTCGGTGAAGTACGCGAAGCCCATAGTCATCACAGCGCTCCTCGTCTCCGTTCCAGCAGTCTACGGCGTCTTCGCTCTTGAGACGAGCTTCGACTTCATCGCGGCCATGCCCGAGACGGAGGCTACGAGGGGACTCGTTCTGCTCGGCGAAGGCTTCGGGAAGGGCAAGATCATGCCCACCTATGTCGTCGTCAAGTTCGACTCTTCGTTCTATTCGAGCGGCTTCTTCAACACATCTGTTCTGGACAGCCTGGAGGGGCTGTCGCAATCGATCGAGAGCCTGGACAATGTGGAGAGCGTTGCGGGCCCGACGAGACCTCAGGGGCAGCCCATCGATTACGGCAATCTCACGCAGATGAATCAGACACAGGCTGCCGTCTTGGTCGAGACTATGCTTCGGAGTGTTGGTGAGGACGGAAGCACTGCGCTCTTGACTGTCAACCTCGCGGAGGAGCCCTTCTCCGCCGAATCTGTGAATGCAATCGATGAGATCAGGAGCGTCGTCTCGGAGGAGGAGCGGACCGACGCTATCCTCGGTCGTGCGGAGACGATGGTGGGAGGCTCCACGGCAAGCATAAGGGACATCAGCATCGTGCTGGACCGGGACTTCCAGATAATGGCCATTGCGGTCGTGATAGGCATCTTCGTCCTGCTGCTATTCGTCCTCGGCTCGGTTCTCCTGCCGCTCAGACTGATTCTGACCATACTGCTTAGCATCTCATGGACCCTCGCGGTGACGATGCTCCTGTTCCAGGTCATCATAGGAATCCCCGTCCTCTGGATGATGCCATGGATACTCTTCGTCATCGCCATGGGGCTGGGAATGGACTACGACATATTCCTGACGACCAGGATAAGGGAGGAGGTGGCCAAGGGCAAGACGGACAAGGAGGCCATAGTCGAGGCAGTGGAGAAGACGGGAGGCATAATCACCGCTGCGGGTGCCGTGATGGCGGGGGCGCTCGGCTCCATGATGCTGTCCAGCCTAGGCATGCTCCAGGAGTTCGGGTTCGCGCTCTTCTTTGTCATAGTGATAGATGCAATGCTCGTCCGAATCTACTTGGTACCCGCCATAATGGTGCTTCTGGAGAAGTGGAATTGGTGGGCCCCGGGACGACTCCAGAGGGTCCGGCGGGACGAGAAAAGGAGGAGGCCCTAGGCCTCAAGCTCCGGGTGCTGTTCCAGGTACTTCTTTATGGCCGCATGCAGACCATCAGCCGCCAGGTTGCTGCAGTGCATCTTGATCGGTGGCAGCCCGTCCAGGGCATCGGCGATATCCTCTCGCGTAATCTCGAGAGCCTCTTTCAATGTCTTTCCCTTCGCAAGCTCAGTGATCATGGACGATGTTGCGATGGCCGCCGCGCAGCCCATCGTCTTCCATCCTATGTCCGTGATGACTCCGTCCTTGACTTTGATGTAGATGTTCATGACGTCCCCACAGACGGGATTCCCGACCTCGCCAATGGCGTCAGGGTCCTCCAGCTCGCCGGCGTTTCTGGGGTTCTGGAAGTGCTCAATCACCTTCTTGGAATACATGTTCTTCCTCCTTTCATGTCCGGGCGTTCATATAAGGCTTTAGAACATGACTATGGATGAGACGGGTATAACTGGGACGTGAAACCTGGAGAGCTGCCTTTCCAGTCCCGCGATGAACTGTGTTGCCATCACCGTGTCGCCGTGGCCCCAATCCTTCGCCCTCCTAGCCAAGAGAATGATGTCGGGCCTGCAGTCTTGCACGATGTTCACGATGTTCATGGGCGTGATGTGCTCCAGGATGTCCACCTTGTCTATGACGCCTCGCTCAACAGCGGTGGGTCTCTCCCTATGGTCGGCCACAACGACCGCTATGTCGGGGTTCTTTCGGAGTTGCTTGATGACCCTGATGCCGAGGTCGCCCGCTCCGACGACTAGCACCTTCATCGCTCCGCTTCCACGAATCTCCTCCATCCGCTTACAACCATAGCATACGAGGATATTATCGTTTCTCTCCAGAGTTCTTCTCGGGAGGGCCGTCGTACTCCGGCTCCGAGGGAAGGAAGCTTGTGAGCGGGCGTTCCCTTGTCATCTCCTCGTAGACCTGGGCAACGAGTCCAGGCGCCCTTCCCATGAGGAAGAAGGCCTTTCCCAGGCGATGGTCGAAGTTCATGTCGCATGCGATTGCAGCAATGGCCCCGTCCAGGTTTATGGGAAGCTTCTTCCCCTCCTGTTGGTAGTAGAACTGCAGCGACCTCATGATGATTGTGTGCGTGCCCGAGATCCCCAGTTCTCTCGACAGTTCGAAGAGCCTCGTAACCCTCGGATCCTCCGTGTGAAGATAGTGCCCCAGGCCGGCCATCTTCTCCTTCCTGGACATCAAGGCTCGGACATGTTCTTGAGCGATGTCCTTGGGTCCCTTCTCCTGCTCCTTTGCCCGTTTCGACAGGTCGTACAGCGTCCTCATGCAGGCCTCTATCGCCCCGCCGTGGAACTCGCCAACCGCCAGGATCCCACCTGCGACGGCTGAGGGCAGAGGGACACCGGCGGAAGCTATGGACCGAGCCGCCAGACCCGTTGGGATGTTCATCCCATGGTCGATGCACGAAACCAGAATCGCGTCGAGCATCTTCCGCTCTTTCTCGCTTGGGAGCTCCCATTTCAAGAGGAGGAATATCGCGTCCGTGAAAGTCACGGAGCCTATCAGGTCCTCCTGCCTATGACCACGGGTCACGATTCTGTTCTTCTCAACACTGCTGATCGATGTCCTTCTCACCATATCCTCTCCTGCGCATTTCGTACCATATGAATAACCTCCTGCTCACACTAAACCCAAGACCGAGACGATGAAACTGAAGAAGACCGTGATAACGATTGCGGGAATGGATATGATGATGCCCGTTATCGCCAGGTCCCTCTTCCTCACCATGCCCGTGCCGTAAACAAGTGTGGAGGATGGCGTTGCCACAGGCGTCGCGAAGGAGAGAACCATGGAGAAGGCGACGGGAAGGACCACTATTCTGAGGTCCAGGTTGCCGAGCGGCCCCGCCATGCTTATCAGTATGGGAACCAGAACAGCTGCGGTGGCGGTGTTGTTCATGAAATTGCTCAATAACACAGCCATGAAGGATATCAGGAGAAGAAGGAACACGATGTAGAGTGGGTCGCCCAACCACTTCAGGAAGTCCGTGGCAGAGATGAGCCCACCGCCCAGCCAATCCGCAGTTCCGGAAACGGTCATGCCCTGTCCAAGGCACAATCCAGCACCAACGATGAGGAAGAGACCCCAGGGTATGAGCTTCGCGTCCTCCCACTCAAGGGCCCTTGTGACGAACAGAAGCACTGCGGCCAGAGCAGCGACGACCGCGGCGGCACTGAAGCCTTCCAGGTAGGGGAGAGGGATGTGCAGGAACTCCGCGCCCCTTTCGCCGAATATCCAAAAGGCCACCGCCCCTGCGAAAATAATGAGGACCTTCTTCTCGTTGTTCGAAATCGGGCCAAGCTCATTCCTTTCCTCTTCCACCCAGCTAATGTCGACGATATCGACATTGACAGGGAAAGACTTGAGCAGTATCGCCCACGACATCAGAAGGAGGACCATGGACAAGGGAACGCCGATGATCATCCAATCCACGAAGTCCCAATCAACGCCTTCGCTCACGAGGAAGCTTGAGGCGACAGCGTTGGGGGAGGAGCCGATTATGGTTGCCATGCCGCCAATGATCGTCGCAGCTGCCACTGCAAGCAGGAGGACGACGGCGACTCGATGTCCGTCCTTCCTCTCATGGGCCACCCTGTGCGCTATTCCGATTGTCACGGGAATCAGAAGGGCCGCGGTCGCCGTGTTCGATATCCACATCGAGAGAAGGGCGGCCCCGAGCATTACGGCAAGCAGCAGCCACTTGAACTCCCCTTTCGACTTCGCGATAAGATAGAGCGAGAGCCGCTTGTCTATGCCGTTGCGCCTGAAGGCTTCTGCGATGATCAGGCTACCGAGAATGACGTACACGACTGGGTCGGCGAATGGAGCGAAGGCCTGAACCGCCGGCGGAGGAATGCTGGGGTCCGTTGGGTCTGCAGGGAAAATGCCGTATAGGACCAGTAGCGCAGGGGCCAACAGAGAGGTGATTGGAAGAGGGAGAGATTCGAATGCCCACATCATGGATATGCAGATGAATACCCCCAGGGTGTACTGGATTCTCATCGATTCGAATCCCAGGGGGACGAACGTGAAGAAGAGGAGCGCACTGAATGGGATGAGGAGCTTGATGGTCTTCCTCGTCCACGATCCCAACCTGCCAAAGAACTTGAAGAACGTTGGTCTCAAGCCAACGATGTGCTTCTCCACCTCGACGAGAGCATGGACCACCTTCGTGCCGACGCCCTTCTGTTTTCCCTCTCGTCGGTCCTTCTCGTCGGGTGAGCCTCTCATTAGGATGCCGAATTGCGCTATCAGTAAAAAAGCTATTTCAAGTCTCCGTGCGTGTTCACATTTTCTCATCTCCCTCCCTCAGGCTTATATGCGCAGAATTGTTGACGTCCCTTGGAGGAGGTTGAATTGTCGTACAAGAGGATGGCAGATACCATCGTGAACAAGTGCCTAAAGGTGAGCAAGAAGGACGTCGTGATAGTGAGCACATATCAGCATACGATTGACCTGGCAGAAGAGATAGCAATGGCGTGCTTCGACAACGAGGCCGATGTCCTGATGACTCTGGACACCGACCGCGTGTTCTATCACCATCTTCATGTCCTGCCGGAGTCCAATCTCAAGCAGACGTCGGCTCACTGCATGGGCCTCTCAAGGTACAGCACCGTGAACATATTCATTGGCGGCCCCGAAGACCCGGGACCGATGAGCAAGGTTCCGCCGGGCAAGTATGCTGCGCTCTTCGAGGGCGAACGGCCGCATGGCGAGTATATGAGGAAGCGCAAGATAAGAATCGGGTACCTGGGCATCGGCGCCGTCACACCTCAGAGGGCCAAGGCGTACGGGTTCGACTACGAGAGATGGAAGAGGATGGTGACCGCTGCCTCATCTGCGGACCCCTCAGAGATGCGCAAGTTCGGCAATAGGCTGAAAAGAATCCTGGACAGGGGCAAGCATATGCACATCACAACGAGGGCAGGCACCGACCTGAGCTTCGACCTCGGCAACCGCAAGGCCATCGTCTTCACGCCCATGCTGACAAAGGTGAATATGGAGAGGGGCCTCTTTGTGGTGTCGATCCCGTCCGGGGGTGTCGCCATCGCCCCCATTGAGAGAAGCGTTGAGGGCAAGGCATTCTTCGACATACCGCAACCATCGGTGGGAAAGCTCGTTGAGGGTATGAGGTGGACGTTCAAGGATGGACGCGTGAAATCCTTCACAGCCAAGAGGAACGTGAATGCTCTGAAGGGCATGTGGGACAAGGGTCATGGTGACAAGGACAGGTTGGGAGTCGTGTCCCTGGGTATCAACCCCAAGGGAAAGATCGGCTTCTTGGAGAATTACCTGGCAAGGGGCGTGGTCACTCTCAGCTTGGGCGACAATGACGAGCTTGGCGGGGAAAACAAGAGCGATGCCGGTGCTGCAGCTTCCATGTCCCGCGCCACGATTGAGGTTGATGACAGGGTGATACTCAAGACCGGGAAGTACGCGATCTAGGTGACGTATCTGTCGATGGTCGGCGTGAGCGCGGATGCTGGCATGGCCCCCTGCACCTGATCGACCAGACTGCCGTTCTGGAACACGAGCAGCGTTGGAATGGCCATGATGCCGTACTTCGTCGCTGTTGCGGGGTTCTCGTCCACGTTGAGCTTTCCGAAGACGACCTTGCCCCTGTAAGTCTGCGCGAGTTCCTCGATTACTGGTTCCATCATCTTGCAGGGTCCGCACCAGACCGCCCAGAAGTCAACGACGACAACGGGGTACTTCTTGACAGTGTCATCGAAGTTCGCATCGGTGACGACTATCGGCCTTTCCGGCATGTCATTATTCATTCGTTTCATCAACTCCACTAGCTTTCTCTTCCTGATCCCCTCCAGCTCCTCATCGTTCAAGGAATCCCTCCATCTCCTCTTCGAACCTGTTCAGGGATTCGAGCAGGGACTCGTGCCAGTTCTCTATGCATCGCGCGAGTTCCTTCTTGACCTGGGTGGGCGGGACGGCGTCATAGGCGTAGTAGTAGCCTCCGTTTCTCAGCGTCTCAGTCCGCCTCGTGATGAGACCAGCGGACATGAGATTCTGAAGCGCCCTTTGAACCAGAGACCTGTCCTTCCCAATCTGCCTGGCTATTTCCAAGACGGCCTGCCCATCGGCGGAAAGAAGCGATCTGTAGACCTTGAGCTCTGTCTCGCTCAGATCGAGCATGCTCCTTAGCATTTCGGAGCAGCTCTGTGGGACGTTCATCGCATTGAGGCGCTGCATCGGCCTACCATAAACGGGCCCAGTATATAAGGCTGTGCATCAATCATGCACAACCGATTCATGTGACCCCCGACCGTTATGTTTATCTGAGCATCTCTGCTTCTCCTGCCCAGAACATGGAAAGGAAGAAAGTCGCAGTTGCCGCGGTGGCGATCATTCTCGTTGTGATCCTCTCTGTGGCTTTGTGGGAGTTCGTTCTCCGGGGCGTTTTCTCCAGCGAGTCCACCGAGTATTCGATATCAATTAGCTGCAACGGCGCAAGCCGAGGGAGCGTGCGTATGTCCGAGATGCGCGGCCTTCCTCAGCAGTCCTATGAGGACGTCCTTGGTTCGGGCGCCACAGATAGTGGTCCGCTTGTGAGTGATGTCATCTTACTTAGGGTCAATGCCGCGGAGCTATCAGATGACACGATGATAAGGATTGAGAGCTCTCTGACATTGCAGGAAAGGACGCTGAGGTGGAGTGAGCTGAGCAACGAGTCGAGCCTCTTCATATTCGACTTCACGAAGCGCGGAACGGTCAAGTTCTCCTCCCCTGATACACCAAAGGACCAAAGAGTTAAGGACGTCACAGACATTAGAGTGGGAGTCTGATGCGCGAGGACAGCCTGACCAGCAAGAACCTCTGGAGGAAACTCCTCGATGCGGGGCACATCAGAGCCCTCGCACTGAGCTGTGTAGTCATACTGCAGGTCTCCTTCCTCCTCGTTCTCGTCAAGACCTACCTCAGGGTGCCGCTCCACATCCCTGGGCACAGCGCCGTCTACCTGCTTCCGATGATGATTCTCGGGAGGCTTGGCGCTCGGTGGAAATATGCGGGCACGGGCGTGGGAATGACCTCCGGTGTCTTTGCAGTAGGCTTCGGAATCATGGGCGGACCGCTTCTCGCATTCTCCCGGCTTCTGATCATGGGGGTGATGGTCGACGTCGTGTTCGGGGCCTCTCGGCAAGATGGCGTGGTCGTGTTCCTTCTCTGCGGTGCGCTTGCCAACGCCGCGAAGGTCCTAGTGGGATGGACGGTGGCCTCGGCTGTTGGCATCCCTGCCTTCTTCATTCAAGCCGGGATGACGTTCTCGGTCACGACGCACATCCTGTTCGGGGTCTTGGGCGGGCTGGCGGCGTTCGGCATCGCCAAGGCTCTGGCGGAAGCAAAGAGAAGGCTCGCTCCGACCTGACGGCAACTGTTTTCTAAGTGGCCGTTCATACGTTCAGAAGTGGCACTCCAATTCATCGAGGACCTGGACAGAATCGAGGAGGCTCTTGCGAGTGGTGAGCCGTTCATCGTTGCGTTCTCCGTTGATGAGGCCAACAAAATTCGGAGGCTGGAGGAGTTCGTGGACAGGCTCAGCATGTTCGCTCCTTTGGCGGGGAAGAGTTGCTTCCTGAAGCCCAACATGGTTTCGTCCGAGCTGTATCCGACCACGACCGATCCAGAGGTTCTCCGGTTCGTTCTCAACAGGCTGAGGGGTTCTTGTTCGAGAATCGGCGTAGCCGACTCGCCTGCCCAGGGCGCGATGGACATGTACGAGCATCCTGTGGCAAAAGTGTGCAAGGATCTCGATGTGGAGTTCCTCGATTTGAGGGGCACGAGGACGGGGTTGATGGGAAAGACGCCCGTTCACGAGTATCCGCTCGAGTTCGATAGCATCGTTTCACTTCCCATCCTCAAGGAGCACTTCGTGTGCGGAATGACATTCGCCCTGAAGAACAACTTCGGTTTCACGGACAGAGGTATCAGGATGAAACTGCATATGTGGCCCAAGAAGCTGGACAGGGTCATCGCCCAGCTACACGGGGAATATCCCGTGGACCTGGTAATAGGTGACGCCTGCAGAACGATGAGAAAGGCTCAGGAGAGGAGATGGGGAGGCGTTGAGGATATTCTGGGTCTATTCTTTCTGAGCAACGCGCCGCTCGAACTTGACATCCTTGCTCGGAAGCTCTTCCCGAAAAAGAGGGTCAGGCATCTTGGGTTCGCAAGAGAGATGTACGGAGAGAAGGACGCGATAGTGTGGGTCGAGGAAGGACTAAGGGACCTCTTGCAGAGTGAATGAGCGGATCTGGTGGCAAGTCTTTTCTTCCTCCAGTGGCGATTTGCCGTGACTTCCCCGACGAATAGCGCGGAGGCAATGAAAGCGACTGTGCGACAGGGAGAGAAATGGAGAACGACTCGGCTTTCTGACGCTCAGATTCGTCGCACCTCTCTGTGATGATGCATTTTCCGCTTATCTTTGAGGAGACCGCACACGCCTTCGCCTTGTCGTTGCCTGAGGCCTGCTCAACCCCCGCGCGAAAACCCTGAAGTAGAAGACACACGCGAATGCCGTCCCGGGTAGGAGGTATGTCCAGCCGAGGGAGAGATAGGACCCGTACTGGAACATGACGTTGAAATAGGTTACCAGAATGATTATCCCGCTCAGGGAGTAGAAGAAGCCCGCTGCGCCGGCTTCCGGATTCGATTTCCTCTTGATCGAGTATCCGAAATAGCAGGCTCCCATCCCCATCAGGCTCATTCCAAGGAGCCCGGGGCTGAGGAGGAAGGCGAGAATCAGAAGGTCACCCGAGAAGTACCAGATGAGCGGGAATGAGATTGCCGCAAGCACTGCCGCCACGAAGATCCCTGGTCCTCTCGTGAAGGATGGCTTTGGGCCCAAGAACGCGAGTGCGTTTGCCACCAGCCCAAGCAGGAAGAGCCACAGGATATCTGCCGAAAGCCATATGGCCCGGAAGTTGTTCCAGGGTTTCTCAGCGCCTCTGATGATTCCAAGGGTGCAGGCCACCGCCATAATGGCCGTGCCCAATATTCCCGCCGTCACGAAGAACATCCAGTTCGAGTTCTTGGCCAAGGCTTCACCGTCGGATGTCGTGTGAGCCTCCACCATGATGTATTTTTCGCAGTGATTATCACGAGAGCTGGAGAGGAAATCCAGTTACGGGGATATCCCGAAGAAGAGGTCGCCCATGTGGGATATCCAGAGCAGTCCGAGGATGAGGCCAAGGACTCCGAGCGCTATTCCTGTCATGCCGTGCTTCTCCCTGCGATGAAGTGCAACAGATCCGAGTGGGATGGCAAGGATTCCAAGAACGACTCCCACGAGAGGAAGCATGAAGCCATTGAGC
The DNA here is from genome assembly GCA_046761045.1 of Thermoplasmata archaeon. Classification (GTDB taxonomy): domain Archaea; phylum Thermoplasmatota; class Thermoplasmata; order RBG-16-68-12; family JAGMCJ01; genus JAGMCJ01. Next base: position 36,817 of record JBHIFJ010000011.1, read on the forward strand.
CCTGGGACCACTGAAGCGATTCCGAGAAGCAGAGAGCTGTATCCGAACCGTCCTGCAGCCGCTTCCTCTGTCGGAAATGAGCCAGCCGAACGAGGTCCGATGAAGATTGGCGGGTAGTACTGATATGCTGGGTAGGGAGGTTCAGGTGGTTTCCGAGTGGCATACTGTCGCGACCTGTAGCTCTGCGGTGGCTGTAGATGTCTCACGGAGAATTGTGGCGCGAGAGCCCCCCGCACTTCTCGCACGTCCTGGCGCTCTCTGGTGACTCAGAACCGCAGTGCTGGCAGACCAACAATGCATGCCTCCATCTGCTTCAACGACCTCGCAATGAATGTTCCGCTCGCACCGGTGCCACGATCCACTTGTGCAGTTCGCATCAACTGAGGAGCAATGCTTTGACTGCACCCGCGACTCGGCCGGACTATGGGAACAGCGCGCTCCCAGCGGTCACCCCGAACTCAAAAATCGGGCCCACGAGTATGGCTGCGATGATCATGCCGACCAAGGAGATCATGATCGATGCGAAGATGGGTCCGGGGACGGTGAGCCGCTCGGTCTCCTCGCCCTCGAGAACGTACATCGCCTTGACTATCTGGAAGTAATAGTAGACAGAGATGGCGCTGTTCAGAACGCCCGCGACAGCCAACCAGATGAACCAATCCCCCGCCAAGATCGCAGAGGAGAAGAGAACGAACTTGCTGAAGAAGCCGACCATTGGCGGGATGCCGGCCAGGGACAGCAAGACAAGAGTGAGCGACAGCGACAGGAAGGGTGAACGTTTCCAGAGGCCTCGATAGTCCGATATGTTCTCGCCGATGCCCAGATGACTCGCCCCGGCAAAGATGATGAATGCACCGCCCGCCATGAGCGAGTGTGTCAGGATGTGATAGAGGCTGCCAGAGACCGCGTAGCCTCCGAGCTCAGCGTCCGCCGAGCCGAGGGAGGCGACCGTGATACCAATGAGTATATAGCCCGCCTGAGCGATGCTGGAGTAGGCTAGCAGCCGTTTTACGTTCTTCTGCGATATGGCGAGCACGTTCCCCACTGTCATGGTGACTATCGCAAGAAGGCCCATTATCATCGTCCAGTCCGTGCGCACGAGCAGAAGCATGACCAGGAAGACCTTCATGTAGGCAGCGAAGCCCGCTTTCTTGGAGCCCGCTGCGATCAGTGCCGTGATCGTGGATGGACTCCCCTCGTACACATCGGGTGCCCACATGTGGAACGGGAACATGGTTATCTTGAACCCGAAGCCCGCCAGAAGGAGAATCATCGCCAGAAGGAGCGCTGGGTGAAATGTCTCCAGTCCCACGTCGAGGATCACTTGGAGCTGCAAAAGGTCGGTCGTGGCGCCCGTACCACTGGGCGTCATGGCACTCACGCCGTATATGAGCGATATCCCGAAGAGGATGATCGCAGAGGAGACCGCTCCCATGAGGAAGAACTTCAACGCCGCCTCCGTCGATCGCTCATCCTTCTTGGCGAAGGCGACGAGACCGTACATGGATATGCTCGCGAACTCGAATGCCAGATAGAGCACGATGAGGTCGGTCGCGCAGGCGATGAGCATCATGCCCGAAATCGACAGAAGTGTGAGAGCGTAGTATTCGGGATGGTTCCTTTGCTCTGCAATCGTCGTTATCGATGCCAAGACGACCATGAGGCCAACGACGCTGAAAATTAGGAAGAAGAACATGGACAGCTCATCGACCTTCATGTGGAAGTTCTCTATGAGCGGGGAGTCCACGTTCCACAGGTCCAGACCCATCAGCGAGGACCAAGAGAGTCCCATCATGTCCAGTGTCAGGAGGAGCGAGAGGGTGAGCAGTATGAGGGAAAGGTAGCCGAGGATGGAGACCCTCTTCACCGTGAACCCGAGGGCGAGAATGATGAATGCGCCAACGACGAGGATGATGACCGGCGAGAGGAGGAAGTACCCCTCTGTCATGGCAGACCACCTGCCCAGCCGAGTATCGGGTCAAACAGGATGTACGGGAGTATCCCAAACAGAGCTATGAACAGCATCAGGACCGCGAGGGAGAGTATCTCGAAGGAGTGCAGGTCCTTCATCTCACCGGCGTCCTCTCTCTCGGGACCGAACATGGCGCGCTGCATCGCGTACAGGTAATATCCGGCAGTGATGACGATGGAAATGGCGGGGATCAGGACGTAGAGGCCTGAGCCGAAATAGGCATCGAAGCCCTGGTAGACCCCGAGGATGACCGAGAACTCGGCAACGAATCCTACGAGGCCGGGAAGGCCGAGCGAGGCCATGAAGGCTACCATCATGAACCCGGCGGTGTTCGGAATCCTCTTCGCAGCTCCTTGCAACCTGGAAATCAATCGTGTTCCAACATTGTGGCCTAGAGCCCCCGCTATCATGAACAACGCTGCGGAGATGAGCCCGTGAGCGAAGAGCTGGAAGACGGCTCCTGTCATGGCGAGGTTGGCATCCACACCAGCGCGAGCACCGAGAACGGCAGCAGCCATCCCAAGGGTAACGAAGCCCATGTGGCTCACGCTCGAGAACGCTACGAGCCGTTTGAGATCGTCCTGCGCCAGGCAGACAAACGCACCGTAGATTATGCTCACTATGCCGATGATCGCCACGAGGATGTACAGGCTGTCAGAGACGCCGAAGGCTCCGTCTGAGAAGTCTGTCAGCATCTGCACGTTGAACCTGATGAGCCCGTACCCGCCCATCTTGAGCAGGACCCCGGCGAGCAGGACGGAACCCGCGGTCGGCGCTTCGACGTGCGCATCCGGCAGCCATGTATGCAGCGGGACCATGGGAAGCTTCGTTCCGAATCCGAGGAGTAGCGAGAAGAAGAGCAGGTCTGTGAATATCCCGACGGGGACGGGCCTCTGCACCATGACCTCGACCATGCTGAACGTCCTAGGGTCGGACATCCAGTAGAAGACGAATATCCCGAGCAGGACGAGCAGGCTGGCTGCCTGAGTGAAGAGGAAGAACTTGATGGAAGCGTACTTCTTGTTCGGACCGCCCCAGATGGCGATCAGGAAGTACATCGGGACCAGTCCACCCTCCCAGAAGACGAAGAAGAGGAACAGGTCCAGCGATGCGAAGACGCCCACGACGGTCGCCTCCATGAAGAGGAGCACGGCGAAGAACTCCCTTGTCCTGTGCTTCTCGCCCCAGGAGAATATCATGCCCAGCGTCGTGAGAAGCGCGGTGAGGAAGACGAGTGGACCAGAGAGAACATCGACGCCGAACTCGAAGTGTATCCCTGCTTGCGGTATCCAGTCCGCCCTCTCGTAGGCCAAGAACTCCTGGCCAGGGATCGCGACTGAGGGCAGTTGCACCATGTCGGGCGCAACGATTCCCAGCAGCAGGATGCTCGAAAGCGCGAGTGGGATGAGTGACAGGACCACTGCGAACCATTTCGTTCCCTTTTCGCCGGCGGGGAATAGATAGATGAGCAGTGAGCCCAGGAGGGAAATGATTAGAATCGATGAAATGAGCGGGAAATCAATGAGCATCTACGGGCCTCCTAGCAAGCCGTTGAGCCCTTGGGCATGCGGCCAAATCACTCCGACAACGGGCGTCGGATACAGTCCGAGCAGAATAATCATGAAGACAAGGATGGCGAGCGGAATCACCTCGTGGTTGGGGATGTCCAACACATTCTTGAGGGACTCCTTCAGGTCCCCCAGCACGACCTTGTGCAGCGTCCACAGGTAGTATGCGGCCGTCACGATGACCCCGAGTAGGGGGATTATTATGAGCTTCCCCAGCTCAATCGTGCTGAACAGCTCGTACGATCCAAGGAACACGAGGAACTCGCTCACAAATCCATTGAGGCCGGGCAGACCCATGGAAGCGAAGAAACCTATCATGAGGAGCAACGAGAACTTCGGCATCACTCGGGAGAGTCCGCCTAGGCTGGGAATCTCCCTTGTGCCCGTTGCGTGTTTGACCGACCCAGCGAGCATGAAGAGGACCGCCGTAATGAGGCCGTGGTTGAACATCTGGAAGACGCCTCCCGCCATGCCTGCCGTCGTCATCGTCGCGGCGCCTAGGAGAACGAATCCCATGTGGCTGATGGATGAGTACGCGACTAGCCGCTTGAGGTCCGTCTGAGCCAGACAGACGAACGCTGCGTAGACGATGGACACGATGCCGAAGATGGCGAGTAGCCACCAGAGCTCTCTTGTCGCCTCGGGCAGCACACCCAATGATATGCGGAATATGCCGTAGCCGCCCATCTTCAGCAGCAGACCCGCCAGAATCACGGATCCCGCCGTGGGGGCTTCCACATGCGCGTCAGGCAGCCATGTGTGAAAGGGAACCATCGGCATCTTTACGCCGAATCCGAAGAGGAATGCGATGAAGAGCGGGACCTGGAGGGCCATCTGGAGGAACAGGGGGTCTGCCTGGGCGGCCTCGAGGAACGTTATCAGGCTGAACGTCCTGCTTCCGTCCGCCGTGAGGATTCCCGAGTTGAGGTATAGCGCGAATATGCCGAGTAGCATCACGACGCTGCCCACGTGGGTGTAGACGAGGAACTTGATCGATGCATAGTGGCGGTTAGGGCCTCCCCATACAGCGATGAAGAAGTACATTGGTATGAGCACGAGCTCCCAGAAGATGAAGAAGACGAAGAGGTCCAGCGAAACGAAGACGCCCGTTATCGAGAGTCCTATGAGGAGGATGAGGCCGAAGAACTGGTGTGGGCGCTCCTCCTTCTTCCACGAGAAGATCAGCCCCATGAGCACCAGAAGCTGAGTCAGGAATACGAGCGGGGCCGACAGCCCGTCCACGCCCACGGTGTAGCTCAGACCGAAGCTCGGCGCCCAGGGATACTCTTCATAGGCGAAGAAGGACCCTCCTTGCGTCCCGTAGCCCCTCTCGTCGAAGACAATCGGGCTGTCTGGCAGGAAGTGGAGAACGAGGATTGCGGAGAGGATGAGACCGACTATGGCGAAGCCGAGGGAGACCCATTTCGCGTACCGTTTCCCGCTTGCGATTGTGAGCACTGAGCCGATGAAGGGAATGATGATGAGCAGGCTGAGTATCGGGAACTGCACGCTAGAAGCCTCCTGAAAAGATGAGAATCAGCACTATCACGGCGGCAATGAATATCCCCATCACCATTGCTGCCAGATAGACCTGTATCTGTCCTTGCTGTCGTTCTCTCGCTCTCTTGCTGGAGCCCGTTATCGCGTTGGCGAGGCCGTTGACAAGGCCATCCACCCCCCTTCTGTCGAAGCCGTCCGTGCCTCTCGCCATGAGAAGACCGAGCTTCGCGGACCCGTTGACGATGCCGTCGATAACGTTTCTGTCAAACCAGTCGGCCACCTTCGCCATGCCCGTGCCAACGCGGAGTGCGAAGCCACGGTAGGCGGCATCCAGGTAATACCTGTTGATGAGGAGTTTCTGCATTCCCCTCCCCGCCGCAGTGGAGACGAAGACCTCGGAGGAAATCCTCTGCTTGTAGTACACAAGGTAGGCGAGCCCTATGCCGGCTATGGCCACCAAGAGGGTGAGGTACGTGAGCGGGCTTGTGAATATCTCGGCCAGCAGTTCCATTGTGCCCTCATGTGCCGCTTCCTCGAAGAAGACGAGATGACCGAAGCCTCCTACCAGAAGCGGGAGCATTCCCGAAACGAGGGCAAATACGGCGAGAGCGATGAGCGGATACGTCATCACACGCGGCGATTCATGAGGATGGATGTCACCTCTGGTCTTTCCAGCGAATGTGAGGAACCACATCCGGAAGATATAGAACGCCGTGAGGAAGGCGGTGATGAGTCCAAGCGCCCATATGAGCGTGAAGAAAGCTCCTTGTTCGCTGCCTGCGACAAACACCTCATGCAGTATTGCGTCCTTGCTCCAGAAACCGCTGAAGGGCGGAATGCCAGCTAGCGCTATCGCTCCGAAAAGCATGGTTATCGAAGTGATCTTCATCTTCGAGTGCAAGCCACCCATGAGACGCATATCGTTGCTCCCGACCGCGTGGATCACGGAGCCAGAGGCGAGGAACAGAAGCGCCTTGAAGAATGCGTGGTTCATCAGATGATAGATGGCGGCGGTATATCCGTGGGGCGAGTGAAGCGGGTCGAACATGAGAGCTGCGGCTCCCAAGCCCAGGACCATGTAGCCTATCTGGCTAATTGTTGAGTATGCCAGAACACGTTTGATATCGAACGCCACAAGGGCCATCGACGAGGCGAAGATGGCGGTGAACCCACCTATCGTCAAGACGGTGATAGAGGCGACATCCGAGGCGGCGACGAGCGGGAAGCTCCTGGCAACGAGGTACACTCCGCCCTTGACCATCGTCGCGGCGTGTATCAGGGCGCTAACCGTTGTTGGACCCTCCATCGCATCGGGAAGCCAGATATGCAGTGGGAACTGTGCGCTCTTTCCCACCGCCCCGCCAAAGAGAAGGAGCGGAACGACATCCACGAGCACCCCCGCCTGAGGGAAGAACTCCTGAACCCTCAGGATGTTCAGCGTGTGCACTTGGCCGGGACCCAGGGGAGTCGCGTATATGACCATAATCCCGATCAGGAGCAGCATATCGCCAATCCTTGTGACGAGGAACGCCTTTTTGGCGGCACTCGCTGCCTCGGGCTTGTGATACCAGAACCCGATGAGGAGGTAGGAACACAGCCCCATAGTCTCCCAGAAGATGAGGAACTGGAGGAAGTTGTTGGCGCTCACTGTTCCAAGCATGCCCGCTGTGAAGAGCGTGAACTCCGCGTAGTAGCGTGTCTTGCACTCATCCTCCGCCATATATCCTATCGAGTAGATTCCGATGACGAGGCATAGGAACGAGACGAGGAGAAGCATGACCGCGGAGAGGTTGTCGATGAGGAGGCCAAACTCGATGGGTCCGACCCAGTCGTAGAGGTGGATGTCCTCGGGAAGCATCCCGCCGTTGATGGCGCCAGCACCGAGAACCTGAATGAAGAGGAACAGGGACACGATGAAGGAGGTTCCGAGAGCCGCGATTGCAATCGCAGCGCCGCCCTGCCACGTCCACCGCCCGAAGATGATGATGAGGACGAAGGCGATGAGGGGAGCGACGACTATCAGCAGGGCATACTCGAACATCTCACCTCAACCTCGTCGCTTGTTCCAGGTCGATGTCCCTTCTCGACCGGAAGTACACAAGGTATATTCCCAGTCCTATGCACACCTCTCCCGCGGCGACGGCTATGGCCAGGACAGCGAAGACCTGTCCCGCGGGGTCTCCTGTGATGGGATTGATCGCGTAGGAGGAGAACGCCACAAGGTTCATTATTGCGGCATTGAGGATTATCTCGACCGCCATCAGGACGACTATCGCGTTCTTGCGTCGCAGTATTCCGAATATCCCGATGCCAAAGAGGATTCCCGCTAGCGCAAGCTCATACTCAAGGGGTATCAATCCATCTCCTCCTTCGCCAGGAATGTGCCTGCGATTATCGCCGCCGAAAGGAGCAGTCCCAGGACGACCAGCGCGAAGCCGAAGTCCTCGAAAGTGCGGTTTGCCACATCCTTCACAGGGACCTGATCGCTGCCCTCCTTGCCTGCGTCTTCCATCACCTGTGTCCAGGAGACGGAGACGACCAGTACAACCATGACGACCGTGAGTAGGAAGGCCGGGACGAGGGCGAGGTAGGTCTTCCTCATTCCTCCTCCCCCCTTCGCGTAAGCATGATTCCGAACATGAACAGGATCGGGACAGCGCCCGCGTACACCAATATCTGGATCAGTGCAACGAACTCGGACTTGAGGAGGATGTAGATGCCACCCATCGTAATCAGCGTAACCGCGAGCCAGAAGGCGCTGTGCACTAACTTTCGTGAGAGGACGACCCCCAGGCTTCCGAGGATTTCGATGACCGAGAGCCCTATGAACCAGACGAGGTCCCATTCCATCAGCGCACCTCCATCCACAGGCAATCAACTGGGCAGACCTCGACGCAGGTCTTGCAGCCCACGCAGACCGAGTAGTCGAACTTGGGAATCGGTATGGGTTTGTCCTTGCGCATCTTCGGTCCAGGAATCATCTCTATGCACCGAGTTGGGCAGTTGCGCTCGCAGCGTCGACAACCGATGCACGTCTCCGGATCCAGGTGTGGGTTCTCCTCTATCCTGTTCACGACAGGAACCTTCTCGCCCTCGGTCTCCTTCCGCAGGGACTCTGCGGACAGAATGATGTCCTCCCGCTCAGGTCGGGCGAGTTCGATGTTGGTCGTGTATTCCCATGCGTTCGTGGGGCAGTACTCACCACAGAAGCCGCAGTAGAGGCAGCGCCCCGTGTCCACCCCTGGTCGCGTTATCACGCCCTTCTTCTCGTCCTGGATCGACCTGAGGGACCTACTGCCTTCCACCTCTATCTTCTCCATCGTGATGCACTGGTTCGGGCAGACTCGTGAACAGAGACCGCAGCCAATGCACCTGCTCCAGTCGATCTGGTGCTGTCCTCGGAAGCCCTCCCGGAGGGCACGTCTCTCCGCCTCCGTCTCAAATGGATAGAGAATTGTCTCGGGCTTGAGCAGGGACTTGAATGTCTGCTTTATGGCCACGCCTAAAGGTCTGAGGAAGTAGCCCATTAGACCCGACTTCTCCGTTATCAGAACCACCCCATCCCGAAGTGAGAGAGGAACTTCAGTGCCACAGCGATGAGGATGGTGGCAAAGCCCAGAGGCACAAGCTCGAACCAGCCTATCTTCAGTATCTGATCTATCCTCACCCTGGGAAGTATCCACGATATCCAAACGAAGAACACGAACACGACGTAGGTCTTGATGAGGAACCAGACCTCCTGCGGCAGCAGGGGACCGGACCATCCTCCGAAGAAAAGGAGAACGACCAGTGCCGCGGCAGCCCAGGACTTCACCCATTTGGACATGAAGATGAGACCGAATCTGATGTTGCTTATCTCGGTGAGCCAGCCCTCCACAAGCTCGGACTCGGCCTCGGGTATGTCGAAGGGAAGCCTCTCCAGCTCAGCGAGGATTGCAACCATGAAGACGATGAAGCCGATGAACTGCGGAATGAAGTACCAATTCTCGATGCCTAGGATGGACGTCCTCTGCTGAGCCTGCACCACCTCTATGGGGTTGAGCGAGCCCGCCATTATCGCCACACCCGCAATGCAGAGCAGCAGTGGAATCTCGTATGCGAGCATCTGCGCGGCTCCTCTCATGCCTCCGATTAGAGTATACTTGTTATTGCTCGCCCATCCCGCTATGAGGACCGCGAGTGGGGCCAGAGCGAACATGGCGACGATGAAGATGAGCCCAAGCTCCAGGTTGGCGAGGACGAACGTCGTGCTGAGCGGGATTGCGGCATAGGCCATTATGGCCGATATGAATATGATCGCGGGGCCAGCGTGAAACATCGCTCTGTCGGCGTTGCGCGGGTTTATGTTCTCCTTAAGGACCAGCTTGATCCCGTCCGCGACATTCTGGAGAAACCCGGTCCCCTTGTGGATTTTCTTGAACGGATGCGGGACCATGATTCCCCTGCGGTCCTGCAGCCTCGCGTAGATCTTCCTCTCCATCCAGAGGACGACCAGAAGGTTGACGATGGCGAATATCAGCAGCACTACGACGGCCACGGCGAAGCCCCAGAACTCAACCACATCATCGCTCCTGAACCACTCGGCCAGGTTGTGGAAGACGGGAATCCAGTTACCCAGAGCATCTGCGATCCATGCAAGGATGCCGCTGACCCAAGCTGATATCTCACGGCTCCATCCTCCCAGGTCCACGAGCGAGCTCATTTATCCGTCTCTCCTATGCAGATGTCGATGCTGCCCATAATCGCGAGTATGTCGGCGACGTTGACGCCTCGCATCATCTTGGGGATGGCATTCAGGGTGCAGAACACCGGGCTCCTTATCTTTAGGCGGTAGGGGCTCTCTCCCCCGTTGCCCACGACGTAGAAGGAGGCCTCGCCGCGCGAGTCCTCGGTGCGGCGGAAGCCCTGCCCCTCGGGGCGTATCGGCGCCTTCACCTTGATGGGCCCATCGGGCATCTTCTTTAGCGCCTGCCTGATTATCCTGCAGCTCTCGCGCATCTCTCCCATGCGGACATGGTAGCGCGCCAGGCTGTCGCCCTCCTTGCGCACCTGCACTTCCCAGTCCAGCTGGTCGTAGGCCTCGTACGGGTCGTGGTCACGGAGGTCGAGCTTCGCGCCGCTTCCGCGGAGGTTGGGTCCTGTGACCCCGTAGGCCATTGCGTCCTCCTTGGAGAGATGGCCCACGCCTTGCATTCTCTGTAGGAAGGCACTGCTCTCGTGGAGTATCTTGTCGTAGTCCCTGAGCCGTTCCGTAAACTTGTCGATGAACCTGTTCGCCCTCTGCTCGAAGTTGAGCGGGATGTCCTTGGCCACACCTCCGATTCGGGGGTAGTTCTGATTCATGCGTGCTCCGGTCTGCAGTTGAAGCAGGTCGAGGACGTACTCCCTCTCTCGCAGGCAGTAGAGAAGCACCGTGGCGATACCAAGATCTGGACCGAGGGCCATTAGCCACGTAAGGTGCGAGGAAAGGCGCTGTAGCTCCAGGGCGATGACGCGCAGGTATTTCGCCCGCTCGGGGATCTCAAGGCCCATCATCTCCTCCACGGCGAGGCAGTATGAGTGCGCGAAGCAAAGCGAGGAGACGTAGCACAGTCTGTCCGCGAGGGGGATGATCTGCTGGTAGGTCCTCCGCTCGGCCAGCTTCTCTATCCCCCTGTGCAGGTAGCCTAGCACGGGGACAGCATCTAGGACCGTCTCGCCGTCGACGAGGATTCTGAGATTCCACAGTCCGTGCGTCATCGGATGCTGCGGCCCCATATTGATCCAGAGCTTCGTCATTCTGCTGCCTCTTCTCTGAAGCCCTTCCTGAGCGGATAGAAGGTGACATCATCAGGAAGCAGTATCCTGGTCAGGTTTGGGTGTCCCTTGAAGACGATGCCCATCATGTCGTACGCTTCCCTTTCGTGGAAGTTGGCGCCCGGCCACACGGGCACGAGTGAGTCGACCTTTGGGTCGTCGCGTGGAATCTTCACATGGACCTCGGCTAGGAGTGCGTTCGAGTATGATGCGATTTGATACACGCACTCGAAGTGCTCCCGCCAGTCCAGGGCGGAGATGAGGGAGATGTGCTCGAATCCTAGATCCCTCAGGCGGATGCAGACCTCCTGGAGCCGCTCGCGATTCGTGAAGAATCTCAGCATGCCCTTCCGCGGGAAGGAAAAACCATAGACGCCTTCGGGAAAGTCCCGCCTGAGTTGCTCGGATACCTCCTCCTCTTTCATGGTTCCACCGAAGTGTGTCGCTACTTCTGTGTGGGATTCTCCCAAGGGTCGAAAGGCAAATAGGATATCGATATTTAAGGCTCATGGAATTGGTTGCACGGGGTCAATCTGGTTTTCGCAATTGTGGCTCGAAAATCGTCTTCCAGCTCTTCGTTGGGTTGATCCGAAGGTGGAGGATGATTCCGAGCGAAACGCAGGGACTTTCGGATATGGCCATAGCCGAATGTTTTTGCCAGTAATCTCCGGCGCTTTCTGGCCCTGTTGAATGCCCGTGCAATCAGTCGGCTCACCTTTTCTGTGAGTCTACGTCATCAGGGAGACACGAAGCGATGTCGGAGAGCAATTCGTCGCGTTCGACCCGCCTGAGTCGCGCCTCCTGCTCCTTGCAGCGTTTGGAAAGCCCATTTACCAAGTGGCGACAGTTCTGGGTAGCATGTTTACCAAAAAGTACATATTCTGGTGAGCGCATTTACCAGGCATGGTTCAGATACGGAACATCGTCAGCCAAAATCCGTGGTGGAAATACGAGCCCTTTGAGGATGAAGACAAACACCTCACCGAACTGGCCAAGTGGCCAATCCGCTTCGAGAGGACGGAGCTGCCCCTTGAGCCGGGGAACATCTATCTCCTCCGAGGACCCAGGCAGGTTGGAAAGACCACGCTCATAAAAGAACAGATATCGAGACTCGTCCGCGAAAACGAGGACCCAGAGTCAATCCTCTACTACCCCTGTGACTATCTGCGCTCCAGACGGGAACTGAGAAATATCATCGAATTCCACCTGGACAGAAATCGGACCTCCGAGAACCTCTTCATCTTTCTTGACGAGATTACATACCTTCAAGACTGGAGCCGTGAGATAAAGGCACTCGTGGATGTCGGCCTCCTTAGAAGATCGACAGTAGTCCTCACAGGATCGGGTGCCGCGCACCTGAAGAGAGAGGCGGAGCAACTTCCCGGAAGGGGAATGGAGGGAAATCAGTACCTTCTCCTCCCCCTCAGCTTCAGAGAGTTCTTTCTTCAGGCGGGCGCGAAGATAGCGATTCCCCTCCACAGCGACGTTAAGCGCTCTCTCGACCACGCGCGGAAGCGGCTGAAGGGGAACATCCTGTCATTGGACGAAGATGTCCTGGGGCAGCGACAGAAGATCGACAAGATGGTGCCACATGCAGCGAATCTGGATTATCTCCTCCGAGTGTACCTCCTCACAGGAGGCTTTCCCCGGGCGCTAAACGAAATGATTAGCAATCGCCTGAAGTCCATCGAGGACGATACCTACGAGGTTCTGACGAAGGCCATATTGGGCGACTTCAGCAAGCGGGGGCGAGACGAGGCACTCGCGAGGCAGGTACTCGAAGGGTTAATCAGAAGACACGGAACGAGGTTTGGTTACAGGGCGCTCAGCAGCGACATCGACGCGGTGCACCAGACTATCATACAATACCTCAATGCGATGGACGATTCGCTTCTGACTCAAACCATTCACGCGATAGACTTCCACACACGAAGAATCCGACCCAAGGCGGAGAAGAAGATCTACTTCACCGACCCGTTCATCTATCACAGCGTGAATGCCTTCGTCAGCGGTCAGAGAGGCTTTTCCCTTTCGAAGGATGTGCTGGAGGAACCAGCATCTCTGTCATCACTCGTCGAGGGTGTCGTGGCAAGCCATCTCACGCGGACGAGAGTCAAACCGTACATGGTCGAGCCCATGACATTCCTTCACTTCTTCTACAATCCTAGGACTGAGGTGGACTTCGTCTATAAGCGGGGCAGTGGTGAGTTGACGGGAATTGAGGTGAAGTACGGGCGCGAGAGGACACCGCCCTTCCCAAGGTTGTCGCAGCTGAGGGAGAGAATCACCCTCACTAGAGATTCCGTGGAGTTCAGGGGAGAAGAAGCGAAAATTCCGGTTGCAGTGTTCCTCGGTCTCCTAGGAAAGTCACAGTCATGCCTTTAGCGGTTTCAGTTGCAGGACGATATCGTCCATAGTGCTCCTTCCACCATTGAACCATGACGGTTTCATACACACAGTCAACGAGAAGAAAGGGGTAGGGACATGGAAGACCAGGAGGCGAACCTAACAAGGTACGATTGCCATAGTGGATTGCCGTTATTCTGCACCAAGAAATCCGACGGACTACCCCAGTCGTTTGCCGAAGCTCAAGTCCAAGCATTAGTCGCTGCAGTCACGCATGTTCTCAGGTCGCAGCAAATCGACAAAACTCATCCTCTGGATTTAGTACTGCGATGATGATGGAAGTGTCGAGAAAGACAAACATGCATTGCCTCAACCCGCGAAGCCGAGAACCTCATAGACAGTCCCAACATGGTCCTCTCTGAGCATGACGTTGTCCACAAGCAAGTTCATGGCGCTCATGTCCCTGTACAGCGATTCGTACTCGATTTTCCCGCGGCGTACTGCCTCGAGCCTCAGAAGCAGAAAAGAGAGACAGGCAATGTGCATCGTGGAGCCTTTCTCGACCCTCGTCGAGGAGAAGCTCAAGCTGTACGACATGGAGCTGAGGCCAGAACTCCTAAGGGAAGCGCTCGAAGTGTGCGAAGCCAATTGGCCAAGAGAGCTGAGGCCCATGATGACACAAATTCCAGATTTTGAGGCGGTTGGAGAAAGTATTAGGGAAGGATTGCGGATTCCGCGCTGACTTTACCATTCCCTTTGGGATGAATGCGGGTGCCCGATTCGCCTCGGCCATGTTCCCGAGACATGCGAGAGGGGGCGGATTCCTTCTTCGTGCTGGGATACAGATAAGAGAGCGAACCCCCTGCACTTGGCGGGGAATGAGCGGGCGGTTCTACCTCCCTCCTTCCAGATTGAGCACGTCTTTGGGCGTCAACAATCGCTTTGGCGGGATGAGACAGGAAGGTCGCGGCCGAAGCGGTCGATACGGCTTGAGAATATGTGGCTGGCGCGAGCGGTTCGGTATCCCGCTGGGAAAGAGGTTCTCGGCTCAAAGAACTTGGCAGGCGAGTTCAGGAGTAAGGGGACTGAAGCCGGACTCATCGGGCTCTCGGTCAAGTTTCAATTTATTCAGCCAAGGAGCTAAATCTTTCCTTCAGCTCATAGAGGCCTATGAGCGGGCCCTCAGAATACTCCTCCTCCGGGAAACTCTCCCTCAGGAAGTGATAGCAATCCCATACGGGTCTGACGCTCTCCCTCGGTCCCTTGAGGCCTAGCAGAATGCAGATGAGGGAAAGAGCGTACGGGTCTCTCACGGGTTTCCTTACCATGTCCATCAGCTGGGAAGAACAGTCCGTTCTCGACCTGAAGAGCGTCCTCACGGCGAGCTCGATGAACACATCGTCTCTGCTCACCTTCAGCTCCTCCAGGATAAGGGGAACGACCTTTCTCGATCGTCTAACCAAGCGTTTGATTAGGAGAGGATGATTGAGAGGATCTGGACGCGCCTTCATTATCCTCATGAGCGCATTGGCGTCCTTCGCCCTCCTAATCCTTCTCTCCTCCGCCTTCGAGCGGGTTGTGAGCTTTCTCATCAGGGAGGTGAAGCGCAACTCGGCATCGGCCCCCAGGAGGACGCTATAGACCATACAAGGAGCGGAGACCTCTCTGAAGGGGTTCCTCTCGAAGAAATCACCGCTCAGATCGGGCTCACCATAGTCGCCCACGCACTCCGCCTGGATGGTGTGGCTTGGAGATGCGTGCCTAGACGCCTCTTTTCTGAGGCAGCACCTCTTGTATTTCTTGCCGCTCCCGCACGGGCAGGGGTCATTTCTGCCGACATTGGGCTTCCTTTCGCCCTCGTCGACCAGCCGCGACAACTGCTGAAGGTTGTGCAGCACGAGGAACGTGTTCAGCTCCTCCTCGTCCTCCAGATCGACGCCCGCTTTCATCGCCGACATCAGGAAAGACTTCGCTGGCCCCCAGTATTTCGGGTCTGATGCATTCTTCACGATTCGGTCCCCTGTCTCCTTGGCCTTGGCGGCGAGCCTGCGTGAATTGGTCAGCAATCCCCTCTCATCGGTGAAGGCAAAGAAGCTGGAAAGAACGGGCGATATTGAGTTG
This sequence comes from Thermoplasmata archaeon, assembly GCA_046761045.1. Taxonomy (GTDB): domain Archaea; phylum Thermoplasmatota; class Thermoplasmata; order RBG-16-68-12; family JAGMCJ01; genus JAGMCJ01. The sequence goes on from JBHIFJ010000011.1 coordinate 52,120, forward strand.
AAGAAGGATTCCTCGGCCGTGACCTTCGTTGGAAGCGTGTACAGACAGCACTCCTCGAGAGCGTTTTCATCCCACTCCTCTGGGGTCTGGTCATGGTGGGTGAACATATACTCTGTGAAGAACATGACTATTGCCTCTGAGTCGTCCTTCTGCTCCTCCGTCAATCGCCCGAAATGATCCGTCTTGGAGTATTCCACACCCCAATCATAGACTCTATCCATTATCCTGTCAAGCTCCTGTTCCCAATCCTCACTTGACAACGGAACACCTCCTCTCGCGTCTCTCAGGCAAACGCGGACATCCTCTGCCTTCCAAATGGGAGTTGCCCTTCACATTCTGCCTGTGGTCCCATCCCTGTCAAGGAGCCGCGGCCTTCCTCATCCCACTCCTAGTCTGGGTTCGCCACCTGAATCCTCTTACGAGGATATCAAGATTTCTTACGGCTTCGTTTGCGTCAGATCCCGATGCTGCAATCTGTGATTAGTCAGGGCCTGTGCTCGCTGAGCCATTCCTTCGCCTTCCTGAACTGGACGAACCTTCTCTCGTCCTCTCGGAAGGCCCTCGTGTGCAACCTTCTCCTGCCCCCTGAGTATTCGCTTCCGTGCTTTAGGTGAAGCAGCTCGTGATACATGACGTAGTCCAGCACGTACTTCGGAACGCTCCTTGAGTCCAGCGATCTGCTTATCACGATGGCATTCATCGCCTCGTCCTCGTGCCCCAGCACGCTGCGCGTTCTCCTCTCGCTCCATGCGATTTCGGGCATTGGCAGCTTGCCGCCGAAGTAGCGATCATTGACTCTGCGGAAGCTCTCCTTGAGATTGTGAACATCGCCCTCGGGACCCCTGACCGGCTTGATTCCCCTCAGTTGCCTGAGGCGACGGGCGGCCTCTCTCACCTCCGGCGAGCCGATGTAGTCCATGTATATCTTCCTCTGCTCCTGCGGGCAGGCAGCACCTTCAAGCCTGCTTAGCAGAATCGCTGCAAGGGCTCTCTTCACATCCGCGGGGGCGTGCCTCAGAGCGTCCGTTACCCTTACGAGGATGGCATCGTTGCGAACGCGTACGGTGGACTTCAGGGAGGAGTATGGGTAGTACTCCGCGTGGATCTTAGGGCGGCCCTTTCCGAAGAGCTTGCGGTACACCGACCGAAAGAGCCTGGACAGCTCCTCGTGCTCGCGGGCGGAGACCCCGTCCTTGCGGCCTCGACCGGACGTGCCTATGACTATCTGGGATCCGTCGAAGCTCTTCAGTCGCCAGTAGGCGGTCCTCGACCTCGCGGGCAGATCGTCGGGGCGGATCCCGTGCTCCTCGCAAAGCTCCTCTATTCTCCGGACGTTCCTCTCGATCGCCTTCAGAAGCTCTCTCCTCTCGCGGGAAGTCATGGGGTGCGCGATTCTCTCCCGCACGTGATTATAGAAGCTCACTATGCCCCTTATTCTGAGCATCCGAATCCGAATGATTTCGCGCCGATAAAGCGTTTTCTCGCTTCCCGCGGAGACGAGGCTACTCTCAGAGAGGGCCCTCGTACCCGCACATGCCCGTCCGCGGTGAGTTGACGACGGGAAGGAACATCTCCTCGCCGCATTCGTGTCGTTCGGCACATCCATCGCAGAGCCATCCCTCATCCTCCCAGATGCACTGAGCGCATACGAGCGTGGCGGGCGAACCGCACTCGCACTCCCTCCGCGGCGGAAGATTTCTCGCGAGAAGTCTGATCTCCTCCGCTGGAGCGCTTCGTGTCTCCTCAATAACCTTCAGCCTGAGCTCGGTGGTGGTGCCGAAGTCGTACTCGTAGGAGAACTGAACACCGGTGCGAAGCACTCTTCCGAGCGGTATGTTTAGGCTCCTGTCACCGTACTCCCTCATGGGCATGAGCGCGTAGACCTGGCTCCCTATCCTGAAGGCGCTCAGGTGGCCGCAGCACTCCAGCCAGACGAGTCTCAAGAACCCGTCCAGGAGGCTCAGCTTTGAGCGGGCGTCGACCTCCAGGTGCATCCAGTACTCGGGCAGCTCCGGACAGTCGACGGATATGTGGAGCGCTCTCCCGCTCCCCTTTCTCGACAGCCGCTGAGCGCATGACCTCAGGTGCCTCGACATTCCCGCCTTGCTGTAGACGCGATTGCAGAGAAGGCACTGCCCCTCGTGCGTGGGTCGGTTCACATCCTCACCGTTCTGGGATCTTTTCCCCTCAGGGGACTCACGAGGACATGGAATTCCGCGCTCAAGAAGCTTGCGCTCCCTGCGGAGGCCACTCTCGCTGGTCCTTTCGTGGAGAAAGGAGGCACTCTGCTTGGGAGAAGGTTGCTGGTCCCTGGAGGAACAGGGGCACATCGATTGGCCATCTCTCTACGACGTGCTAAACTCGTCACGAAAGTCATACGTGGTCAGATTCTCGCATCGGTACCGAAGCTGAACGCGTTGCGCTTTCGGTCAGGACGGAAGGAGGGTGGCGGCTTGCGGACACTTCAGGTTGTACCAAAGTATAAATAAAGGTGAGACTGATAACAAACTATGATAAAGATATCCTGCAAGGTCGGACCGAAGGGGCAGGTGGTGATACCAAAAGTGCTGAGGGACGCTTTCAAGATGACTCCGGGTTCTGATGTCGTTTTCGCCATCGATGGCGACAAGCTCGTTCTCAGAAAGCCCGTGCAGGACGCGACCTCGGTCTTCGAATCATTGGCCCGCTCCAGAAAGAAGGCGCTCAAGCTGCACCCGCATGAGGCCTATGAGAGCGAGATCGAGGAGCGTGTCGGATGATTTACCTGGACTCGAATGTTCTTATCTACGCCGCTCTCGACCCGAGGAAGAAGGGAAGGTGGTGCAGGTCCGTGCTCAGGCGGATAGAGTCCGGAGAGCAGCCCGCATTGACGTCCGCCCTCACATTCGACGAGCTTATGTATCTCGTCAGAAGGGAATCTGGGCTCGATGAATCCATGATGATCGGGCAGGCGGCATTGGAGATGCCCAATCTGTCCTTCGTTCCTGTCGATGACATCGTCCTGTTGAAGAGCATCGAGCTGATGAGAACACTCAAGCTCTTCCCAAGGGACGCGATCCATGCTGCTTCGGCCTTGAACAGCGGTGTCTTCGTCATCTACTCCGAGGACA
>JBHIFJ010000012.1:0-51329 GCA_046761045.1 Thermoplasmata archaeon
TCTAATCCTGAACTCCCCGGGACCGAGATACTGAAACTTCATAGTGTCTCCTAATCAAAGCAGCAGTTGAGAAGACTGCGTGATACAGCCTTTTCTCGCCCGTCAAAAGGAGGTGTTTCCACACCGAGCGTTGTCTTTATATATGTAACCAGGCCGAGTGACAGGCCCCCTTTATATACTCAAGCACTCCCGCTCGTGCTTAACCGATTATGAATGATGATTACTTTCTTATTGATGGCTTGGCATAGGCCTCAGGCAAGGGGAAGCAGGTGCTCGATAGGAAGATCGGGATAGTAGACCTTTCGAGGAAGAGCGTCAAGATTGTCGATGTCCCCAAGGCCATACGGTCGAATTACCTTGGCGGGAGGGGTATCAACACCTACCTTTTGTACAGACTCCTTCGTAGGGGAGTGGACCCGCTGTCGCCCGCCAATGTCCTGATCCTGGGGGCGGGACTTCTCACAGGAACGCTCGTCCCGAACTCTTCAAGATTCAATGTCTCAACAAAGAGCCCCGAGACGGGTTTTCTCGGCGACTCCAATTGTGGTGGATTCTTCGCCCCAGAGATGCGCTATGCGGGATTCGACCACATCATACTGAAGGGGAAGTCGAAGAGACCCAGCTATGTGCATATCGAGGAAGGCGAGATACGGATCAGAGACGCGAGCGACTACTGGGGATTGGACACGAGCGATGTTCAGACTTCCCTGCGCAAGGATCTGGGTGACGTCGAAGTGGCCTGCTGCGGAACGGCAGGCGAGAATCTCGTCCGCTTTGCCAATCTCCGGACAGGAGTGAAGAACTCCGCCGGAAGGTGCGGTACCGGGGCCGTCCTTGGCTCCAAGAATGTGAAGGCCATCGTTGCATACGGAACCAGGGGCCTCAAGGTCCGACACCCAAAGAGGTTTCTCGAAGTTGTGAAGGAAATCACGGACTACATACTATCCTCGAAAATCACGCCGATTCTGGGAAGACTCGGGACCCCCCTGCTTTACGAGATTAGCAACGAACTCGGGGCGATAAGGACGAAGAACAGCCAGCTCAACCAGTGGTCGGACAATCTGAACGCTGAGAACATAGAGGAAGAGGTGGAGAAGATGATTGGCTGCTCCTCCTGCATCGTCCACTGTCGCCACAGGAACAAGCTTGGAGGGGAAGGACCGGAGTACACATCCGTCGGACTTCTCGGAGCCAACGTGGGGATAACTGATGTAAAGCAGATGATCGAGCTGCAGAACATCGCCAATGACCTTGGCCTGGACGTCTCCTCGGCGGGGACGGTCCTCGCTTGGGCGTTCGAGCTGTTCGAGCGCGGAATTATCGACGAGAAGATGACAGGCGAGAGGCTCGAGTTCGGGAACTTCGAGCTGGTGAAATCCCTCCTCTATGACATCGCTGGGCGCAGGGGCTTCGGCGATATTCTCGCAGAGAGCACGCAGGCAGCAAAGAAGCTGGGGAAGAACTCAGCGGACTATCTGATAGCCGTGAAGAACCTCCCGCAGAGCGATCCACATGACGTGCGCTACATCAAGGCATTCGCGCTCGGCATTGCGACGGCATCGAGGGGGGCCGATCACCTGAGAAGCAGGCCCACTCTGGAAATCTTCATGCGATTGCCGCACGAGGTGAAAGAGCACATCTATGGCAAGGGCGTTTCCCCGGATCCGACGTCGTACAGAGGAAAGGAGAAGACGGTCCATTTCTCGGAGAACATATTCGCGGTTGTCGACTGCGTGGGCATATGCAAGTTCATCTGCCACGGCTTCAACAGCCCTCACTTCATCGACTACCCGAGGTTCCAGGCGCTCATAGAAGCTGCCACAGGAATGAATTACGGAAGGAGGAAGCTGGAGGCAGTAGGCAAGAGGGTCATAGACACCGAGAGGCTCTTCAACCTGCGTGAGGGATTGACGAGGAAGGATGACACTCTGCCGAAGCGATACTTCGACGACCCGATGCCTCTGGGGATTTCGAAGGGCCACCACATAGACAGAGAGGAATTCGAATCCATGCTGAGCCGATACTACAGGCTGCGGGGATGGGATGAAGACGGTATGCTTCCAGCCTCGCGAGTGAGCGAGATTGAGAGCACAGGGGGGCTACCGTGAAGATGCTGAACTTCTATCCCGAGCGCTGCACGGGATGCAGGGAGTGCGCTATGGCATGCTCACTGGTGAAATTCGGCGAGTGCAATCCCCGGAAGTCTGCCGTGACCGTCATCAGGGACGAATTCAAGAGATACGAGTATGCTGTCTACTGTCTGCAATGCGAGGAGCCCGTATGCATGGAAATCTGCCACCAGAACGCCTACTCGATGGAGGACGGGGTCATCGTGCACGATGACGATCGGTGCATCCATTGCCGCCTATGCGCGGCGATGTGCCCGTATTCTGCAATCACCGTTCACGGAAAGGAGATAGTGAAGTGCGACCTGTGCGACGGGGACCCGACGTGCGTGAAGTTCTGCGCCACGGAAGCGCTCGTGTACGAGGAGGAGACAAGGGAGATGGCGAAGAGGCGCAGGGAAATGGTGGAGAGGATTCTAGGGACGTCTTGAGGATGGCAGAGGCAGCAGCTGCGGGTTCTGAGAGATGGTAAATCGGTCCTCTTGCTCGCTGCGGGCGCCGCCTTTGAAGTTCAGCCACAATTCTTCTGTCGCAGGCCAGAACCTCCGCTCCAAGCGCCACACAGGTCTGGACCACAAAGGCATCGGCAAGGCTCATCCCCTCTGCCTTGTCATAGATTTCCTTCATGGCCCTCAACTCGACCTTCTCTGCGACGCTCACGTGGGGAAGCCGAAGAAGGGAGTCAAGGGCCCTCTTCCCCGCACCCGGGCCGAATCGGTAGGCGAGAAGGTCGATGGTCTCTACGAGAATCTCAGAAGGAATGACGACCGGGTCTGGAGCACTCATGTCCTCCAATGCCCTCTTGTGAAATCGATCCTCCTCGGAGAAGAGTGCGTAAAGGACGCTTGTGTCCGCCACTAGCATCATCCCTTCTTCTCCTTGATCGCCTTCTTGCGGGCCTCGCCGACGAGCATATCGTGTTGCAGTGAGTCGTCTGGCATTCCACCCTTGAATGTTGGAAGTTGCGAGATGTCAACGGGACCGCTAAGTCTCTCCAACCTCACGAGGGCCTCCTGCCCGGGGCGGAGACCGAGCCTCTTCAGGTCGGCCTTCTGGATGCGAAATCCGTAGGAGTTCCCCCATTTGAGAATTCGTGCCTTGACTATCACCTCGTGTTTCGCCATGTATAACTACACCGTTATACGGGTATAAGTCACTTGCCAAGAGGGACAATCCATATGCGAGGGCTCGGGTGGACTACGCCTATTGGCAGCAATTCACCCGTCCCATATCTGCTGGAGAACTGGAGCGGATACTACTGGGGGAAATCCTACTGTCTTCCCTATCTTTTCCATGACATCCTAGCGACTCACTGTGGGCGCCGGCAAACTGCCCCCGCAAAAAGCCTTTTATGCATGCCCCGCATTCGCTGCCCCGGAGGAAGGTCTGTGTTGAAACGATTGTTCATAGGAGTCTCGATTCTGGTGCTAATTCTCCCATTGGGAATGGTGTCAGCTACCGTTGTAGAAGACAGAACCGTACCGCAGGTCACAACAGTCCCCGATTGGGCGGCTGAAGTTGCTCCGGGAGTCTTCTACCTCGGAGCCGTGAGTTCGGAAGGAGCGATCCTTGAGGGCTTCGCCATCGTCCATTACGACGCATCCGTCCGAAAGCCGGACAGAGCGTGTGGTTTCGGCAAGCCCGGAACGGAGTGTGGGAACGGAGTATGTGAGCCTGGCGAGAACGCCAAGAAATGCCCCGCGGACTGCGGCGGCAACGGCGGCACGAGCGATTGCTACGCCTTCTTCGCCAAGGGAGCGAAGTGGAGGACTGTCGAGAACTGGCTCCTTAACCCGGCGAACGATGAGGGGCTGTCGGCTTCATTCATTCTCAGCAATCTTCACTACGACATAGGCAAGTGGGAGGAAGCTGCCGGCGTCGACATACTCGGAACTGGAAGTTTCACCAATCAGCAGTTGGAGGCGGACTTCTACGAGCCAGATGGACTCAACGAGGTGTACTTCGGCGACGTAGCCGACCCCGGGGCAATCGCTGTCACCGTTGTCTGGGGATACTTCAGCGGCCCGCCATGGGCAAGAGAGCTGCTTGAATGGGATCAAGTGTACGATCAGGCGGATTACGACTGGAGCAGCAGTGGCGAAGCCAACAAGATGGATTTCGAGAACATAGCTACGCACGAGCTGGGACACAGCGTAGGTCTTGATGACCTCTACACCACAGACTGCTCTGAGCAGACAATGTACGGATACGCGAGCGAGGGAGAAACCAAGAAGAGGACGCTGGAGGACGGAGACATAGCGGGCGTCAAGACTCTCTACGCCTAATCCAGCACCGCGAGGCTCTTCCAACTGAACCCACTGACAAGAGCGGGCGAAAGAAACCTGTCCCCGAGTATCTCCTCGCGGTCAGGGACATCTTCGCCCTTGCGCATCAGACTCATGATGTAGCCGGCGTTCCTGAGCGTACCGACGAACTGCATCCCCGCCAGTTTTCCGTTTCGGAGAAGGAGCTTCTTCACCGCCCGGCTCGTCTCGAACTTGAACTCCCGCAGATGACTGTCCTCGAAGGACGCCATGCCCATCGAGAGGACTGAAACCCCGAAGATGTCGATGATGTTGATGGTGAAGGAGCCGCTGAATTTCGACGTCACACCAGCCATGTTTTCACCAGCGATGCGCCCCTGAAGGACGGCGTTCGGCCATATGGCGTTGACCATTCTCCTCCCTCTCAGGGGGTCGAATGACTCTGCGACGTCACCCGCCGCATAGATGTCCCGCCTGCTTGTCCTCATCGTTTCGTTCACGAGTATGCCGGCGCCCTTTCGAATGCCCGATCCCGCGAGGAATCCGAGATTCGGACGGACGCCTATGCCCATCACGACCATTTCGCAGGGAATCCTTTCATCACCAACCTGGACGCCCTCCACTCTCTCTCCGCCATGGATTCGCGTCACCTGGGCCCCCAGCCGAAAGCGAATACCCTCGCCTTCCAGGATGGTCTGCACCCTCCTGCCAAGGTCGGGGTCGAGCATTCGCGGGAGCACGGAATCGAGCATCTCGACGACGGTGACGCGTTGTCCCCTCTTCCGCAGAGCAGTCGCGGCTTCGATGCCAACGAACCCTGCACCCACAACAACGATGCTCTCCGTCCCCTTCGCGTACTCCTGGATTCCCTCCACATCCTCAAGGCTCGTGAGAGTGAACACGCCCTTCCTGTCGATTCCATCGATGGGCGGGACGAGAGGCAGTGAGCCCGTTGAGATGAGAAGCCTGTCATACCTCAGCTTACGACCACTGTCGAGGATGATTCTCTTGTCACTCGGCAGAACCCTCATCACCTCCGTCCCTAGCCTCAGATCCGCATCCATATCACTGAAGTGGTCCTGCGGGAATCGGAAGATCCTTTGGGGCTCAATCTCTCCTGCCAGAACCGCCGGAAGCGAGCAGAGCGAATATGGTGGTTGCACCTGTTTGGCTATCAACACAATCGTCGATTTCGCGTTCTCTTTCCTAATGGCTTGAGCAGCACTTACACCCGCCGCACCGCAGCCAATGATGAGGTGCCTCATTCCTCCGAGTCCATGCCGTCCTCTCTATTTAAAATGGAGGCAGGGGATTCACCAGGTCGGTCCTAACCCGTCGCAAAGAGATCGGAGTAATACGGTTTGAGGGCCGAGAGGACCTCCGCTGGAGAGGTGAAGGAGGATGTTGCGAAGTACTGATACCACCCGCACTTCCTGCCGCAGGACCTCATCGTTGCTCTCATCCTCCGCGCATCCTCAGAATCAAGGTACTCCATGAGCGACGTCTCAACGAGGTTCGTCCTCTTGATTCCCAACACACGGCAAGGATAGAACAGCCCACCATCGCTGTCGATTATCACCGACGATGTGGTGCAGCCGTGGTCGAGTTGGATCTTGTCGAAGTACTGGTCCGGTGATATGATCGTGTCGGGGTACTTTTCCTTCAGAGTAAGGCAAACCTTCTTAAGGACCGGCGGAGGGGGGTAAAGGTCAGGTGTGTGGTCCAGATGCACCGCCGCCATGACCACGATCTTGGACCCGGCCTCATAGCATCGCTTGACCTTCTCCTCGAGAGAGTCCAAGTCCCTTCTCGTCACGACGGTCTGAACGCAGAGTATTGGGCCCCAGGAGTTGAATGACTCAAGCTTGTCGAACATATCGAGGTTGCGATGACCTTCATCAATGCTCACGTGGAGGAAGTCTATGTACTTGCCATAAGTCTCCATGGGGTACTCCTCGAGGTTCCTCTCGCTCGTCGTGAAGAGCAGATAGAAGGGCTTGGACCTCGCATACCGAAGCAGTTTCTCAATATCATCGCGGAGAAGCGGGTCGCCGCCTTCGAAGCTCGTGACGAGGATGCTAGAATCGCCCAGATTGTCTAGCACCCTGCAGACATCTTCCGTGGAGAGGTCGGGAGTGTCCTCCTTCCACACGTTGCAGAACTTGCATCGGAAATTGCACTTGTGAGTGATCTTGAAGGATGCGTAGAACGGGTAGATGGGGTCTCTCGCCAGGTAGTTCCTCGCCAGACTTGAGCCAACCATCACAAGCTTCTTCCTCGACAAGAGCCTCATCGACCCCAACTCCTTGGCTGGCGGCATTAGGCTCTGCAAGCAGAAAAATCTTCCGTTCTGCTAGGGGGATGATTCCGACTTGCGAGGTCTCTTGAGGTGCAGGACGAGGACCAGCGGGATGAGGACCAGAGCAGAGAATGCCGTGATGATCAGCGGAGGGGTGTACAGGAAGAATGCCACCGAGGAGGGCAGCGGAAACAGGTACAGGGAGTAGCTGAGCGGGGGCATTACGACCACAAAGGCGAATAGAACGAACAGTGCGAAGTGTCTCGATGCCAGGGTTGTCACGGACCCGCCAATCTCGTTGAACCTCTGGTATGCCTGCAGGAAAGCGACGGAAGCCGCGAGCTGGGTAACAATCACTGTCACGCCCAAGAAGAATGGTGAAGGAGAGAGAAAGAGAAGGAACCAGATCGTGCCATAGATGCCGACTAGAGGGAGGAGTGAGCGGGACCTCACCTTGGCGGGCAGCGCACTTTGAAGAAGGGGCGCCACGGCAACTGAGGAAAGCAGGGCGAGAAGGCCAAGGTGCTCAAGCAGGGGCGCGTTGAAGTCCGAGACCAACGAGAAATAGTGGTTCTGCGAGAAGACGAAGGGGATGAGGAGAAGGATGAGGAGAAGAGAGGTTGTGAATGAAAGGGCATACCTGCCCGGCCGAGCGACATCGACGTGTTCCGAGGTCCTTTGAACCAATGGAATTGAGCGGTCCTCACGTGCCGCGACATGAAGAGCATATGATAGGGCGATGAGCCAGATTGACAGCACTATGATTTCAAGGGGCTGCAGCCCGAGTAGCATTGCGATGATAAGACCACCGAGGAATATCAGCAGGTAGTCCGTTCCCCCGAATGCGGAGGCTTCATCCTCTCTGCTAGAGAAGATCTGCAGGAGAAAGGCAGCAGAGAATCCAATGGCGATTCCGTGGATGAGAACGAGCCCCGAAGAGATGGAAAGGCAGATGCTCGCTGCGAGGTTGACAGCAGAACTGGGCTCTCTAAGCACCGCGATCCTCTTCCTCAGAAACAGGACAACAGGGATGGCAATCACTATGCTGGTGAAGTTGATGTAGTTCCAGAAGTTCGAATACAGGACATGGAAGAAGCCCAAATAGAAGAGAGAGACGCCGAAGAGAAGTTGCAGCACAAGGAGCGTCCGTCTCGCCCTTGGTCTTTTGATCTGCCTGAGAAGTCCCCTTCTGACCATGAAGACCAGCGTTGCGACAGCAAGGACGGCGATCAGCAACACGAGACCCGTCAGGACAACCACCCCCTCCACATCCTTGAGATAGCCTGATGCGATTGATGCGTGACCAAGCGCCCTCTCAGCGTCGCCCTGGGCCTGCATCTCCTCGGCGAGGCGGACTTGCGTCTGGGCAGATTGAATAAGACCACCTGCGATTGTTTTCGCAATGGGATCGCTGGAGATCGCGTCGAGCTCATTCTTGGCCTCGTCAATCATGGCTCTCTTGAAGAGATCGAAGAACTCGTAGACGGACACCATCTCGAACTCAGTCTCGAACCAGGAATTCAGCGTCTCGATGGCCTCGACGACTTCGTCCAAGGTCATCGTCCAGGGCATGACAGGAACGAAAAGGAAGTGCGGCCCCTCCCGCAGTGTCTCCACTTCCATCGCGACCTTGCCGAGGAAGTTCTCCGTGTCCCCCCAAGCGTGTGTGGACCTGATGATGGGAACACCGATGCCATCACGCGTGTTCTGGACCCAATAGCTCCTCGTCACTGCGATGTCCCCGTAGTCCAGAACTATCGCTTCAGGTCGGAGGACCTCGGCATAGCCCTCGAGCTTCTGCGGGGAGTAGGGCGTCTCATAGCTCGTGAATGAATTGAGCAGCCATACAACGTCGACATCCGTCTGATTCAGGAGACGCCTCGCCCGCCACAAGTACAGATTGAGACTCTCGTCAGGTGTGAAGTTCGGATAAAGGTAGCCCGCCGCGCTCGGCCCCGCAACGAACGTGTCGCTCGGCGTGGCATCATCATAGAAGTATTCCAAGAAGACGGGGGCGAGCTCTCCGAGAAGAGGCTCCATTGACCAGGAAATCGGAATGCTCCCCCTCAGGTCATGATCCCAAATCTCTCTCATCTTGTGTTTCATGAAATCAATGTTGTCACCGTCAGGAATCGAGATCGTGACATAGACCTTGCTCTCCAGGTCCAAGTCTCTCTGCGCCGAGGACTGCTTCAGGCCCTCTGAAGGCTGGAAGGCACTCAGCACGGACAGATTTGGGAAGCTCTCCCCGCCCAAAGCCATCTTCCCCGATTCCGAAATCATCTGAACGAGGAAGTTCTCCTCCGCGCCCGTTGGAGAGGGGAACCAGCCAAGAATCGGGATGTTCTCGGGCGTGGAGTCCAGGACCTTCTTCATGAACTCTATGTTGGCACCAGTTGTAAGAGGACCGAGGGGGACATAGAACACAAAGGACCGTGTCGCAATGACATAGTCCCTGGACATGAGCTTGTCTGGTGTGAGAATCGCAATCAGCCTTTTCTCGCACAATGGATAGAGGCTTGACAAGGCCTCCTCGTATATGCTGACCTCGTCCCGGAGTTCGGACCATGGACTCTTCCTGAGATCATATGCCACCGGAAGACCATAGTTGCTGCTCAGCTCCACCGCGAGCTCAGCGTCTGCAATGACGTAGTCATTGATGCCAGCGAGCATGGTGGCAATGTTCACAGTCTGGATATTGTCCTCGTCATATACAACGATTCCAGTCGCATAATCGCCGAACTGGTCAAAGGCCTCGCCGAACGTCATCTGGTTGACAGAAACATTGTGCTCCCTCATCAGGAAACTCAGGAGAGAGTCGTTCCTTTCTGATTCGCCCTCGAAATCGAGATAGAGTCTGGATTGTTCTCTGTTCACCACGCCCTGAAGAGAAACCAAGGCGAGTTGCTCGGCGTATGTCACTGCATCCTCGCTGGCATTCAGGACGTAGAGTTCGCCGCTCCTAGTGAAGGCGGGGAATATTCTTTCGTCCGCGACCAATGGTTTCTTCCATTCGGGCGGAGCGCTCTCACCACCAGGGTAGAGGGCCACAAGGAGAGTCACGCTGAGAACGGCGGCAGATATGAAAACGGTCAGGATCTTCCTTGCAGGATCTCGCATGTCAACCCTCCGACGGTCTCAACCCTTATAATCAATGTCATGGTGCATGCCCTAGGCGGCCCTGAGACGCAAGTATTGGGTTGGGACTTAAGAGATTTTCGAAGGTCCTTCAGGACGCGACACTGCGAAAGTGCTAACTATGGCGTGGCCAATCGCCTTCCGCAACTGTGGCGGGATTCATGCACCGAACGGATGACAGCGGAGAACTCGAGAGAAGGAGGAAAAGGGCAATCGTCTCAGCCTTCATCTTCTTCGTGGTGGGTCTCTTCCTCGCATTCCTCTGGTTTGAGCTCATGGCTGCACTCGCCCAGCAGTTGACATCGGGCCCCCCCAGGAACGCAGGAACTGACCGAGATGTTTCTTGCCATGGCTCAAGTTATCGGCATTGTCGCCTTCGCCTTCATAGCAACGGCATTCGCCCTGATTGTGTACTGGGCACATCTGCGTGGCAAGAGGAGAGGACGAAAGGTCCTCATTCCAAAAGCGAAGTAGCAGGAGAAGCCATTGGAAACCGTATAATACGGTGACTGATTAACGCACGAGGGGTAACAATGCCTTCGGACAGAATCACGATGGCCCATGGTGCTGGCGGTGCAGTGATGAGTTCCCTCATAAGGGACAGGATTCTAAAGCACTTGGGCAAGACCGCAGGAGACAGGCGAGTGGAGCTAGCGCTGGAGGAGCTGGATGATTCAGCTGTCATCGATGGCATCGTCATGAGCACCGATTCCTACGTGGTCAAGCCAATATTCTTCCCGGGCGGCGACATAGGGAGCCTCTCGGTGGCAGGAACGATCAACGACCTCTCGGCGGTGGGAGCCGAGCCCTTGGCCCTCTCGTGCGGACTGGTGATTGAGGAGGGCTTTCCGATGGAGGACTTCGACCGTCTCGTCGCCAGCATAGATGGCACGAGCAGGGACGCGTGTGTCCCTGTCGTCACTGGAGACCTCAAGGTGGTGGAGAAAGGCGCCCTGGACCAGGTCGTGGTGAACACCTCTGGCATAGGGAAGAGAAGCCCATATCTTGATTCCAATATCGAGGAGGTCAGGCGCTACAGGGAATTCGATTCGGATTGGATTCGGGACTCGAACGTCAGTCATGGCGATGTGATTATCGTCTCGGGCTGCCTGGGCGACCACGGCATCACGGTCATCTCCTTCCGTGAGGGGTACGGATTTGAGTCCACACTGAAGAGCGATGTCGCGCCCCTCAACAAGATGATTGCCGCAGCCCTGAAGGAGGGTGGCATTGTGGCAATGAAGGACCCGACACGCGGCGGCTTTTCGAACACGCTGAACGAGTGGAGCGAGAAGTCCAACGTCGGGATTACCGTGACGGAAGCGGACATTCCTCTGCGTGATGAGGTCCGGTCCGCCTGCGAGATGCTGGGTATAGACCCCCTGGACGTGGGCAACGAAGGGAAGGTCGTCATCGCCGCCGTGAGAGAGAAGGCCGAGGCCGTACTGGATGTGCTGCGGTCCTTCGATGAGGGAAGGAACGCCTCAATCGTGGGCGAGGCCACGTCCGAGATCAAGGGTGTTGTCATGGAAACCCTTGTTGGCGGGAAGAGGATTGTGGATATGCCTGTGGGGGACCCCATACCCAGGATATGTTGATGCCTAGCGCAGGATGCCAGGATGCACAAGCCAGTCAATCGTCCAGCTGTCACCTGCTCTGGCTAGGCAGATCATTCCTGCCTTGGGAAGGTCCACCACCAGCCAATCCGGATTCCCGAACAGCAATTGACTGACGAGGCGGTTCATGAACGGTAGGTGGCCGACGAGCATCAGGTCGGCTTCCTCTCCTTCGAGCTTCTCCGCCGCTCCGGCTACGTCATCTAGAGGGGCAATCCCAGAAACCGGGATAACGCCGCCTGGTGGGGAGAGGTATCTGCCCATCGTCTCCGCAGTCTGTTGCGCTCGTTTCTTCCCGCTGTGCCTGATCTGGGTCACGCGCACTCCAGTATTCGAGGCGAATCTTCCGATCTCTTCGGCCTGCCTCTCTCCCCGCTCGGACAGTGGTCGCTCTGGGTCCTCGGCCTCGCTCTTCGGGTCAGCATGCCGAGCAAGATACAGTTTCATGCGCACTCCTTCTGTGGCTGTCGCAAAGTCATTCTCCCATTTATTCGTTCCCTCGCGGGAACCCTATTAATATCCGCAATCCATTTCGACGCGGATGATCAAAACGTTCAGGGCTGCTGGAACAGACATCGAGGTCATTCATCCACCGGACATGTCGCAGGCCGTCTGGATTGACGTCGTCAATCCCACCCCAGAGGAGGTTCGGCAGGTCGCGGAGGCTGTTGACGTTCCCTCTGATGACATCATGGACTCCCTCGACCCCGACGAGAGGCCCAGGTTCGAGTTCGAGGACGAGTACTTCCTGCTCATGTTGCGACTTCCAGCATCTCAGGCACAGAGCGCCGAGCCATATCTCACGACACCCGTCGGATTCTTCGTAAGAAAAGAGAGGCTCGTCACCGTCCACTCGGATATGGTCGACCTCATCACCTACTTCCGCGGGAGGAGACGAAAGCGAATAGTGGAGTCCTCCTTCGAAGTGCTTGTTGCCATACTCGGAAGCACAGAGCGGCGATTCAGTGCTATGATCAGGAGCATTCAGCGTCAGCTTGCCGAGTTCAGGAGTACCATCCTTAAATCGATGAGGACGGAGGCTGTGGAGGACGCATTCGAGCTCAACAACCAACTCATCTTTCTAAGCGGGTCCGTCTACGGCAATCTGAACTCGATAAGGCAGATGGTCCACCACAGAGGGGTAGCGTTCCCCAATGAGCTGACAGAGCGGCTCGAGGACATCGAGATAGACACGAGACAGCACTATGAGATGATATCCATGTACAGGGGGTTGCTCACGAACACATTGGATGCCTACACATCCGCAATCTCGAACAATCTGAACCTCGTGCTGAAGATCATCGCGTCCCTTTCACTGATCCTTATGCTTCCGACGTTGATAGCGTCCCTCTATGGGATGAACGTGGGCCTGCCTCTCCAGGACACGGAGTATGCCTTCTGGGTGATTGTGGTCATATCGATCATCTGGTCGGGTGCCCTTTGGGCGGTCTTTCGAAAACTCGACTGGATATAGGTTCAGCTCCGCTTGGCGTGCTGAGAGTACTTGTACAGTATGTTGCAGCTGCCTTCGGCGCTCACCATGCACGGACCTATCGGATTCGAAGGTGTGCAAGCATTGGCGAAAAGAGGGCATTCCTCAGAGCGAACGATTCCCCGCAGGACCTCCCCGCATCGACATCCCCTCGGCTCCTTGAACTCCCTTCCCTGCAGCTCTGCCAGGTCGTCCTCGAACAGGATGCGGGCATCATACTCTTGATATTCGTCAGACAACACGAGACCGCTCGAGGGTATCGTTGGAAACCCCCTCCATTTGACATCCGTCTGATCGAAAACCCTGTTCATCACCTCCACCGCGGCGGGATTGCCTTCAGGTCTCACTACGCGTCTGTACTCTATGTCCACTCTGGCAGCACCCTCTTTCTTCTGTCTTGCGAGCATGAAGACACCCATGAGAAGGTCGAGCGGTTCAAACCCGGCGATGACCTGAGGCATGCCATGGTCTCTCGACAGAAACTCGTAGGGCCTCGAGCCGATGATCGTGCTGACGTGCCCCGGTTCGATGAGGCCATCGAGCCTGACCTCGCCCATCTCCACAATCGCCTTCAAGGCGGGTGGGATGACCCTATGGCAGCTGAGCAATGAGAAATTCTTTGGCGGGCTCCTTGAGATCGCAACCGCGATGCTTGGCGTCGTCGTCTCGAACCCCACGCCCACGAAGACCACATCCTTGCCGGTCCTTCCCGCGAGGTCGACAGCATCGTTGACGCCATAGACAATGCGAATGTCGTGTCCCTGAGTCTTCGCGTCCGATAGTGACTCGTCGACCCCGGGAACCTTAATCATGTCACCGAAGACGGCAATCGTATTCCCTGCCTTCGCGAGAATGATGGACTCCTCGATCTCCCCTGCCGTGGTTACGCACACAGGGCATCCAGGACCTTGCCTGATATCCACGCCAACGTCCTCGAGAAGAGGCTGCAGTCCGTGCCTGACCAATGTGTCCTGATGTGTTCCGCAGACATGCATGAGAGTCAGCTGCAGATCCATCTCGCGAAGCTTCTGGATTATCTTGTCCGCCATCTCCTTGTCGCGAAACCTGAACGTCAGCCAACAACCAGCCTCAGGTTTGTGATTACGCAATCCATTCCGCCAACGATTTCCACACTTTCTCCGCATTCAGGGCACGAGAAGCGAGGCAGCCTGAGGTGGTCGAGCGGATTGTTTGACCGCGCGATGGGACCCTCGTATCCACATTCCTTGCACTTCACCTCGGCCTTCTTCTCCCTGATTGTGAGCTTCGAGCCCTTGAGCGGGCCGTCCCCCGAAAGGACCTCGTACGCGAAGAGGCATTGCTCCTTCCCCAGAAGAGTGAGTTCGCCTATCTCCAGCTCGACCTCCTCAACAGCTCTGGCATCGTGCTTCTTGACCTCCTCAAGAACAACATCAACGAGGCCCGACATGACGGAGAACTCATGCAATGTTCTCACCGAGGATCTGATCGAATAGGGCCAGAGTCTCCTTCGCCTCCTCCTCGTCGAGAACCTGAATCGCGAATCCTGCGTGGACTATGACATACTGACCGACCCTTGCATCGGTCAGGGAGACATCAACCTCTCTCTTTATCCCGCCGAAGTCAACAGTGGCGACACTGCCCCTAATGTCGAGGACCTTGGCAGGTATGGCTAGACACACGATGGATAGAATGGAGGTCGTGGTTATAAAGCTGACGCGGAGTTTCCCCCTCTCTAGACCACGCGAAAGATTCTAATGGGCTTGAGTCGATGAGCGCACGGAGGGCATCCGAGATGGAAATCGAGCCTGTCGACCAGTGGCGAATCGCTCTCACAGTGGGCGTCATCTTGTTCTTCCCCACTGCGATGTGGTGGCATCTGATTAGCGGGTTGGATGTCGTCGCGCAGATTGCCTTCGGAATCCTTGGTGTCATCGGCTTTGAGTTGATGATAATCAGCGCTTTTCATATCATTAGGATAGGCCTGGGCGACAGGAAGAAGGCTTAGTGCCCATTAACCGAAACCAGTTACAGGAATTATATATTCTCACAAGCCTTCTCTCGACCGACGACGATGGAAGACCTCGTCAAGAAGCTACGCAATGTGGGACTCACCGAATACGAGGCCAAGGCCTACCTGGGTCTCGTCACGGACAGCCTCAGCAGTGCAGTGAAGCTTTCTGAGAAATCAGGGGTTCCACGCACGAAGATCTACTCGGTGTTGGAATCGCTGAAGACCAAGGGCTGGGTGCGCATCTACTCTGGCGTGCCCATTCTCTTTCGAGCAGTCAAGCCCGATGTGGTCCTGGCACAGGTGAGAAGGAGCTTCGAGGACTTCCTGGAGTCGATCGGCAAGAGTCTAAGCGAAGGGGCAATCGGTATGATGGAGAAGTTCGTCATAAAGAAAACTGGAGTCGGGCTATCCGAGCTAAGGGAGGAGACAACGAAGGCGAGGACGGTATGGATGAGCAATGCAACTACAGAATTCGTGGAGATGATGAGAGGTGCATTCAGCGATGATGCCGAGGTCAAGATCCTTCTCTTTCCGGGTGAAAGGAAGACCAGAAACGAGAACATAGAGTTCAGGAAGGCGGAAGTCAAGATCGTGGCCGTGGTGAGGAACAGGGAGGTTCCCTCCATATCCGTCATGCTCGACGAAGAGAGAACATTCTCCGTCATCAAGGACCCCGCCTCAGAGACGTACATTATAGAGGAGATGCTCTATGATGAGTGCAGCAAGTGCATCCATGATTGGTACCGACTTGGCTGGAATGCAGGAGGAGGTGAGTAGATGCCCATAGTTGATGGAAGATACGAGATGAAGATGTCGACCACTTTCGCGACACCGGAGGAGGGAATAGAAGCCATTAAGGAGAGGGTGAGAAGCTCAAGAAAGATAAGGATAAACGGCCTTCCCATGAAGCTGATAGATGAGCTGAGGCCCCTTCTTGTGAAAAAGGACCTGAAAATCGTCCTGCCGCTGGGCGAGAAGCCCACGGACGACCTCGGGAAGCTGGGAGAAGTGGCTACGACGAAGGCGAAGATCTACGTGGAATTCAAGGGAGAGGAAGCGAACAGTGGCTATATCGTTTTCCCTAAGATAATGTACAGCGTCACGTGGTCCGGCGACAGAATACTCCACGTCTCGACAATGGAATACGCCGCTTGCGTCAAGTGCATGATGAAGGGCTTCGAGGGCGCCTGGAGATACGCGCAGAAGTGGTAGCAAGCCCCGTGGTCACTCGAGCTTCATTCCGGCGATGACATTCTGTCCTGTGGAAATACCCCCGTCACCATTCGGGATTCGGTTGTGAAGCACGACCTCGAGCCCCCTTGTCCTAGCGAGCTCGCTTGTCATCTTGACAATCGGGAGATCGTAAGTCACCCCACCGGAGAGACCGATTCTTCTCGACCCGGCTTCGTCTGCCCTATGCGCAGAAAGGTCAACGAACTCCTCAAGGAGAGCATGAACGAGAGAGAACGCTAGGTCGGCCTTGAGCTGTGGAGCCGTCTCCTCCCGCATCATGATCGAATCGAGCTGAGAGAAGAGAGGGAGAGTCTGAATCTCCAGGCTATTGGCTCCCTTCGTCTCGACCTCGAAATCGAACCTCAGCTTCCCCCTCGCGAGAAGCCGCTCAAGTCTCATCGCAGGCTCACCATCGTACGTGGCCTCATGGCAGACCCCGAGATAGGCGGACAGAGCATCCAGTACCCGCCCAAAGCTGCTCGTCATAGGTGCTTTCGTCATGGCCTTTCTCAGCACCCTGCTTTTCTCATCGTCGAAAATGCCCTTTGGGTCTCCAAGGCTCTCGAATATCCCGAAGACGAGTCTGTCCGGTTCGAGAACAGCCCTGTCCCCCCCAATGAGCGGAATGTCTTGAAGATGCGCGAACCTCTCATAGCCATCGAGCCTTGCGGAGATGGCCTCACCGCCCCAGATACTGCCGTCTTCTCCATAGCCTGCACCGTCGAAGGTCAGGACGACGAGTTCATCGAACCCATGCTCGACCATCAATGAAACGGCATGCGCCCAGTGATGTTGGATTTCCATGACATCGGCCTCGAACTCCTTGGCGAACTCCTTCCCCACCCTCCTGGTTGTGTACATCGGATGGAGGTCGACAGCCACAGCTTGGATCTCAGCGATACCCGCCAAACTCATCAGCTTCCTGGTGGCATCCATCTGGAAATCGAAGACGCCATAATGGGTCGTATTTCCGATGTACTGGCTAATCAGGAGCTCTCCCTCTCTGGAGATACTCGATGTTACGTTCCTCTCTGCGCCAACACCGAGAATTCTCCCCCTGTGAGGAATCGGAATCGGTTTGGGAACGTAACCCCTCGACTTCCTGACGAAGAACCTGCCTCCGTTGAACGGAATAACGACAGAGTCGTCTATGCGGTTCACAATCTCGCGATTGTGAAGAAGGTAGGCCTCAACACCAAGCCTGAAGGCCTCATCGTGGTTGAGGGCCATGGGCTCTCCCGGCGCATTAGCGGATGTCATGACGAGAGCATCGTGGCGGATGTTCCTGAAGATGAGGTGCTGCACCCCTGTGTAGGGGACATACAGCCCAATGCTGTCAAGCCCGGGGGCAATGTCCTCCAGAAGCTCGTCGTACTCCCCCCGTCTCTTCGGAACCAGGACTATCGGCGTCTCAGGTGATGTCATGAGCTTCCTCGCCTCCTCCGAGACGTGGGCGTATTTCTCAGCTGACGCCACGTCCCGCACCATCACTGCAAATGGCTTGGACGGTCGATTGTACCACTTTCGGAGCCTCCTCGTCTGCTCGAGCGTGCAGACAACGTGCATACCTCCCCAGCTCTTCACAACCCCGAGAATGCCTTGGTCGATCAGCTCGGAGAACCTCTTGACGGGATTGCTGGCGGGGACCTGGACGCACTCATCGTCGTAGAGGAGGTACCTCGGCCCATCGTGCGGACAGGAGATTGTCTGTGCATGAAACCGCCTGTTGAGCGGGTCCCTGTACTCCTCCTTGCACGTCGGACAGAGCTCGAAAATAGACATCGAAGTGTTCTTCCGGTCATATGGAAAGTCCTTGATAACGGAGAATCGCGCACCACAGTTGGTGCAATTCGTGAAGGGATATTCGTACCGCCTGTCCTCCCTATCCAGCATCTCCCTGATGCAGTCTTCGCACAATGCGATGTCGGGCGGGATGGACGCCTCCTTCGAGCCGGCTACACTGTGGACTATCTGGAAGGTCTCGAACATCTCCTGACAGGACTCGGCCACCTTCTCGACGCTATCTACTCTCGCAAGTGGCGGAAGCTCGGCTCTAAGCTTGTTCAGGAACTCTTCCTCACCTTCGTTCAGGTAAACTTCAACGTTGGAGCCATTGTTCCTTACGTACCCCTTCAGACCAAGCGAGGTGGCCACCCTGTATACCGTTGGTCGAAAGCCAACGCCCTGCACCACGCCGTAGAGATAGAGCTTCATTCCGTGATCCTCAACCCATCGGGAGTTCGAGAGCCCGCATCAGGTCCTCAATTCCCTTCCCGTGTTTTGCATCTGTGTACACGACCCTTGCCTTGGAGCCGATTTCCCTCGCGTCGTATTCAAGGTCCTTGGGATTGACCTCCATCGCCTCGGCCAGATCCATCTTGTTGATGGCAATCACATCCGAGAGACCGAAGATTAGCGGGTGCTTCTTCACCATGTCGTCGCCCTCGGTGACGGAAACCACAACCATCCTCCGGTCCGTTCCCAGAAGGAAATCGGCCGGGCACACGAGGTTGCCGACGTTTTCTATGAAGAGAACCTCGACGCCGTCCAAGCTCATGTGCTGGAGCGCATGGTCGACCAAGTGTGCGTCGAGATGGCACTCCTTTCCCGTGTTGATGTTCTCCACCTGTATGCCATGCTTCCTGAACCGTCTGTAATCGGCATCCCCCGCAACATCCCCTGCTATGACAGCTGACAGAACCCCATTGCTCTGAAGGATGTCGATCATCCCCTCCACCAAGAGAGTCTTTCCCGCGCCAATTGAGCCCATGATGTCGACCGAGACTATCCCTCTTTCACTAAAGAAAGACCTATTTTTCTGCGCGATTTCCCTGTTCGCTTGAAGAAGGTCGACGCCCGACTTGACGTCCAATAGTTTGTGCATTGGCTCTCAGTGAATCATCATGGAGAGTATTTAGGTTTTTGCCACGATGGATATCGAATCGCGAGATAGACAATTCGTCATCGCTGGCTTCTCCTGGGCATTGCCTTCCGCTCACATATAAATACGAAAGTCGGTTATTGAGGGAAGGTGCTTCGAGATGGGGAGGAATGGCGTTTCCGTTTTGTACGAAAAGCAAGACCATCTCGTTCGGCGCAATCCGATTCTCGCGGGGAATTGAGATGAGTGTTGGCAAGTCAGAACTAGCATCGGCCGTCGGATCCGGAAGGGTTGCCGAGGACCCTGGCACAGGAAAACCTATGGCAAGACCCACCACGACACAGGAACTCATCAAGCTCATCATGTTCTGCTCAGGCCGGAAGGCCAATCTTGTGGTCAAGAGGAACAAGGATTTCTTGATATCTGGGTCCGAGGACGCCGATGTCCTCCTTGACTTGAGCCAGCTCAACAAGTCCGTAAGGGTCAGCGTGGACGGATTCTACGTCAGCTGCGGACCCGGCGTTGGACTGGGCGATCTCATCGATGGACTGGAGAGGAACGGAATGATGCTCGCATCGCTTCCTGCCTCGAGTGAGGTCCTCGTAGGGGAGTGGATCCTTTGGAGGAGGGCGAGCTTCGGTTCGATATCGAAGGGCGATGTGTCGAACGAGGTCAGGTCGATCGACCTCGTTCTGGGCGACGCCAAGACCTTCGAGACCGGCTACAAGAGAATCTCGAACTTTAGCACGGGATACGATTTGAACCGCTTGACTGTCGGCTCTTGCGGTGCTTTCGGAATCCCCGCCTGGGTTCATCTTTTTGTCCGTCCGATGCCACCGGAGATCAGGCTGCTGAAGTACTCATTGGCGGTCGACCGATTGCCATCATTCCTCAGCGAGGTCTCCCGCTTCTACGATATCCACGACATCTCGCTTTCCGCGGGGGTCAATTCTGGGCCCAATCCTTTGTTCAGAATCGCAGTCCTCGGTCCAGGGAAGGCATGCGACGAGGTCGAGGCCAAGATCGATGAGGCTGCGGGGGCTTGCAGTGCTGCGAAGCTCGAGTCCGAGAGGCCGAACTCGTTCAGGTTCCTCTTGAGGGATGGGGTAAACGAGTTCGCGGAGGAGATGATCCTGCCACAGAGAGGGATTCCAGACCTGCTGGAGGCGATGAGGGACAAGCTCTCCGAAATGGAGCTCGATTTCACCGTTCTGACCTCAGGCTTTTGCGCCGTGCGCGCCCTCGTCGCTCCCGCCAGAGCCAGACTCGGGGAGGCGGGCGCCGATGCAGCAAGAAGGAAGTTCCGAGAGTCTGCACTTGCCCTGGGCGGGTTCATCCGCGACATGGACCTCTGGGCCCGGCACATGCAGGAGGGCGGTGCATCCGCGTACTGCGCCCTGAAGAGCGCATTCGACCCCCAGAACGTCATTTCCAGGCACCTCCTTTCAGAGGCTTCAGGTCGGCAATCCTCAGGTGCTTGTGCCCGACCCTCCAAATCCAGGACGGGCGAGGCGGCCAGGGGGCTGATGAGGGTCTTCCCGAGGAAGAGAGGCAAACTCGATAATGGACTGAGCAGGCGGCTCATCGACCTCGTGGGCGAGGAGAACGTCGCCCTGGATATGTTCAGGCGTCTGCTCTACTCACACGACCTTGCGCCCCTTCCGAAGTTCATAGACATTCCGTTCGAGGTCCTCCCTGACGCGGTTGTGAAACCGAGAGATGTTGAGGATGTCCAAAGGCTGGTCAAGTTTGGCAGAGAGAACAAGATACCCATCATACCGAGAGGAGGCGCGAGCTGGGGCTTTGGCGGGGCGGTTCCCAATCAAGGCGGGATTGTCCTTGACGTGTCGGGCATGAGGAACATTCTCGAGATTGATGAGGAGAGGCGAATCGCGATTTGCGAGCCAGCCGTCACCTGGCTGAAACTCTCGGAGGCGGCCGAGGTCAAGGACCTGTTCCTTCCGGCGTACCCTAGCAGTGCCAGAGTCGCCACAATCGGAGGGTGGACAAATACAGGGGGAGCCGGAATAGGTGCCTATGGCGCCGGAACCTCAATCGCTCAAATCGAGCATCTACAGGCGGTCCTCGGCGACGGCACCATCATCAACACGGATGCGGACGGGGCATCTGGGAACGGCCCGGATCTGAATGCCCTCATTTCTGGATCGGAGGGTAGCCTGGGCATCGTGACGAAGGTCGCCATCAGGCTCCGACCGATGCCCGAGGAGATACGCGCGCTTGCATATTCCTTCGATGAGCTTCCGCTGATCGGCGAACCCCTCAAGAGAATCGCACACTCCCAGGCAGACCCCTACAATGTGTCCTTCTTCGACGGGAACTACTTCGAGTTCGTCCGTATGCTGGGAAGGGAGGCTCCCGAGGTCGGCTCTCTACTCAGCATAGCACTGGCAGGCTCAACGAAGTCTAATGAACTCGAGGAGGCGGTCATCGATGAAATCGCCGAGAAGAGCGGGGGCAAGAAGGAGCCCGAGGAGATCGCGAAGCACGAATGGGAAGACCGCGCCTACGAAATGAGGATAAGGAGGCTCGGCCCTGGCGGTGCTCTTGGCGAGGTCGTGATCCCCGTGACCGCGTTCTCCGAGATGATGCGATCCGCTGACGAAATCGCAAAGGAACTCAAGATGCTCTCGTCTCTGAAAGGCGTCGTGATTGACAGAAACAGCGTCGCATTCATGCCATTCTACCTCGCGGACGAGCGGTATCCCATCGCTTCGCTCGCTTCGATGGGGTTCGTGAAGCGGGTACTGGACAGGGCCACGGAGTTGGGCGGGCGTGGCTCCGGAGTCGGCCTGTGGTTCGCCTGGAACCTCGATAACATGCACGGCGAGCTGGGCGGGGACATAATGAGGAGCGTGAAAATGGCCCTCGACCCAGACGACATACTAAATCCGGGAAAATTCACAGAGATGAGGACTCGTTATGGCTTCGGGATTCCCGGCCCGCTGATGGCCGCTGGCCTCGACATCCTCGCGATGGTGAAGAGGATGTTTCCAAAGACAAAAATAGGCGGGCTTCCGTCTGGAGCCTGATCGCATGGTGGACGTCGGCGAGATAGAGCTCGACAGCTACGCATGCCTTCAATGCGGCTACTGCAAGGGGACGTGTCCCGCCTACGACATGTTCGGAT
The DNA here is from genome assembly GCA_046761045.1 of Thermoplasmata archaeon. Classification (GTDB taxonomy): domain Archaea; phylum Thermoplasmatota; class Thermoplasmata; order RBG-16-68-12; family JAGMCJ01; genus JAGMCJ01. The sequence goes on from JBHIFJ010000012.1 coordinate 22,191, forward strand.
GGGAGTCTGACAGCCCAAGAGGGAAGATGTTCTACCTCAAGCGTCTCCAGGAAAGAAGCATACTTGACAGGAATCCCAAGGAGATGGACCCTCACTTCTTCGAGGCACTGTTCCACTGCACGTCATGTGGCGCCTGCGACCAGGTCTGCCATGTTGACATAAAGCTCTCCGATGTGTGGGAGGAAGTGAAGGAGGAATTCGTCCGCGAGGGTTTCGAGCCCCTTCCGGGTCACAAGGAACTGTCCAGAAGGATATATGACCCGGAAAAGAGGAATCCCTTCCTCGATCCGAATGACCCGGACAAGGACAAACTGAATAGGAGAGCGGCCTGGATTCCTGAAGACCTGAAGCTCAGCGACAATCCTGATGTGCTGTACTTCGTGGGTTGCACCGAGGCTTACAGAATGCAGTTCCTCGCCGAGGCAACTGCTAGGCTGATCGAGGCCACCGGAGCGCGGTTTAACATTCTGGGCGAGGATGAATGGTGCTGCGGCTCTCCGCTTCTCCGAACGGGGCAGGGTGACGGGATAAAGAGGGAATACATCGGACACAACATCCGAGAAGTCGAAAGGAGAGGCGCGAAGACTCTCGTCACCGCCTGCGCAGGATGCTTCAAGACAATCAAAGAGAACTATCCCCTCTACTATGGAACGCCGAGCTTTGAGGTGAAGCACATCACGGAGTTCCTCGCAGAGGCCATCAAGGCGAAGAAGCTCACGTTCACCAAGGAGTTCCCGAAGAAGGTGGCCTATCACGATCCCTGTCATCTGGGAAGGCACGCAGGAGTCTTCGATGCGCCGAGAGAGGTGCTAAGAGCGATACCTGGCCTGGAACTGATCGAGATGAGAAGGAACCGCGAGAACTCAAGGTGCTGTGGAGCGGGCGGCGGGTTCAAGATAGCTTTCAATGAATTCGCAGAGGAGATTGCCGCCGACAGAGTCAGAGAGGCAATCGAGGTGGGAGCGGAGATAATTGCGACTCCGTGCCCCTTTTGCGTGGTGAACCTGAACGCAGGTGCCAAGAGAGCGGGAGTTGACATCGAGGCAATGGACGTCGTCCAGGTGGCGTATCAGAGTCTCTAGCTCCAATATCATTTTATATCCATCCTCGTTGAACCATTTCGGAGACTGCATGAAGGTCGCTATGCTCACATATAGCACCAAGCCCCGGGGAGGAGTCGTCCACGCTCTTTCCATTTCCGAAGCTCTCCTCGATCTTGGCGTGGATGTTCATCTTTTTTCCTTGAGGAAGTGGCGTGAGCGGGCATATCCTCACGGATTCTTCAGGAAGACAGACGTTCCATTCGACATCTTCCCCTATCGAGCGCGAGGTCAAATCAATGAGGACGTGAAAAGAATGATATCCACATATGACAAGAACCTCTCGCCGGACTTCGACATATACCACACACAGGACTGCATTGGCGGGAATGCCCTCAGCCAGCTGAAGGTCAGGTCTGATGCTCCAACGGTGAGAACCATACACCATGTGGATGAATTCCGAGGACCTGCCCTGACCAAGCTGCAGGAAGACTCGATAAGGCTTTGCGACATCAAGGTCACCGTCTCCAAGTACTGGCAGAGGAGGCTGAAGGTGGAATACGGTGTGAACTCCACGGTGATATACAACGGCGTTGACCTGAAGAGATTTGACCCAGGCAATTACCCGAAACCTGAGCGGGAGTCCACGGACATCCTGTTCGTCGGCGGTCTGGAGGCGAGAAAGGGCCTGGAACATCTCTTCCTCGCTGTTGAGAAGGTCGTTGCGAGCCACCCCGACACGAGGCTCACCGTTCTCGGGAGGAGTGGATTCGCGTCGGGAAAGAGCTCTGACGAGAGGAGGTTCTTCTCCATTCTCGCGAGAAGGCTAGGTATCGGGAGGAACGTCCGCTTCATCGAACAAGTGGATGATGAACAGCTTCCCAGCCTCTACGCACTGTGCGACGTCTTTGTGCTACCTTCACGGATGGAGGGCTGGGGTCTGGCGTTAATGGAGGCAATGGCAATGAGGAAGCCAGTCATCGCAACAAGGGTTGGTGGCATTCCGGAACTTCTGGAGGACGGGAAGACGGGCTATCTTTTGGAGCCTGGAGATGTGCTTGGCCTTTCTGAGGCGGTCTCGAGGCTGATCGAGAACCCCTCCCTCAGGAAGGCCATGGGGCGAGAGGGTAGGGAGACCGTGAAGGCCTACACCTGGGAAAGCTCCGCAAGGAAGACACTGGAATTGTATGAGAAGGCACTGGCGGAATCGGCATGAAGTTTGTATCGCATGTCCGATGGATCGAGGGGAAGAAGGGGGAGCTCACATTTGAGAATGGAGAGAAGGTCAGGTTCTCCTCCCCGCCAGACTTCGGGGGCGTCAAGGGCCTTCCCACTCCTGAGGAGTTTCTTGTCGCCTCGCTCAACGCATGCTTCCATCAGACGTTCCTCACGTTTGCGCAGAAGATGAGGGTGGGCATTGAATCCTTCGAAATGGACGCAGAGGGCCATCTGGACACATCTGGTGACAAGACACGATTCGTGAAGTGCGTCCTCCGCCCTCGCATCGTTGTGTCGTCGTCAAACGACGTCAGTCGAGCAGGAAAGGCCCTCCGCATGGCGGAGGAAAGGTGCTTCATCAGCAACTCCGTAAACTTCGAAGTGGTAGTGAGTCCCTCCATTCAGACTGCCTGAGCTGCCTAGCTAACCATCTTCGGAAGCAGCGGAGAATGCAAACCAGCCCGTCTCGGAAAAGGAAATATGCTCGTACGCGGTTTGGGTACCGGGGGTGATCATGGCCAAGAGGTTTGTCAACTCGTTTGAAGTCATCGAGATGACAGTGAGAGAAGACGAGCACTGGGTGACACTGAGGGACCTGAGAGGAGATGGAGTCACCCTAAGGATACCGGAGTATACAGCCACCGATCTCCATGTCGGCGGGATCGTTGGCCTCTATATCGAGGTCTAGGTCTCCCTCTCGTACCTCTGGACCAGCATTCCCCTGCACTGCTCAAATGGCTCTCCCACCCTCTTGAAGGAGTACCTCCGCACGCAGCGCTCGCTGATCCGATGACCGATGAGTATGTTGACCACATTCTTTCTGCAATTGGCTCTCTTGGCCAGGTCTATGAATTGATCGTACATCGCCCTTGCTAGACCCGCCGCTCTGCATCGCGGGTGTATCGACTGGTGCTCACCGTGACATGCCTCGCCGCGAATCCTGGCCTTGTAGACACCGACGATTCCATCTCCGAGCCTTATCCCGAAATAGCGATATCCGCTTTCCATCTCCTCAGTGATCTCCTCTGCGGTAAGCTGCCTCTTCCTCCTCCATTCCTCAGGGTATTCCTCCGCCTGAGACCAGACTGTTCGAAAGAGGCACTCTATTTCCTTGGCATCGGCCGGCTCGAGTTCCTCAACCACCCAGTCATCATTCATCTGTCACACCCCCATGGGTAGATGGGATTGCACCCGTAATCGCTTCCCTCTCGAGATCGAAGAGAACGCGGAACTCATCGTCAAAAGAGATCGTCATCCTCCTTTCACGTATTGCTTGGCCGACGACTTCAGCGGTGATTCCTCTGTCTCTGAAAATGCCGAGTGTCTCGGCTGTGTTCGCCTCCTTGCAGGTCACAATGAATCCGAAGCCCGGGTATGCACGAATCCAGTCATTGAGATCCACACCATCAGGTCTGGGGACCTTGCCCACATCCACCACCGCTCCGACGAGGGATGTCTCAAGCAGCATCCCTATTGACCCGAGAACGCCGGGATTGGATATGTCCTTGGCAGCAGATACCAGTCCTCTGTTCGCAATCTCCACGAGAGCTTCCAGCCTGAGGAGAACATCCTCGGATGCCTTCCCGCTCGTGGAATCGAAATTCAAGAAGCGGGACTTCATCCTCCCATCAGTGTCCACAGCGACGATGATGTCGTCTCCAGGTCCGCAGCCAAAGCTGGACATCGGATTCTCTGCCGACCCAACAACGAAGAGCGATACCGATGGACATTCCGACTCGGGATGGACGTGACCGCCGACTATCGGAACCCTGAACTTCTCGGCTCCCATTCTCATGCCCCTGGCTAGGAGTCTTCCCTCGTTCTCATCGCGAAAGGAGAGAGTATTGACAAGCGCCAAGGGCCTCCCGCCCATGGCATAGACATCGTTGACATTCGCCAACACCGAGCAGTAGCCTGCCCATTCGGGGTCCTCGAGAAGCCTGGACCAGATGCTCTCGGCGGCCAAAAGCAGGTTGCCCCCTTCGTGCTCGAAGACGGCGCAATCCTCTCCAAACCCGCGAAGTGTCCTCCCCATATCCTCGACAGACCTAAGCTCCTCGAGGATCGAAGAGATTGGCTTCTTCCGCTTCAAGCCTTCGTAATCCCTCACGAGGCGGACGATCCTATCGATCATGGTATCCTCTGTAGTAGTCAGTCAGGGCAGAGCAGCCACCGCAACGCACACATCCAGCCAGGTTTCTTGTTGGGTCGATTCCATACTCCTCCATCATCCGGCAGGCATGAATGTAGAACTCTTCCATGATTTCTGGCGGTGGCGGAGACCTGTCCTGCAGCGCAGTTCCCTCCAGGGGCCTGAGCGGGACGACAAAGGGAATGACTCCGATCTGGCACATCCTCTCCACGCCCGCCAGTGTCGCGTCCCTGTCCTCTCCTAGCCCAAGGATGACGTACGAACTCACCTGGTTCCCGCCAAAAACGCCGAGGGCGTCTTGCCACGCGCCAAAGTAGTCGTCGTAGCCAGAGGCCTTTCCGGGACAAACTCTCTCGAGAACCGCCCTGTCAAGTGACTCGATGTGAATCCCGATGCTGTCTGCCCCCGAGGAATGCAGGGTCTCGATCTCGTTCTTGTGAGGAGGTTCGATCTGAACGTGAATGCGCATATTTGTCCGTTCCTTGACAGCCCTTGCCGCCTTCGAGAGAATCCCGGCGCCCTTGTCCCTGAGGTTGGGCGTTCCCGTCGTCAGAGTGACATGCTCGAATCCTTCTGCCTCTGCCGTCTCAGCGACCTCGGCAAGTTGGAGCGGCTTTTTCATCAGCACAGTCGTTCCGTGCTTTAGAGAGAGCTCGATGCCGCAGAAGTGACACTGTTCCTCTCGCCTCCACCTGATGCACTTCTGGTAGACAGTGGAACCGAGACATCTGTTCCCGTGTGCCAGGGCTATCTTTCCCATGGGGATACCATCGGAAGTGACGGATGAATAGAACCTGGGGGTTTCGAAGAGTCTCACTTCGGACCGCTTCACGCCGTCGGTCACATGGCAGCGGCCCTGGTCCTCAAAGAGATGGATTGGGGAGTGCTCCGCGAATCCGAATATCGGAACGTTGGCAATGGTGTCGTGCACGAGCACATACCTGCCGCCTGCTGGCCCGGCACCCCACTTCCTGCCTTCTTTCAGCTTGTCAGGGACGCGAAGTCCCAGGCAAAGCAGTCTGTTCTTGAGGCTGGCCGCCATCCCTCATTCCCCTCGCTTCAGAGAAGGGCTACGGGCTATAAACGTTTTATCAGCGAGGTTCAGAGGGGGCCAAGTCTGCTTACTTCGGAAGGTTGGAAGCAGCTTCGCGAGCCAGGTTCGAGAAGTCGCAGTTGACAAGAATCTCTGCCTCGCTCAGAGCGATGAGTTCGACTCTGGGCTCGCCCCTGATGAATTCCCTGCGCGCATAGAATGACATGATATCCTTCCGAATCCGGAAGTACTCATCGTAATTTCTGAAGGCGCAACAGAAGACAGTCTCTGTGTTCCCAGAGAGATTGAAGAACATCGGTGCACTCCGGGCCAGTCTCATGATGCCCTCCGATCTCATCTTGAGGGGTGCCTTCGGGTCAAACATGACGTGGACAAACCCGTATATCTCGTATCCAAGCATCCTGAGATCCACGACCCGAATGGTCTTGACAAACCCGGATCTCTCGAATCTCTTCTTCATGCTAGATATGACCTGTCTCGATGCATCTATCTTCTCGGAGAGTGCCACATCGGTGAGTTCTGGATACTCCACCAGTCCAGCGAACACCGACCTTTCCTTCTTTGTCAGCTTTCTTGAATCAACCTTCTGAAATGGGGCATCCAGGGTGATCTTCTCCTTGATGCCAAATGGCAGGCTCAGTGTCCTGGAGTAGTCGAAGTGCCTCAGTTGCTTCGTAATCTCGAACGGGAGGACCACATATGTCCTATCAGAGTTGACGAAGAGTTTCGTCTCGGCGAAATCGTACTCAATGGCCTCGGCCCATCTCCTGAAGGATGTGTAGTTCTTCGATGCCGAAATGAAGAAGAAGAAGTCCGGGGAGTTCAGGAAGTAGTAGAGACCTCTGTTTTCCTTTGCCATCGCCTCCACGAACTGCCTCTTCAGGTCTTCGCTTGCGGATGGATTGTACCTGCCGTAGCCAACGACGGTGAGTTCATATCCGAGCCTGTTCACGGCTGGAATTCGGACAGTCTTGAAGTAGCCTGCCTGATGCAGTCTCCTTCGGATGGCGGTAATCGTGGAATGCTTCACACTGGTCTTCTCTGAGAGCTCCCGGTCATTCAGTGTCGGATACTTGACCAGTCCGAACAGAACTTCTCTCTCGTTTCTTGTCAGCCCTTTCTTCATGGACACCTTAACGGTCCTTTGATATATTACCCTTATGAAATTGTTAGAGTGCCCTCCAATATCGCACTTAATGCCTCTCCTCATCCGACGAAGCGATGCGAATGCCAGGACACGCCCTTGCCCCATGAGCATCTCTTGCGGCGTCAGGGGAGTCTCGAAGCGAATCTCATGGGGCTTGCCAAGGAACCATTATATAGACTGTTTGATTTGATTCCATAGGAGATGTGGCCCATAAGGGACGTGAGATATCAGGTTACGCATGCCTGCAATCTTCATTGTCCCCATTGCTTTTCGAAGGCGGACAAGCCACTTCCCGACGAGCTCACACTGGATGAAGCCAAGGAGTTGGTCCTTGACCTGAAGGCGAGCGGGATGAGGATGATAACGCTCACCGGCGGGGAACCGTTGTGCAGGAAGCAGTTCACCCTCGACCTCGCATCCTTTCTAGGAGAGCAGGGAATTCGCTATAGGGTCTTCACAAACGGGCTTCGGATGACGGAGGAGGTGGCGTCTAATCTGAAGAAGTCCGATGCGTATGAGCTTCAGGTGAGCTTCGATGGGCTGAGGGAGAGCCACGATGCCTTCCGTGGGACCAATGGCTCCTTCGACAAAGCAGTCAAAGCACTCGAAATCGCAAGGGACGCCGGGTTGAGAACAGCGGTGAGGGCGACTGTCACAAATAGGAACTCGAATGAGATGGTCGAATTGCTCGATGTCGTTTGTTCCCTGGGCATATCTGCATTCAGACTGAGACCCTTTGTCCCGGTCGGGCGAGGCAAGGAACACAAGGAGTTCGTTCCCTCGAGGGAGGACTTCGAGAGGGCATTCGGTCGTCTCTCGGGTGCGAAGGGGAGGTATCCCATTCAAGTCACATTCATTATGCCTCATTTTACGTTCATTTTCGACAGCGGCAGGAGACATCATTCCAGCAGGGAATTCGAGGGCATCCCCTGCGTTTGCGGGAAGACTCTGGCGGCAATCACTCCCAATGGCTGGGTCAGGCCATGTGGCTACTTCTCAGTTAATCTCGGCAACGTGAGGCAGCAGAAGTTCTCCGAGATATGGGAGAACAGCGAATTCCTTCAGAAGATGAGGAACATCGAGAGATTGGAGGACAGGTGCATGGAGTGCGAGTTCCTAAGCCTGTGCCGAGGCGGTTGCAGAGCCTCCGCCTACGAGAACACTGGAAGGCTCGATGCAGCCGATCCACTTTGCCCACTGGTGTTCTAGATGATAATTCCAGAGCATTGCAGAGAGGTCGGCGTCAAGGAGGTTGACTTCCCGCTCACTTCCGAGAACATCATGGAGGCTTGGAAGGGAAAGAGGATCTATTTCAGAACGAAGTTCCTCGTCCTGAGGAAGGGGGACGATTGCTGTGTGCTCAGTGTCGAGTCAAAGCCGCTTGGCGTCCTGAACGACATCCAGAGCATCGAGATCGTCTCTCTGCCGAAGGAAACCATCTGGGTGGAGGATTCGGAGGCCGACGTACTGAGTCCAACGATGATGGTCCGAGCGGCTCTTAGCTATCCCGGGAAGACGGTCATCGTGAGCGGGGCCTTCGATCACGTGAGTTTCGTCAAGGACCCCGGATTCAACAGGATAAGGGTCTTCGATGTGGTTCCTCCCCATCCCTCCAAGCTCGTCGCTCTCGTTGAAAGAGTGGCAGACTCCCATGACATCACCGTCCCGCTTGAGATAGTCGAGGAGATTCTCGATCTGAATGACCTTGCGAAGGAGGTGGGAACAGACGAAATCATGCTTCCTTGCGAAGGCGAGCTGGCAACCAAGAAGAAGGTTCTGCACCTTTCAAGAAGCCCCGACATCAGGGATGCAACTCTCGTCGGATGCGAGTACTCCAAGAAGATCGCGAGAGAACTCTACGGTAGGGATCTTCCCTTCATCCAAATCTGCCCCAAGAGGATAGTGGGGGAATCCGATCTTCCCACAATCGTGAAGTGCTGCGAGCTGCAGTCTGGCTACGAGATTGACGGAAACCTGGCGGTGGTTCCGTGGGGTGCCAGGACAGAAGACGTGACCAAAGCGATACGACATCTCCTTGGAGGACGGAGCGATGGTTGAGAGCTCCCCTGCTGATGCTCCAATCCCCGGGTGAAGACGATGATAATCATTTCGCACAACTACCAAGATGGTCCAACCCAGGAGGTGTCTGATCATGTCTTTGGCACAACTAGCATTGTCAGGCGGGCAGCCGAGTTCAAGGGGAAGCAGGTTCTCTTCTGCGGCGTCGTGTATATGGCCGAAGACATGTACAACATGGCGGATGGCGACATCGAGGTTTTTCTTCCCGAGATTCAGGTCAAGGAGGGGGAGATTGATAGGCCCAGATGTCCGATGATAAAGCGGCAGTCAGGAACAGAGATAGTCACCAGGGCCCATCTTGACAGTGCTAGAAAGCATGATCCACACATGATCCTTTCCTACATCAACACGCCTTCGAGCATAAAGGCCCAGAGCGATGGAGTCTACAATGGCACTGTCGGTCTCAACGTGGTCAGGAGAATAGCCAAGGCGCGGGGGGGCAAAGGCAGGGTGGCGTTCGTAGGCGACCACAACATGAACGAGTGGATAGCTGATGTCATAAGACCTGAGTTCCCCGATTTCGAGGTCATCTCCATCCCTGCCAGCGGTGTCCGATGCCCTAGTCATGTGAAGATCGACGAGAAGCTCTTCATCGAGACATACCGTTCTCTGAAGTCCAGATTTGGCGAGAATCTCGGATTGGAGATGCACGCTGAAGTGACCGAGACACTGCGGAAGTTCGGCTTCGAGAACGACGCATACTTTGGCGGGACGGACGGATTGGTCCACAGGCCTATTGAGTCCGAAATCGATCATTGGTTTGTGGGCACCGTCGAGGGTGTCGTCGACCGGATCAGGCGGGAATCGACGAAGGATGTCTACTCGCCTGGGATCAAGTGCCCGAACATGTCCTTCACCACTCCCGAGAAGGTCATGAGGGCCAGTGAATTGCTAAAGGATGGCGGCCCCGTTGCAGTAGCTCACTACTCGATGCTGGATACACCATACTTCGACATTGAAATCCTTCGACCTGAGGCCGTGAGGCGGTCAAAGGATGGGCTCGAGAGGATTCCTGCAGTGAAAATCACCGTGGGAAAAGATATCAGCGTGGAGGCCAAAAAGGCCCTCGGACTTCTCCTCTAGCCTGCTAGCCTTCCAGAGGACATCGAACCCCGCAAACGTCACACTCCCGACATTCCTTGATCTCATCACTGACGGAGTTGTCTTTCGCGGACCTCGGGTTCTTGTCTGCCGTTGGATCCATCTTCAGACACTAATGGACGGGCTTTCCTTATATATCTTTGCCCGCTTTTATCACGGTTCCACCGCTTCTCGTCTCCGCCACATCGGGATGCGCCACGGGGGCGCCCCGCTTCGCCGGCATTGTTGCGCTACCTGTTGGTTTCATCACGGAAGGCATAAATATGCAGGTGGATATAGCAAAGTTTGAAGAATCAGAGCACCATTTACATCGGTCCTGCGTTGGCCGAAGCGAGATGATGAGACCAGGGGCATACACCGCAGATGCGAGTGGTGATTCTGGGCATCTCCTCTGCAGGTCTTCCCATGCAGAACTTCTCGAAGCCACGAGTCTCCACAACTTGCACGAGGCTGTCAGCGACGTTTCCAGCATCATCCAGCTTGATGCTTGTCTTTGCGTGCCCCTCGATTCTCGTCACGGGTTGGATTGTTATTGTCTTTCCCATCTCTTCACCTCCTTGCCGGCAATGGCCTCAGACGACCCTGGGCTCCAGCGAAGCGATTGAACGTGGCCATTCTGTCCTCGATCTCCCTCGGGTTGAGGCCAATGCTGGAGAGTGCGCCCATCATGTCAACCATTGGGTTAGCCTTCTCTCGGACCGGACCGAAGCATCCTCTGCAGGGCGTGAGGGCCTTTATGCAGCGTGGCGCATCCGAGTCCCCGATGCAGCCTGCCCTTGTCGCAGGTCCCTGGCAGAGATAGCCTTGTTCCATGAAACACCGGACCGTATCCAGGGGCTGACCGAGCGTGAACTCCACAGATTCCAGGGGCCGCTTGATATTCGTCACAGCTTTCTTCTCCCGTATGGTCGGGCAGGTATCGCACACGCTCTTCTCTGGCAGCTCGTAGGGCTTGCCTTCCAGAAGAGCCGTGAGGGATTCTGCAACCATCTTGGGTGTGGTCGGACATCCCGGAAGCATCAGGTCCACCTTCACGAGCTCGCTCAGGGCATAGACCCTGTCCTTCAGCGGAGGAAGGTCCTGGTCTGGATTGTCGGCAGGATCGGTTGACTCGCTGCCCCGGAACACCTTTTCATAGACATCCTCAATCGGATACATGTTCGACAAGGCAGGGACGCCACCAAAACACGCGCACGTTCCCAAGGCGATGAGTGTCTTGCACTTGTTCCTCATCTCCTGCAGCAATTCCTTGTGCTCTTCCGTCCTGACGCCTCCCGAAATGAGTCCGACGTCGGCCTCAGAGATCTCAATCTTGTCCTTCTCTCCTTCTTGCCCGTAGTACTTGTGGTCCATCAACACGGGAATGTGAACGAATTCTACCTGTGAGAGCAAATCCAACAGAGGCTCCCCTATGTCGAGAATTGTGACCTCACATCCGCCGCATATAGCAAACCATTCTTCAGCAACTTTCACCAAATGTCTACCCCCATTCCTCGATGTTCCGTCTCTTTCGGCATTGCTCCGGAGAATACACATGGGATGTCGTATAAGTGGATTTCGCATCAAAAGTGCCCCCTTTCAGTAATCGCCCGGCGATTTGTGTAAACCCCCCGGCGAATCGCGTTATTCAGACGCACTGCTGCAGCCAAAGAGTCGTCAAAAGCCTAATCTACGTAGACGCGAATCCCGGGCCGTGGAAGAGGCTCCTGAATGGTATGGAAAACGTGTGCTCGTTCTTGGGTGCGGGAACATACTGTTCGGTGACGACGGATTCGGTCCTTCGGTTGTCGAGTTCTTGAAGGAGAACTTCGAGATCCCCGATGACGTCTACGTCGAAGACGTCGGAACTAGCGTGAGGCATATTCTCTTCACCGTTCTGCTCGGAAAGAAGAAGCCCGAACGGATCGTCATCATCGATTCGATGGATGTGGGAAGGGTGCCTGGTGAAGTTTTCGAAACGGAAGCGGACTGCCTTCCCGAGAAGAAGAGGGACGATTTCTCAATGCATCAGATGCCCACATCCAACTTGCTCAGGGAACTCAGCGACCTCGCAGGCGTCGACGTTGTGCTGATTTCCTGCCAGGTGGAGAGGATTCCCGACGAGGTCTCAACCGGTCTTCAGGACCTGTCAAGGAGGCAGTTCCAAGGGCGGCAAAGGAGGTCTTCAGAGCCATCCGCGGGAAAAGCAATACGACTAAATACCTCAGCTGAATTGACGGTTGCGTATGCCCGAGAGTCACCTTTACTTCGATGGTCGAAAATTCATGTGGGACGGCCAAGAATACGAGTCTGAGGAAGATGCCAAGAAAGTCGCCGAGGACTACGAGGGAGACGGTTTCGAAGTGAAACTGGTCAGCGAAGGAGGGAAGCACCTCGTATACACGAGGCGCGAGGTTGAGGAGATTGTCCTCGAGGGGGCACCGCCTGGTTTGTGAAACCGCCTTGCACGGCATGACGAAATACGTTTCAAAGACCTAATATATCGGTGCTGTGATAACGATAGTCGGACAAAGGACGGGTGACTGGCTCCTATGCAACAGCGGATGACGATCGCCTCGGATCATAGGACGGGAGGATAAAGGATGGCGTCTGAAGACAAGCCGAAAGCCGTCGACCCAGAATTCACGAAAAGCGTTGTCGACGCGGGCGCTGATACAGTAACGCTCTGTTTTCAGTGCGGGACCTGCACAGGAGGTTGCCCTTCTGGCAGGGTGACTGCATTCAGGACGAGGAAGCTGATGAGGAGAGTTCAGCTTGGGTTCAAGGATGATGTGCTCCCAAGTGACGAGCTGTGGCTCTGCACGACATGTACGACGTGTGATGAGCGATGCCCAAGAGGAGTCAAGATCACGGACATAATCATGACTCTCAGGAACATGGCTGTCAGGGAGGGATATATGGCAGATGCCCACAAGAACACTGCCAGGAACCTGATAAGCACGGGCCATGCCATACCCCTAGGAGACGCATTCAGGAAGCTCAGAGAGGCCCTTGGCCTCGACGGTCAGCCTCCCACAGTTCTCTCCGACAAGGAAGCGCTGGAGGAGGTCAGGAACATCATCAAGGCAACGAAGTTTGACGAACTGGTGGGATGAGGATGTCGAAGTACGCTCTCTTTCTCGGATGCATCATGCCCCTGAGATACCCGGGCATTGAGACTGCCACTCTGGAGGTGGCCAAGGCCCTGGAAATGGATATTGAGGTTCTCGAGAAGACTTCTTGCTGTCCTGCACCTGGTGTGTTTCGCAGCTTTGACCAGGACACATGGCTCGCCCTCGGCGCAAGGAACCTCTCGCTGGCCGAGGAGAAAGGAGCCCAGATCGTGACTGTCTGCAATGGATGCTTCGGCTCTCTGTGGGAGGTCGCGAACCTGATCGAGAAGGACGAGAAGAAGGAGTATGCGAATTCAATTCTCAAGCAGATCGGGAGGCACTACGACGGTGGCGTGGAGGTAAGGCAGTTCGCGGAGGTTCTTTTCACGGACACGGGTCTGGATGCGATAGAGGCAAAGGTCACGAACAGGCTCGACTATGTGAAGGCCGCGGTCCATTACGGCTGCCACTACTTCAAGCCCGACACCATCAAGGCAATCGATAACAGGGAAAGGCCTGAGACACTGGACAAGCTCGTCGAGGTGACGGGTGCGATCAGCATTGATTACAGGAACAAGATGCTTTGCTGCGGTGCCGGTGGAGGCGTGAGAGCCCGAGCGAAGGACGTCGCGCAGGCGATGACGGACCAAAAGCTCGAGGCGATAAAGGAGTCGGGCGCCAACTGCATCGTGGACATCTGCCCATTCTGCCATCTTCAGTTCGATCAGGGTCAGGGCGGCTTGGGGACGTCCCTCCCGGTCATACACCTGTCCCAGCTGTACGTCATGGCCTTCGGCCTTGACGAGAACATCAATTGCTTCGATGCTCACACCGTTCCTGTGAGGTTCGAAGGAAAATAGAACCCAGGGGCGGAAGAACCCTCGAAGATCCCGCTCACATTCCAGTCCAGGGAACGCCCTTATAGGGGCTCATGACGATCTGCGCCCTCACGTCCCGTATGCCGTCCATGTCAAGATAGGAATCCAGAAACTCCTGGAGCTCCGGCATATCGACAAAGAGCATCACGCACAGGATTTCATGCTCTCCTGTGACCCTGTAGACGGCAACTGCGCGATTGTGCTCGCAGATCTTCTTGACGACCTCATCCCTGTGGGTCCCCGAGACGCTTATGTGAACATAGGCCTTCACGGGATTCTCGATGAGCTGATAGTCGATGTACACGGAATAGCCCTTGATTATGCCCTTTCTCTCCATGTTCATTATTCTTCTTCTGACGGTTGCTTCGCTGATGTTGAGGGCCTTCGCTATGTTGATATTGCTCGATCTTGCGTTCTCTCTCAGCTTCTCGAGTATCCTGACATCGACCCCATCAAGAGGAAGGAGCTTCATGTCAAGGCCCTTCCACCTTTCGCCAAGGTGAAATCGTTCGCCTTCCCACTTCTCTATCATTCTGACACCTGATTCACTAATACGTCCCGACTATTAAACAATAGCGGTTTTCGTAGCCCGCGCATCAGATATCGTGACCGAGGCACCCTTTTCTGTCAAACCAAGGTGGCATGTATTCCTGATGCCTGCATCTGGAGAATGAAAGCGCCAAAGCGTGTTTCCCCTGGAATGACGATATTAGTATCTTGCTTCACGAATCTGACAAAGGGTTATATACACACGTTGCATCGCTGTTGAACGGTTCGTCGCTGTCTCGATAGGTGATGGAATGAGTGAACAGAATGAGGAGGGAGAGAGGAAACCCACAGTCGAAGAGCTTCTGGCGAAAGCGAGGAAGCCTGGTGAGGACGCCCTGAAGCTGCATCCTTTCTATCAAGGGAAGATAGAGGTCACCCTCAAGGCTCCGGTGAGGAGCTTTGACGACTTCGCCATCTGGTATACCCCAGGTGTTGCGGAATCCTGCAAGGTTGTGCACGAGGACGTCGAGCAGTCCTACGTTCAGACAAACAGGTGGAACACGATTGCGGTCGTATCGGACGGCACCAGGGTCCTCGGACTTGGGGACATCGGTCCCGAGGCGGGGCTCCCCGTGATGGAGGGCAAGTCCCTTCTCTTCAAGTACCTCGGGGGTGTGGATGCGTTTCCTCTCTGCCTGGCCACGAAGGACCCCGAGGAAATAATACAGTGCTGCAAGTGGCTCGAGCCCTCCCTGGGAGGGATAAACCTCGAGGACATCTCGCAGCCCAAGTGCTTCCACATATTGGACACGCTGAGAAAGGAGATGAACATCCCCGTGTGGCATGACGATCAGCAGGGAACCGCGACCATCTCCGTGGCCGCAGCCATCAACTCCCTCAAGTTCGTCGGAAAGAAGTGGGACAAAGCACTCTTCTGCATGGTCGGCGCAGGTGCGGCCAACATCGCGACCGCGAGGGTCCTCGTCGCGGCAGGCGTGCCAATCGGCAACATAATCATGTCGGACAGCAAGGGAATTCTCCATCAGGGAAGAAAGGACATCGAGGAGAGGAAGGACGAGTTCAAGGAGAAGTGGAAGATTTGCCTGGAATCCAACGCAGAAGGAAGGACTGGAGGGATTCCCGACGCGATGAAAGACACGGACATCTGCATCGCTGCCTCCAAACCTGGCCCAGGAACCATAAGGCCTGAATGGGTGTCCTCGATGGCAGATGACCCCGTAATCTTCCCTGAGGCGAATCCGATTCCCGAGATATGGCCCTGGGAGGCAAAGGAGGCCGGGGCCGTGATTGTGGCAACGGGAAGGTCTGACTTTCCCAATCAGGTGAACAACTCACTCGGGTTCCCAGGAATCTTCAGGGGAACCTTGGATGTCAGTGCGAGAACAATCACGGACGAGATGTGCATAGCCGCCGCGTTCGAGCTTGCCAAGACGGCTGAGGACAACGGCATTCATGCGGACTATGTGGTCCCGACCATGGACGAGTGGGAGGTCTTCCCTAGGGAGGCAACGGCCGTCGCATTGAAGGCGATTGAGCAGGGTGTCGCGCGGAAGAAGATGTCCCGCCAGGAGATCTTCGAGAAGGCAGAGCACGTCATCCGAAGGGCGCGGGAGCAGACGAAGACGATGATGGCAAACGAACTCTTCATACCGCCGGCTCCGGAATGAGTCAGCGGAACATCGCTAGGTGAGGCTCCTCTATAACCGGCTTGGCTTGTTGCTGCAGTTTTCTGTAGCTCTCCTCTATCTCCTTGGCCTGCTCATAGAGCGGCTCAAGGTCGATCTCCACCTCGGGGATGAGCAGGTCCGCCGCCTTCACCAGTTCTGCTGCTGCGTGTGCATCGGGGAACTCAGGCCTGGCCTCGGCCAGAAGACTCTCCACGCAGATGCCCCTCCACCTGCCTTCGTTGAGCAGGACACCGGAGACACCGGATATCATGGCGACCTCAATCTGCTCTATGCCCGTCTTCTCGAGTTCTCGGCGGGCTTCGTCCGTGCTGCCAACGCCCCAGACCATCGGCGTGCCTCTCGGCGTCTCCTCCTCGACGTTCTCGGCGGGAAGGCCCTCGAGACTGATGACCCTCTGGCATCCCTGCTCGGATGCCCAGGAAAGAATCGTCCGGGCGATCGGCCTGTGCAGATTGATTGGCAATGGGAATTCGGTTATGAAAACCGCCAACTTGATGTCCTCCCTCGCGTAGATGCGGGCGGGAAACTTCGGCTTGGTCGAGTAGATCATCGAGACGGGCGGGAAATGCTCCGACTCGAGCGCGCAGATCTGATCAAGGTCGAGAGTCGATATCATGTAGCTGCATGCAATCGTGCTGACGAGCCCCACTGTGGGGAATCCCTCAACGATGGTGCCGCCTCTCATATCGAAGTCCTTGAACTTCCTCACTTCAATCTCGATATTCATTTGACATCCCTTGACCTCAATCATCCCGTCACTATAAATCATTGGCGGAATTCGACCAAGGAAGCCGAGTTGCCTGCATCTGGGCGATGAGACACCGTGGTCGCGGGTGCATCCAGGAGAGGGCTTCGAGCCAGACTCGAAACCTTTAAATCGATTCGCTGAATACGGCAGATGAACCCATGAAGAAGGCTGAAACCCTCGCAAGAATCAAGGAAGCTGAAGAGCAGGCAAGAAAGATGAAGAGCGAGGCCCTCAAGGAGAAGGAGAAGATCCTTCGGGACGCAAAGAGGGAAAGCCTCTTCGTTTTTGAGAATATGGAGAAGAAGGCCGCCGAGCTCCACAGACAGAAGCTGTCCGAAGTCGACGCCGAGATTCAGAGGGAGAGGGATAGTCTCCTCGAGGAGGGAAGGAAACGGGCGGAGTCGCTCAAGGCCCTTGCCTCATCCAAGATCGATGAGGCCGTTGATTTTCTGATTAAGAAGTTTGAGAATGGGGTACTTCATGCTGAGACCGAAGGAGATGAGTAGGGTTCTCATCCTCGGACCTCGAGAAACCCTCGATGAGGTCGTGGAGGTTCTCTATCGAGAGGGACTGCTCCACATACTGGATTTCACCGAACAGGACGAGACTTTCTCAATTGGGCGACCTCTCGAGAAGGCATCATCTGTATCAGAGGACCTCGTCAAGCTCAGATCCATTTCCAGCATCCTTGAGGTTGAGGCGAAGGGGGATAGAGAAGCCCTGAGGGTGGGGGAGGAACTGAGCGCGAAGATCCGTGCCCTAGAGGTCAATCTGTCCGAGACCGATGAATCCAGGAAGAGAACGGAGGAGCTTCTCAGCACGCTGAACACGCGGATGGAGCAGATGAAGCCGTTTGCCTCATTCCCGCTGATCCTGGACATGTACAGGGGCTATGAGTCCGTCTCCGTCTTCGTAGGACGGGTCACGAAGGACCTCTCCGACATAGATTCTCGCTTCGACGAGTATGAGCTGCTTGAGAAGGACCGCTTCATTGCTCTCTTCGTCCCAGCGGAGAAGGCAGAGGAGGCAACCGAATATCTCGGAAGCAAGGGTTTCACTCAAGTCGAGATCCCGGATGCAGAGGGCGATCCGAAGGAGCTCCTCGCCAAGATGGGCATGACGAGGCAGAAGTGGGAGAAGAGGCTCACGGCGACAAAGGAGAGATTGGACAAGCTGAGGAAGCGGTACTCCAGGTTCATCCTGTCTGCAGAGGAGGCCTTGGCGGTGGAGTCGGAGAAGGCCGAGGCGCCGCTGAGGTTCGCGACTACAAATCACAGCTTCATCATTGATGGTTGGGTACCCGCGGAGGACATCAAGGATATGAAGCGCTCACTTGAAGGGATGGAGGGCATCTTCGTGGACTCCATCGAACCGGAGGGGGAGGAGCCACCAGTGCTCCTCGACAATCCAAAGCTCCATGTGCGAAGGTTCGAGTTCCTGATACGCATCTTCTCGACGCCGAGCTACGATGAGGTCGATCCAACGCTGGTCCTGTCGCTCGTGTTCCCCATCTTCTTCGGACTGATGATTGGGGACCTGGGATACGGACTGGTCATGATGCTCTTCGCGATGGCTCTGAGAAGGAAGCTCAAGACCATACCAGAGCTCTACAATCTGATGTGGGTCCTGTTCGTATCGGGCGTGTTCGCATCGATCTTCGGAACGTTCCTGTATGGAGACATCTTTGGCATAGCGTTCCATGCAGAGCCCGGTGCACATGTCTGGGAGGGTTTCAACTTAATGGGGCTGGAGATACCCTACCACGCCCCGATTCACAAGGTCACGGAGTTCGGAGCGATGGACCTCATCGCCCTCTCCATTCTCGGCGCCGGAATCCACCTCGGGATCGGGTTCCTGTTCGGCATCATCAATGAGAGGAAGCACAGCAAGAAGCATGCACTCGCCAAGTTCGGGTGGCTTCTTGTCCTGGTCGGCCTTCTCGTCATCCTGATGAGGATAGCCGCAGAGGCCCAGGACCTCATCGTCCCCAGGTTCGTCTGGTTCAACGAACTCGCCAACCTGACTTACCCGGTTCGTGATGCGCTCTTCGCCTCGTTCGAGTTCTTCGGGGCGATACAGATTTCCATAGGAGGCATTGTCCTCGTGCTCGTTGGGGTGCCCTTTCTCGTCGTGGGCGAGGGGGTGCTCGGCATCATCGAGATTGTCGGTCTCGTCGCAAACATGTTCTCCTACACCAGGATCGCAGGCGTTGCGGTGGCAAAAGGAGCGACCGCGTTGGCTTTCAACGAAGTGTGCATGCCGATGATCTTCGAATCCGGAGGCAATGTGGGAATGGTGATAGGGGGATTCGTCGCCCTCTTCTTCTCACACGCAACGATATTCTTCCTGGGTGCCATATCAGCGGGCATCCAGGCGATTAGGCTTCACTATGTAGAATGGTTCATGAAGTTCTTCAAAGGAAATGGAATTGATTTCAAACCATTCGGACTGAGAGCAATACAGGAGGTGTAAGAGAATGTCTGACGCAGGTATGTTGGCTTTATCGGCCGCCATAACGATGGCAGGAGCATCCATCGCAACGGCATGGGCAGAGAAGGCCGTGGGTGCTGCCGCTGTTGGAGCAATGGCAGAGAACGAAGCCCTCTTCGGCAAGGGAATCGTCTTCATGGTGCTTCCAGAGACCATCGTTCTGTTCGGTTTCGTTATAGCCTTCCTATTGCTGGGCAAAATATAGGCCCGAAGAAAAAGGGATGAGAAATGGGACTAGAGTCGATAGTCAAGGGCATACTAGAAGCTGGAACAAGAGAGTCCCAGGAGATAGTCAGCGAAGGCAAGAAGGAAGCCGAGGAGATGATCAAGGAGGCGAAGAGGAAGGGTTCCGAGGAAATGAAGAATAGAGTCGAGGAGGCCGAGCTGCTAGGCGAGAAGAAGAGGGTGCAGGATCTCGCCAGAGCCGAGCTTGAAGTGAAGAGGATAGTCCTCGAGGCCCAGAGGGAGATCCTGGACAGGGTCCACGAGATGGCCCTGGAGCGGCTGAAGACCCTGGCATCGAACGATACCATACTCCGACATCTGCTTCGCACGCACTCGACGGACGTGAGCACGGGGAGGGTCTACTCAAGCGAGAGGGACAGGACGACCGTCCAGGCAATCGTTGGTCCGAACTACGCTGGCACGAAACCCATCCTCGGAGGCATCGTAATCGAGAGCATGGACGGCACGAGCACTGAGGACCTGACGTACGAAACGCTGATGCAGAGGATATGGGAAGAGTCCGTGAGGGAGGTTGCTGAGGTCCTATGGCCGCGCTAGGTAGGTTCAAGGCCAAGCTGCCAATCGAACTCGGCAACTACCCCTATGTCTGCGCCAGGGTCAAGGGCAAGAAGAGCAGGCTCCTCTCGAAGGAGACATACGCTCGACTTCTCAAGATGGAGATTCCCAGCATCTCGAGGTTTCTGGGCGAGGGGCAGTACAGGGAGGAGATGCTTGCGCTGGGAGCGAAGTACTCAGGTGCCGACCTAATCGAGATGGCCACCCGCGACAACTTGGCCAAGATCTTTACGCAAATCATCAACTTCTCCGAAGGAGACCTTAGGACCATGATATCCCGCTTCCTTGACAGATGGGACCTGTGGAACGTCAAGACCATCATCCGCGGCAATTCCTACGGAGCCTCGGAGGAGGAGATATTTGAGTCCCTAATCCCAGCGGGTTCCTTCTCCGCGGAGTTCCTTCGGAAGCTGTCCGAGAAGGAGACGACAGAAGAGGTCATGGAGGGGCTAAAGGACACGATATATCATCTTGCGTTTCGTCAGGCAAAGGGCGAAGGCGAGGAGTTCCCGCCCGTCGCGGTCTTCGAGGATGTCCTCGACCACGCGTACTACTCCCATCTCCTCGAAAGCGTGCCACCGACAACGGATCCCATGAAGCTGTTCAGGATGTTCATCCGGAAGGAGATCGACATGATCAATCTGAGGACGCTTCTGCGGGCGCGTGAGGAGGCTGAGAGGATAGAGCGCGATGTATTCATCGATGGAGGGCTGGAGCTGCCGAAGAAGGAGATCGAGACACTCGTGCCCCTATCCCTCGACGAGCTGATGCCCAGGTTGCAGAAGTACTCCTTCTACGAGGATATCGCTGGACCCCTCAAGGAGGTCGAGAGAAAGGGTCTCAACGAGGTCATGAGAGCGCTCGAGAAGCATCATCTGAAAGAGGCGTCGAGGTATTCGCACCTGCACCCCCTCTCGATACTTCCGGTTCTGGACTACTTGATATCGAAGGAAACCGAGGTGGAGAACATCAGGATAATTGCTCGCGGCAAGCGGGACGGTCTGAGCGAGTCGACGATCACGGACCTTCTGGTGATCTAGATGGAAATCGCTGTCGTTGGTGATGAGGACTTCGTTCTCGGATACAAGCTCGTGGGGATAAGGAAGACCTATGCGTCGGCGGACGAGGAGCTCGAATCCGTCATCCACGGCGTCCTGCAGGACAGGAACGCGGGCATTCTCATAGTCTCAAGCAGCTCCCTGGCCAAGGTCAGCCCGGGAGCGAGGAAAAGGATCATGTCGAGCTCTCATCCCGTGGTCATCAGCGTTGGCGTCGAAGAGGAAGAGGACCTCAGGGAGAAGGTCAAGAAGGCAATCGGGGTTGATTTGTACAAGAGTTAAGGGAGGAAGTGGAAATGGAGGAGATTAGGAGACCGGAAACGACACGGGCCGTTGGGGAAACGGCAGGTGAGATCCATCGTGTCGCGGGTCCTGTGGTCACTGCAACCGGCATTCATCCTCGCATGTATGATGTGGTTGCGGTCGGTCACGAGAAGCTCATGGGGGAGGTCATCCAGATAGTTCAGGAGAAGACCATCATCCAGGTCTATGAGGACACGAGTGGCATCAGGCCCGGGGAGCCTGTGTATGACACGAAGTCCCCCCTTGTCGCGGAACTCGGACCGGGTCTGTTGGGAACCATATACGATGGCATCCAAAGACCTCTGAAGGTTCTCACGGAGACCATGGGCGACTTCATTCTCAGAGGGGTCTCCGCACCTGGCCTCGACAGGGAGAAGAGATGGGGCTTCATACCCACCGTCGCGGTGGGCGATTCGATTCACGGGGGATCCATCATAGGAAAGGTTCAGGAAACGAAGGACACTGAGCACAGAGTCCTATGCCCGCCAAACATGTCGGGAAGGGTCGCCGACATCAGAGAGGGCGAGTTCACGGTCACTGATACTGTATGCACCCTCGACAACGGGCAGAAGATCCAGCTTATGCAGAAGTGGCCCGTCCGGGTGGCGCGACCAGCGGCGGAAAAGCTGATGCCGACGATTCCTCTGGTGACGGGGCAAAGGGTCCTGGACATGTTCTTCCCAGTGGCAAAGGGTGGGACGGCCGCGATTCCTGGCGGGTTCGGGACGGGGAAGACTGTCACGGAGCACCAGCTGGCGAAATGGGCCGATTCCAAGATCGTTGTCTACATCGGATGCGGGGAGCGCGGAAACGAGATGACCGAGGTCCTCACGGACTTTCCGCAGCTGAAGGACCCCAGGACCGGGTCCCCGCTGATGGACCGCACCGTGCTCATCGCAAACACGAGCAATATGCCCGTCGCCGCCAGAGAAGCATCCGTCTACACTGGAATCACGATGGCCGAGTACTACAGGGACATGGGTTACGATGTCTCCCTCATGGCGGACAGCACGAGCCGCTGGGCGGAAGCCATGCGAGAGATCTCATCGCGTCTCGAGGAGATGCCAGGAGAGGAGGGCTATCCGGCCTATCTGTCCGCGAGGCTATCGGAGTTCTACGAGAGGGCTGGGCGCGTGAAAACGCTCTCGGGAGCGGAGGGCTCCGTAAGCGTCGTCGGCGCCGTGTCACCGCCTGGAGGGGACTTCTCCGAGCCCGTGACGCAGGGCACTCTGCGAATCGCCAAGGTCTTCTGGGCGCTTGACACTAGGCTCCGAGAGAGAAGGCACTTCCCGTCCATCAATTGGCTCACATCATACAGTCTGTACAACCCGATTCTCAGTGACTGGTTCGTTGAGAACGTCAATCCGCATTGGTCCGAGCTTCGCGAATGGGCGATGGCCGTCCTCCAGAGGGAGGCCGAGCTTCAGGAGATCGTTCAGCTCGTGGGTTCCGACGCGCTTCCGGAGGACGAGCAGCTCACCCTTGAGGTCGCCAGGATGATAAGGGAGTTCTTCCTGCAGCAGAATGCCTTCCACAGCGTGGATACGTACGCATCGCTTCAGAGGCAGTACGAGCTGCTGGCGGCGATAAGGAAGTTCTCGGGTCTGGCCAAGAAGGCCCTAGAACTCGGGGTGACCTATCAGGAGATCGCGGACCTGGATTCCATCGTGCTCCTCGGGAAGCTGAAGTTCGAGGAGGACTTCGCGGGCGAGCACAAGAAGGTCATGGACAAGATGGACGAGGAGTTCAGGAAGATGGAGGTGATATCCTGACCAAGGAGTACAGGACGATCACCGAGATCGCGGGCCCGCTCATCTTCGTCGAGAAGACGGAATGGGTCGGCTACGGCGAGCTCGTTGAGATAGGCCTTCCAGACGGAACCAGAAAGAGGGGTCAGGTGCTCGACACATCCAAGGATATCGTCGTCGTGCAGGTGTTCGAGGGAACCGCCGGAATCGACAGGTCATCCGGGGTCAAGTTCCTGGGCGAGACGGTCAAGCTGAACGTATCGAAGGATGTGCTTGGGCGGGTGCTTTCGGGCTCCGGAGTGCCCCTGGACGGCGGCCCGCCAGTCATTCCTGAGAAGAGAATGGAGATCGTGGGCGCCGCAATCAATCCCTACTCAAGAGCCCCGCCAAAGGAGTTCATTCAGACAGGGATCTCCACGATAGACGGCATGAACACGCTCGTCCGCGGGCAAAAGCTCCCCATCTTCTCGGGTTCGGGACTGCCACACAACGAGATTGCGCTCCAAATCGCAAGGCAGGCGAAGGTCCTAGGCGAGGAGGAGGAGTTCGCCGTCGTCTTCGTCGCGATGGGAATCACTCACGAAGAGGCGCAGTACTTCATGCAGGACTTCGAGCGGACGGGCGCGCTCAAGAGGGCCGTTCTCTTCCTCAATTTGGCTGATGACCCGGCGGTCGAGCGCCTGATCACGCCGCGAATGGGACTGACCGCCGCAGAGTACCTGGCCTTCGAGCACGACTATCACATTCTCGCTATCCTCACGGACCTCACGAACTACTGCGAGGCGCTCCGACAGATCGGTGCGGCCAGAGAGGAGGTTCCCGGCAGGAGGGGCTACCCCGGCTACATGTATACGGATCTGGCGACGATGTACGAGCGGGCGGGCAGGATACACGGCAAGAAGGGATCAATCACTCAGATACCCATCATATCCATGCCTGATGACGATATCACCCATCCCATTCCGGATCTCAGCGCCTACATCACGGAGGGCCAGCTGGTCGTGGCCAGGGAGCTGCACAGGAAGGGGATATACCCGCCGATAGACATATCTCCGTCCCTCTCCCGGCTCATGGACGCGGGAATCGGTGCCGACCAGACAAGAGAGGACCACAAGCAGGTCTCGGATCAGTGCTACGCAGCCTATGCTGAGGGAAAGGACCTCCGCGGGCTCGTGGCCATTGTCGGCAAGGAGGCCCTGTCCTCCCGCGACAGGCGGCTGCTCGACTTCGCGGATGTCTTCGAAGCCGAGTTCGTGAGACAGGGAAGGGAGGAGGACAGAGACATCCTGAGAACGCTGGGCATAGCCTGGGAGATGCTCGCGATGCTCGACGAGAGGATGCTGACGAAGATAGACAGGATGACGATGGAGAAGTATCACCCGAAGTATCGAGAGGAAGAACATGGTGAGGGTATACAAGCCGACGAGGTCGGAGCTTCTCGAGCTGAAGAAGCAGATTAGGCTGTCCGAGACGGGACATCGGCTGCTCAAGATGAAGAGGGACAGCCTGATCGCCGAGTTCTTCCAGATTCTGGACAAAGCCAAGGGCATCCGGTCCGGCATTCAGGAGAAATACGAGCGGGCGATGGAAAGGCTCGCGATCGCCAAGGCCGTTGAGGGCACCGTCGGCGTGAAGTCAGCGGCCTTCGCCGCCCTCGAGAACCCGGAGATGGACCTCAGAACGAAGAACGTCATGGGCATCGTGGTTCCCGAGATCGAATCGCGAAGCGTCAAGAAGAGAATCGACGAGAGGGGCTACGGGATAATCGGCACTTCGTCCAGGATCGACGAGGCAACGGAGGCGTTCGAGGACCTCGTCGAGGATATCATTCTGGCGGCAGAGATTGAGACCACTATGCGCAGGTTGCTGGACGAGATAGAGAAGACGCGACGCAGGGTCAATGCCCTCGAGTTCACGGTCATTCCGAGCCTGAGGTCCCAGGAGTCCTTCATCAGACTGCGCTTGGAGGAGCTTGAGCGGGAGAACATATTCCGCCTGAAGAGGTTCAAGGAGGCCTGATGGGTCTTATCGACAGGATAATCGGGATGTATCAGACCCCGGAAGGCAAGATGAAGCTCTTCCGCGTTCTTTTCTGGATATCGACTGCTTTCATGCTGTTCGGGTTGGCAGTGATCATATTCCTCATGTTCCGATAGGATGAAAATCTGGATATAGGAGCATCGAATTGTACGGATGAGTGAAATGAGCGGGATTGCCGACGGCCTTCTCTTCGTCTCGATCGCCCTCCTCGGCATCGGATTCCTATGGAAGAGCATTCGCTGCCACCTTGTGCGCGCCGCGGGCTGGACGGTCTTCGGCATCTTCTGGTGGTTGCAGATGCCCGACTACGTCGAGCAGTTGGACGTCTTCAACGCGCTGGCGAGCGCCTTGGCCCTTCCCGCCTTCATGTTCTTCGCCTATCACGAGATTCTGTCCTATCGCTGGCGGGAGGAATACATGCCGCTCAGGTTCCTGGCGGGGGCGACATTTCTCGCGTCCGCCATCTTCTTCACAGTCGACAGGATCCCGCTTCTGGCGGGGAACCTCATCAAGGTCGTTGCGGACCACACGGTCGCCCTCCTCAACGGTGTGGGAGCCAGCTACACCACGGGGGACATCTTCTATCCGGGCGGGTTCAGCTGGTACCGGGTGTCGAGCGGGGAGATCTATGTCCCCATCAGGGAGGCGGACATACACATCATCCTCGCGTGCACCGCCATTCAGGCGCTGGCGGTCGCGGTGAGCTTCGTCGTCTCGACGAATGCAGGCTGGAGGAGGAAGGGACTGGCCCTCGGCATAAGCGTGCCGGTGATCTATCTCGCCAATCTGCTCAGGAATGTCGTCGTCATCCATCTCTACGATGTCGAGAGCGTCAACTTCGAGCTCGCCCATGGCCTCGTCGGGAAGATGATATCCCTCCTGACCCTCGTCGGGCTCGTCATCCTCCTCTTCGAGATCCTGCCTCAGCTGTACGATAGCATCATGGGTTCCATGGACCTGCTCTGGAGGAAGGGACCGGGCCACGAGCCGAAGGACATATACCAGCGGCTGTTGAGGAAGCCTACTTGAGCTTTCTCTCCCAGTCCCCCTCTCTGTACTTCTTGATGCCCACAACGAGGTCCATCATCTCGTCCAGGTCCTCGAGCTGCGTGACGTCGCCCGACCATTTCTTCTTGTCGAACTCGAACTTCTTCTCGAAGTCGGAGATGAAGGCCTGCAGGGAGGACTCCGCCCGCCTGGGCACCTTCCCGGCGAAGATGGCCGCCATATAGATGTGATCGCCCTTCTGGACGAGGATGCTCTTCTCCCCGAACTCGAACTTCTTCAGGTTGTCGCCCTCCCTGAAGGAATCGCGGATGAACTCCTGGATGGCGGTGAGCATTCCCGCCAGGATGTCCTCGTCCCTGTCGGCATGCAGTCTCCTCGTCTTGTGCGCTATCAGCCTCCCCTCGTTCCCCACGACGAAGACGTCCTCCACCGAGTACATCTCCCGTACGGTCCTCCACGCGACTATGATTGCCGCCAGCACCGCCAGGAGGATGAGAATGGACCAGGGCCAGTATATGAGGTTCCAAATCGGCGGGGCGAGCGGATTGACTCTGACTATCGCCGAAGCGTTGACGCCGTTGAGAGTGGCGTTCATCCATCCCGCATCCGAGATGGTCTGCGCCTTCAGCTCGTTCTGCGTGACGGAGCCCACATTGCTCGTCCAGACGACCTGCGATTGGTTGACGGCGACCTCGTTCCCGTCGGCATCGTAGCCCAGCACCATGAACTGCTGCTTCTTGCCTACGGTCAGATTCACCTCGGCCGGAAGGATTCTCAAGGTGGCCAGTGAGCCCTCAGTGATGAGGAAATCATCCGTCGTCGCATATGTCTGGTTGTCGTATCGGGCAGTGATGTTGCCGGCGGTTCCGGCCACGATCGGGTCGAAGATGGCTGACGAGGTCCTTTCAGGGGATATCGTCCCGAAGTTGCCCGACAGAGACCAATTGGCGTCCATGGGTCCGATGAAGTTGTCGAAGAAGTCGTAGCCGTAGCAGCGGAGGGTGATGTTCTCGTCTGTCGTTATCGTCCCGAGTGACCAGGGAGAGATTCTCAGAGTGTGCAGGGATCCCGGAGTCACGGTGACGAGCGCGCTCACGCTCAGCGACATCGTCGTCTCATTGCAGTAGACCGTCCAAACGCTTCCACTGGCGTTTCCCGACCTCGGGTAGTATGTCCCGGAGGAGCTCACGAAACCCGTCGGGTCGGTGGTGCTCCACTCTGCCGTGAACTCGACAGCGTTGCCCCTCTGATCGTAGCCACGGCACTCGAAGTCGACAGATTCGTCCGTGGAACCGGACCAGCTGTCAGGCGATATCTCGAGGCGATCAAGCTGCCCTGGGGAGATGTTCACGGTGGCGTTCGCCCAGACACCGTTGGCCCTCGCCGTTACCGTCCAGTTTCCCGAGCCCCAGGGTGCGTAGAGGCCGTCGGACGATATCGTGCCGTTCGGGTCGGTCACGCTCCAATCGAAGATCACATCGAGAATGTGGCCGTAGGAATCGTAGGCCACGGCCTCGAAGTCGAAGGTGTCATCGGCGGTCCCGTTCCAGATGCTCGGGACGACGACAATGCGGTCCACCCCGCCGAGGAACTCGTAGTCGACACTCATGTTGAAGAGTTTCGGGGTCATCATCGTGTCCGCCGTGCTGAGGTTCGCACGGAGCGTGATGTTCTGGGCGCTCAAGGCGGAGAGGTTCTCCCCTGGCGTCGCCTGGAGCCACGCCTGCGCGGTGTCGTTCCAGTACCAGAAGGTGATGCTGCAGCCCGCCGGTGTGGCGTACGTCGCATTGAACCACCGCCAACCCAAGAGCGTATCAGTGGGCGTGAAATCCGATGTCCGCACGTAGCCCGAGGGGGCGTAGTGCCACCCGAGGATTCTGATCTCAGAGAGAGTGGGAGTCAGGCTTCCGTTCGTCGTCGTCAGCGAGACATTGTACTGTATGTACCTGCCCGAGGGGCTTGAGATCGGCTCCCCCGATGGGACGGTGAGCGGTGGGGACCACGGGCTCCAGGAGCCGTCTGGGCTGGAGGTGTTTCCGGTTCTCGTTCTCACGACGATATCGTACGCAGGGTCCTGAGGTCCCTCGGTCCATGAGATGTTCTCCCACATCGTGTGGCTCGAGGCGCCGAAGACCCTCGACTCCAGCCACCCGTCGGTGTGATCGGGCCAGACAATGGAGATGTTGTCGAAGCGAAGAGCGGCCAAGCAGGCGTCCGACGTGTCGATGATCAGACGCAGGGAGAGGGAGATCTGATACATGCCAGGGTCGGTCATGAACGAGCTGAGGTCGAAATACATCGACGTCCAGGCGGACGGGGAAAGGAACTCGCTGCTCCACAGGAACTCGCTCGCCGAGTTGTTGACCCTGAGTGAGGCGTTGAACGAGGTCACGTTCGTGACGCTCTCTGCGAGATAGTCGAAGGTCAGAATGACCCCGCCAGGCTGGCCTGAGGTCTGAGCGGGCTTCGTGAAGGTCTGGTTTATCCAAGAGGTCTCGTCGAAGTTCTTGTGAAAGGTCAGATGAATGTCATCCACATAGAAGAGCACGGGTACCGTGACGTTTGTGACGAGGATTCGCACAGCTGTTATGGAGGAGAGGTCGCCAATGAAATCCTGAAGGATGAAGGAGTATGTGCTCCATCCGGGAGTTATCTCTTGAGCCGGCAAGTTCTGCTCAACCACGCCATCACTGAGGTTCACATACAAAAGCAACCCGGAGCCTGTGAAATTCGTGTCTGCCATGAGGATCAGCTGGTTGTAGACTGACCAGTCCTGTCCACCTCCCATAAGTCGTTCTGCTCCACCATATCGGCTGGGGTTCGCCGGGGCTATCTGGTCAAAAGATATGTTCATTGAACCTGAACCTTCGACAATGTTACTAGTCTCTTGATCCCACCCGATAATGGATCCAAGCGACCCCTCAGGCCCCCAGCCCGACCCCACGATGTCATCCATGCTGTCGAACTGGACATCCGTCATGCCG
>JBHIFJ010000013.1:0-50577 GCA_046761045.1 Thermoplasmata archaeon
TCGTAGAGGAAGAACTCGACGTCGTGCCACTTCTCTCCTGCGATTCGGAAGGTCATTCCAGCAAGGATTCGCGGGTCGAAATAGCCCTGCACGGATGGAGCGACGTTCAGAACTGCGACATCCGCTGTGGCCTCGACCTCGTACGTTCCGTCCGTGACTCTCAATCTGGCTGTTCCGTTGAAATCGTCACCGAATGTGAAGCTGTACGTTGGACTGCTAGAGTAGTTGGTCTCGAAGCTTCCGTCATCATCCACATCCCACATGAATTGCAGAGAATCCCCCTCGAGGTCGTACGAGCCACTCGCATCGAAGATTATTGTATCGCCCTCGAATACCAAATACGGGCCCCCAGCATCAGGAAACGGTGGTTGGTTTTCAAGAATTCCGATTTCATCGTAGGCCGTGTCCTGGACGGCCCACTCGATTCTCGATGATGCCGTGAGCGAGATCGTGTCGGTCGCTCCTGGTGGGCCGATTGGGACGTCGACTGCAACGAGAACGTGGTACATATCATTCGTGTCTAGATTCGGTGTGATGTTGACTTCGGGCTCACCCACATCGTAGATACCATTGGAATTGGAGTCCTCATATATCCGTGCAAACCATCCGAGAACGGATTCCCCCACAAGATTATAGGCCTGGGCAACGCCCTTGTTGGTGATGGTGTGAGAGTAGTAGTAGGTCGCCCCACCAATCACATCCTCTGTGTAGTCTGGATCAACCTCAGGTGGAGGGTTTATGGGTAGCGGGGGCGTCGCACCGCAAACGAAAATCTCATAAGTCGTCTCCAGGAAATTGGCGTTGTGGGCGTCCATGCCTTTCACTTCGTACTGCCACAGACCAGGCGATAGCGTGTAATTGACTGTGTAGTCATCATCCGAAAGATTCCCTATCGTGAAGAGCTCCCACTCACTATCTCCCGAGGGATTGCTGTTCTGGTAGGTGTTTCCGTTTGGATCGGTGACGACGACGTATATGTTCGGACTTACCCTGACGTCATCACCCCAGTTGAGATAGTTATCATCGGGTGGGTTTCCATCGTTGTCACCTTCAGGCGGGGGCGAGTTTGGGTCATCGGTGTCGTACTTGATGTCTGCATCGCCGTCCCGGAAGACAACCCTGTTCGTCTGTATCGGGACATAGAAGTTGTAGCACCAGTGCCCATCATAGGTGTTCTCAGGGCCGAAACCTGGATCAAAGCCAAGATTCTGTGGACCCCCTGCAAATCCGAACTCGTGACCAGATGCAAGGCTGACCTGAGCCGTAGTTCTGATCTTGAAGTCGTTCAACCCAGACTGAGGTGTTCCGCCCTGCCATTCAACGAGGAGCCGATAGAAGTAGTTCCCGCTGGGAGCCTGAGCCCCAGGAGAGACCGTGAAGTTCTGGGTGTACCAGTCATCGTCTGGGCACACATCACTCGTCCACGTTGCGACGACATTGGCTGTCGTACCGTTTTTCAACGGGTCCATGTATAGCGTGAAGCTCGTTGTACCTTCACCAGAGAAATCCCAGTGCAAACCGATATCCCCATCGAAAATTCCCACCTCGAAAGTGGATTCGTTCTCGGGAATGCCGATGTAGGCCACGACCTCGGTTCCTGCTATTGTCTGGTGACTGCTTCCTGCTATCAAGACGAACTTGCCGTCATCTGGATCAGCAGATGGAATCCCTTCGTAGCTCCCTGACCGTATTGCCACGCCGCCGTCCCATACGTCATCAGCGACGTTTCCAACGCAAGCCAGCAAGCCTGCCGTCAGTAACAAAGCCCCTATTGCGGTAACGAAGATGTTGTTTGACAAGGGAATGCGCATAGTCCCCTCCCCCTGCTTTCTATCTATATGAGCCTGGCTAGGTATTAAGGTTTTGGCTGTTGGCATAGAATGGCTCACTCTTGGACGAAGGACAGTACCATGCTGGTTCCACACGCACACAGTGTTCCTCAGAAGACTTATCTATCGTCCAAGCATTGGCTCGGTGGCACATGGAGGCGCTCGTCACACTTCTGATGGCCTTCGGCATCGTTGCTGTAGCTGAGCTCGGGGACAAGACTCAGTTGCTCACGCTATCGCTGTCTTCAAGACATTCCCGCAGGACCACATTTCTAGGAGCGATGACAGGCATCGGTCTGGTGACCGTCGTGGGTGTTGCGGTTGGCATTGCACTCTACGCATCATTGCCTATATTCTGGATAAAGATTGCTTCGGCAGGCCTCTTCATCGTGTTCGGAATCTGGACTCTCCTTAGGAGGGAGGGAAGAGTCGAAGTAAGAGAAGTCCCCGAGGGGAAGGTCTATCTCCAGAGCTTGCTGCTCATTGCCCTTGCTGAGTTCGGCGACAAGACCCAACTGGCGGTTGTTGCATTGACCGCCAGTTCAGGATTGCCCCTTGCCGTGCTTACCGGAGCTCTGCTGGGATTCGCTCTTATCGCAGCTATCGGGGTGATGATAGGCAAGGAGATAGGAAGGAGGGTGGAGATGAAATGGATCGTGCTTGCATCGGGCATGCTCTTCATTGTCATAGGGACTATCCTGGTGGTTGAGGTCGTCCTGTGAGGGGCTCCGCGCCACAACGAATGACAAAAGCGAACGCGGTCCACCTGGGCTCATGGATGGAATCGAAGAGCACGCAGAGTCGTACAATTCCAGCCAGGTAAAAAGGGAAAGGTGGGGACTTGCGTCCCCTACGGGCATCCGCCGGTCGTTCTACGGTCCTCCTGGGCATCGCACATTGCTATCGTGATTGTGATGCCTGAGTCTATCCTGAGTCTGGTCGCAATCCCGATTGAATGGTCCCTCTCCGTCATTTCTCCACTCGTGCCTGAACTGGTACCCGTCGCTGTCGCATGTTGTGTTAGACTGGTACTGAAGCTGATGCCTGTGCTGATTCTGGGCGCCGGGGTCATTGTCTTGACTGAGCTCGTACCGATCTCTCCACTGGTGGCAGTTCATGAAGTCGTTCTAGTCTTCCATGTCTGAAATCCGGTCGTATGCAGTACTTTCCGGGACAGAGGCGCTATCCAGCGCAACAGCAGTCCCTACAGCTCCAAGCATGGCGATTGCCGCCAAAGCCGCCAACATTTTCGCTTTCATTTCTTCACCTCCTGGTTGGAGTGTCCCTCGCAACCATCGTTTAGCATATCCTCTGAAACGAGCTATGACCCCTTCGCGAAAGTAGTTTCAAAAACTGAAAAGCTCAAGGAATCGAGCAAATCACTGAGTTCTCTTCAGCACAATCCTATTCGTATACCCGTACCTTTCTTTCGAGACAAGACCTTTGTTCTCTAGCTTGTCGATGATTCTTGAGACCTTTGCTTTGGAGAAGAGAACAGCTGTGACTATGTCCTTCTGAAGAATCTCGCCTCCCGACTCCACAACCTTGCGATAGACCCTTCTCTCATCACCTTCGAGCAGTCTCAGAGCCATCTGCTCAAAGGGTACTGAAGCCACCTCGACATCCTTGGATGGTGATTCTGGTGGCAAATCAATTCTCGATGCCTCCTTCTGCCCCTGACCTGCGACGGCCAGATTGCGGAAAGGTTCAACATCGCCCTTCACCTCTCGAGTCCCCGATAGGACTGCAAGGAATACGAGAGAAATGACGATGATGATGATACCGATTGTCACAATGATCCATCCTATGCCCGTCAAAGACGTCTCCATCATGGAGCCAGATCCGTGACCGTGGATCCCGCCTGCATCAGACGCAAGACTGGTAACAGCAACTGCTATGAGCATTAGCCCGACGACAATTCCGACGCTGGATACAGCCAATACCCTATTGAATGTCATCTCAAGATGTCAATAATTGGTGAATGTATATCAATCTTCCCGGCAATCCTCCTCGTTTGTCCCTAGCCGAGGTGCACGACACCAAGAAAAGCTATTTGTAGGAACTAGGCAATACCCCCTTGCACTTCTCGGAACCGGCACGGAAGGGCATTCTCATATTCTCAGGGGGAGAGGCATGGAGGATAGCATATTCGAGCCGTATCTTGCGACAAAGCCCATCTTCAAGAAGGATAGAGACATTCTGAGACCCTCCTACATCCCTGACAAACTGCCACACAGAGAGAAGCAGATCAAGCAGCTGGCCTCGATCCTCGCAATGGCCCTCAAGGGAGAGCGGCCGTCGAATGTTCTGATATTCGGAAAGACTGGGACAGGAAAGACGGCGACTGTGAAGTACCTGCAGAAAGAGATGGAGAAGGCGAAGAGATGGTCCCGCGTGGACTACCTATACATGAACTGCGAGATAACCGATACTTCATACAGCGTTCTGCAGAACTTGGGAAACAGGTTCATCGATGATTTCGACAAGAGGATTCCGTTCACAGGATGGTCAACGGAGAGAGTCTACAATATGCTGAGGGAGAAGCTCGACGAAAGGAAGCGAGTCGTGGTCGTTGTGCTGGACGAGATTGACAAGCTCGTGTACAAGAGCGGCGACGATGTGCTCTATCACCTGACGCGTATAAATGGCGACCTCAAGAAAGCGAAGGTGAGCATCGTTGGGATTTCCAACGACCTCAAGTTCACGGAGTTCCTTGATCCGCGCGTCAAGAGCAGGTTGAGCGACGAGAAGATGGTTTTCCCGCCGTACAACGCCGAGGAGCTGAGGGATATATTGGGCCAAAGGGCCATCCTTGCATTCGATGACAGTGTGATCGATGAGGGTGTCACATCACTCTGCTCGGCGCTTGCAGCACAGGAACACGGGGATGCACGAAGAGCCCTGGACCTTCTTAGAGTAGCCGCTGAGATCGCCGAGAGGAACAACGACGATAGGATAACGGACAGACACGTTCTCATGGCAAAGAATCAACTGGAACTCGATTGCGTCGTTGAAGCGGTCAAGTCCCTTCCCACTCAGTCAAAGCTCATCCTTCTCGGGATCATAATGAACGAGGAGGTGGGAGCCACGAAGATGACGACCGGAGATGTCTACACAACATACAAACAGCTCTGCAGGAGGACAGGGATGAGCATACTTACCCAGAGGCGCATCACTGATCTCATATCTGAGCTCGATATGCTTGGACTCGTCAACGCTCGGGTCAAATCCTTTGGCAGGGGTGGCAGGACAAAGGAGATTCAATCGAGCGTGCCTGCACTGGAGACAAGGCGCATATTGGAAAAGGACGATCTCCTCTCAAGCGTAAAGAGCTTCAAGCTAAGGTTCCAGACCACCCTGATCTGAGATCTCAGGGGCCGGTTCTTCCTCATCGGACCCCTCAGGGGTCACTTCTTGAGGCTCCGCCTCGGGTTCCTCGGGTTCTTCGATTTCTTCGATGATCTCGGGCTCCTCCAAGTCTTCCCGCTCGATTTCTTCTTCCACCTCTTCAGGGGGAGGTTCGCCTTCTTCGGCCTCGGGTTCATTGTCTGCCCCGCATGCCTCTTCCTTCAGCTCTGCACGCCTTCTTCTGACTTCCAACGCATAGCTGACACCGAAGTCCAGAGCTATTGGGACGGCGACTATCAGAATTATGGATATCAGGAGGGAGTCCCAACTGTTTTGCGGGGCCTTCGGATCGCCCCAGCGTGCGCAACAGGGAGCCCCTGGGTCCTTGAAGAGTGTAAGCTTCAACAGCCCAAACCAAGGAATCTCTCCCCTCGCTCTCCCCTCAATCCATCTTTGGCTGATTATCTGTGGATCGGGGATGCTGTTGTTGTCTCCGAGGGCAACATAGGCATCGCCAGTCCAATTGAGATTCTCGAATTGGTCCTTGTATTTCCAAATCTCCACCATGACAGTCCTTCCTTTGAAGACGACATCATTCAGCTGAATTATGCCGTCAAGTCCGTAGGGGGAGGTCACGTCGTCCCCACTGAATGTCCTGCCCGACCAGTCTATGTTGCGGACCCACTTGTCGTTGTCGAGAGAGGGGATATCTATCGTTCTGCTCGATTCATTCCAAACTAACCGAACAAGCGCTCGATGAATTATGCTCTTCTCCTGGAAGTTCCCGTTCTCCTTGTAGATTATGACGTCGCCGTAGCCACCGTAGGTGCTGTGACCACTGGCTTTGCCTTCGACATACGTCACTATATCCCCGCTCGAAGGTGCTCTTTGGACGAGTACGAGGTCTCCGGTATCTATGACCCCAACGAAGCTCTCACTGTCGCTATGCTGCATGCTTTGGCTCTCGACGACGACCATAGGGGGCCAATTGCCGGTGTAAACGTAGAGAGAGAGAAGTATTATACCGACAATAAGCGCAGCAATTCCCAAGTCTCGTAACAGGAGAAGCGTAGACCGAATCCACTTCCTCTTCTTGTCGTTGCTCTCTGGCTCAGAATCCATTCAAACCTACGGGAATAGATGCTTGATTCACTTAAAGCTTTCTTGAGGTATCCTAGGAGGCTGTCGACCTGTTGGACCTCCCTGAGGGATGTCAATGTCGACGACTGTGACCCTCCGTGTGAGAGGGAAGGCAACATTGTAGATGGGCACAGTTCTCTCTCGGACCTCAAAATCGAGCAGGGTCAATTGCTTCTTTCTCAACTCGATGAAGTGCGTCCCACGGTGATCATGACCGTGAAAGACCACGTTCGGAGTCCTCTCCAACACAACTCTTTCCAGCTTCCTGCATCCCATTTCGGGCCAATACCTCTCTTTCTCCCCCTTCAGCGTCTCGTACGTGGGAGGATAGTGAAGGAGAAGAATCGTGAAAAGATGACCGCTGAGCATCTCATCAATCATGGATATCCTCCTATTGAACTTCTCGAATATCCCCCCGATATTGGTTCTCTGCCACCATGTGGGCCTGTCGAGGCATCCTGTGCTGCCAACAATCTTCACTGCAGTCCCAGCAACGTCGATATCTGCGCTCTCGTCATCGAGAAAGGTCGTTCTTCTGTCATCTTTCATCGATGTCCTGTCCTCATCATACTCCTCGTTCCCAAACGTGCAGATTATGGGGCATGTGAGCTTTTCCTCGATAAGTGATACGATGCTCCTGAAAACCTCGGTCTCGCTTCTGTCAGTAAGGTCTCCAGCGATTAGGAATACATCCACATTCTTCGTTTCTTCGAGACTCGCGAGAAAAGGCTCCTTGAACTCTTCGCCGTGAATGTCACCGACGGCACCTATCTGCATGAAATCTTG
The DNA here is from genome assembly GCA_046761045.1 of Thermoplasmata archaeon. Classification (GTDB taxonomy): domain Archaea; phylum Thermoplasmatota; class Thermoplasmata; order RBG-16-68-12; family JAGMCJ01; genus JAGMCJ01. Next base: position 7,104 of record JBHIFJ010000013.1, read on the forward strand.
AGCCAGCCTGGGAGAGATAAAGCTTTCTACTTGAACTCGAGCATCGTGTAGGCACCGCTCTCCAGGTTAACTATCGGAACTCGACCAGGAAGGGGATTCATGTTGTGCATTCTCTGATAGGTTGTTTGCGACTGCCAAGTCGAGGAATTGATCATCACCACTCCCTTGTACTCCTCAATCCCCGCCCAATGAATGTGACCGGTAACGAAAACGTCAGGAACACAGTCTATTATCAGATGGTCTTCCCTCTCAGGTGCTATTGGAGTCTTTCCTCCGTATATCGGCGCGAGATGCCTTCTGATGAGCATTTCTCTCATCCCCGCCAAGGGCCTCTCATAGGACATTCCCGGGAGAGCTGCAACGAGGTCATCGAAACTTCGGCCATGGTATGAGAGGACTTGCACGCCATGAAGACTCAGCAGGCAAGGGTTCCCGACGAAGGTCACGTTATCCTGGAAAATCCTTCTCACGTCTGATGGAAAGGCGGGTTGAGGCTCCGCGGGTCGGACTGCGTCGTGGTTCCCGGGTTGGACTATCACTTCAACGTGATCAGGAAACTCGGACAGATATTGCGCAAGCCTTTCGTATTGGCCATATATGTCATCGATACTGAGGTCCTCATCCTGCCCGGGGTAGATACCGATTCCGTCCACAGTGTCGCCTGGAATGACGACGTATTTCACCCTTCTCGCCAGGTCGTCCGAGCCATTCAACCATTCGACGAATTTCCTCCAGGGGCCAGAAAGAAAGGTCTTGCTTCCCACATGAGTGTCACCGAGGAATGCTACAGACACGGGGACGTCTGCCTCGTTGAACCGTCTTCTGGGCGGGATATCGGGTCTGAAGACTCTCTCTGCGATTATGAGGTCGTCCTTGCGTGAGCTTCCGATGATTCCCACAACCTCGTCCTGGACGAAGTCCTCCGAGTGCATCGACGAGGGGATTAGAACGGATGCAGTATCAGTCTCGTCCTCGACTTGCAGGATCAGGTGACCTGAGCGCGTCTTCTTCACTTCGTTGATGATGCACACGAATCGGACCTCCCTAGTCATCCGCTTCGCCCTGGCGATCTCGTGGCAGCCTCTCAGCTCTCTTCTGCGTTTGAGTATCTCAGAGAGTTCCAGGAACCTGTTCTTGAAATAGCAGTGGAAATCCTCGATTGAGCCCTGGCATGTAGAATTGCCCGTGATGTCCCTTAATATGCGGATGTCTCTGTCGCAATCTTTGGCGGAAGACTCCACATCTCGTGTACTCATTCTCGGCGGCGCGGGTGGTGCCGTGAGTCTCTTCGCCCTGTGCGCAGCGAAGGTCGCAATCCCTTCTGCCCTTGCGATCTCCTCCATCGTGAGCATGAATGGTGTTTCCTGAAATCGCAGTAGGAGATTCTCCACATAGGACAGCGGATCATCCTTCTCCAGAATGTAACTGGCGACCTCTGGCTCAACGAGGGTACCCTTCTCGAAAAGGAGGTTCAATAATCTGCTCCGCATCCAAAGCTCATTGCCGTTGAGAGCCTAAATATTTTCGCACCTCGCAATCCTTATCTCGAAGCTCGTATTCTGCCGAGTGATGAGAGTTGAGGTTGAAGCACCCTGCAATCCGACGGAGGACGTGAAGAAGGTCGAGAAAGCGGTCAAGAAGATCTTTCCAGATCTGGAAATCAGCATCAAAGCAGGACGACTCATAGGGACAGGGAGTTCGATTGGGCGGTTCGGCGAATGCTTGAAGGACCAGAGAATCAGGTCTGCAGCAAGGGCAGTCCTCCTCTCCTCCCAGACCGCGAATCGAGTCACCTTCACGCTCAACAAGCAGGTCGCCTTCATTGGAAAGGTGAGTTTCGGTTCGGGATCTCCCCTAGGCGACATCAGTGTAACGATAGTGGATGATGACATCGACTCCATAATAGACTCCATAGCACCAAGACTGGGAGATGTCAGTGAATGATTTCCCTAGCATGCCCTCCGCTCTCGCTTCTTCCCTTCACGGAGGCCCTCCAACTGATGGAGGACAGGTTCGAGGGTTGGGAGGTCGTTGCTGAGGGGAAGCACATTCTCCCCGACATAAGGGACGAGCTGGAAGAGGCGATGTCTAGCTACACCATGAAGTTCACGATACATGCACCCCTCAGCGACATCAACATTGGCACCCTCAATCCAGGTGTCAGAAGGGAGGTGCTCAACCAGCTTGTTGATGTCGTCATGATTGCGGATGATCTCGGCATCGAAAGGGTCACGATGCATCCGGGCTTCCTCTCACCGATTACGTTCAAAAAGAGGGAAATGGCAATGGAAGCTGTACGAAGCTCTGTTGGAGAGATCGAAAAGCGGACCGAAGAAACCGGTGTGATGAAGTGCCTGGAGAACATGCCACGGTCCTTCGTGACAATCTTCACCGAACCCGAGGAGATACTCGACCTCATAGATGGAACCTCATTCAGGCTCTGCTTGGACGTTGGCCATGCAAATACAACGAGAAACCTGGCTGAATTCCTCGAGCATTGGCACAGGTTTGGAAGCGTCCACTTGCACGACAACAGAGGGAGGATAGATCAGCACCTTCCCATAGGTGATGGCGAAATCGACTTCAAGATGGTCCTTGCGAAGCTCAGGGAGTACAGTGGCGATTATGTAATCGAATCGAGAAGCGTTGATGAGGGCTTGGCGGGAAGGGAATTCATCGAATCATTGGATGTGTCCACATCTTAGGCAATGGTACTTTCCGTCCAAGTATCGCGCCTCTTGGAAGCCGCACCTCTGACATTGAAACCCGAGCGGTTGCCTTGTCTGCTGTGGCTGTGCCATTGGGACCCTCCCCTTCCCTAGGGCGGCCATTGGGACGGGCTCAGGACCACCGAAGAGAGGCATAAGATGTTTCAGAGCCTTTCTGGCATAATAGACGAAGAAAAAGAGCCCCGCAACTGCAAAGACTATTAGAGCCAACACAAGGAATGCAATGATTCCCAGATGTCCCACTTCCGAAGAGGCGATCACAGAGGCTCCGTAGTAGTCCACGATGAAGTGGAACAGTATGGAAGCCCATATCCCTCTCTTCACATACACGAACCCAAGAATGATCCCCGCGAAGAACGTGGGAACCAATTTGTAGATGTCCCAGTGAGGAATATGGGCAAGACCGAATATCGAGGCGGAGACTGCAATGAGTGCCCACGTAGACGCTGTCATCCTCCCGCTCCCGCCGAGGAACTCCTTGAAAAGAGACTTGCCCCTAACCCCGATTCCAATGGCGATTGCGAGCATTGGAAGGCCGAGGAAGAGTAGGCGGGTTACGATTTCCTCATATACTGAGGCGTTCGCGAGTTGGTACATGAGGTACCAAAGCGGCCCCTCGTTTTCCGGAGTTGCGGCCTCCACGCCGAACAGCCAGAGAATGAAGAGATATGTCATATAGAAGAAGAGATAGACGCAGAAAAGTTGACCAATGATTGCCCATGAACTCTTCGTTGACAGACTGAGCCTCCCGTCCCTGACCGAGGCTACCATATCCGCAACCAGCCTCTTGCCGTCAAGGAGAACGGCGAGAATGATTGAAATGATGATTATGATAACGAGCGAAAGATAGTACGAAAGAAACCAGAGGGGTTCACTGAACTCAAAGACGACCCATGGAGCGGGAGTGAGCACGTATATCATCACGACACAATCAGGACAATCCTGATTCATAATTCCAGGTACAACTTCGCTCATTCCCCAGAGGAGGTATCCTGAGTTGACTACCAAAAGCAAGAGGAACACTATGAGCACGCCCACCCACACGAACGACCCGAGGACATGAACCGCCTTCATCATCGAGTCACGCATGGGTGCCTCTCGATAGGGAGGATAGTACCCAACAGGTGCAGTGCAGACCGGGCAGTAGTCGCCGGCAAAGAACGTCCCACACTGATTGCATTGGTTTGGAGCCGTTCGAGTCGCACTATTGCCGCAATACGGACAGAAATTCCCCGAGAACGTCCCCCCACATCTTGTGCATCTGGTCTGACCAAGCTGTGATTGTGAGGATACGGGAAGACCGCAATATGGACAGAAGCGTCCGAGAACCTCCTCTCCACATCTGGGACAAATCACAACTGAAGCTACGAGAGAATGTCTATTTAAGCGATACGGTGCGAGTTTGGCATATCAACTTAAATACAACCAACGCTTACGTGTGGTTCGCCCTAGAACAGCATGTCAACATGCTAAGGGAACAGTCGTGCGGTCTCCCCAACCACTCGCACGAACACGGGGGAAAGACGATGGAAACCCAAAGAAGAACGAAGGTGCATTTTGAGACGCTGAGTGCTGAGAAAATTGGTTTTGGAAAGAGCAATTTCCTTGAGGTTGCAAGGAAAAAGGCGACCACTGAGGATGGAGAAGTGAACGAGTTCATCTCAGTTTCGAGGGGATATTACCTCGATGACGGAACGGCGAGGTTCAAGAAATCCCTCACCATCCCGGACGATCCCGAAATAAGAGATTTCGTAGCTGAGAAGATAAAGACTCTTTAGTGGCCCCTCTCAAATGAGACGTGCCATTGGCGAAAACACGACATTATCTTTGGTTCTGAGGTGTAGATGTGCGTTTCTCTGTAGTGTAGGAAACCGCGCTGCCTGCTCATCCAAAGATAAAGCCAACACCGTCCGCAACTGCCTCCTCCTCGGCCTTGAACTTGTCGTAGACTCCCTTGGCCCTGTCATCGGGCAACACTTCCCCTATGTCCTTGAGGATCTCTTTGGCCCGCTCAATCGCCTCTCCCGTGCCGTCCACGAGAAGGAGTGTTCCTTCCATATCCTCACCGAGAACCTTCGCTTCCCTGATGGAGATGCTCTGCCTGCTGACTAGGTCGTCCTTCAGTGCTTCGTTCATCTTGCCGGTTTTATCTTTGTCGATGCTGAAGATGACGTACATGATGAATCACTGGGGCATGATGATGCTCCAAATATAAAACCATTCCTTGCTGGGGGTGAATCGGGTTCGGTTCTTCGGTCGAGAACCACCAATCCTTATATTGTCATGGCATTTTCGTCTTGAGACGCGTGATAATAAGATCCCCACGACCGGAGGACAACGAGGAGCTTATTGAACTCGATAGGATATCTCCAGAGGTGGGCCTCGTCTCCTATTATGTGGACAGGAGGCCAACCTACATCCGCCGGCCGGAGGCAGAAGGCTTCTTCCCATTCGTGGCGGAGGATGATGGCAAAGTGGTCGGTGTGGTCTTCAGCTCCGTTGAGCGGCTTTACGTGAATGGGGATGTGAGAAAATGCGACTACATCTCAAGCCTCAGAGTCCACCCTGACTATCGCAAGAGAGGGGTTGGCAGCGCCCTAGTGAGGCGTGCCATTCAGAAGGGCAAGGAGGATGGAGCGGGAATCTTCTGGGCTGTAGTGATCGGCAAGAACCTAGCTTCCTTCAAGACATTCCAGAAGTGTGGCTTTTCCAAAGTCGGCGGGCTGGGGCTCAAAATCCTCAGGATGAAGAGGAGAAGGAGATCCTCTGAGTCCTTGCTGAGAGAGGCGACGGAGGACGACCTGCAGCAAATGGTCGACATCCTTTCTTCCTTCTACAGCAGGCACAACTTGAGGCCGGAGGTCACGGAAGAATGGGTCACCAGACGTCTCAGACGCAAGAGGTCTACAAGCAGATTCTACGTCGCCGAGAAGGATGGGATCGTAGTCGCGACGGTGAGGGCGGTGAAGCAGTGGCACACGACCAAGATGATAATCACAAAGCTCCCCGCAAAGGCGAAGATAGGCAGCTTCCTCTTGGGTCTGGGGATCAAGGAGGGCTCCGTTCTGAAAATGCTTGACCTTACTGACTTGGCCTACGCCCGTGGGGAGGAGCGCTCGGCCAACAATCTGATAAGCTTTGCTCAATGGAGACATGCGGATGAATGCAGGATTTCCTTCCTCCAGTATGCACTGGGAGGGTCCGAGGAGAGGTTTATGGGGGCGCTCACAGGAGTGCTCGGTTACTCTGATGTTATGGCGATGAGCCCAGATCTGCCCCTGGGAAAGCTGGACCCGGTCTTCCCATCGAGATAAGATACATAACCTGACGGAAGGTTAAATAGCGACATATGGATTGGATGCCTGTGAGCGACCTAGGCCTAATACAAGTCTACACGGGAACTGGCAAGGGCAAGACGACAGCTTCACTTGGACTTGCAATGAGAGCGTGTGGCCACGGCTTCAAGGTTTACATGATTCAGTTCATGAAGGGAAGTATCGACTACGGCGAGTTGAGGGTGGCGGAGAAGATCGAGGGCCTGACGATAGAGCAGTTCGGACGCCCAGAGTTCGTTGACAAAGACAGCCCGGCCGAGGAGGATGTCAAGCTCGCAAGGGAGGCCCTCAACAGGGCCAGAGAGGTGATCTCGAGCGGGAAGTACGAGATCGTCATTCTGGATGAGGTCAACGTTGCAATTGAGTGGAATCTCATCCAACTTGACGATGTCATTGACATCCTGAAGCAGAAGCCAGAGGACGTGGAGGTCATCCTCACCGGGAGGTACGCACGAAAGGAAATCATCGAAATGGCGGACCTCGTCAGCGAGGTCAGGGAGATCAAGCATCCATTCAAAAGGGGCGTGCATTCAAGGGTCGGAGTGGACTTCTAGGCCTCCACTGTCTTGGAGAACATGAGGAGTTGTACTTCTGGGGTCGTGAATCTGGACCTCCTTTTCAGATCATCGGCATTCCCCTCACGCATGAGTGTCAGGAAGAGCGGATTCCCCTTCGTGAGAAGGTAGATTCGTCGCATCGCGTCATCGGCGATTCTCGGGTTCCCCAATACCCGCTTGGAATCCTCCTGACTCAACCCCTTGAGATGCATTTCTTCGACCGTCCCGAGTTCCACCATTTTCCTGTCGTAGAAACGGCAATATGCAGGCGTGGCTTCCTGAGCGATCACAATCATCTTTGCCTCATTGATTCCAGATAGCAAGTGAGAGAGCGCGTTGAAAGCGTCAACGACGTCTTCGCCCACGACATTGTAATTATCGAAAATGAGGAGAGAGCTGGTGTTGTCCAAATCCTTTCCCAACGATGATAGGGCGCTGTCGACGTTCCCCTCGCTCAGCCACCTTCTGGCTCTGCTGCGCTGCTTTCTTGATGCAAAGTGAACCAGGGGCCTAAGAACATCGACGGTCTCATCGTCCTCGGCGAGGTCCTTCCAAAACGCCTTCCAGCCCTCTGTTGTTTCCAGGAATCTCTTCACGAGCGAAGTCTTTCCATATCCAACATGTCCGTAGAGAGCAAGAACAGGCGTTTTGCCAGCGAGCCATTGCCGCATATGGACCAGCTCGGGCTTTCGGTTCACAAACTCCCTCTTCTCCACCGGTTCTTCCCGGAGGAGACCACGGGTGTCCAAGACATTGCCGACATCGAGACTTCCGAGGATCTCATTATAGGACATCTCATAGAGCTTTGAGGCTTCCGAGATGGTGATTTCGGTCTCACCAGTGCTGGATTGCACCCTGATCTTCATTCGACCCATTCTCTTTCGTATCATTGCCGCCCGTCGGTATCCGCTCTCAGTGAGAAAGTACAACTTGAGCCGCCTGCCAGCTTCGTGGATCCGCTCCCTCCTCACTTCAACGGCACCTTCCTCCTCGAGCGTCTTCACCGAGCGGGGTATGTGGCTCCTTCTAATTCCCACGGCCGAGGCTATTCCGGCCTGCGAGATGTCTGGTGGAAAATCACGCTCAATATTCCTGTAGTCGAGAAGGTGAAGAAGTATCCTGTCATTGACCGTTAGCCTTGCCACCGCGATATCATCAAGCAGTCGTTATTTAACCATGACGGTGACGCATCGGATGGTGCAAAACATGGTAACTACCACATAAGGCTTATATAAACTCAGATACTTCTTTCAGAGACACAGGAGGACAAAGGATGTCACTCTACAGGAGGCGTTTCTCCAGAGATAGTAAGGGTGTGTCGGAAGTAATCGGAACGATATTGATACTGCTCATCACTGTGGTGATTTTCTCCGCCATATTCGTATGGGTCTACACGATTCCAACGCCAGAGGCCTCCATCAAACTGCAGATGGAGGGTTCCCTGACTCCGGTCTATGACACTGGGGTGTGGGACGGAGCCATAATCAACATCACTCACCAGGGTGGGGAGAAGCTCTACGGGTACAGGACAAAGGTGTACTTGAAGGTCAACAATGACATCGAGCTCCTCGGAACTCAGGGAACGGTTCAATACGGCCCCAACTCTGGAGATCCATATGGGCTCAGAGACGATGAGAACTGGACGATCGATGAGGTCTGGAGCGTCACAAACCACACGATCCAACCAGATGACGTAGTTGAGGTTGGTGTTATAGAGTCGATCAGAGGCGAAGTCCTATGGAGTTCCATTGTGTTGGGAGCAGGTGGTGAGTACCCACCGCTTTTCGTCCAGAAATGGTATGACGGAAATCTGGGAACAATCACACGAGAGAAGCTGAGGGGGAACGAGTCCTTTGGCATCTATGTTCAGATCGAGGACAAGGACCGGGACTTCGACAGCAATAATGATGTCTACGCCAACGTAACGATGTTGTACGAGGACAACGGGGTCTTCAAGATGTATGACAACGGCTCGATGGGCGATGAAGTGGCAGACGACGGAATCTGGACCGCCGAGTACCCTGAATTCGTTGCCGAAGACGGTTTTGATGGATCCCTTGTGATCATCACCGCTGAGGATGATGCAGGCCATAACACCACAGCAAGACTTGTCTTGGAGATAGAGGAGCCAAAGGTGATAAACTACTACGAGCAACCACAAGGCAACGAGACACCAACGCCGAGATGGGGGCCCGAACTCCTTCCGGGAAGCGGCCTGCAGCACTATGAGATATTCAACGAAACGGAATGGGACAACCTCAGATGGTCAGGCAACGGGACAAGGACATTCAAGAAAGGTGAGAGATTGGTCATCGTGATCGCGAGTCACTTCCTGCCTGACTGCGATCTGGACAACAAGTTCTGGCTTTTCAAGGCCGCATCTGGCGTTTCACCACAGCCCATAGTATATGGGGGCGGACCTATGGGTCCGAACTCAATCCCCTCCTCCACTCAAGCATTTGACCTGGTCGATTATGTAGGCAACTTCTACGTCTGGGAGTACCGATGGAACACGTCAAGTGAAGGGCATGGCTACAGCGACGGGTTGCTGGAATACGGTCACTATTCCCTCAGGATAAGGTTGAGGTCTAGCTACTATGCTCCACCAGACAACCTCTTTGAGGTTCAGGATTCCATTACTGTCACTGACCAAGAAGGAAACGTTCCAAACTACCCAGGGGTTATCACGTTCCTTGACTCGGCTCATGAGAACCCCTCGGACATCTTCAACTTCACAGATGTGATGTATGTGAAGGTCGTTGTCCAGGACACCGATGGCTCATTCGAGTTCGGGAACGTGAAGATCCAGGATTTCGGAGGTGGCGTTCAGATTTGGGCGATGCCTGGCAATCCTCCCGTAAGTGATGCAAGCATAAACAACTCAGTGAGCTACAAGTTCACAATAGACCTGACGGAACCGAATTTCGACCCATGGCTCTTTGGAGAGAACGCATATACGCTCAGAATACTCTACCTGAAGGACATCAACGAGGAGTACAGGGTGGCGCTCAGCAGGGTAGTAACAATTCGAGGTCCTCGATGGTATCTGGATGTGGCCACTGCGATCGAATATTACAAGCACCCGGTCCACGGCACACAGGTCTACTCCCTATTCTTTGAGAATCTGGTCTTCAAATGGGATGAGTACTGGATCGAGTCCTACGAGGCTGGACCGGTCTACAAGGCTCCACCGTGGGGAGCTGGCGCCTTCTACTCAATCGTGTTTGGAGACTGGGACGATGACACTGACCTCGATGTCGTCGAAGGAATCGAGGCGGGCAAGCTGTTCGCATACAGGAACCAGGGTGGACAAGGGCACTACTGGCAGAAGAGGGAAGTGGACGACCTGGGCAACTCAGTCACAGCGGTTGATGTGGGATACATCGACAAAGATGGCATGCTGGAAATAGTGGCTGGTACGAGCAACGGAGACTTGTGGTGGTATCTGAATGACAACGCATGGACGCCCACATTCATTGACAATACTGGCTCTGAGGTGAAGGCTGTTACTCTCGCCGACATGGACGAGGATGGTGATGACGATCTTGTCGTGGCTACTGGAAACGGCATTTGGATCTATGAGAACACCGATGGAATGTTTGGCACTGTCACTACGACAGACTACTTTGCGGATCAGGACATAGCTGGAAACGGAACCGTGTCTGGCACTTACACGGATACACAGATGTCCGATGACACGTATGAATCCATTGAAGAGGTCACCGGAACGGCCTACGACTTCAGCCAATACACGGCACAGGGCGAGCAAGCGGCCGTGTATGATGTTGTTGTTGGAGACTACCAAGACACCCAGGCAAACGATGGAACGTACGAGACGCTCACCGAAGACACATGCCGTATTCAAGGCAACAATGAGTACTACTGTCTGAGAGACGCATGGGACGATCCTGACAGCGGCCACAGGTACGACTTGGGTAGCGTTTCGAACGGAGATACGATAGACCTGTACATCACGAGCTACATAAGTAGCGGAACCGAGCCATTTGAAGTTGGGTGGTCCACAGACCCCAATGGAACGAGCACATGGCCGTGGACCATATCGAGGACGACGAAGGGAACAGACCAATTCGACCTGAAGGCGTCTGGATTTGGTGGCGGAAACCTCTACATTTGGATTAGGGACAGCGATATCAGCAAGAATGACCAAGACACGGACGGAGTTCACACGACGCTCTCGGTCGATTACCTTGTTGTGGAAGTCACGACGGCAAATGGGTCGACAAGTACGCTTGACCATGTCTGGCGGATTGAGTCAATCCCGGCAGGTGGCGATGCGTACAAGTTCTTTCTCGAGGCGTACCATACGGACAACACCGAGCAGGATGACTTCCTGTTCCAGTATTCGGACAGCAGCAGTGGGCCATGGACGGACATTGTGACCGTCACTGCAACCTCTGACCTCAACACGTATACTGGAGGGAGTCTACCAACCACGACCAGTGGCAACATATACATCCGAGTCATCGACACGGACAGCACCAACGGCAATATGGTCAATGACACCATCTACATCGACCACATGTTCGTCAGAAGGTACGTCGTGAACGTTGCTCCGTATACTCTGGACTTAGGAAGCGTCGTGAATGACATCGCGGTCGGTGATGTCGATGGTGATGATGACAATGATGTGGCCGCGGCGACCGCGAGTGGCAATGTTTACGTGAGGTACAATGATGGCTTGGGCGGGCTTGGCTCTGGAGATACGCTGGCAGCGACTGGCTCGGCCATCAGCGTGGATATGGCATACATAGATGGCGACAGCGACCTCGATGTTGTCGCAGGTACTGATGATGACAAGGTCTACTGGTTCGAAAACGATCTTCCGCAGACCTCATGGAACAGGACAAAGGTGGCGGACACGGACGGTGATGTCAACGCATTGAGGGCTGGAGATATCGACGGAGACTACTGGGACGACATAATGATAGGAACGTCCACCGGAAAGGTCATTTGGTACAAGAATGCGCATCCAGGCTGGAAGGCGGAGATTGTTGACGGTCGCGATTCAACAGTCTATGACCTCGACATCGGTGACGTGGACAGAGGAATAACAATCGAGCTAGAGAGGGAGTAGTCGCTCAAGGTTATCGAGGACTCCATTCGCCCTTTCCGCCTCCACAAGTCCCAGGATTCTTGACCACTTGGCAGCCATCCTAGACAATCTGAGGGCGATATACCTCTCCCTTTCTCGCTCCAGGCGCTCAAAACCTCTGTGCCTGTTGACGTAGGCATCGAACTTCAACACGAATTCCCCCGGAGATTCGGCCGTGAACTCCTTCTCCAGAATCGTGCGCGAATCTCTGGTCTGCTTCATCACGTCCACGACGGAAACGAAGTTGCAGTACGCCTCGGTGTAGAGGGTCTCGTCCATATCTATAGTCACACATGGAATCCTATGTCGCCTTGCGGCCATTAGACCCTCGGAATAGCAGGGCGGGGGCTTCCTCACCTCTCCATATCTCCTCAGACCCTTGATGTATGCCTCCTCGTGAGTGCTCGAAGGTCTTGCCTCTAGGCCACCGAGGGACTCGAGTGCTTTGAGCTCCTCCTTCGAAATGCAGATTCCCAGAGCATCCGGCTTCGTCTCGCCGACAGCTCTCCTGACCTCCTCGGCCTCGTCGACAAGACCTCTTATTACTGGCATTATGAAGACGTTGGAATCGCCCCTCCTCACGGCATCCATCAGATCACTTCTTCCGCTCGGAAATCAAATCCAGCATCTCTGCTCTGTCTTTCATCTTTTTGAGTTCCTCTTTTCTGATGATCGGCGTTCCTTCGATATTCTGCCTCACTGTCAACTGCCTGACGAATATGACGGAATCCTTTTCCACAACGCTGGATATGTTGGCAACGATTTTCGCCTTGGCCGACAGATTTGCCTGCCTTCTTTCAAGTCCTGTCAAGAGGATGACCTTCTTGTCCCTTGCGAGCGCGTCAAATGGACATCTGATGGTTGGAATAATGCTATATCCAAGCATTGAGAGATGTCTGAAAACGTCCCGCTCAAAAGCGTCGAGCTGGTCCCAGGACATCATTATCTCATCGGCGTCAGGGATCATGCTGAAGGGATTGACAGCCTGAACTATGGGTTCGTTCAAGAACTCCTCAATCTTGAGCGCGACCTCAACAGTCGCTCCCATGCCGTCCTCGTACATCTGGATGGTTCGTCTCGAGACGCCAGCTATTTCCGCGAGAGTTCCCAAGGATATGCTCTTCCTCTCCCGCGCTCTTCTTATGACAGAGCCATCCAGCTTGACGTATAGTCCACCGGGAGCGGAAAACATGAAGGGTGGAACCCCTTCGATGAAGAAGTCTTTGAACGTGCCGAGCGACAGAATGGGAATCCCAAAGCGGGAGTAGATGGCTCCATCTTCGAGGCTCCTTGTTCCGCTCCTTCGAGCTAGTACGAGAGGCGTTCCATCAAGACAGGATGCGATTATCTTGAGCTCCCTGGACCGTTTTCCTCCTAGGGAATCTATGTTGAAGAGCACTTTCCCGACAAGGAGCATATCATCTCGCCTGGCAACGAAATCGAAACTGATTCTCCTCGTGTCCAGTTCCTGTGAGAGATAGAACCCGGTCTTCGCCAGGATTTCCCGAGCCTCATCAATCATCTGCTGGCGATTCACAGGCTAAATAGACGGACTCTTCTATATAAAGATAATTAGCCAACACAACAGGACACAGGGTCAGGAATCCGAGTTTCAGAACGGGGAGTCGCCTCTCCCGTGCTTTCCACGAAGCTTTATAGAGGGCGGACATTATCGATACCGAGATGAGCGCTCATCTTAGGGATGGGGGGATAGAGATCCTTGACGAATCGGAAGCCAGCCAAATCTACAACAAGGGATACTTCGGACAACCACAGCGCGGCGGCTCCCTGAAGCTGGAGCTCATTGAGGGGCTCTACTTGGCGGAAAGCGGGAGGATAGAGCTGAGAAGCGGGAGAAAGAGGATCGATGTCAACGACCTCATCCGCCTCGCCCACAAGAGAGAGGATAACTTCGGAATCAGATATCTCGTCTACAGAGATCTGAGGAAGAGAGGATATGTCGTCAAGACGGGTATCAAGCCGCTTGACTTTCGAGTCTACCCGAGAGGAGGGAGTCCCGCCAGCACCTCATCAAAGTACTGGGTCGCTGCACTGTCGGAGAGAACGGTCTTCGATTTGAGAGGTTTGCTCGATGTCCTGAGCAGGGCCGCTGTCGCGCGCAAGACGCTTCTTGTCGCAGTTGTTGACGAGGAGGGCGACCTGACCTACTATAGAGTTGCGAAGATTCGCCCGAGAGGAAGAGCCACAAAGAGGAGGACGAAACCTCCCGCTGAGGCAATCTTCCTGGGTGACAAGAGCATGATTCTGGACCCAAAGGAAGCGGAGAGAGTTCATGGCAGCGAGTTCTTCGGAAGAATGATTGGGAATAGACTGCAACTCTCCCTGATAGAGACAGCATACTTGATGAGAAGAGGAGACATCACAGTCGTGAACGGAAAAACTGGGAGGAGAATCTCACATGCGACCTTCACAAGGGAGGCGGCCGAGGTTCAGGCAGATTTCCGAATGAGACTGAAGGTCTATGAGGATCTGAAGGGAAGGGGCATTGTCGTAAAGACTGGATTCAAGTATGGCTCACACTTCCGTGCATACAAGGGAAACCCCGAGACGCACCACGCGAAGTACCTGGTTCATGCGCTTCCCGCCAACTACAAGGGTATGTGGCCGGAGGTGAGTCGAGCGGTGAGGCTTGCTCACGGAGTAAAAAAGGACATCCTGTTCGGTCGTGTCGGAAGGGAGGTCGACTATCTTCGACTCCACAGAATAAGACCCTAGAGTTCAATCTCGATTCCCAGCTTGTCCGTGAGTTCCTTGTACCGGTTTCTAATCGTGACCTCTGTAACTCCCGCAACATCCGCGACTTCCCTCTGGGTTCTCCTTTCGTTGGCAAGTATGGATGCTATGTAGATTGCCGCGGCGGCAACTCCAGTTGGTCCTCGCCCCGACGTGAGTTCTCTGTCAGCAGCGTCCTTCAGAATCTCGACGGCCTTTGACTGGACCTCCCCGCTCAAGCGAAGCTCGCTACAGAATCTTGAAACATAGTCCTGAGGCTTGGTGGGCATCAGTTTCAGCTTGAGTTCGCGCGTCATGAAGCGGTATGTCCTTCCGATTTCCTTCCTGCCGACTCTCGAAGATCCAGCGATCTCATCGAGTGTTCTGGGGACATTGCATTGTCTGCACGCAGCGTAGAGAGACGCGGCAACGACGCCCTCTATGCTCCTCCCGCGAATCAGATTCTTGGACACCGCCTTCCTGTATATCATCGCGGCCGTCTCTCTGACGTTCCTAGGAAGACCCATACCACTCGCCATGCGGTCAAGCTCACTTAGAGCGAAGGCGAGGTTCCTCTCCGTTGCGTTGGAAACGCGAATCCTCCTCTGCCACTTTCTCAATCTGTACAACTGGGCTCTGTTCCTTGTAGGGATGCTCTTGCCATAGGAATCTTTGTTCTTCCACCCAATCGTAGTTGAGAGGCCCTTATCGTGCATCGTGTACGTCATTGGGGCGCCCGTCCTGGCACGCTTTTCGCCCTGCTCAACATCGAATGCCCGCCACTCAGGTCCTTGATCAATCATTTGATCATCGATTACAAGACCACATTCCTCACAGACGAGTTCACCCCTCTCATAGTCTCTCGTCAGGTGGGAACACCCACACTCAGGACACCGGGTAATATCAGCCGTTGTCTCGACTTTCTTTTTCTTCTTCGGCATCGTCTCGCCCCCATCGCTACAGGTAGAGTTCCCTACCCATCAAACCCATCAGTTTCTGCTTTCTCGATGCCGGCCTCACGGAAACGTAGGGGCGGGAAACTGGGCCGAAGACTTTCTCGACCCGGCCGACAGGCATTCCTTCGCTGGTGAAGACTTCCTCTCCCGTTCGGGGAGCGGCATCGGCGCGTATGACCAGAGTTCCTCGATAAGAGGCGTCCATCACAATTCCCAAACGTTTCATCTACTCTCCGACATGAGAAACCTGACTGGTTTCGTTGAGATATCACATCCTGTATTTAATCATTTCGCAAATCTTTATTCTTAGAAGCGACACCCGCCAGCCTCCACACTATATATATGTTCAAGCCAACTATTTAATACAGTACGGCGATTGAGCGGACAATGGTTGAAAGACTCGTCCAGCATAGACATTGCCGGGAGTGTGGGAGGGCCATATCCGCGAGCGATGTCTTCTGCTCAAAGGACTGTGAGAACGAGCACAGACGAAGACTGAGGAAGAAAAAGAACCAGCTTCTGTTGCTCTACCTGGGTAGCATCATAGTTGTCATCGTCGTTCTTCTGCTCAGTTGGGGGTGAGACATGTGAAGGTGTGTCTTGGCGGGACGTTCGATAGAATCCACAAAGGACACAAAGCGCTTCTGGCAAAGGCCTTCGAGGTTGGAGATGAGGTGCTGATCGGGCTGACGTCGGATGAGATGGTGAAGTCCGAGAAGAGCTATGCCGTTTCTCCGTACGAAGCCCGGAAGGCGACTTTGAGCAACTTTCTGGCTGCGAGCGGGTACTCTAACTTCCGCATCGTCAAAATCGGAGACAGATTCGGGCCAGCGAAGACCGATCCTCTCGATGCTATTGTGGTTTCCCAGGAAACGAAGGAAACGGCAGAGGCACTGAATGAAGCCAGATTAAAAGCAGGTTTGAGACCATTGAAGATAATCGGCGTCAAGATGGTCCTTGCGGAGGACTGCGTTCCCGTGTCCTCTAGCAGGATGAGGCTTGATGAGATAGACGAGAATGGAAAGATGATTCGTCCGCTGGTCGTCAATGTCGGTTCCAAGAACAAGACGAAGATTTGGGCAGTGAGGGATGTGTTCCTCAAGTTCTTCGGCAAGGTGGAGGTTCACGGAGTTGCTGTGCCATCCGGCGTCTCCAGGCAACCCTTGAACGATGAGGTTCTCAGTGGTGCAGTGGACCGTGCCCTTTCTTGCATAGGAGACGCGGACTTTGGCATCGGGATAGAGTCTGGGGTCGTATGGAACGAAAAGGCCAAAGGTCATTTCTGTGTTCAGTTCTGTGCGGTCGTGGACAAGTTGGAGAAGGTCACGATTGGACACAGCGCCGGCTTCATGCTTCCCGCCAGAATCGTGGAGAGAGTCAGGGGGGGGAGCGAGTTGTCCGACGCCCTTGCGGATCTTGGAGGTGCAGAGATCGACGAGGACAGAGGAGCTGTCGGGTTTCTCTCCGATGATTTGATGACCCGCCCAGCCCTCTCTGAGTCCGCCGTGCTGATGGCGATGATCCCGCGAATTCAAAGAGACCTCTACTTTCCGCTCTGAATAAACCTATATATCTTCTTGATGATAGTGGAGCGGGTGTTGCATGGGCGTCAAGGTTGCCATCAACGGATATGGGACAATCGGCAAGAGAATCGCGGATGCGGTCACCTCTCAGGATGAGATGGAAGTTGTGGGAGTGACCAAGACAAGGCCCACATACGAGGCGAAGATGGCTATACTGAGGGGCTTCCCATTCTATGCCGCATCAGAGGAGTTCGTTGGGAGATTCAGAGACAAAGGAATCGAGGTTGAAGGTACCCTTGAGGATCTTCTCAAGGAAGCGGACATCGTCGTAGACGGGACACCCAAGGGAAGCGGATACAAGGAAGTCTATGAGAGGGCGGGCATCAAGGCCATCTGGCAGGGAGGAGAGAAGCACGAGCTGACGAACCTCTCATTCAACGCACTGGCGAATTACGATAGGGCGATTGGTGCTGACTTTGTGAGAGTGGTGTCCTGCAATACAACCGGATTAATCAGAACGCTTTTCCCACTCCACAAGGAGTTCGGGGTGGAGTATGTCATGGCAGTGATGGTCAGGCGGGGAGCGGATCCCTGGGACACGAAGAGAGGCCCAATCAATGCCATAGAGCCTGTTCTCAAGGTGCCTTCCCATCATGGTCCTGATGTCCGAACCGTCATGCCATATCTAAACATTCAGACGACCGCGGTGAAGGTCCCGACAACGATAATGCATCTTCACTCACTGATGGTCAAGCTCAAGCAGGAGGTCAGCACTGAGGATGTCATCGATGTGTGGGAGGAAGCCCCCAGAATCCTCCTCGTAGAGGGGGAAGACGGCATCAGGTCCACGGCGCAGATAATGGAAATGGCAAGGGACATGTGCAGGAACAGAACGGACCTCTACGAGATCGCGGTATGGAGGGACGGGACCCATGTCCAGGGCGATTCGTTGTACTACTATCAGGCGATTCATCAGGAATCGGATGTCGTTCCGGAGAACATCGACGCAATCAGGGCCATGATGGAAATCGAGAAGGACAAAATGAAAAGCATAGGGAAGACGGATCTGGCACTCGGAATCAAGTGCTAATCATCCTAGATTCTTCAGAGTTCGAGAGAATACACCCATCAGTGCATGATACTCCCATTTGGATGGGACCGCCCTTCCCATAATCCTTCTGAACATTATCGATGTCCTCTCCTTCTTGTGCTCTGGATAGTCGATCCTGTTCAGCAGCTGCCTGAAATAATCACAGAGCAACTCCTTCTCCTTTCCAGATGCCTCTCTTCTTCCCTTCTTCTTCGTCTTTGAGCAGTATATCTCATAAAGCACTATCGCCACAGCATGCGAGATGTTCAGAACTGGATATTCCTCATTGGCGGGAATCTTGACCAGAAGATCGCATTTGGCTATCTCTTCTTTCAACAACCCGTAGTCCTCTCTGCCGAAAAGGAGGGCAACCAAACCGTCAAGCTCCTCGACCTTCTCGACAGACTCTCTCGGACTCACCGATATTCTCGCAAACTTCCTTTCGCTCTCCGTGTCGACTGACGATGAGCCTATGACGAAGTCCGCCGAGGAAAGGGCCTCGTCCAGAGAGCCGACCGTACTGGCCGATTCCAGAACCGCCTTCCCCCATTTTGCCCGCCTGACTGCGTCCTCACCAATCTCGCACGGGTTCACAAGCAAGAGCTTATCGAGGCCGAAATTCCTCATGGTGCGCGCAACGGCACCGATGTTCCCCTCAATCTTTGGCTCAACGAGTACGACCTCAAAATCGGGCATGGTTATCCGTATATACTAACTGTCTAATATTCTTGCGATGCGTCTTGCCGTCAAGTTCGCCTATGATGGTGTGCCCTTTCACGGATACCAAAGACAGCCACACCTCAGAACAGTGGAGGACGAAATCATCAGTTGCCTCCAAAAAGCGAGAATCATCGATGATGTTCGGGAATCAGGGTTCAAGAGCGGAAGCCGAACCGACAAAGGCGTGAGCGCCATTGGCAATGTCCTGGCTTTCGACACAGATTTCAATCCAGGGGATGTAGCCCCCGCCCACAATGCCTACTCCCGCGATGTCTGGTTTCTGTCAGTCACTGAGGTAGACGACCACTTTCATCCGAGGTCTGCCTCCTGCAGATGGTATCGATATCACCTGAGACGAAGGAAGAGCCTCGATGCCTTGCGCCGGGTTGCAGGTGCATTCGTTGGGGAGCACGACTTCAAGTCATTCTCTAGAGCGCGAAGTGATACAGTAAGAACGATAGATGTCGTCGATATTCGGCAGGAACGAGACTTCACCGTCATCGACATCAGGGGTAGAAGTTTCCTTTGGCAGATGGTGAGAAGGATGATTGGAGCCATAGTGGGGTATGAGTGTGGTGAGGTGGACATGAAAACCATTTGCAGAGCTCTCGAAGGTGAGAAGCTGGCTGTGAAACCCGCACCGCCAGAGCCGCTCTTCCTCATGGACGTTCAGCATGACGATGTGGAGTTCAGAATAGATCCGAGAATTCGTCAAAAGGTAATACGAGACCTTACGGTGGCATCGGAAAGGGCAGCTCTGAAGAAGGAGCTATATGAAACAGTCAAGAGAACGATAAGGTCAAGGGCACGGAGCCAAGAACGTCTGTATGTCTCCAAGGATGGCCATATCTAAATCGGCAAATATTTATAGACCTAGGTCATTTGCGGGATATCAAAGGGATGGAATCTTTCTCAGGTGTCGAGGAGGATTGAAAAAAGGAGGATATAGAATGCTGGACATTGCAAAGAAGTGGGTAGGAGTGTTTCTCGTTGGTGCCCTGTTGACTTCATTCCTTGCCGCACTGGTGACGTCCCCGGTGTCGGCGGATGATAGTCCACAAGAATTGGATCTTGAGAATCCTGACGAGAATCTTGCCGAGGAAAGTCAGCTATTCGAGAATCGGCAGGGCAGTGAGCAAAAGTCAGTCGTGGCATGGGAAGAGCTCGTCGAAAAGATAGACCCGGAGCTGAGAGCGACTATGTCTTCGAATCCAGACGAGATGGTCAGCGTCATTGTTCCCACAACTGATGTGGCTTCCCTTGCAGAGATCGTTCAGAAGTACGAATACGAGGGACTGCTGGGAACGAAGGCCAAGCCAAGTGATAACATCGTTCCGATAACGCTCGAGGTGCCGGCCAATTCCTTGATGGAGATAGCCTCACTCGATAGTGTGGTGGCCATCTATGAGCACGAGATCCCAACTGTCGATATGATTCCCAAGTCCAAATGGGCGAAGTACGAGCTACCAGAGGAAGAAACTACCGTGCGGACCCCAGAGATGGTCAAAGGGTTCTTTGACGAGGAGATTGGAGGAGTTGTCACGCCCATAGTACAAGGAGAGGAACTTCCACCTGAGACACGTGATTTCGCTGGATCTCTCTTGTTCAACGAGGCTCCGAAGGCCTGGGCGGATGGTTACACGGGCTCTGGAGTTATGGTTGCATTGCATGACACGGGTGTGGACTTTGCGCATCCAGATCTGCAGGGAAAGCAGGCTCGATTCAACGTGTCATGGATCGATCCGGCAGTTCTCGCTCAGAAGCCGTATCTTGCTGAGTATGATGGATGGCCCATCGCCTTTGATCCTCTTTCCATGGAGGATTTCTTGGGTAGCGGCGGTGATCTCACAGATCCTGGGCTGGTTGGTTATGTCGATACGAGTGAAGTACTCACAGCGGAACCCGGACCCAACGCTACTTTCTTCCTGAACTACAGTCGCGATGCGCCCGTTCCGACAATGGATTTCTACGATAACGAAGAGGTCTGGCAGGACTGGCCTGTTCCATGCACAACGTGGGAGGAATGTCTTACACTGGGGTCATACACAAGGCAGATAATCGTCCCCCAGGGGGCAATCATGCTCATGATAGACGTCGTTGGAGAGGCTGATGCTCCTGATGTTGATGTGGGGCTCTTCTATGATGCAAATCAAGACATGGTAGCTCAGGAGTCGGAATACATAGCCGACAGCAGCACGGGTTCATATCCCGAGTCATTCTCTGTCACGAGTCCTGAGACAACTGGATGGTACCTGCTCAAGATCTTGGGATACGACGTGCTCGCAAGTCCTGGTCACGTTGACATTTGGATTACGATTGTTCAAGTCGTGGATACGAATGTTCTCTATAACGTGACGGGGATTACCAGCGTCAGCGGGAACTATCACGTCGGGAAACTCCCCGACCCGAGCCTCATGAGTGTCTACTTCATGTATCCAGCAGTGATTGTAGTTGACAGTTCTGTGGCAGGTGTTTACGATACATACATCGCTGACCTCGACAACGACTTCGACTTCACAGACGAGAAGATGGCGGTCAAGGGCGACGAGATATCATATCATGACGTTAACGGAGATGGATATGCAGACATTTCCGGTGGAATGGTCTATTACATTAGCAACGCCGCAAACGTTACTGACGAAGCGGTGATAACCGCCTCGGGCGGGGAGACGTATGCCACCCTAGCCCATGGCAATATCAGCGTGCCCGAGAGAATAACTGTGAAACTCGGCGGGACTGAGTGGAGGACCACTGTGATCGCAAGTGAGGCCCTGCTCGGCCAGTTCAATGACACGGTCGTTGGGCTGCAGAATGGCAATGTCGTTGAGGGTTCGGTCGTCCTCACCGGTACGGACGTGGCCGTGAGCAATGAGACCTCGTTCACCTCCCAAACAGGGGACGAGACTGGCTTTTCGCTGGCCCACGGTGGAGTCAATACTGCCTCAGTTCAGCTATACCGACTAAGAACGAGCGAGGATTGGTATGCTGAGCGATGGGTCCTGCTTGCCCAAGGAGTAGACTATACGGTTGCCGCGGACGGGTCTGTGACATTCGACACCGCGCTCGTGAGTGGTCCCAATCCCTTCAAGAAGAATCTGCCTGACGACGAGTTCCATGCGTTCTACAGCTATTCTGAGACCATGACAATTGACCAAGACTACACTGTGGACTACGAGACTGGAAGCATCACCTTCACCTATCCGTGGGGAACTTCGACAGCGGTCGCGGCGGACTATGAGTATTACAATTGGATTCTCGACTATGCGGAAGGTAATCTCACCTTCACGAATCCACTGAGTGCTGGAGACGTAATAACAGCCGATTACCAGTACGGAGTCACGCCGATACCCTACTCAGACGTTTACTCGGAGAGGAGAGGCATCGATAACTACTATCCGGGTTCAGGGGACATGGTGGCTCTCATGGTCGGATACAGTGGCGATCACGGAACAATGACCGCTGGTGAGATAGCGAGTGCGGGGAACATACTTTACGGACGCACAACTGGTGTGGCCCCTGACACAAAGATCATTCCGGTTCTGACGGGCTCAGGCACCGCCATTTTGAACGTGTTCGATGGATGGTATTTCGAGGTTGAGGGCTACGATGGCATTCCGAACAGTGGTGATGACGCGCAGATCTCCAGCAACAGCTGGGGCGGCGGTGGTGTGTCAGGATTCCACTTCTACGACAGGTTCAGCGATTGGCTGTCAACCAATTACTCGCAGGGAGCGACCATATTCACTATCTCAAGCGGCAACAGCGGTCCTGGAGCAGGAAGCGTTGGTCCACCAAACGCACCTTCACTGATGATGGTGAGTGGTGCCCAGCAGTTCTTCTACAGAGTGATGCCAGAGTATCTATCACTTTCCTATGATGGTGGCCCCAATCCAGCGGGCATGGAGACCTGGTATGGTGCATCGGTTGGTCCTACGATGAGCGGCAGCTTCGGTGTGGATGTCATGGCCGAGGCTTCCTTCGTCTACGCATGCATCCCCTTGAACCAGTACGCAGCATCGCCAACCGTTGGCCCAGGAGGCTTCAATGGATTCTATGCGACTGACATCGTCTCTGGAACGAGTTTTGCGGCTCCGACGACTTCAGGCATTATGGCTCTTACATACGACGCCTACAATCAGGCAAACGGGGCCTACCCAGATGCCTACACAGTGAAGGCCATTGTGATGAGCGGTGCAACAGACATCGATAACGACCCCTTCGTACAGGGGGCAGGATACGTGAATGCTTGGAATGCGGCTCGAATTGCTGGAGGTACCGGCGGAGCGTATGCAACACCGTACAATTGGATTCCGGGAGATTGGAGAGGGACCAAGTATGATGCCTTTGTAAGGCTCATGAACGCAGGAGGGAGCGATACGGAGACCTTCACCCTCACCAACCCGAGTGCAACGCCATTGACCTATGACATCTCCACAGACGTTCTTGAGAAGTTCGGCGAGGTCCAATACTCATACAATCCCTCAGACATGATACAGCCTCTGACAACGACCTATGGCCTGGGAAGCCTGTTCTACATCTTGAACGGCTCAGGTCTGTGGGATTGGTACAATCACAGTCTGGTGCAGGCGATTGACCCGAATCTCTGGAACAACGCCGATTTGCTGAGGATAACCTCTGCGATGCCCTATGAGGATGACTACAGCTCACAGTACCTGGAGATACACAAGTTCACGGAAGGCATAGTCAACGATCAATGGAGAGGTCATTCCGGGGCCGTGAAGGCAGTGGATATCAGCCCAGATGGAACGATGATGGCCTCCATCGGCGTGGACGGGAAACTCTTCGTCACCGATACGGCTACAAGCGAGATAGTCTGGGAGTTCACATACGGAGCTGACGTTGTGGTTTCTGGGTCACACAACACCTTTGATGTGAAGTTCACTGCCAATTCGACTTGGGTTCTGGCGACATTCGGCAACAACACGATAAGCGTCTGGGATGTCTCCACAGGAGCATACCTCTTCGACCTAACCCACGGACCCTTCCCGGACGTTTCCATCTACAGCCTGGATGTCAGTCCGAACGGAACCTGGGTCGTGGGCGGAACATCGATGGATCCCGCATCTGTCCCAGAGAAGGCCTACGTCTACGTTTGGGACCTTACGAATCCGGCCAATCCAATCGGCATGTACATGGGGATGGTCAATGGCTCCGTCAACGACATTTCGTTCTCACCAAACGGAACCTGGGTTGCGGCATTGGATTACATGTGGTGGGAAGTGAATGTCTTCGACGTCACGACACTAACCACCGTTTTCAAGTTCGACGTCGATCCCCTGTTCTTCCTGGGATACCCAATGTCTGTCGAGTTCAGTCCCGATGGAACCAAGATTGCCTATACATGGAAATACGCTTGGTATCTGCGGCACCTTGGACTCCCTGAAGGTCCACCAGGTGGCGGATTCCCGGACGTTGGCATCTATGACGTCGTCATCCGGGACTACGTCGGTTGGATGGCAGGACACGATGATGTCGTAATGGATCTTTCGTGGAGTCCAGACGGAACCAAGATTGCCTCCTGCTCAGGGCTCAGGCCAGACCTTGGAGGCGACGACAACACAGTGAAGATCTGGGATGCAACACAGAACGACGCCTTGCTGGAGACAGTGGTGAAGTACTTCGGCTTTGTGAATCAGGTGGACTTCGCCCCTGACAGCATAAGATTCGCCTCGGCATCTGAAGACGGCTCGGCTCTCATCATCGACACGACGGATACAGCCGTTCTTGAATACACGGTGACGACTGCCCTCGTTGATGGCTTCTCTCGAGGTCTGTGGTTTGAGAGGAATCGGCTTGTCACATCCTTCCTGGACAATGTCGAGATAGTCAGAGTTCACGACCCGGCAGCGAGGAATCCGGATGGCATAGTCATCTGGGCGAGATCCATTGGCTCAGCGCTACCAGATACCACGAAGACGATCACAATTGAGTTCTACCAAAAGGCTCCTTGGGATTGGGTGAGCGTGAGTCCAACGACAGTAAATGTGCCTGCTGGTGGAACTGCAAGCTTCGATGCGACAATGACCCTTCCAGGAACGCTTGGGGTGGGATCGTATGAGGGCTATATACGCGCCTCTGAGACAACATTCGGAGATGTCTTGATTCCGGTCATGGTGAATGTCCCAGCGACCAGCGCAGTGTTCTCATTCGGAGGAGAAACGACGTTCAATCTCTACGATAACAGCAAGCTCTACACTGCTGACAGCCGATACTACTTCATGGATGTCCCAGACACGTTCACATTCAGTGAAGGCATGAAGCTATTGGTGGACATCGATTCGCTTGGCGACAATTCCTATGTGAACATCAGGCACTTCGATTCTGGAGAGCTCAGCGCTCCTGGCAACTTCCCAGGTGATGCCCCCGAGTTCCCGCAGGACAGATACGGACCCTACATACTCGAGGAAACAGATGTAGGTGCCCCAGGACTGTTCTCGAAGACCCCGGACTGGACTGGAGCGGGACAGGGATTCACAAAGGGCCTCAGTGCGGACGCTGGACTCAACATGATCTCGGTGGAGACAGCCAACTTGGATGGTGATGTCTTCTATGAGGAGGTTGCAGGCGAGGCAGGAATCATGAGATTCAGCCCATACCCAGTTGAGTTCTCAACCAGTCAATTGGTGGGATCGAAAGCGCTGACCCTCACAACGAATCTTCCGTGGTTGCCCAATCCCGATCCGTTCGAGAAAAGCTACGGAAAGTCAATGGCCGTCACAGTGGCGGGATCGACTGTCCACGAGTTCCTTGACATACCAATCGAATATGATGGCGAGCCTGTGGGTGACGAGAGTTTCGTGGAATACCTCTCAAGGTCGATGAACACCAAGCTTTGGGACGTAGACGCGTCTGTCATAACAATCGAGTTCCATCTGATGGGGCACACGGACTGTTGCCCAGACATGGATCTTGGAATATTCCTCGATGCGAACGGGGATGACGAGGCCCAAGCAAGCGAGTTCGTCAAGTACGATGCGGATGCCGATGCCGATGAAACTGTGACCTTGATACTGCCAACGCCGGGAAGATACATCATCAAGATGGCGGGATTCGATGTATGGAGGTCCGGTGCACTAGCCGACCTGGTTATCACAGAACTCGCGGTCGGACCTTCGCCCTTTGAAGTCACGGATATTGAGTCCACCATTCCCAGGGATTCCGGCGATACCGTCTACCTAGAATGGAATCTTCCTGAGGACACGGCTGAGGGAATTATCAAGGCGGCCTTCTTCATCTCACCGGGGAATGCGCCACTTTCGTTGACGCTTCTCGTCCCAGTGACGCTGACTCTTGACCAGACTCCGCCTGAAATCCTGCAGACGACTCCTGCAGATGGTTCGGTGACTTCTCAAAGCATGCCCCCGATACTCGCGGGCTTCTCAGACGATCGAGGCGAGATGGACTCGGATTCGATAGGCCTGTGGTTGGATGGCGCTGACATAACATCCATGTCATTGGTCTCCGTGACCTTCGACTCGGATCTCGGTGGCTATGCATCGGGAACAGTTAGCTATGTTCCGAGTTCGCCTCTCACCGAAGGAATGCACACTGTAGAGGCGCAGGTCGGGGACTACGCTGGCAATCTGGAGCAGATGACCTGGCACTTCTATGTTGACACGACTGCGCCGCCGCTCACAATCGACTCTCCAGCTGGGGACATAATCATTTCGATGAATTCCATAATGGTTACAGGAACTACTGAACCCGGCACGGGTATCATGATTCGTGGTGAGGATGTACCTGTGGGCTCGGACGGCTCCTTCTCCTACATGTTCGACCAGCTCACAGAAGGCCCCAACCCGTTGACTGTGGTTGCCCAGGATTCTGTCGGCAACACAGCCACCATGACGAGACTCATCACTGTCGACACGAGCCCGCCAGAGTTGGAGTACTTGATTACCTCCAAGCCCTTGGGCCAGCCAACAAACGCAGAGTCCCTGACTGTCTCTGGGAAGTTCAGTGAGCATGTGGAATTGACCATCTCTGGGAAGGTTGTGCCCGTCAACGAAGATGGGACCTTCGAAGCCACTGTCGTCCTGGAAGAGGGCGTGAACACCATCGAGATAGATGCACATGATGCAGCAGGCCACACATACTACAGCAATGACACAACCATAACAAGAGACACAGTCGCTCCGACATTGACCATCTCAATTCCTGAGGACCAGGTCGATTCGACAACTGGAGAAGCCTTGGTTGGAAGGATAACCATCACTGGAACGGTTTCATCGGATGTGACAATCGTTGCGGTCAATGGCCTTCCTGTGGTCCCGTCAAACAGAGCCTTCAGCAAGGATGTTACACTCAGCTTTGGCGCCAACGAAATCATGGTCATAGCTGAGGACGAAGCCGGGAATGTTGCCACGCAAGGCCTGTCCGTCACCTGGTCTCCAGAGTCGAAGGTCACCAAGCAGACATACACGACGCTCATACTGACGGCTCTGGCAATCGTTCTCCTCATCATTGGTCTCCTCATCGGTCTGATGGTGGGAAGGAAGCCTGAGGTTCCTGAGGAAGAGATACCTGAGGAGGAGTTTCCACCCGAGGAGGAAGCAGTCGAAGAGGAGGTGCTGGAAGAAGAGATGCCTCCCGAGGAGGAGCCTCTGGAGGAGATAGAGATGCCAGAGGAAGCTCCCCCTGAAGAGCCTCCTGCCGAGGAGCCAGCTGAGGAGATCAAGCCCCCAGAGGAGGGTGAGCTATGAGAACGTTGGCGTGTGCACTGGCCATGCTCTTTGTCCTGAGCTTCGCTTTCTCTGCTGTGGCCGTCACTCCGGAAGAGATGTCTGGGATGTATGGAGGAAACCTCCGGGTTGCCGTGAAGGACACTACACTCGACCTGAATCCCAAAACGGCATCAGATGATGCCAGCCTGGGCGTGATAGATCTCCTCTATGATTCGCTCGGACGTCTCGATCCGGGCACGCTTCAGGTGAAGCCATGGGTCGCAGACAGCTGGTCCGTGGACCTGGTGAATCAGACAGTAACGGTTGTACTGAGAACAGATGTCCTCTGGCATGACGGTTCTCAAGTCACAGCGGACGACGTTGAGTACACCTACGAAACATTCTACGGTGGCTACAATGTGAACGTTCTCTCCGCGACAGAGGTGCGCTTTGACTTCTCTGGCGGAGGCGGAGGGAAGTTCATGACGGAGGGCCTTCAGAAGCCGCTCGTCAAACTTGGGGATACCGACCCAACAGAAGGGTGCGGTCCCTTCGGAATCGTCGGAACGCCGACCGCAACCAACGTCACAATTGGTGCGTACGGCGAGTACTTCAATGGCAGACCCTACCTTGACACCGTGGAGTTCACCGTCTACCAAGACATTGATTCGGCTGCTGTCGCGCTGATCAATGAGGAGGTTGATTTCATAGGCTGGACCCTCAGTCCCACCGACCCGACGGATCTGAGGACCATTGATGGCAATTCAACCAGCATACTGAACGAAACCCACCTTGGAGTCTCATACGGTCACGGTCTCGAATACCTCTTCCTAGGCTACAATCAAATCGATGAGCTGGCGTCCCCAGACCTTCGAAGGGCCCTGACCATGGCCATAAACAAGGAGCTGTTCGCATCCCTCGAGAAGAACACAGTCATAGTGCATTCACCGATGAGTCCCCACAATGAGGTTTGGTACAACGAGTCCATACCGAAGTACAATGCAGGGTACTTCTTTGACGAGACAGGAAGAAAGAACACCAACCATGTGACAGCTCTCATCGAGCTGGAGGAGCTGAACTACATTGACAGAGACGGTGATGGACTGAGAGAGAAACCAGATGGCAGTGAGTTCCAGATGACAATGCTCGGACCATCACTGTCAGAAGACATAACCAAATCCAGCATAGCAATCACTTACAGCGGTCTTCTCGCAAGGCTCGGGCTGAGTGTCTCCCTAAATCTGACAGCAAATGACACCTCTGGCTTTGACATCTACCTTGGAGTCGACAAGCTTTCCCTCGATCCCTCCGACATCAGAGACATCCCCATGCTTGCTGGCTACACCATTCCTGAGATGACAGCGGCGCTCGATGCAGCGGATGATGCCCTAGATCAGACAGCTCGGCAGATGTACGTTCATCAGGCACTGGGACTCATCGCAGAGGAGGTTCCCTTTGCACCCGTCCTATCGTACGATGCAATCGAGGCCTACAACAGAATGACCTACGAAGGATGGGTGGAGATGGTCGGAGGGATAAACAACTTCTGGTCCTTCATAAACCTTCACGTGATACAGGCAGGTTCGCTCTCGGTCTCAGTATCGACCGTGGATCCTGCAGTTGAGTCTGGCAGCAGCGTCAGCGTATCCGTGCGCGTACTTGACCAGAGCGGGGGAAGCGTAGAGGGCGTGAACGTCGAGCTTTCTGCAGCCACCGGCACATTCGGGTCCTTAACTGGAACGACCGATTCGATGGGCGTATTCGAGACTGAATACATCGCTCCGACTGTCTCCGAGTCGATGGATGTCTCCATAGGAGCAATGGCATTCCTGCAAGCATACGAGGGATCCTCAGAGAGCATTGAGATCACGGTACATCCAGCCGACAACCCCCTCGATGTTGATGTCTCCAGAGCCGCAGCAATAATCGACTCAGGGGGCTCAACGACTGTCAGTGTTGTAGTCACCGACAAGGAAGGTCTATACGTCGACAACTGCACGCTACATATGACCGTAGACCTTGCAGGCGCAACTCTCGGAACACCCACAGAAGTGTCCGATGGTCAGTGGCAGGCCTCCTTCACCGGAAATGTCAGTGCAGAGACGAGCTTCAGAGTCACGGTGACAGTCCTGAAGGATGGATACGAGACGGGAACTGGGTTCACGAACATCGTGGTAAAAGGCTGGGGTGGAATCGAACCCGAGGAGACTGTCACGATCGAGTCCGTTCCTGACGTGGGCATCCTCGCACTGGTCTCAGTCACTCTCGTGGCAATGCTGGTGATAGCGTTCAGAAGAAGGGAGCACTAGCCTCCCACCCTTCCCTTTCTTTTTTGCACAATAAATATATTTCAGAAGCCAATCCGTCCAATGTGCTAGTGGCTGTCACAGGCACCCCTGGTGTTGGCAAGAGTTCAGCTTGCAGAATCCTAGTGGCAAGAGGGTGTGCCGTAATCGACCTCAACAAGCTGGCCATGGAGAGAGGATTCATTTTGGGAAGAGACGAGGAGAGGGACACGGCAATAATAGACACACAGCAACTGAACGAGGTCGTGAGTTCCATCAGTGATGACCTCGTGTTTCTCAACGGCCACCTATCACATCTCTTGGATGTGGATATCTCGATTGTCCTGAGATGCAACCCGACAAGGCTGAGAGCGCGACTGGCCTCCCTCGGATGGATGGAAAGAAAAATAGCGGAGAATGTGGAGGCGGAGGCGATAGATTTCATCCTCGTGGAGTCGCTTGAATTGGATCGAGAGACGTATGAGATTGACACAACTGAGAAGGGACCAGACGATGTCGCCCAGGACATCCTGAACATAGTCAACGGGAAATCTTCAGGATTTCGAGCGGGTAGCGTGGATTGGAGTGAGGTGATCATGAGTTGGTATTAGATGCCAGGAGAGACAAGGCAGATGTGTTCCTCCTCCCGCTGGCCAAGAGGATGGCGAACGTCAACCCGAACACGCTCACCATCTACGCCTTCCTCTGCGCCGTCTTCGCAGGCCTGTTCTTCTTCATGCATGAACCAGCCAGCATGCAACCCATCTATCTCTTCGTAGCTCTGGCCTTCCTCTTCCTGAACGCGCTATTCGACGCACTTGATGGGCGCATCGCAAAGCTCTGGAAGAAGGAAACTGCACGCGGTGACTTTCTGGATCATCTCCTGGACAGATACGCCGACATCTTCATGATTGGGGGCATATCACTGTCTCCCTACTGTGATGTGTTTCTTGGATTTCTCGCCCTCCTTGGCGTTCTGATGACCAGCTACGTTGGCACTCAGGCAGAGGCCACGGGGACAGGGAGAATCTACGCCGGGTTCATGGGAAGAGCGGATAGGCTGGTGGTGCTTATCGTGGCCACTGCTCTCCAAATCGCATTCCTTCTGGCAGGCGTTTCAGAGATAGGAATCGAGGGCTACTTCGGTTTCACCATTCTCGGGTACGCGATGCTGGTCTTCGCCGTCCTTGGTCACGCCACAGCAATCCAGAGAGCCAGCCTGGCCTGGAGAAGAATCTAGCCCTGCCTCTTGCCCTTGATGCGATAGTAGTTCAGAGGATGCTTTATTCTCTTGCAGAGCTCATCAGGACCCGGACAGAGACCGTAAGACTGCATTGTGCTGCATTCAGGCGGCGTATACTCGGTTCCGGAGATTTCACCGCTTATGTGGCCAATCTGGTACTTCGTTTTCCCCTGCTGAAAATCCGGGGAAAGAGAGTACAGATTGAAGATGTCATCGGACGAAAGACCGATGTTATGAAGAAAAGCGGTCAGGGCAAATCTTCCTGTGTGGGGGATGTGCTTGCCCAGTTGGACAGCGCGGATGAGGTCCCGCATGCAAGGAGGAATCCTCGTAATCCTAATCTTCCCCATGTCCTCGATCTTGTACCTCTCCTTCTTCTCCTCAGTAAGGGTTCCAATCTCCCCAATTTGAGCCGAAAGGGCATCTAGGATCTGTTCGTTGACAGGGAGGGGCAATTCAGATTCCATCTTTCTCTGAATAGCTTCCTTGATTATTCTGATGAATCTCTCACGGCCGAGCTGAACGTATCCATTTCGAAACCGTTGGTTCACGAGCTTCCAATCCTGGCTTTTCATCTGCACAGAGTATCTCAAGTAGTCTGAGAAGTGAATGGAGACTACGCCGTCCATCTTGAAATCCAAGCCCAGGTCATTCGCCACTTGAGAGACGAAGTCGTTGTCCATGGCCAGCAAGTCCCTTCTGGCCTTTTCAGCTTCCGCAAGTGAGTATCTACGAATGAGATACCCATCGCCCACCCCAGAGACAATCATCCTGGCGATGGGATAGGAGAGAAGTTCCCGCCAACTGTCCGCTTCTGTGAGCTCCTCCACTTGGGGAATCAGTCCCCTTTCGAGGGCCAGCTTCACTCTGTTCGCCCCCTCTCGCCTAACCTCCTCGTATGCCGAATGGTTGAGAAGCTCTTCCAGGGGTGGACCTTCGTTCTTGACTAGTTCCGATGCCTCCTTGAGAAATGGATACCTCGCAAGCGTTCTGAAATCCACATCTCTGGTACGTTCTTCCGTCATAAAAAGCTTGTTCAGAGGGGCGAATGAAAGTGCATGGTGGGAGCAAGACGAAACGTTGAACTGAGACGGGCCTTGTGCTAAAGTGATTTATATTCACACGGTTTTCCTACCAAGGATTGTATGGAACACTTCGAGGGAAGAAACAAGAATCACAAAGTGATGCTCTTTGCCCTGAGCACGTGCCCCTTCTGCAAGAAGGTGAAGGCCCTGCTTGCCGATTCCGATGTTGACTACGAGTATGTGGATGTGGATCTGCAGTCGAGAGAGGACAGAAAGAGGCTCAGACAGGAGTTGATGAAGTACAATCCAAGATGCTCCTACCCGACCCTCGTGGTTGATGAAGACATCGTCATTGGCTACCGCGAGGAGAGGATAAGAGAGGTGCTGGGTGTTTGAAGGAGGACATGTTGGAAAGGATGCGAAGAGACGCTGAAGAGAGCTCCTACTTCCTAAATCCAGACGAGGAGTTCTTGGACGAGCTCATTGGCGGTCTTGTTGCGAACGAGGAAAGATACGGATATGCCTCCTGCCCTTGCCGAGTTGCCAGCGGGATCGAGTCGTATGATGCAGACATAATCTGTCCATGCGAATACAGGGATGCCGACGTCGCCGAATTCGGAGCCTGCTTCTGTGCACTTTTCGTCTCGGAGGAAGTTCACAAAGGAAAGAGGATAGACCCAATACCAGAGAGGAGGCCTATCGAGGCAACGGAGGAGGCCGAAAAGGCTGCTGATAGGCTGGTGAGTGGAGAAATCTCAGGAAGTGAACTCCAGGGGGCATCAGATACGGAGGTCCCAATCTGGAGGTGCTCCGTCTGTGGTTATTTGTGTGCAAGGAAGTTCCCACCCAACATCTGCCCGATCTGCAAGGCTCCGCGCGAAAGGTTCGAGAGGTTCTCATCTGGCTAGCGAGTAGAGCCGTTGGGGGGGTTCGAACCCCCGACCTACACCTTACCAAGGTGTCGCTATACCACTAAGCCACAACGGCGCGTGTTCCGCTATCTTCTCCGTATTATTAACGATTGCGATGTTTAAGTACGTGTTCCACGTTTTGAGCGATGATGAAGAAGGAAATGACCAGCTTCGACATCATGGTCATGTCTGCAGAGCTTCAAAGGCTCGTGGGTAGCTACATCGACAAGATATACCAGCCCCAGACGAATCGCCTCCATTTCAGGTTCAACATTCCTGGCAGTGGCAAGGAGAATCTGATCGTGGATGTAGGAAAGTGGATCTACTTGGATCCCACCGCAAAGCCCTCTGGGAAAGCCATGTCCTATGGCATGTTTCTGAGGAAATATCTCACCAATGGAAAGGTCATTCGAATTAGACAGCGCAAGTTCGACCGAATTATTGATATCCTAATTGACAGAAAAGGTGTATTCCGATTGGTTCTGGAGATGTTTGGCAAGGGCAATGTCATCCTCGTCAAGGATGGATTGATCCTTCAGCCTCTCCGCTCCAAGTCGTGGAGCGGGAGGGAACTGCGGGCGCACAGGGAATATCGCTTCCCGCCAGAGAGAATGGATGCGCCGAGCCTCGGTCACGAGGAGGTCCTCTGCATCATCTCTTCCTCCGAAAAGGACTTGGTCAGAGCCTTGGCCGTTGACTTGAATCTTGGAGGCGTTTATGCTGAGGAGCTGTGCAACCGTGCGGGTGTTGACAAAGGTGCTCCCGCGAAGGAGCTGAGTCGGGAGACTCTGGACTCGTTGATTCGTGCTTTGACCGAGATCCTGGATGAAATCTCACGCCCCGCTCCAGTAGTCGTGTATGACGGGGATGTTCCCACTGACGTGGTCCCGATCAAGCTCAGGAAGTACGAGAATCTCAAACAGGTGGAGCGGAAGAGCTTCAGTGAGGCCATAGTGGAGTACCTTGCCAGCCAGCCGAGGGATGTTAAGGATGAGCGGATTGCGAGGCTGGAAAGGAGGATGAGGCAGCAGGAGGAGGCACTCAAGAAGCACAGAGGGAAGGCTGTGGAATGCCATGAGATTGCAGAGTTTATCTACACTCACTATGAAGCGATTGAGAAGGCCATCCAGTCGCTACGAGCGGGAGAGGTTCCAAGTGGAATTCAGCTTGTGGCAAGGGATCCCAAGAGCAAGACTGCAGTCATCAGGGTCGAGGACAGAGAGATCATTATTCACTATGAGGAGGACGTAAACGCCAATGCCCAGAGATACTATGAGAAGGAGAAGGCGGCGAAGTCGAAGATCCAGAGTCTCGAGTCTGTAATCGAGGAGACCATTGGTGAGCTTGCGCTCGCTGAAAAGAAGAAAGAGAAGAAGGTCGAGAAACTCGAGGCGACAAAGAGGCTTTGGGTCGACAGGTTTCGATGGTTCCTCTCCAGCGAGGGCTTCCTGGTTCTCGGTGGGAGGGACGCCAAGAGCAATGAGAAGGTCGTTAAGAAGCACCTCGAGCCCGGTGATAGATATGTGCACGCGGACATGTCTGGCGCACCGAGTGTCGTCATCAAGAGGGGTTCTGAGGCAGGCGTGGATACCCTCAGAGAGGCGTGTCAATTCGCTCTCTGCTTCTCCAAGGCTTGGTCGAAGAGTCTCGCCTCTGGATCTGCTTATTGGGTGAATCCTGAACAGGTCAGCAAACGGGCTGAGAGCGGGGAGTACCTCCCAAGAGGAGGCTTCATGATCAGGGGCAAGAGGAACTACATCCACAAGCTTCCGCTTGAGGTCGCTGTGGGAGAGATGATTTATGAGGGAACGAGGAAAATCGTCTGCGGACCGCCAGAAGCGGTCAGGCACTACTCCGAATCGGTACATCTCCTCACTCCAGGGAAAGAGAGCCCGAACCGGGTCGCAAAGAGCCTGAGCAGGCAATTCAATGTCCCGGTGGAAGAGGTTCTGAGAATCCTCCCGCCGGGCGGGCTTGGACAGGCCTCGTCTGCGTAAAGCTTAATATCTCCTCCTGCACTTATTTAGGGAGATGCATCCGAGGTTGAGAGTAATAGGCCTTTTCATATTGCTGGCAGGGCTATTTGCGCTGATAGGTTGGCTCATTGGCGGGTATTTTGCTGGTGGGAACTGGATACTTGGTGCCCTCTTCTTCCTGATTCTGGCAGGAATATTCAATGTGATAAGCTACTTCTACAGTTCAAGAATCATACTTTGGTCTTACCGTGCGAGGATTCTGAACGAGAACGAGTACCCATGGCTCCATGGCATGGTGGCGAAAATCGCGGATAGGGCAGGGGTTCCAAAACCGAAGGTTGCAGTCGTCCCTACGAAAACGCCCAATGCATTCGCGACTGGAAGGAATCCAAAGAATGCGGTGGTGGCAGTGACAGAGGGCATCATGGATGTGCTCTCTCGAACAGAGCTGGAGGGCGTGCTGGCGCATGAGATGGCTCACGTAAAGGACAGGGACATTCTTGTCATGACTGTTGCGGCCACGATGGGGGGTGCAATTGCCTTCATGGCCAGGATATTCTGGTTCAACGCCCTCTTTGGGGGACGAGGAGGGCGAGGAGAAGGAAATGCTCTGGTCCTCCTGATTGTGGCGATAACGGCTCCCATTGCGGCAATGCTCATACAGCTTGCGATATCCAGGAGCAGGGAGTATAAGGCCGATAAGGTGGGAGCTCTCACCATCCGGAAACCGCTCGCCCTTGCGAGTGCGCTCGACAAGCTTGAGAGATCGAACAAGAAAAGACCCATAGACAAGGGAAATCCAGCATCCTCATCACTTTTCATCGTGAATCCCTTCAGAGGAAGCGGGTTTGCGGCGATTTTCTCAACACATCCTCCCATGAGCGAGAGAATCAGGAGACTGAAGGAGCTAGCCACGGAAATCAAAGAATCCTGAGGAAGCTCTCAATCTCCCATTCAGTGACCTGCGTCCTATACTTGTCCCACTCCTCCCTCTTGATGTAAAGGAAGTGCGTCACTATGTGGGCGCCAAGGGTCTCCTTCATCAAATCACTGCTCTCTAGCTCATTGAGTGCCTGCTCCAGGTTTGCTGGGAGAGAACCTATGCCCAGTCTCCGCCTCTCCCTGGATGGAAGTTTGTAGATATCGACTTCCACTGGATCTGGAGGTTCGATCTTCTCCTCCACTCCCTGCAGACCTGCAGCCAGCATGATGGCGTACTGCAGATACGGATTGCCCGCGGGATCCGGATTCCTAACCTCTATTCTCGTCTTCATCTCCCTGTCAGGCGGGACGCGTATGAGGGCACTCCGATTCCGATTTGCCCAAGATATGTGCACCGGGGCCTCATACCCTGGGACGAGTCTCTTGTATGAATTAGTCCACGAGGCGAGAATCGCACACGTTTCCCGCGCACGGGCGAGAGCTCCACCGATGAACCAACGGGCTGTGTCGCTGAGCTGATACTCGCCCTCTGGATCGTAGAATGCATTCTCTCCATCCTTCGTTATGAGGGACTGATGTGTGTGCATGCCACTCCCGTTGATTCCGAATATCGGCTTGGGCATGAAGGTGGCATGAAGCCCATGCTCCAGAGCCACCGTCCTTATTGCGTTCTTGAGCGTGAGGACCCTGTCCGCCGATGTCATAGCATCGGTATACCTCAAATCAATCTCGTGCTGACCAGGAGCCACTTCATGATGTGAGGCTTCCACTTCGTAGCCAAGAGCGTTGAGCAGGTTGGTGGTTTTCTTGCGAACCATGTCCCCCTCGTCGAGCGGCAGAAGGTCGAAATAACCTCCTGCGTCACCCGGAGTGGTGGTTGGATTCCCATTCTCATCGATCTTGAAGAGGAAGAATTCGTACTCGGGTCCCGTGTTGAAGACATATCCCTTGTCCGCTGCCTTTTTCATCATCAACTCAAGCACATACCGCGGATCTCCGCTGAATCTCTCGCCGCTTGCCTCATGTATGTTGCACACAATGCCCGCACACTTCGTCTCGCCTGAAGTCCAAGGCAAGATCCGGAACGTAGACACATCTGGAATCGCTCTCATGTCTGATTCCTCAATTGTCGCGTAGCCAACGATGGACGATCCATCGAAGACAACGCCGTCGTCCAGAGCTTTCTCCAGCTGATTGCTGGGCAACGTGATGTTCTTGACGATTCCCAGGATGTCCATGAACTGCATCAACACAAACTTGACACCTTCATTCCCAACTTTCTCCAGTATCGCATCCTTCTGCTCCTCGGACAAAACCCACCCTCCTTTAGGGCGCACAGGAATGAGATGTGGTATGGGGAGAGAGATATATAAATTGTCAGAGAGGTCCCCGCGCAACGAATCCCGCAACGCTTATATTCACAGAGGACATTCGAAATGATGCATCCAGTAGGGGGGATGTCACGAAGCTGCTCAACTTCAACCCGGAACGCAAGCTGGAATTCGACCTTGATAGGCACCTTCAGTTCAGTCCAAGCAGGGAGCTTGGCTTCAATGTGGACAGAGAGCTGAGTTTCGATCTGAACCGCGACCTGGGCTTTGGAAAGAGGGGTGTCGTTTTTCGAGGCTATGTATGTTCATCTTGCGGAGCATTGGTCAATCCCTTGGCCACGCAGTGCGATGAGTGTGGCGCAGTGTTTGAGGTGAAGAAACCCAAGAAACGGAAGAAGGCCAAGAAGAAACCGAGATCTAGGCGGAAGTTCTGTCGTTATTGCGGGTCTCCCATCTCGAGTTCCGATTCGTATTGCAGTCACTGTGGACTGAGGCTTTCTGGCGGTTCAGAAATGGAATTTCGCATTACGGTCGAGGGAGCGCCGGAGGAATCCCATTACGATGTTCTGAAGCTTCCGAAGAAGAGTCAAGAGAAGGCCCTCACAGATTGGAGAGATACTGGCAAGAAGTTCGAAGATTTCCTGGAGGAATGAGGTGGTTCCGTGATAAGCATATACTTGATAATAGCAATAGTCTGTGCCATATTGCTGATCGTTACCATCGCGCTGGGTGGATTGATGGGCGAAGTTGACGTAGGGGGGGATTTCGATGTTGGAGGACCTGACCTCGATGTCGGCGGACCGGATATCGACCTCGGTTATGGTGACTTCGCTGGACCTGGCATAAGTCCACTGAGCCTGCCGATTATCCTGGCCTTTGGAACGACGTTTGGCGGCGTGGGAGCACTGCTCGAGCAAGCTGAGTTTAATCCATTCATAATCCCGATGGTTGCAGTATTG
This sequence comes from Thermoplasmata archaeon, assembly GCA_046761045.1. Lineage (GTDB taxonomy): Archaea > Thermoplasmatota > Thermoplasmata > RBG-16-68-12 > JAGMCJ01 > JAGMCJ01. Next base: position 45,216 of record JBHIFJ010000013.1, read on the forward strand.
GTGAGTGTCATCACGTCGGGCGGAATGTACTTCGCCATCACCTGGCTATTTGTCAAGACGCAGGCGTCGAGTTCGGTCGACCTGAGCAGTCTTGTGGGCCAGGAGGGCACCGTGTCTGTAGCAATCAAGCCAGGAAAGCTTGGTCAAATCGTCGTTGTAACGGAGGAGAGAGGTCGGACTCTCATTCCCGCCGTTTCGGAGGAGACCATTCCTACGGACACTGTTGTCGAGATTCAAGCAGTCGTGGGCAACGGAGTCAGGGTCATAAGGAAGTGACATGAGGAGGGAGTTAAGTGAATGGAGAAGCAACAATATTGATAGCCATCCTAGTCTTTCTGGCAGGGATATTTGGACCCATATTGCTGTACGCACGAAGATACAAGAAGGTCCCCCCAGACAAGGCTATGGTTGTGTATGGGAAGAAACAGGTTGGCAAAAAGGGATATCAGGTAATCTCAGGCGGAGCGAAGTTCATCTGGCCAATAGTGGAATCATACGAGTTCCTTCCCCTGGATGTCCGAACCCTTGACGTCAACGTGAACGACATTGTGACGGACGTGGCAAGAAGCGGCGCAAAGGTCAACATCAAGACCGTGGCTCAGGTCAAAGTCTCAAGCGATGCTGCGACCATGGATACAGCTGCCGAGCATCTCCTGCACAAGACAGACTCGGAGATCAATGAGATAGCCATGAAAACTCTCGAGGGGCATGTCAGGGGTGTCTGTGCAACTCTCACTGTGGAACAGATCAACAGCGACAGAGACGCGATCTCAAGTCAAATCCAGACCATGGCGGCTGCAGATCTGAAGAACATGGGAATCGAGATTCGCTCCTTCGTCATCAGGGACTTGGAGGATGAGTACGGATATCTCAATGCACTTGGTGTGAAGAAAACGGAAGAGGTCAAGAGAGACGCAAGGATAGGCAAGGCCAACGCAAACAGGGAAGCGACAATCCAAGAGGCAAAGGCGGCCATGGAAGGAGAGCAGGCGAATGCCGATGCTGAGGCCCGCGTTGCCATCTTTCATAGGGACAGGGACATCACTCGCCAGAAGGCTGAGGCTGAGGTCGAGAAGGAGAGAGCCAACAGGGAGATTGCATTCTCCATACAGGACGCTGTTAGAAGACAGGAGCTAGTCGTCGAACAGAGGATAGTCGACATCAAAGACAAGGAAAAGCAAGTGGAAGTCATGGAACAGGAGGTTCGGAGAAGGGAGCAGGAGCAAATCGCTGAGCAAGTGGTTCCCGCCAAGGCTCACGCGAATGCTGTGGCCGCAGAAGCAGATGGCGAGAAGAGGAAGGCCATAATCATATCAGAGGGTGAGAAACAGAAGCTCATACTTCTTGCGGAAGGTGAGAAGGAGAGACTGTCTCGGGTCGCACTCGGACAGGCGGAGAAAATCCGCCAGGAAGGAACCGCCGAGGCCGATATAATCAGGCTGAAAGGAGAGGCTGAGGCCTACGCCATACGCGCGAAGGGACTCGCGGAGGCAGAGGCAATGGCCAAGAAAGCTCAGGCTTGGGAGATGTACGGTCGAGCAGCGGTTACTGAGTTGATTGTGGAGAAGCTTCCCGAAATCGTCGCTGAGGCGGCGAGGCCCCTGGAAACCACTGAGAAGCTCATAATAATGGGTAGCAGAGGTCCCTCGGACTTAGTCGGAAGCGTCGTTGATATAGCAGCTCAGGCCCCCGCGCTCGTGAAGGCCCTAACTGGAATGGATATCTCCGACCTGGCCACCAAGGTGAAGGAGACGTTGAAATAGGATGAGAATCGGCTCTTTGGAATGGAGCTTCCAGAAGTCTCCAGAACTCATTATAGAAAGCTGGTCGATCGCCGCAACCATAGAGGCGATACTCAGAGTACGGCTTGATGAAAGAAAAGAATTGGTGGAAGCCTTCTTGCGCCAGTCAGAATAGCTATTCGACATCCATCACTACGACGTCTTTGATAGCCTTCATCCCAGTGAATGGTAGGACAATCCTACCCTGCGGGTCCGTCTTGAAGAGGCGAGTCTCAATCTCCTCGGCTGGAATCACGAGAACATCGTGCAACTTCCCTGTGCGAGTATCTATGATGAAATTCTCTATCATACCGAGGATCTGACCGTCGTTTGTCATAACAGTCTTTCCCCTCAGCTCTGTTGCAAACTTCTTCATCCCACACCTCCTTGGGCCTGAGCCTGTCCTATATCTACCTTCTCATATTTAGCATTAGAGGATGGCCAAGGAAGACGAATGGCTAGCGGAACATGGACTGTACGTCTTGTCTCTCCTTCTTCGTCATCGTTCCCTTCTCTAGAGCCTCTCCGATCATCTTGTAGAACTCCATCGTCTCCTTGTCGACGGAGGGACGGACGTGCATCAACGCTTCTTCAAACTCCTCCATCGTCACAGTAGATGCGTTTGGATTCTTCCGGAGGGCGTTCAGTCCCGCCTCTCTGCAAAGGGACTCAATATCAGCGCCCGAGAAGTTTTCCGTTCTATCAGCCAGTTCCTCGAGGTTGACATCCTTTAGCGGCATATCCCGAGTGTGAACTTTGAATATTTCGAGGCGTGCATCCCTGTCGGGCACTGGGATGAGTACTAGTCTCCCGAACCTTCCTGCTCGAAGGAGGGCAGTATCCACTATGTCCGGTCGATTTGTCGCTCCAACGATGACGACACCCTCGAGGGATTCCAATCCGTCAATGGAAGTCAGCAGCTGGTTCACAAGTCTTTCTGTGACCCCAGAATCCGCCATGGCTGCTCCTCTTCTGGGAGTTATGGCATCGATTTCGTCGAGGAATACTATGGCGGGAGCCACCTGCTTCGCCTTCTTGAAAATCTGCCTGACGGCCTTTTCGCTCTCGCCGACCCATTTGGACATGACCTCAGGACCTTTGATTGAGATGAAGTTTGCCTGGGATTCGTTCGCGACAGCCTTGGCCAACAGAGTCTTCCCGCAGCCTGGCGGCCCGTATAGAAGAATACCGCGAGGCGGGGTAATGCCCATCCGCTTGAAGGCTTCAGGGTCCTTGAGCGGGAGTTCAATGGTCTCTCTGAGCACCTTCTTTACGTCCGCCAGCCCGCCGACATCGTCCCATGTCACTCTTGGAACCTCAACGAGAACCTCTCTCATCGCACTTGGCTCAACTTCCTTCAGGGCTTCCTTGAAGTCGTCCCTTATGACCTTCATCTTCTCCAGAACCTCAGGAGGAATTGGCTTGTCCAGGTCGATTTCCGGTAGGTATCTTCGCAGGGCCTTCATCGCTGCCTCTCTTGCCAGCGCCGCCAGGTCCGCTCCGACGAAGCCGTACGTTATGTCAGCTAGCTCAGTGAGAATCACGTCCCTCTCCTCGTCCGAGCCCTCAATAGGCATACCTCGAGTGTGAATCTGCAGAATCTCCTTTCTTCCCACCCTGTCGGGCACACCAATCTCAATCTCCCTGTCGAACCTACCAGGCCTCCTAAGAGCGGGGTCAATCGCATCCTCTCTGTTGGTGGCCGCAATCACTATCACATTGCCCCTACCGCTCAGGCCATCCATCAATGTGAGGAGCTGTGCCACCACCCTCCTCTCGACCTCGCCTGTGACTTCTTCGCGCTTGGGAGCAATCGAATCCAGCTCGTCTATGAAAAGCACGGAAGGCGCGTTCTTCTCTGCCTCCTCGAACTTCTCCCTAAGCCTCTCCTCGCTCTGACCATAGTACTTCGACATTATCTCTGGACCCTGAATCGAGGAGAAGTAGGCGCCTGCCTCATTGGCGACGGCCTTCGCGATCATCGTCTTCCCCGTTCCGGGAGGACCATAGAGAAGAACTCCCTTTGGCGGGTCGATCCCGAGTCTCTCGAAGAGTTCGGCGTGCTTCAGCGGGAGCTCGATCATCTCCCTCACTCTCTGGAGCTCCTCCTCAAGACCGCCAATATCGTCATACGTGACCGTCGGCGCGACCATTTCGGCCTCGCTCACGGGTTCTTCCTTGATTTCGACGACAGTATCATCCGTTATCTGGACGATACCACGAGGAACACCCTTCACGACCATGAAAGGAAGAGCGCCTCCCATCAGAGCAATGCCTGGTACGATGACCACATCACCCTTTGTCACAGGCCGCTTCAGGAGCCCTCTCTTGACGAAGCTCTCTATGCCTTCGCCAAAGCTAATCCTGTGACCCTCGGAGATTATCGGCGCGATCGTGACCCTCTCCGCGGGCTTCACGTCGGCCCTAGCAACCTCCACTCTGTCACCGATTGAGACCCCGGCATTCTTGCGAACTAGCCCGTCAATTCGGACTATTCCCTTTCCTTCATCCTCCTGCATAACGCGGAACAGCTTGGCTCCAGTTTTCTTCTTTCCAACGATCTCAACGATTTCACCAACATCGATACCAAGCGCCGCTCTTGTCTGAGTGTCAACCCTTGCTCTACCCAATCCCACGTCGGATTGTGGGGCCTCAGCAACCTTCAACATTACCTTTTCTGGCATACCCTTTTCAGTACACCAAGCTTGGTTATAAATCTTGTCTTGAGATTATCGGAGGAGGGGGTGCATCATCGGTGTGACTCAAATCCTCTCGGGCTTCCCTTGAATTCTCAATGCCTCGGTAAGCGTGATTCTTCCAAGTGCCACCTCTCTCGCTAGGTCAGTCGAAATCGTAATCCTGTTACCACTGGCAATCCTGCTCTGCCTCTGTATCTCTTTCAGCTGTCTAGCTGTCGGGACGACACTGAGCTTTTCCCAGACCGTTGTTCCATTCGAAATGGCGATTTGCCTAGCGGCCTCCAAATCCGGATTCTCCGTTCTTGTTGTCGTACCCTTCTCGTCAACCATTTCAACGAGGTACCCCTCATCGAGAAGCGTGTTGATAATCCTGTTCCTGTTAATGGGGTCACCGTGTCCCACCCGGACTCTGGAGTTGCGGGGTGCATACACCCTGATCAGTTCTGAGACGATTCGGACGACCTGTTCTGGTGATTCCGCCGTGCGTGTTTCGAGAACCTCTCCGTCTGCGAGGGCTGCAAGACCTGGTTTTGGTCCAGGATCAACTCCCACAGTCAGCCAGATGATTTCTGTCTTGCCAGCCAGCACGCAGAGAGCCCGCCCAATGGCCTCCTCGACCGAATCGGAGGCGACTTTAGGCTCAAAATCGATGCTGTCCATCTCATTGGGGGACGTAAGTACGACGCCGACCTCTTCTGGGATGTCCTCACCCACAGATACACCGACAAAAGGTATCCCTCTGGCCTTGAGGACTTCTCGAATGTCATGAAAGAATCCGAAGTCTGCCGTACAGATGCCCAACAGCTTTTTCACATTTGGGTTGATTGCTGTGGCTGTAGATAACGATTTTGAGGGCGACCGAGAACACTGCTCACATCATCC
>JBHIFJ010000014.1:0-47144 GCA_046761045.1 Thermoplasmata archaeon
CACAATGGTCAGCGGGGACGGTTACTGGGTCTGGGTGGACCTGCCGCAGACGTGGATCGTGACTAACTAAGCGGCGTCAGAGCCAGTTGCCAAGAACTGTTCAGTACAAAAGCCCCCATTGTAGGTATCCTGTCCCACATTGAGCATGACAAGCTCCTCGGGCATCGTCAGCAGAGTCGTGTGATTCTGGGGAGAGCTCCTCCCGAGAACAACCCGCTAGAGCCCCAAGAGCACCGAGACGCGTGTCCTCTCCCCGATGTCCTCCTCGACGCTCCCCCACGTGATGTTCGCGTTTGGGGTCCTGAGAGAGATCTCATGCACAATTTCATCCACATCGTTTGGATCTATGTACTGACTGGAGATGAAGAGCATCGCTTCCTTGATCCCGCTCAAATCGAGATTGAGCCAGGGAGAGGTGAAGGCGTCCTCAACGGCGACAAAGTTCCTGTGGTCACCGGTACTTTCCCCCATCCCCACCCTCATCTCACTGACCCTCCGCAGAACAGACTTCAGATGTGGTATGTCTCCACGTGTCAGGACGGAGGCGAGATTGGCCACAGGCTTTCCGATGAGCCTTCCCATGACCTCGAAGGCTCTCAGGAGCGGTATGTTCGGAGCAAGCTTGAGGAGTCCATCATTCGAGAAGGTTATCACCACATCCGAGTACCTCTTGAGGACCCTCAGACCCTCATTCGCAACGCCACGGCGGGCGATTCCCTCCACGGTGAACGGAAGACTCACAAGTGAGATTGCCAACGCCTTACAGTGATGCGCCACAGATGCGACTATAGGTGCGGCCCATGTGCCAGTGTACCCGCCCAAACCACTGACTATGAAAACGATGTCGGAGCCCTCGACCTCCCGCTCGATTGCGTGCTCCGCATCGGTGTAGAGCTCCCGCCTCCCCCCCTTGTCGGTCTCGGCTATCCCCTTGAGACCTTCCTTTCTGATGAGAATCCTTCTTCCTATCCCAATCATCGAGGGATGAGGCTCATCATTGACGGCAATGGGTTCGTATCCAGGAATAGGAGGAATCTCGTGGAGCATGTTGCAGCCAGCACCACCACAGCCGACGATCGATACGTGAGCCCGTTTGAGGTTCCCTGTCTCTCCAAACTTGCTAATCCCTGGCACAAGAGAGAAAAGAGGGCGAAAGATGATAAAAGTTGCGGGAGCGGTTGAGGGCACAGGAGGGCCGAGACGGTCTGAAGATTTCTGATATCGTTCAGGCAAGGCTTCTTTTCCCACGCTCTCACATCCAACAATTGAACTTTCATCTTCCCCCAATCAAGCCTTAAATAAGCTCCAGACGTTGTGGTGATCGAGATGGAGATTGTAGTCACTGGTGATGTTCACGAGGGCATGAACTTCGGATACAACGTTGACCCAGAGACGGGTATGTCTGAGCGGGCGATGGACCTCCATAGGAACTTTGCGCGGGCAGCGAAGTATGCTATTGATAACAGGGCGGGGCTTTTTGCGATTCTTGGAGATCTTTTCGACAGGACCCATGTGAGTCCTGCATTCAGGGAACTCGTCAGAGTAGATGTCATCGAGCCGCTAGGAGATGCTCGAATCCCTGTCTGGATTCTGGCGGGAAACCATGACCAGCCACGAAGCATGGCAAGAGGGACCTCCATAGACGATTTTCGCGGGTACCCCAACGTCACCGTCTTCAGGAAGCCGGAAGTGAGGGTACTCGAGCTTGGTGCTGTTCGGGTTGGGTTTCTCATTCTGCCATACCTCCATCCTGAGCAGATAGTTGAGTGGGTGAAGGAGAAGCTGAAGGAGGAGATACCCAGGGATCAGAGCTTCGAGCTTTCCCGGAGGCTGTGGAGGGAATGGCTCGCAAGAAGGGCGGCAGAAATGGATGCGGACTACAATGTACTCCTCGGACACTACTACGTGGAAGGAGCGAAGATAAGCAGCACGACGTACATCGAAATCCTGCCTGACGAGTTCTCATTCACTCAGGACATGATACCGAAGTCCATCGACCTGGCCCTCTTCAGTCATATACACCTGCACCAAGTCATGGAGAATCGTCCCCAAATCGTGTACACGGGTGCACCGGAGAGAATAGACTGGGGAGAGCGGTTGGACAAGAAAGGATTCGTTTCCGTGAATCCGGAGAAAAGGGAGTGGAACTTCATTGAACTCCCCGTCAGAGAGATGGTTGATGTCGAAATCGACATCTCCGGAAGCGAGAATCCCACGAGGGACATACTGAACAGGCTTCCCGAGGATGTCGAGGGAAAAATGCTCAGAATGACAATCTTGGTGGGCGAAGGTGCGAGAGAGAGGATTGATGAGAACAGGATAGCCGATTTCCTGCGTCCCGCTTTCAACTACCAGATGAGGTGGATTGAGGAAGGCGTGGAGAAGGTGAGTCTGTCCGAGTTCACTCTGGACCCATTCAGGCTCCTCAAGGACTTCGTCGACCTGAATTACTCGGATCACAAGAAGCACGACGCCCTCCTCAGAGAAGGAGACCAGATACTGAGGGAGGTGCTATCATGAGGACACTGGAATCCTTCGAGAGAGAGGAGGTTGCTGAAGAGGCCTCGGCGGAGATCGAGTCTGTCCAAGAGATCCCGGCCTCCGAGGGATTCGTTATTCAGGAGATCGAGATGAAGGATTTCATGCGTTATGTCGGAGGGACTTCCACACTGAGGTTCCCGAAGAAGTTCACAGTCATCACTGGTAAGACGGGCTCGGGGAAAACATCGATTCTCGATGCAGTGACTTTTGCCCTCTATAAAAGGACTTCGAGGACGGAGGTCTCAGGTATAGGAATAGCGGATATTTGCAGATCTGGTGGCTATGTGAGAGTCTACTTCGCGCAGGGGGGAGACCTATACGAGATTGAGAGGGGCTTCTCCAGCAAGGGGTCTGCATATCTCCGCCTCTACAGGAACGGAAATCAAATCCCCGGGAGCATTCCAGAGCTGGAGAGAATCGTCAAGGACACAGTCGGACTGGACTATGATGGCTTTCGGAACTCCACTTTCGTGCGGCAAGAGGAAATGAAGGAGCTTGGTGCGGAGAGCGATTCCAACCGCCTAAGGATTTTTCAGAAGCTCTTCAGGCTGGAGATTTTCGAGAAGGCCCAGTCATTGACGAAAGCGAAGTATGATGAGGTTCAGCGAGAGATGGAGATTGGCGAGAGCAATGCAGCGCTCCTGCGTGAAAGCCTTTCGAGGCTTCCTCACCTAAGTGAGGATTTGACAGTCGCTCAGAACGAGGCGAAGAGCCTCGGAGGGAAGCTGCATGATGTGGAGGGAAGGCTTCTCGCAGATGAGGAGAAGCTGAAGGAACTCGAGAGAGAGCATGAGGCATTCATTTCAGCAAAGGCTTCGCTGGAGGAGAAGGAAAAGAGCCTCTCCGCGATTCGAAGGGAGATTCGAAAAATCGCCACAGCGGCTGAGGAGTCCGTCATACTCAAGGAGGAGGTCAAGAGACTCGAGGATGAAACGAGGGATTATGAGAAGCTCGTTGACGAGATGAGCAAGCTGAAGGAGACCAGTCACCTTGCAGCGGGATTGGAGAAGGAGAAAAGAGCGCATCAGAGATCTCTCGAGGATGCCGAGGCGGAGTACAAGAGGGAGAGAGAGAAGCTTCGAGATAGGCTGAACATCGCTGAGGGAAGAATAGCCTCCCTCTCCACAACGATAGATAGGGAGGAGGCTTTTGATCTCCTGAGAACCGAGGGTGCGCTCGGCGAAAGGATATCCAGAATAGAGAAAGAGATTGAGTGGCTTGCTGGGCGCAACGACCTCGTTCTTCAGATCGAAGCTGAGAGGGGGGACGCGCTGAAGCACATTGAGGAAATCAACAAGAAGGTTCAGGAGATAAACGAGGACTCCTTTGTGCTGAGTGAGATCGAGCATCAAGTGGACCAAATCAAGAAAGACCTCAGGAGTCTGGAGAGAAGGCACAAGAAGAGGGTCAGGGAACTGGTGTCCGCGGCACACAAGGTGGATGAGGGCCTGAAGAAGCTCAACTTCGATCAGGAGGCGAGGAACAGATTGGAGAAGCTTGAAGAATCCGTCAGCCAGATTGGAAGGAAGAGGGGCAGGCTGAAGGATGTTCGCCAGAAGCTCGAGGACATCGGAGACATGAGCAGGCTTCTGGAAGATCACAAGAGGAGACTTGAGAAGACAGAGAGTGAGGTTGCCGGGCTCAAGAAGAAGTTGCAGAAGCTCGCCGCAGACGAAGACGCGTATCAGAAGGCCAGGACGGATGTGGAAGGGCTCAAGAGGTCCAAGAGCGAGATTGAAAAGGAACTACGAGGGAAGGAGGTTCAGATAGAGGGGCTCCAAGAGCAGCTCAGAGAGCTTGAGAGGGAGAGGGTGAAGCTTGAAAAGATAGAGGAGAAGCTTGAGATGGGACGCTCTGGCCTAGAGACATTTGCCATCCTGAAGGATCAAATCTTTCACAAGAAGGGCGTGGCGATGTACGCCATCAATCAGCTTCTTCCGGAGCTCGAGATTGAGACCTCCCAGAACCTCATTGATCTCACGGATGGAAGATTCACCCGCGTGAGTCTGAGGACTCACGAGGAGAAGAGGGAGTACGGCGTTCGGATTGATGTGGAGGGTGTCGACGGGAAGTGGCACGATGTTGCGGAGTTCAGCGGCGGGGAGAGAACACAGATAAATGCCGCCCTCAGGTTCGCGATTGCCAAGCAGTTGGCAAGCCTGCCACAGGTCGGCCGAACCTATGGCAGGATGAAGACGCTATTCATCGACGAGGGAGACCTTGGATCTCTGGACTCGGAATCGAACAGGGATTTGTTCATACACAAGCTCTTCAAAATGGGAGAGTTCTTTGATAAGGTCATCTTAATAACCCATCTTGTGGAGGTTGCCGACAGGTTCCCCGGCAAAATCAGAGTATACATGACCCCTGAGCAGGAGTCGAGAATTGAGGTTGTGTCGTAGATGTTGTTGGAGGATCTGAGACAGCGAATGAGAGAGGTCGCTCTCTACCGAGACATCGGAGCCGAGATCCTGCGGAACGGTGAACTGCTCGATTTCGGGCCCTCCAAAGAAGTGAGGGAGATGGTCGCCGTGGACGGATCATACTCATTTCTACTGAACATCTCGAGCATGTGGTTGGCGATTGTGAGAGTTGGGGGATTGACATATCTCTTCAGGGATGGTGGCTACAGACTCATGGGCAGCAGCAAGCTCGAGGTTCCAATTCTCGTTTCAACTGAAAGGAGCGTCGTCGAAAGACAGAGCATCCTTCACAGGCAGCTCTTCGAGGCAACCAGGCTGTCGGGCGACCACCCAAGGGCAATGATGAACGAGTTCAGACGCTACTTGGAGGGCGAACTCACCCTTCGTCTGGCGAGGAAGTGGAGGGGAGCCATCATAGCTGTTGACGGAACCCTAGCCTCCTTCCACAAAGAGTCCAATCACCTTCACGAGACTCGGGAAGTCTGCGAGGAGAGGGGGAACATACTTGTGGGAATATCGAAGGATTCCTACTCGCATGCATTTGGCAGTGTGAGAACTGACGAGGAGCTCCTCGACGGAAGAAATGGGATGGCCTACGTGAGGGTTCCAAAGCAGTTCGAATTCAAACACAAGGGATTCCTTCACGGCGACGTCTACTTCGCAAAGCTGCATCCGGACTCCCCCAAATGGTTTCGCATCGATGTGGGAACGTTCAGAGAGAACCCAGCATTTGTCTTCGCCAACCTCGCCCATTATGCGAGGTCGGGCCTCTGCCCAGGATATCCCTACCCCCTCCTTGAGGCGCACAGATTCGCGGTGACCATCAGGCAGTTCCGGGATGTATATGAGGAGGTTCTACTCCGGGTGGGTGTCGAGCAAGGAATCGAAATCGACGAGGTTATCGCTGGACTTACCCACGTCGAGGGTGAAAGGCGAGGAGCGTTCCACGAATATCTTGACCAAGCAAGCAGGGATATGAGATGAGCCAGAAGATTGGTGAGGTTGTTTCCGCCTCTGTGCTTGGAGGACTGGCGGCCAAGCTTGACCTGGACAATCCAGAGGACCTGAGGATAGGCTATCCTGTGGTCGTGGAGGGCAGGACATACGACTTCTATTGCATCGTCCATGACATAGTCAACCAGTCCGTTGAGATCGCGGAAAGGCTTGCGGGTTCGAGGATAAGGGACTCCATTGTGCCCCTGGGCGAGACACACGAGGGGTTCAGCGGGAGAATATTCTATTCAAAGGCAAACCTGAGGCCCATCCAGCTCATTCACAGGGAAACGAGCAGACTCTCGGAGCCGCAGACGATCCCTCCCTACTTCTCAATCGCTAGGCATGCGGATCGGAAGGATGTCGAGAAGATATACCAGGTGAGTTTGCACTCGGCTCCCTTGGGTTCCATCCGAGGCGTCGAGAGGTTCATGGTGCATGTCGACTTTGATAAGCTCACAGAGAAGCCCTTCGGCATCTTTGGCCGAACGGGCATGGGGAAGAGCATACTCAACAAGCTCGTTTGCATTGGGATTCTCGCCAAGGATGTTGGTAGCGTCATGATACTCGATATGCACGGTGAGTATGGCGTCTACTCAAGAACGGACAAGACGGAGGGGCTGAAGTACTATTTCCCAGAAAAGGTGAAGGTTTTCTCGCTTGACCCTAGGAACAAAGAGGCAACACCCTTCATTATCGATCCCGATGAGATAAGGCCCGAGGACCTGATTGTGGCTTTCCAGGATTTGAATCGGAACATGACCGATGCGATTTATGAGATAAACAGGACCAGGAAGCGAGACCTTGTTTCCTCGATTAGGCAGGCGGACCTTGTGGAGTGGGGGCACAGGGTTCATCCGAGCGTTCTCAGCGCCCTCAAGAGAAGGATGGGAAGAATGAGACGATTCACCTTCATCAGGCACGGTGGAAAGGATGCCTTCAAGCAGCTCGCATCCTTGATCCGAGACGGAGAATCGGTCGTACTTGATTTCGGAGAGTATGGGACGGACCAGATGGTGTACCTTTTCATCGCCAACCTACTAGCCAGGAGGCTGTTCGATCTCTATACGGAGAGAAACGAGGACTTTCCCCGCCTCGTCTTGTTCCTGGAGGAAGCACACAGGTTCCTCGCCCCCAAGATCGCCTCATATACCATCTTCAACAAGCTCGCAAGGGAAACCAGGAAGTTCAACCTCATACTTGCTCTCGTGGACCAAAGGCCAGCAAAAATCGATGATGAGGTGAGAAGTCAGCTAGCCAATAGGTTAATCCTTTCGTTGAAGGAGCCTTCGGATCTCGCATCGGCTCTTACGGGTATCCCAGACAAATCGGTTTGGGAGAGTATCATTGCCACGATACCAGCCAGGACTGCCGCAATAGTGGGTGATGCCATCAGGATTCCGACGGTAATTGACATCATGAATTACAGCCCGGAAGGAGTACGGGAGAGCATTCTTGATGGGAGCAACCTCACGAGCACGGAGATGGACAGGATCGCTCACAAGGTGGATAAGGTCTTCTCATTCTGAGTCGAATCTCAGCAAGCGAACCACTTTCCGCGCCACCGATTCCTCGTCCAGGGCCTCGAAGAACTGTGAGGGGGACCTGAATGGTCTGGCCCTCACTATTCTTGCCGCTCGCTTTCTTCCGATTCCGGGTAGAGCTGTGAGTGCATCAAGGGATGCGCTGTTGACGTCCAAGGGGGACTCAATCGCCGTGACGCTTCGGAAGCCATGGGAGAGGACACGAACGTTCACGAACCTATTCAGCTCCATCCGGTAGGGAAGACCCACGAGTATCGGATAGGTTCCCATCTGACGCCCGAATGTACTCCTCCCCCTCCAAATCTCGAGATAAACGCACTTCAGAATCGTTCCTGCAGGAAGAATCCTCTCCATCATGGGCCTGTCGATTTCCCTTCTGACGCTAGATTTGAACCGCCTGAACTCCTGGTGATGCTTTCTAACGTCGAACTCCCCGCGAACGGGAAGGACCTGCCTGATATTGATTCTCCGTATCATCAGGCCGTCGTCCAGCAGACTCTTGAGAAAGGCGAGGTTCATGGAGAAGGTCTCCTTCCTCTCACCCTTCAAGCCCAAAAGGAAGTTAATGCCTGGCAGAAGGTGCGGGAGACCCGTCACGCTCCTTGCGGATCCGATCTCGTTTATGAGCTCTATCGCTGCTCTCGACTCCTCGGCATTGCTGTTCAAACTGTTTGAGGCGATCACCTTGGGATCGACACTTTCCACTCCGAAAGCGAGAACATTCCCGCCTGTGCAATACTTCACGAGATGATGTGCAACCTGCTTCGACTCAATCGGGTGAGCTGCGATAACAGCAGGATCCGCGTTATCTGTGTGCAGGACTTGGAGATCTGGGGCCGCCCTTCTCACTCCTTTCAATAGATACTCGATTGCACCGGGGTTGGGGACTGGCGTCTCGGTCTCACCGACCCCCTCGGCCATGTAAGAGAAGACGCATGACTGTCCCCCCAACCGAAAATTGCGCACACCAGCTGAGTGCAGGGCGCAGACCTCCTTGATTATGTCGTCCGGTGCGCGGAACTGCGGTTTGCCGTAGAGGGGTTCGATGCAGAAGGAGCACCCGCCCGAGAGATATCTGACACATCCCCTCCAGCTGTCCAGCTCAGCGATCAATGGCTGGGGAAAGTCGGGATGGTGCTTGACGATCTCTGATCCAGAAACTGCCCACTCCCTCCACTCCTCCATCGAGCGGTCTCTGTGTCCCACACTATCGTCTGAGAGGATGTCAAACACGAACGCGTCCAAGTCTCTCTTCGCGATGTAATCAAAAACCGCCTCAATCGAGTCGTCGTACATCCCGAACCTTGCCAGCGGGCCTCCCAATATGCGAATTTCCTCGAATCCGTCGAGGAAGCCTACGATCTCTTTCGATGAGATGGGCATCCCACGGAGATACCTCCCTGGAACCATCGGACCTGCAATCAACACAATGATGTCACCGGAGGGCAGAAGCCCCCCGCGGATTTGATCGATGGTAAGATACTCGCACTCATGGCCGGTGGAAAGGATCGCTCCAGCAACGTAGCGGGGGTAAGGAGAGATGTAGGGCGGGACACCTAGACACGACGGCTCATCCACATAGCCATCGAGGATGGAAACCTTCACGTTGTTCCAATACCATCAGAGCCTTATAATCCTGCTTGATGATGTGAGGCAAAAGAATATAATTGGTGGCTGTTCTACTTTCTCTCCATGGCTGTTGCCGGGCTTCCTGAAGAGGCCGTAATGATTATCGGCGTGATACTCGTATTAGTGGGTCTCGGTCTGGCCTTCTTTGGTCGCGTCGTCTGGGGACCCTTGATGTCCCTGATTGGAGCGTTCATCGGTGGGACGATTGGATACGCGATCGGTTATGTTCTTGGAGGTTGGCCGGTGGCCTTGATTCTCTCTCTCATCCTCGCCATCGTCGGAAGCATGCTGCTCGGCGCCCTGGTCAAGGTCGGCTTGGCGTTCCTCACAGGCCTTCTTGCAGGAGGCCTCGTTTACGCGGCATTGGGTGGCGTCTCTCTCGATAGCAAGATAATCGCAGCATTCATCGTCCTCGTTGTTGTCTTCGCAATCTCATACTACTTCATCGAGGAGCTCATCGGCATCATCACCGCCCTGATTGGAGGAATCTTGATAGGTGTGGGCCTCTGGCTCGTGACGGGAGATGCAGACTTGGGTCTCCTCTTCGGCGGGCTCTCCTTCGTCGGGGGGGCGCTTGTTCAAACGTTCGCGATTCGGAAGTATGACAGACATGGACATCCGCGCTGACTCCTCAGAACAGTTCGACCTCCCCCCTCTGGCCAATCTTTTTATACTCTCTGACTTGTGATAATGGCCATGATAAGGATAGGGACCTGTGGTTGGTCCTACAAGGATTGGATTGGTACGTTCTATCCGGAGTCGATGAGGGACAGAAGAGGTGGATGGCTGGAATACTACGGTAAGTTCTTTCCCACCGTTGAGATTGACAGTACATATTACGCGGTCCCCGGGGAGAGGACCATACAGGCATGGATTGCCAAGGGAAAGAGGATGCAGGACTTCGATTTCTCATTGAAGATGCACAAGGACATAACTCATATGAGGATACTGAGGAACGGGGAGCGTGCGGCAACTGCGGCAAAGGAGTTCGAGACGACTGTTGTGAGACCTCTCGCTGAGAACAGTCTCCTAGCCTCCGTCTTGATTCAGCTGTCCCCGAGATTCAAGGTCGAAGAAGGCGGGGGGAGTCTTGATCGCCTCAAAGCGGTCCTGGAAACACTCGATACAGATAAGCACGACTATGTCGTTGAGTTCAGACACAAGTCCTGGCTGGATGATTCAGGATACGACTATCTTCCCTCTGTCAGGGAGCTCCTTTCTCAGAGGAACGTGGCAGTCTGCAGCCTTGACAGTCCCTACTTCCCCAAGACTGAGACCTCAACGGCGGACCACGCCTACGTCCGGTTCCATGGAAGGAACTACGATATATGGTGGAAGGGTGAGGAGCAAATTAAGGACCATAGAATCAACAGATATGACTACCTGTACAAGGATGAGGAGCTGGATATGTGGATACCCACCATTAGGGAATTCGACTCCAGGGCGGAGAAGACGAGGATATACTTCAACAACCATGGCAAGGCCAAGGCGGCCAGGAACGCCCTCCAGCTCATGGATAGGCTTGACATCCCACACAGGAAGAAGGAGATTAGAATCAAAGAGCAGTTCACGCTTGAGAGCTTCAGCTAACCCGCAATTACTATAATCACCCTATTCATTCTCAGTCGGGCGATTAGAATGTCCAACGAGAAACCGATTGTCCATGTCGAGCATCTTTTCAAGGAGTATCCCTACGGGGAGACGCTTACGCGCGCGCTCAACGACGTGTCCTTCAAGATCGAGAGAGGGGAGTTTGTCGTCATTCTTGGTCAGAGCGGGTCTGGGAAGACAACACTGCTGAACATGATTTCCGCACTCGACGTGCCCACGAAGGGCAGGGTCCTCGTCGACGAAAAGGATGTTTCAAGCCTGCCGGACAAGGAGAGAACGAAGTTCAGGGCCCAAGATGTAGGTCTCGTGTTCCAGTTCTTCAATCTCTTTCCCGCTCTCA
Organism: Thermoplasmata archaeon; assembly: GCA_046761045.1. GTDB lineage: Archaea > Thermoplasmatota > Thermoplasmata > RBG-16-68-12 > JAGMCJ01 > JAGMCJ01. The sequence continues at coordinate 11,082 of JBHIFJ010000014.1, forward strand.
CGGCAAGGGAGAATGTCGAGATTGGCTTGGCGACATCCATTCGCGATCCCGCAGAGGTGGGTAGGCGGGCCGTGAGGTACCTCGGGATGGTTGGCCTGAAGGATCATATGGACAAGTATCCCTCGCAACTGAGTGGTGGGGAGCAACAGAGGGTCGCTGTGGCGCGTGCTCTCGCAAAGGAGCCGAAGATCCTTCTGGCAGATGAGCCCACAGGCAATCTCGATGCCGAGACAGGGGAAATCGTCTGGAATCTCCTTCTGGACTTGAACAGGAAAACCGGAACCACCATCATTTCCGTAACTCATCTGGAATCGGCATCCGAGTTCGCGGACCGCTCGATTTTCTTGAGGTCGGGAAAGGTGCAGAGGATAGTTGCAGGCGGTGAAAGGGGTTCCTGATTTGTCTCACCTGAGCAGGAAGATGAGGAAGGATGTCTTCCGGATGCGTTGGAGAGCTATTGGCAGTGTCCTCCTCATCACAATGGGTTCTATGATGTTTGCAGGGATGGCGAACATGATTCCGTCAGTGCGCGATTCCCTCCATCACAAGTACGATGAGATGAACTTCGCAGACTATGCCGTCTACGTCGATGGCGCACCTGACAACATATCGGATTCGCTTATGCTTCCAGGCGTTGAGGCCGCAGAGGCGAGGCTTGAGCTGTCCGCGAGAATGGCTACGGCGGGTGAGGATGCCCAGGCCCTTGTCCTGGGACTCAACTCATCGCGGAACCCTCTCGTGAACACTCTCGAGATTTCCAAGGGCTCCTACCTTAATCCTGGAGACCCCTATGGTGTTCTCGTGGAGGAGAGATTTGCCAAGCGCAAGGGCATTGATGTGGACCATGAGATTGAGCTGAAGGTGATGGGCACCGCCAGGACGTTCACAGTCAGGGGTCTCGCTCGCTCGGCCGAGTTCCTGGTTCTCACTGTCGACCCCGATTCGATGATTCCGATTCCGGGGAGCTTGGCGGTCATCTTCCTCCCGCTGGAGACCCTCCAGAACATCACGGGTTTGTGGGGTGTCGTCAATCAGATTTCCTTTCTCTTTGACCCCCAGGTGGACAAGGGGGAAATCCAGATGGAGGTCAACCAAGGGCTACGATCGATGGGAATCACCATCTCCACATCCCTACCTAGAGAGAAGATGATGGGCTTCTCCTACCTCGAAGAGGATATGCGATACGGCGAGGAGTTCACCGGGTCAATCGCCCTCGTCTTCCTACTTGTCGCATTCTTCATTGTCTACTCCGCGTTTTCAAGGTTGGTGGCAAGCCAACGCAGGGAAATCGGCGTACTTCGCGGGCTCGGATACACCCAGTTCGAAATTGTGGGCGCTTATCTGACCATAGGCATAATCCTCGGACTGATAGGGTCCGTCATCGGGGCAATCCTTGCCCTCCCACTGGGATGGCTCATGGCAGTGGCGTACATCGATGCAGCGGCACACATCCCACTTGGGACGATCAACTTCGACATCCTGCCCGTGATAGAGTCCCTTTTCTTCGGTCCCATCACTGCCATGCTGGCTGCCGCCATTGCTGCGAGGAGCATCGCACGACTTGAGGCCCACGACGCAATTCGCGGTGTTGCATTTGATGACAGGCCGGTGAAGAAGACCTTGTTGGAGAAGATTCTGGAGAAGTCGTCCAGAGGGAGGGTGTCCTACACAACCAGGTATGCTTGCAGGAATCTCTCAAGGAAATGGCTCAGAGGTCTTTTGATGTCCCTCGCGATTGGGACGTCGGTGCTTTTGGCAAGCATCGGACCCATCATGTTCGACTCCTTCACCCTATCAGTGGATGATGCACTTCAGGATGTGGAGAGATGGGACCTTCTCGTGACCTTCTCTGAGCCGGTGAATCAGAGCGGTCTCGACAGCCTGGTGTCCCCAGATGTGACAAGAATGGAACCAGTCCTGAGGCTTGGCGGCGAGGTCTCGCATGGGGATGAATTCGAGATAGCCAATCTGCTAGGCATTCCTCAGGATGCTACACTTCATGTATTCAAACTCAAAGAGGGCGGGGGGTTCCAGGGGCAAGATGAAGCCGTGATCACGAGCATCCTTGCTCGGGACCTTCATGTGGGGATCGGTGACCAGGTCGGCTTCGCAGGCCAGACATTCAACGTCACAGGGATAGCGCTGGAATTCATGGAGGGGCTCTTCGTTCCTTTGAGTGCAGCAAGGGCATTGGAGGGACAGGACCTCGCGACTGCCGCCTATCTGGAGGTCCAGAAGGGCAAGTCTGACGCGGTGAGAGAGTATCTGCTGGGGCTGGGCTTTGTTTCGTCCGTGACCAAGAAGAGTGAAGTGAGTGAGGGCATCAAGGAGTTCCTGGCGGCGTTCGCGGCGGTGATATATTTCTTCACTGTCCTGGGATTCCTCATGGCTGTTCTCGTAATCTCCAACATAGTCATGATTGGTGTCCTCGAGCGCTACAGCGAGTTCGGGCAGATGAAAGCCATAGGATATGGGCAACGGTCTGTCGCAAAGATTGTCTACTCTGAGGTCGCTGTCCTAACGCTATTCGGAATTGCAGTAGGCATCCCGATGGGTGTCGCCACGACCTATGCCTTTCTTCCCCTGATGGAAGATTTCTTCCCGTTGTATCAGGTCTTCGTGAATTGGCCGCCCATGTTGGTGACGGTCATCATGATGTTCGTCGTAGCCATGCTCGCTACGATGCCAATGGTGCGCTACGTCGGGAAAATGGACCTTCCCAAAGTGATTTCCGAGAGACAATTCGGTTGATTGCCACTTTCACTCCCCTCCCCTCCGGTTTTCGTTATAAGCTCACATGTCAGTTTTTCATCATAGGGGGAGAATATGCGAGCGATTGCGAAGAGCCTTGTTCTGGAAGTCGAGAGGGTCGAAAGAGGAATCTCATCCACTCTAAAACCACTGGACGATTTCCTTGGTGCCTTCAGATCATCGAAAGTCAGCTTCATAGATAGTGCCTCAGAGTTTCTCTTTGACTTCATCTCGTTGCTCTGCGTTCAAGAGATATTGAGATACGATCTTCCAGTCGTGTTTCTGGACGGTGGCAACTCCATCGATCCTTTCGTCCTCGCCAATCTGGCCAAGCGGTTCGGCATGGACAGAGAGTATGTGCTGAGCCAGGTCCATGTTTCCCGTCCCTTCACCGCATATCAGATGTCAGCACTGATAGGAGAGAGGTTGGAAGATCGCATACATGAGAGCGGAGCAGGCATGCTGGTGGTCTCCTGCTTCCCGGCACTCTACCTGGATGAGGACTTGTGGTGGCCAGAAGCTCTTGAGCTCGTTCGGCAGGGCTTCTCCACGGTGAAAGAATTGACAGAGAGATGGAACACCATCACCCTCCTCACTAACTACAAGCTGAGCAACATATACCGCAGAAGCGCTCTCAGGAGACTGCTTTACACCGAGCCAGACAAGATAGTGAGGTTCGAGAATGGTGTTCGGTGCCTTAAGGTCGTGCTGCCAAAGGATGAGAGATGGATGAACTACATCCCGGTTGCCCACAATCAAACCACTCTGATGGAGTACCGAGAAGAGCCACAAATCCATTCCTAGATTACGTGTGGAGTTCCAGCCATTCGAAACGGATATCGCGTCGTCGATATGTTCAACGTCCCTGGATTGAAGGTGGAAGCGTGATGATGTCTCTATCGGTTCTGTGCATATTGAGTTCTACTTTCACCCCACTCCCCCGATTCTCTTGTTAAATATACTGGCATGAATAGTCACACGGGGGAGCCTACACGGTTGTAGGAAGACGTCCACCAATGGGGTGATTAAATGGGAAGAACTGTTCCTACCTTCAGACTGCTTCTCGAGTCCACCATCTCCGGATGGGGGCAGTACAAAAGGGCCCTGAGACCGAAGGACAGGAAGATCTTCGACGGTCTTATGAACAAAGCACGGGCACACGCATCCGCGTGCTCATACGCAAACCGCATCGATCCCATGGAGAGCATCTTCATGTCCATCATACTCGAGTTGCAGAAGGAGATAGAGGTTCTCAAAGAGAGAGTTCGGAGCACGGAAAAATGAGAGGTTGGCTGTTCGATGTCTATCCAGACTACAACGGGAATCGCATGGTCTGTTGGCTAAAGACAGAGAGGGGTGTAGACAAGATAGTCGATAGGAGCTACGTCCCCAATTTCTATGTGCACGGTGAGAGGAGGAGGCTCAAAGAAATCAAGGACTGGCTCAGCTCCGTTCCCATAAAAGATGTTTCCTTCGAGAGAAGGAAGCTGAGGCTTGGAAGCGAGGAGCTTTTCGACGTCCTGAGCGTCACGCCTGCGGCCTACTCAGATCTCAGATACCTCGCGGGTGAGATTGACTCGCGCGGCCGCTACAGAGACTTCAGTCTCTACAACGTGGATGTTCGACTGAGTCAGCGATACACTCTGGAGAAGGGAATCTTCCCTATGGCCTTCCTCGAGGTCGTGCGCGATTTCATTCTTCTGGATGAGCAGTGGGCCATTCACTACGATGTTCCTCGGCTCAGTCAGGTCGAAATAGGGGTCAAGGTGCATAGTCACTCAAGAATCAAGAGATACAGTGATTCCATTCACAGCATCAAAGTGGGGAAGAGCGTCATCAAAGGATGTGATGAGCGGGAGATGCTTTTGGAGTTGGCTCGAAGGATAGGCGTGGTCGATCCAGATGTCGTTCTTACGAGGAACGGTGATTCGTTCTTCTTTCCCTACCTTTACAGGCGGGCCGCCGAGAACGATGTTCTTGAGGAGTTTCAGCTTGGGCGGGAGGCAGACTTCGCCGATCCGTATAGGAAGGGAAAGTCGTACTTCAGCTACGGGCGTATTCTCTACCGTCCGCCGAAGTACACGCTACGAGGAAGAATACACATAGACATGGGAAGCTCCTTCCTTCACATGGAAAGCGGACTCTACGGCTTGATAGACCTTGCTAGAATCTCCAATATCCCCCCACAGGAGGTTGCCAAGCTGTCTCCTGGAACGGCGATATCCGCGATGCAGGTCAATCAGGCATTGAGAGACGGATACCCGGTAATGTGGAAGAAGAATCTGCCTGAGGAGTTCAAGACCGCCAAAAAGCTGCTTGTGTGCGATAAAGGCGGGTTCATCTTCGAACCGAAAGTGGGCCTTCACGAGAATGTCTTGGAGATAGACTTCGCGTCGCTGTATCCCAGCATAATGGCCCGCTTCAACATATCACCAGAAACGGTCCTTTGCGAGTGCTGTCCCGATTCAACTCACAGGGTACCTGAGATAGACTATCACATCTGTGAAAAGAAGATAGGATTAATCCCTCGCGTTCTATCTCCTGTGATAAGGAGGCGTATGGTATTCAAGAGATTAGGAAAGGAAGGTGAAGTAAGGTCGAAGGAGAAATCGGACATCCTGAAATGGCTTCTCGTCTGCTCATTCGGTTATATGGGCTACCGCAATGCGAGATTTGGAAAGATAGAATGTCACGAATCCATAACCGCCTACGGTCGCGAGATCCTCCTCAAATCAGCTGAAATTGCTGACCAGCACGGATTCGAGGTGCTTCATGGCATAGTCGACTCCCTCTGGCTACGGGGCGAGGGAGATGAGCAGAAGCTCATAGAGCACATATCCGGGCACATAGGCATCCCTCTTGAGCGGGAAGGTCTGTACAGATGGATTGTGTTCCTGCCCTGCAAGACTTTTGATGTCGGAGCCATGAACCGATACTATGGTATGTTCGAGGATGGCAGGATGAAGATTCGCGGAATAGAGGCCAGAAGACACGACACATGTGAGGTGGTCAAGCACGCACAGATGGAAATGCTGGACGTATTTGCAAAGGCAGAGAGTGCGAAGGAGTTCAGGGAGAACATCCCAGAGGCACTTGAGGTTCTGAGGAAATGGGTATGGCGTGTCCGGAAGGGGGACGTGAGGCTGGAGGATCTCATTCTCACTCTGAGAGTCTCGAGAAATCTGGAGGAGTACAGCGTCTTCAATAACCAGGTTGCTGCTCTCACTCAGCTGAAAAGAGAGGGCGTGGAGATACACCCTGGTGAGACCATCCGATTCGTTCTCTTGGATAGCGAGAGCAAGAATGCATATGAGAGGCTGAGAATCGCCGATTTCTTGGAAGGTGATGACAGCTACGACAAAGAGAAGTACATCGAATTACTCTGCAGGATGGGAGAAACACTCCTCCAACCTCTCGGCTATGGAAGGGGCAAAATCAGGAAGCTCATTGCGACGGAGCAGCCATAGTTTCATATGCCAGCAGGGGAATTGACCAACAAGAGTTGACTACCTTTGCGCGCGAAGCTAGAACAGCTGGATCCGGTGAACCTCTTGAACATGCTAAGGAAGAAGGGGTACTGGATAGTGAAAACAACTGATGAGATAATCGCAACGAGACCCATATACAAGACAAGGTACCCGAGATTCCACCTTAGGATCTCTACAGAGAGCGAAAGAGGGCCGAGCATGCTCGAAATCCACATTGACTGGGAAAGGCCGAAACACTCAAAGTATTGGGGCAAGTGCAGCACGGCAGAGGGGGAAGCCATCAGGAAGGAGCTCGAGCTCCTGAAGGAGGAGTTCCGCTCGCTTGAGCGCCTGTCAGAGGATTGAGTTTACAGCTCCTCTGTGAGCGAGCTTCACTCAGCGTACGGTCTTTCCTGCACGCCTTCCTCGGACTGACTCAAGACAGAGACTTTCTGCTCAGCATTTCTGAGCTTCTCATCGCACAAGCGAAAGAGCCGTATGCCCTCCTCAAATCTCTCCAGTGCTTCGTCCAATGAGAGCTTTCCCTTGGACAGCGCCTCCACGATAGTCTCAAGTCGATCAAGGGCAGCTTCAAAGGTCATTTCTTCCGACGTCTTTCCACCTCCTCTAAGTCTTTCACAACGCAATAAACATCACCATCCCTAACCATGACCAGAAGGTCATCTCCCACACTGACAGACCCGACTGTCTTGACGACGCTCTTCTCTGGGAGCTTGAGCGCAATCGAGTATCCCCTGTCGAGTGTAGCGAGCGGATCGGCTGTCTTCAGCATTCCCAGCAACCTATCGAGACCTTCTCTCTCGATGCTCAGGAAGGATTCCATCACACGAGTCATCTGCATTGAGACATCATCGAGCCTCTGAGATTGGCTCCTAATGTAGTCGAGCACGACACCCGGAGAAAGGCCAGCCTCCAGTCTTGTCAGATCCCTCCTCCTCGACTCAAGGAAGTTCTCCAACGTCCGAATGATACTCTCCCTGTGCGTGTCTAGGACTGTACGCAACTTTGCTACGTCGGGAGCCGCCATCTCAGCAGCAGCGCTTGGTGTGGCTGCCCTCCTGTCCGCCACGAAATCCGCGATTGTAAAGTCCGTTTCATGGCCCACTGCCGAAATTATCGGAATCCTTGATTTGAAAATCGTGCGTGCAACCGATTCGTTGTTGAAGCAAGCAAGATCTTCGAAGGATCCGCCGCCTCTGCCGACGATCATGACGTCAATCCTGTCGTAGCTGTTGAGAAGTTCAATCGCAGAAACGATGGATCCTGGAGCTTCGGTTCCCTGTACGAGCGAAGGCGAGAGAATGATGTGAGCAAGCGGGTATCTTCTCCCTAGGACTTTCACAATGTCACGGAAGGCGGCGCCTCTTTCCGAGGTCACTACGCCTATCCTCTTGGGGAAGGCTGGAAGTGGCTTCTTCCATTCCTCGGCGAAGAGTCCCTCCTCTTCCAGCGCTTTCTTCAGTCTCAGGAATTCTCTGTACAGCTCACCGACGCCCTCCTGTTTGACTTCTCTTACCTTGAGTTGATAGGACCCGGCCGGGAAGTAGACATCAATATCCCCCGTGGCAATGATTTTCTGACCGTCCTTCAGATCAAACTCCAGCCGCTCCACATCGCTTCTGAACATGACACAGGATAGGCAGGAGCTCTCATCCTTGAGGGTGAAGTAGCAGTGACCTTGTGCAGACTTTCCGCAGTTGCTCAGCTCTCCTCTCACTGAAATTCCAGACAGAGACGATTCCTCCCTCAGCAACCTTTGTATCGTGCCTGTGACCTCTGTTACCGAGAGAATCCTTTGACTCTCTTCCTGCATATTCCCTCCCCGTCCTCTCGATTCCAGCAAAGGAAAGAGTGAATGGCTTAAGTATGTTTCCTCGCACCCTTTGGCCTCATTGCCTTTGTTTCGATTGACACCTCGCAATCCACAAACTCCAACCTATGGAGAATCTGCTGTAGCGTCCCTTCCCGATCTCTTATGGGAACCGCCCATATCTTCAGTATGGGATCAAAGCGTTTCTCAGGAAGAGCTTTCATCGTTCTCACGAGTTGTTCATCGTACTCAAAGCTGATTTGGTACTCCACCGAGTTGTCACGGATGTGAACCACTGGCAGCTTCTTCTCGACCTGAACCCCACCAATCAGCAACTCCTCAATACTTGAGTCGATTCTCAGCAGGCAGTTCGCCGCTTCGAATTCCTTCACAACGTATTTGTAGTGATGAAGAGGAGCAAGCCATTCCTTTGTTTCTGGATCGAATCTCCGCTTCTCTAGGCCCTTGGCCACTCTGACCAGCTCCTTATCATAGTCGAACCTGATGGCGACCTCGTCCCCCTTCCGAGTTATAAGAACCTGCTTCACATTTCTCCCTCACCGGAGAGTCGCGACCAACGTACTTAAACCTCCAAGAGGGAGGGTTTGATGAAAGTGTTTCAGACAAGGGATTTCCTGCACAAAGGGCACCTTTTCTTGCCCTTGATACAGGCTGAATGGAAGATTGAGTGGCAGTTGAGACACCCCTTTGAGAACATCCCAAGGTTGATTTCTGCCCCACATATCCCACAAACATTGGCTAGCTGGGTCGTCTCCTCCTCGGCAATCGTCTCTTCCCCTGTTCGCCTGACGACGTAGGCGGTCAGGGCCACGGAAATCGGAATCCCGGAGGCCAGAATGATTAGGAGTATCAGAACGAGAGAATCGATTTGTCCTGTGCCAGTGGCTCTGAGGTCAATGACCACGTCATAGGACAGTTCAACGGGACTTCCAGGCACGCGGAACGATGCTCCTCCGATTCTTCCCTCGAAGGTGGCGTTTATGTCGATGGCATCACCCACCTGCATCCATCTCGGAAAGACTATCTCAAAGGAGTATCCGCTCTCGTTTGTGGCCCCCTCAAGAACCTCAGAGGTCTCGTTGTTCCTCATGAGAACAGTTGCACCCGCCAGGTTGTTCCCGTTCTCGTCCTTCACCATCCCATGCACTGAAATCACACTCTCGACGCAGAGAGCGCCCTCATGTGTGACTGGATCCCTGGACATCTCACTTGACGGGATAGTCGTGTAATTCCTGAGGTAGCCAGTATCGTTGAAGAGGAAGAAGTGATAGTTGTAGAAACCAGGAATAGGAGGACTGTAGATGATGATTTCTGGCGCTCCGGCACTCACCGCCAAAGACCCCTCCCTGACAAGTTCAGTGTGTCTGAATATTTCATATTCCACACGACCGTCGATTCCGCTTGTAAGGGTGACGACCATGGTGTCATTGAGGTTGTCGCCGTTGGAATCCTGGTTGGTCCCGATGGCTTCGAGGGAAGACACATTCCTACCAGAGGTCCAATAGTAGTCAAGATACTCGTCCCACAGAGTGTCCTTGCTGAGAGCAAGATCTGAGTACGTTATGAGCACCTGTGTCGTGGGATAGGACAGGGATATTCCATGCGCGTCGATGAGCCTCACCTGATTCAGGTCCTGCTCGTTGTCCCAATGCCTTTCATATTCCACAGCGAAAAGAACTTGGGACTTCAGAGTCTCCGCCTTTCTCTCAATCCTGACATTGTCGACGTTCCTCGTGAGCTCGTCTGCCAAGTCGAACAGATCCCTTTCATCGACCTCGTACTTCTCCGTGTTGTTTCTTGCCGCCCGGATTTCCTCGCCATAGTACGGGATGAAGTAGTACAGGTCCTGGAGCAGGTCGTCCAACGAGCCGACCAGCGACTCTATCCTACTCGCGTTCACAGCAGAAAGAATTGCACCGTAGGAGCTTACTCCCTCGTATTCCTCAATGAAAGCATCCACAACCTCCCTCGACAACTCAAGGGGAGTCATTGAGGGATTCTCCACGAGTGGCTGGAGGAAGCCATCATATGCCCACCCGCGGGCGTCCTCATCCTTCTCCGACCCGATGATGAAGTCAACGTAGTTCCGTATCTCGTACATGATTTCGAGGGTAGTTCGGCAAGTGTCGAAGCCAACTATGTCGAGCTTTCTTCCCCCATTACCTGTGACGATCTGGTCGAGGGCTGAGCCGAGCTCCGTTGTTGTGAGATAGCTCGAGTTCGAATCATCTTTGACCAGGCCCTGCCAGCTCAGTCCATGATCCCAGAGGATTAGGAAATAGTGGTCAGCCGGGAAACCACTCATCGCCCAATCGACAAAATCGACCAGCGTTGCGGGGTCGTCCATGCTGGCCTCCCCGATATCATCCAATGCATACGCTGGCAGCGGTTCATAATCCTTCTGGACAAGGAATCTCTTGGTTGTTGTCCAATCCGGGTCAGTAGCGTGTCCGCCGATTTTCCTGTCGTACTGGACGACTATCTTCACGTCCTCATTGGAGCCGACCTGCGCCATCTCTTCGAAATCGAAGATGCTCATGTCCTCAAGGTTGTTGTCCGCCCCCATATAGACCATTATCGTCCATTTCGTTCCCTGGGCCCCAGTTTCATGAGTGATCAAAGAACCGGAGAAGAGGAAAGTCGAAATGAGAATCAGAGCCAGAACTCTTCTCATCAATGAAATCATTTCTCGTCCGGTATTTAAAATAATCGCGGCTATTCTAGCTCAATAAATCCCTCGACCTAATCAGGGGGATAAGTTCCACTCCTATCTCTCCCAAGTTCTCTTGCCCCCCCTCTTCTCTGTCTACCACCACGACGGCCTTATCAACCTGGGCACCTTCCGCCCTGAGTTCCAGCACGGCCTTCTTCAGACTGCCGCCTGTTGTAGTGACGTCTTCGACAAAGAGAACCCTGTCACCCTTGACCAAATCACCTTCGAAGATGCTCCCAGTCCCATGTTGCTTTCTCTCCTTCCTGACAATAATGTACGGCCTGTCCACCCTCATTGCAACTGCAGCTGCGATGGGAACCGCACCGAGTTCCACCCCTGCAATCCTGTCCATGCCGACTGCGTATGGTGAGATTCTCTCCGCGATTCTCTCCAGGACCCTAGGCTCCGTTATCGCCTTCTTTATATCGATGTAGTAATCGCTAACCTCGCCAGACGCGAGCGTGAATTTTCCCCGCTTGAGGGCTCCTGCGTTTTTCAGGTCAGTCACTAAGTCCCCCACATCAGATTTGGAACATCTTGAGCAAACTCCAGCAATGGCGATGATGCAATCACTGCAGACACTCCTATGACAACTGATGCACTCTTCCCTCGCTTCTCTTTCCCCACATATCTCGCATAGAACCATTTTCTCACCACGGAACGTCCTTTTTCCCCAACCTGTAGCCTAGGATGTTGACAGCACGATGTAGAAGAGGAGTAAGGGCGACTATGAATATCAAACCTATGAATGAATAGCCGAGAACATAGTACTTCAGGAACCATCCTGTCTGGAAGATGAGAAGGAGGAGTATCGTACCGACAAGGAAATCATACTGATCAAGGCCAGGGGTCTTGGCTCCCCTCTCCATTCCTACCCTCCTCTTGATGAAGCTTCCCAGGATATCGCCCAGAAGAGCGCCACACGGAAGGAGAAAGAGCAAGAGAGCGACCTGAAGAGGGGGACCGAAGAGAAATTGCCAAGCTCCGGCAGCCCAGGCTGAGAGGTTTTGTATGCCGCCAACAAGCATCCCCGAGAATATCCCGCCGGCGAATCCCCTCCATGTCTTGCCATCTCCAAGGGCCCTTCGCCCGTCCCTCAGCTTCAGACCAAAATCCACTGGCTTCCCGCCACCAAATACGACCGCTGAAGGATTCGCAACGTATGCCGGTATCATGAACCAGAATGCCTGGGCGAGAATCAGAGGGATGTCCATCGACACAGTAATCGCATCCATGCAGAAAAACGTAATGAGCCCCTGAAATTCCCTGGTCCAAGCCAGTGGGCTTGTTCGCAGAATTGATAATCACTTCAACATGGTTAAATATCTCTGGACGCTGATTTCGTATCGATGGCAGTAGAGAGACTTCCAACCTACATCGAGGGATTTGACAAAGTGCTGGGAGGAGGCGTGCCAAGAGGTCATGTCGTATTGGTTTGTGGTACCCCTGGGACGATGAAAACCTCTCTCACGTTCAGCATACTCTACAACAATGTGAAACACAATGGATCCAAGGGGCTGTTCATCGCACTCGAAGAAGGGCACGAGTCATTGAAGTGTGCCATGGAAGAGCTTGGGATGAGGAACATCGATGATCTAGAACTCTATGTTTTGGATGTGGCAAAAATCCGAATAGAGCACAAGGAAGAGGAGCTGACAAAGAACTGGATTGAGATTCTCACCAAGTATATAGAGCAGAGAGTCCGGGAGAGCCATTTCGACCTTGTTGCGGTCGATTCCCTTGCAGCGCTGTACTCATTGGCGCAACTGACCAATCCGAGAAGGGACCTATTTCACTTCTTCGGATTCCTACGGGAACTCGGAGCCACGACATTCCTCATCTCCGAGATACCTATGGGATCGGACAGGCTCGTGCCGTATCAGGAGGATTTCCTCTCGGACGGCATCCTATATCTCAGGCAGTATGAGGTCGGTGAGACAGACGTTCAGCTCAGAATGAGGTGCATCAAGATGAGAAGGACCAACCACGAACGCGGCTACTTCACACTAATGAAGTCCGATCAGAACTTCATGGTCACCAGCGTCATCACCGAATAGTCCACGTTCCGAGAAGAATTTCTGGGTTTCCTTTATCGGATCTTCCACCGAAGCCAGGTTGTCAATCCTCCTTGAGAATGTCCTTGCCCTTCTGTCGAGAATGAGAGCTACACCAACGTCTTCCTCTGTTCTTATCAACCTACCGATGCACTGGAGGAGCCTTCTCGTCGCAGGTGCCTTCACAGCGTATTCCCAACCTTTGCCAAACTTCAGGTCGCAATGCCTGAGGAGAGCCCTGTGCTTGGCGGTAGGCTTTGGATAGGGAATCCCCACGATTAGCGCCACCTCGAGCTCCTTGTCAGGGAAATCGAGGCCTTCGCTGACTCTCCCACCCATGACGGCGAATAGTATTCCAGAACCCGTCTTGAACCCATCGACTGTCTCCATGAGTTCCTCCTGTGTCTGCCCTCTTCTCTCAACGAACAAGCGTCTTGGGATTTCCGGGCCGATCTCCAAGAATTCCTCAAGCATGTCGTGACTTGGGAAGAAGACAACGATGTTACGAGGTATGCTCTTGACGATATCAAGAACGCGGTTTTTGAGGCGTGGGACGAGGGCTTCATCTGAACGAATCTCCTCGTACCTGGTGGTCACATCCTCAACATAGAATACCTTCCGGTTCTCGGAGGGGAAGGGGCTTGGGAACCGGGCGAGCGTGGTGCATTCAGGCAAACCCAGGGTTTCCTTGTATTCCATGAGGGGTTCGAGCGTGCCCGACATGTGGATGGAGGCATGGCAGTCCGCAACCATCTCGCCAACATGGGATGGATCCAGGCAGTACCCCTCAATGCTCAGGTTGTCGCCACCGTTGACAAGCTTGACATAGAGGGATGTATCCATAGAAATCCAGAAATGGAGAAATGCGCCGAGGGAGAAGATGTATGACCTCGGGAGTTTTCCCTCCTCCTTCCTTTTCTCCCTTATCACTTCACCGTAGCTCATCAGATTGTGGAAGAGCACATCTAACTGGGTGGATGTCAGGGTGAGTTTGTACATGAGGTCCTCTTCGAGTTGGTTTGGCGGAAGGAGGCCATCGTCCTCTTCTACGTACTCAACCACAAGGGAAAGCATCGCGTCGTACAAGAGGCTGCAGAATCCCTTGACAGTCACCGAGCCAAGGACCTTGACGTCGCCAAACTCCTCAGCTTCCCTCATGGCGACTCTGATTGAGTGCAAGGTCAGGCGTGCAGACCTCATCTCCCTTGCATATTCTGGCAGATTGTGAGCCTCATCGACTACGAGAAGGATGTCCCGGGTCTCTATCCCCATCCACTCAAGAAAGGCTGAGCGGATTCTATAGTCAAAGAAATACACGTAGGGGCACGCCACGAGTTGGGCGGAGGGTATTAGTAGCTTGGATGTCTCGTACGGGCAAATTCCCAGCTTCTTGCACAGAGCAAAGAATTGCTCCACGGTTGGAACCTTTCGTCTTGCCCATTTCTCAATGTCCCCGAGATTCCCATTCAGCAGGTTCGAATAGTACTTGCATCCCCCTCTTTCTCCTCTGATAGTTCTCGCCTTCCTGTAGCTGCAGAATCTCATCAGGTCGTCGGGGCTCCCTGCTCTGAGGCGGGGATCATTTCTGACACGGAGGCACATTGAATGCCTCCCCTGGAAACCCATTCCGAATGCCCCGCCTATTCTCCGAAGCTCAACTAGAACTTGCCTCTGCTGAGAATGCGTTCTCACCAGATACATGACTCGCTTGTCTTGCGAGAGTGCGTACTTCAGTGTCGGATACAACGCACAGACAGTCTTCCCCGAGCCCGTTCCTGATTGAAGAACAAGATGGCCTCCTTGAAGAGTTCTCTCAATAATCCCTATGATGTCCTTCTGATGTTTGCGGTGGTTGTAGGGAAATCTCATTCAATTCGATTGCGGCAAACGATTCTATAAATGGATGAGAGGGAGGTGGGTGAAACTGGTCCCACAAGGATATTTACCTGGAGGAGTTTCTGTGAGGCGGTGCAATGCCACTTGACACTCTGGGTTCCCTCAAGAAGCTGATGGAAATCGAGTATCGCAACATCAATGCAGGGATTGTGACGAAAAAGAGGAGGCTTATCGACCTTTTCCAGGATGAGATACCCGCTTGCGAGGCCATGGATGGCTCACCTTATCGATTTGACAGGGAGGGGTTGCACGACTTCGCCAAGCAACTCACGGAGGAGGAGATGGAAAGCCTGAAACTGCCGATCACACTGACATTCAGCGTCAGGCTATCAGACTACTGCTACATCACTGACGACCACGCTTCGGTCATTCTCAGGCGGCTCGAGGGCTTCGGACGCGCCTATCAGTACAAGGACGGCAAGATGTGGCTCCCCACCTCCGTCGGCTTTCACCTCCTCAGAAAGTATGGACGGATAATTCAGAGATTCTTCCTGCCGTAGACACAAAGAACGGCCGAGCGAGTTTCCAGGGGGGGCCTACTCGGCCTCCTTCCTCGCGCCCCAGATGTTCTCCGGAACGTCGTCGTACACTGAGGGGCTGTCTTCCTGCATGATGGCCCTTTCCTCGGCAGACCTCACGAGTTCAAGAATTCTCTCCTTCCTAAAAAGCCAGTAGTGTATTCTCCACTCTCTGCCATCGTAGAGCGTGGTCTCCTCTCTTTCTGTTGTCAAGAGACCAGAATCCTCGAGCATGTAGAAGGCGTCCCTGTCTTCGGGTTCAAGGATGTTATCGATGATCCTTTCACTGTACCCAAAGAAGTTCATCACGCGATGGGCGATGTCCCTCGCATCTTCCTCCTTCATTCCCTCCCTGTCAATGCTGTTCCTGATAGCCTTTGTAAGGGATTCAACAGTGAGTGTTCCAGCTATGCCTCTACCTAGTTTAGTAGGATATGCCAAGTTGATACCCCGCGCGTATATATTGGTGGGAGACCTTATTTAAACGTTTCGAGGGAAAGCCTGCGCATGATTATCAGTTTTATGAAAATGGCAGGGTGCCAGCGTAGGAAAAGGATAAATTCGGTCAGACCCATTACATGACCAACCCCAGTGGTTCGCCC
Organism: Thermoplasmata archaeon; assembly: GCA_046761045.1. Lineage (GTDB taxonomy): Archaea > Thermoplasmatota > Thermoplasmata > RBG-16-68-12 > JAGMCJ01 > JAGMCJ01. The sequence continues at coordinate 26,935 of JBHIFJ010000014.1, forward strand.
TCTTTTGCGGGTTGCCGGTCTGTGCCGAGGAGAGAGGAGGATGCCGAGGAGATCTGTGAAAGAAGAAATCAAGGAAATCAGAGAACAGCTCTCCAATCTACAGAAGAGGCTTGAGACTCTAGAGAGGGAAGAAGAAGGCCCTTTCAGGTTGAGAACGTACATAGGAGGGTTCGATGAGGTTATTGGAGGAGGCGTTCCTCGGGGTCACGTTTGTCTCCTTTCAGGGCCATCTGGGACCATGAAGACGTCAATCGCGCTCAATATGCTATTAGCAAACAGGAGGAACGGTCTCAAAGTTCTCTACATCACTCTGGAAGAAACAAAGGAGAGCCTTGTCGAGACCTTGAGATCTCTTGGCCTTGATGCAGATGATTCCGACTTCATAGTTGACATTGGACGACTAAGGACCGAGCATGATGGAGTTGAAGAGACGGGGAACTGGATGGATGGCCTCAGAGAGTTCATCTCGAAGAGGAGGAGGTACCGCAAAGTTGAGCTCCTTGTCATCGACTCACTCACCGCGCTCTACTCAATAACGGAGCTGCAGAGCCCTCACAAGGAGATGTTTCATTTCTTCGCGTTCCTCAGGAATCTTGGTATCACTACCGTATTCATATCGGACCTGGATAAGGAGAGGGGCCACCCCCATCGGGAGGACTCCATCGCGGACGGGTTGTTTCTCGTGGACTTCCGACGTTCACCCGATGGTTCGGTCGGACTCATGATAAGATGCATCAAGCTGAGACACACAAGACATTCGATGAGCTACCATGAATTGAGGTTCGAAAACGGAGCATTCTCCATAGGCCCCTTCTCTAATAACTTCCCCTGACCTTGTGACGGTCTACCTTTATCCCACCAGGGGTTGCTATCAGGAGGTTCTTACCGATGCCTGCGACATCCCCACCAGTATCGCGAGCGACTGCCTTCAACTCATTCGTTATCCGCTTGAGAGCAAGCTCGTCGTTGGCCATCGAATTGTAGTCCACAATGAGTATGTTACCATTATACACATGGCTCGTAAGCTGGTTTATGTCCTCGTATCTGTAGACCTCTGCGACCTTCACCATGGATTTTACACCTGTACCAAGCGTCGTTGGGACATCCTCGAAGGTCATGTCACCGAGGTCGATGTACTGATCCGTCTCCTTTGCCGCGCTTTCCTTGAATTTCCTGAAGGGCTTTTTTATGAAGCTCATCCTATCCCTCTGATGGGGCGGATATCGTGAATCTTCGATATAATAGTATCGTGGCTGGAACACTGAGAAGATGCGACTGGATTTATGGAGGGGCACACACGAACGCAGCGCAATCAGCTGGAGCTTCGGATCAAAACGTGTCCAAGCCCGTCATCCAGAATGAGTCTTCGAAATCATAGAGTTGGTAGAGTCTCTTTTTGGTGAGACTCCGGACCAGCGGTGTGACCATGACTCTGCTCCATGTCAGGCTGTCGACTCGGTAGCCCCGCTTCTCAAAGCCATCCTGCAATCGTCTTGACGTCAGAACTGGAATGAACACGTGCTTCCCAGCCGCCTCAGCCTCGACGGCCGCCATCATCCTGTTGAAGGCCCTCTTTGTTGGACAAATGACTTCCCTGATGACGATGTGGCCGTCACCCGGTGACTCAACCACGTATCCTTCCGCCTCATCGTCCACGATGAGACGTACATTATTGCGCCTCAAAGGGGTCGTGTCAATCTTCATGTTGAGAAAAGCGGCTTGTCTGACAGCGAAGCCCAGAAGTCGATGGACAGCCCGGGAATAGATTTTGTCCGTTGTTCCCCAGTCCTTCTTGCGGTAGGATCGCAGTGCCATATCCTTGGGTCTCCTCGGTGCGCCTACAAACTTTTGAGCCCCTCCAAGAGATAGGACGTCAATGTATCCGAGCTTCAGATAGAGGGCATAAGCAACCAGGGACTCCGCAGTCAAGAGAAAGGAGGTCCGAATGTCGTTCTCGCGAAAGATGCAATGTGCCTCCTTCATGAGGACGGTTGCGATTCCCCTTCTAGCCATATCGGGGACAACCGTGACTCCCGCAATTCCTCCGACAGCCTCCAGACCCTCACTGGTCCGGGACGGGATTCTAAGAGGAATGACTTGGCCAACCGTTCTTCCGCCCTCCACTGCATAGATGGCCACCAGGTCCATCCAACGGCTGTCTCGCTTGAGATATTTCTCTACGGTAGCCTCTGTGAATGGCCAATTGAACGCATGGAGGTTCATTGCTAGAACCTCGTCGTGATCCGCTTCGTCGTAGTACGCTACCTTCATTGGCAACGCAGAGCCGTTCCCAGATATTTAGTGGTATCTTATGCATAGCCAAGACGGCATCACTAGCTGAATTCACGAAACAAAACCCTTAAGAAAGCCCATCTGTTCTTGGCAGAACCATGTATGATACGATAATCGTTGGTGCCGGTCCGGCGGGCCTCACCGCGGGAATCTTTGCGACATCGAGGAAGCTGAACACCCTGATTCTAGACGCCAAGGTGGCGGGAGGGCAACTCAAGTTTCTCTATCCAACCAAAGTCATCCACGACTATCCGTCCCATCATCACATAGAGGCTAGGAAGCTTGCGGAACTCATGGTGGACCACGCCAAAGAGAGCGGGTGCGACATCCATGAAAACGAGGAGGTGAAGGATGTCAAGAGAACCGAGGAGCAACTGATAGTCGTAACCAACAAAGGGAGTTACGAGGCAAGGACCGTGATTCTAGCGCTGGGTATGGGGCTCTTCGAGCCCAGGAAACTCGGTGTCCCAGGCGAGGAAGAGTTTGCTGACAAGGGCGTGTACTACCGGATAAGGGATAAGGAGATGTTCACCGGGAAACACGTCCTCTTCATCGGAGGAGGAGACACTGCCCTTGAGATGGCGCTCAGCGTGGTGGATGTCGCCGATCGTGTATATCTCGCACACAGGAAGAACGTGTTCAGGGCAATGGAGACGAACGTGGAGGCCGTCGAGAAATCCTCCATAGAGGTTCTATTCAGCACTGAGCTGAAGGAGGTGCGAGGTGACGAGGCCGTCACAGAAGCTGTGGTCTTCAACAATGAGACAGAGGAAGACACGATGATACCGTTGGAGGCGATTGTCATAAACATTGGGTTCTCCCCGAGGCTCGAGAATGTTGAGGAATGGGGCATTGATCTGGAGGGCAAATCAATCAGGGTGGGTCCCGACATGAGAACATCCATGGAGGGCGTCTTTGCCTGTGGGGACATAGTAACCTATCCTGGCAAGGACAAGAGAATCGTTACGGGTTGCGGAGAAGCTGCCACAGCAGCCATATCGGCGTACAAGTACATCAAGAAGCCCTACTGGGCCTAGTCCTCGTCCAGCTTCCAGATGGCATCGCCCACATGATGGATGGACTTGAGTGCTTTTCCCTTATCCTGGGCAACCATATCTTTCCCACTCATGAGTGCGACACCGACAGCGAGAGGTTGAAGATTCCTCTCGTCCCTCACCCATGCGAGTTCTCCTTCAGTGATTAATGGATCCGCATCGATAATGCCAGGTGCCATAACATCGGCACCGTTGTAGACGAACTTGACCGCACCCATGTCCACAGTGGCGAATCTCCTCTTGGCTCTGCATGCAAGGAGCCCGCGCACAGAGAGAAATGGGCGTTCATTGACGATCAATCCCAGAACTTCGCCATTGACGTAAATGATGTCCAGAGATCCCAGGTTGGCCATGTCGACACTGTCAGATTCGGAGAAGGCCTGACAACCGAGGACCTGCTCGATCTCATCGGCCAGTCTTGTGACTTCCTTTCTACGAAGTCTATGTCTCTTTCTGGGTTTCAGGTACGTGTTTCCTCCTCCGGGAGAGTGCGATGATTATTGTCGTGACGACTGGGATGATTAGTTCCGAGAATTCGGGGATGGGCTCGAACTTTATCTGGGCGGAGCTGTCGAAGAGCCACGCGATGTCGCTGAGATCGCAGGAGTATATGGATGTCAGGTTCCCCTTGGCATCAGTGTTTGTCGTTATGCCCGTCATGGCGTTCCAATTTGACCCGCCATCGGTCGAGTAGCTGCCAACGATCTGATTCGAAGAATTGATCCACAGCACATACAGATAGGAAGAGACGTTTTCGAGAGTGACTGTGGGCGACTTCGCGGTATCTGATGAGTCCAGATTTGTTTTCGACCAGCTACCAGTGTACTTTGAGTAGTTCACATACCCAGAGCTGCTTATGTAAACCATGTGGATGTTTCCAGAATCAACGACCGCCGAAGGGCCCTTGTTGGATGATCCGCTGCTCGTCGTGTCGATGCTGTCAACAGCGTCCCAGCCGCTTGATCCGTGCTTTCTACCCTCAAGATAACCGTCAGCATACCAGAGCACGTACATTTCTGTGCTGCTGAGCGGGAGTACGATTGGGTACACGTACTCGTTCTGGACATTTGAGGAGCGCATCTGCACCGGTGTTCCCCAACTGCTAATGTCCTCAGGGCTATCAGTGTATGTAACGTTGATGTTGAACCCGTTGCCTGAATCGTTGGTAGTTGCCGCGACCCAAACATATCCCGATGAGTTGACTGTGATGTATGCGACCTTGTTGTCCTCATCCGATCCAGAGACCGCAACGGCCACGGGCGTGTCCCAGGAAATCGTGGATCCGGACAGTGTCCCCTTCGCCACCCAGACATCCTTCGATGCGGTATCGTTGTCGGCCACTGCATAGACAGTCGAATCACTGGAGTTGAACCAGATCGAAGCGTATTGAGCATCCTCTATGGGGAAGAAGCCAGGTGTGTTTGTCCATGTAGTTCCGTCCGAGCTGTTCTCATATGAGATGTTTCCAAGCGTTCCATTATAGTAGAAGCTCCAGAAGTACGTTCCATCGTAGAAGAGCTTTCTCTGGCTTGAGAAGGCTGTATCGGAGGACGAGCTGGATGTATCCTCCACCAAATATATGGATTTCGTTCCGCTTCTGGTGAACCAATCCGTGGGCTCACCTATCGTATCCGCCTCACCAGACCAGTCAGTTGTGACAAAGAACATGCGAGATTCGTAGAGTGGCCCGAGGCTCATCAGTGCCGCCGAACACTCCATCTGATGGCCATCCTTCCTGACTTCCACGGTCGCCCATTCGGCGAAGGCCTGTCCGTCCCACTTATAGAGGAAATTCAACCGCGGCAGGATCTCTCCATAAATACCTCGAATCTCAATCATGTAATCGTAGCGTGCGACACCTAGGGGGAAGCCGGTCCAGTCTGATGTATTGGTGTCAATGTAGATCCTCGTGAAATCCACACCAGTTACCAGGCGCGGGACGTGAATGACCCCGCTCGGTGCTCCCTGAGGCCTCGCTCTAGCTCGTGTTTGAGGCACGGCAGCGCCGCCGAGCAGGGCTCCCTTTGTTTTGAGGTAGAAGTAGGCAAAGGCGTCGTCCTTGTCCGCGGAATACTCTATGATGTCCACATTCTTGTTCACAATATCATTGTCGACTCCATCGAAGCTTCTGTTCGTCCAGTCAAAAAACAGCCCATCGATCCTCTTTCCTACTGGCTTGCCCCCGATGTAGGCTCTAGCGGGCTGCCCCCTAATCGTAACTGGTGCCATCCCGCCCTCTGGATGTCTCGCAACGACAGATGTCAGTTCCAATTCCCCGAAGTCCTGCAGACCCGCTGAAGATGTGTCGACTCGGATGTATTCAGTGTGTGTTCTGTCAGCCTCAATCGAAAGAGGAAGGAAGTAGTATGGTTCGATTGAGATGTTCCCAATCCGGGCTATGTCCAGATTCTCGACGATTATATCATCACCTATCGCGGTGAAGTCGAGCCTCAGGAATGCTTCAGAACCCACGCCGAGAAGCTGAACCTCGCTGGATTGAGTGACAACCAAGGAGGCCAAGCTTGGCCCGAACTTGACCGAGGTGAAGCTTTCACTTCCTTCGAAATCGGTTGCATAGATTAGGGCGTTGTAGTCTCCGTCAATCTCCCTCGAGAATACGCCAACTTCCATCTTGGACTCCGACAACCCCACAGAAGCCCCGCCCAACGACTCCCACGCGGACCAATTGAATTCCGTTCCCCGAAAGACGGAGAACCTTGACCCGTACACTTTCCGATCGCCACCAAACACCTCTATCATGAAGTCAGCGCCGATGTCACGCACTTTGTATCCGCTGGACGGGCTCCGGTCCTCATCTATGAAGATGTAGAATCCATCGGTCCCCTCGGTATCGTCGAAGATTTTTGCGGCCACCTCGATATAGAAGAAGATGTGGTTCTTGTCAAACACGGTGGAGTATCTCCATATGTTCACATTGTCGTTATAGACTATCTGTGCATCCCGAAAGCTCGGTATGTCTTCCCAATCCTCAAACTCGGAATCTATCCTGATTGGCGGAGAATATTCTTCGGTTTCCAGCATGCTCACAATCGCAGGGAATATGAGAAGGAAGAGGACGACCAGGCTCAGCCCCACTCTCATGTCCCTCTGGAAAACGACGCCGAAGCGATTCCTTTTCAGGGGGAGTTCTCTATGACCGTTTGTATAGCCAACTCCGTTCACAAGGCCGTTGCCGTTGATCTTTCCAGTGGATGATGTGATTGCTCCTCCGTTTACGAGACCATGCCCGTTGACTAATCCACTAACCCTCAGCCTCGGATGGTTCCCATTAATCAGGCCTGCCATCCTGCCTCCCTTCGAATGCCTTGATTTCCCCTTGGTAGAAGGGTCCGAGTGAAAGGGCCGCTGGCTCACAACGTTTCCTCCGAGAGTCCATAGTCAGGCAGGAGGCCCCCTCTCAGCGAGAGCGCGATTAGGGTGATACCCGAGGCAAATAGCAGCAAGCCGATAATGAGGAAGGACATGTTGAGCCATCCAAAGACGTGAAAGGCCTCGCCCACCAGAGGAACATGATGTGTGTCATGAACATAGGACCCCATAGAGAGGCTTGTGCCTAGAACTGCAAGTGTTACGCCAACGAAGAAGAGGACTCTGTCCCGTCTCACCCTGGATGCAGATATCGCTGGTGACTCAGTGGAGACCATTACTCTCATCCGTCCTATCATAGAGCACATTAAAAAGATAACGCTTCGGTTATCAGGAGGATGCGACCTTCCCGCCACTTCGGCCAGTGATCTCCTTGCGAGTTTCCAAACCCGAGTCCATGCTCATGGCCTTGCGATAACATGTGGCCGCCTCCTTTTCCCTTCCAAGAGATTCAAGGACCTTTCCCTTCTGAAACCATGCATCGGCGAATCCCTCGTTGATGGTCAGAGCTGCATCGAAGTAACCGAGAGCTTTCTCCTTCTGCCCAAGCTTTGCCAGGAGTTCTCCTTTTTCCGACCAGTACACTTCCGAGTCTCCATTGAGCCCGATCGCTATGTCCAGACAGCGAATCGCCTCCCTGTAGTTCTGTGTTCTGTCAAGCAGCATGGCCTTCCTGAACCACAGAATGTCGTCGTTGGCTCCGAGACGGAGGGCCGAATCATAGGCTTTCAGCGACCCCTCTATGTCCCCGTTTTTCTCAAGGACGTAGGCCTTCACCGACACATTCACCGGGTTGAGATGTGCAGCATCCTCAGCGACCATCACGGCTTCCTCAAACCTGCCCAAATCAGCGAGTAGTCTGGCCTTCATTAACAGTGCCTCCTCAGAATGTTCCTCTTTCAGAAGGCGTTCACATACCTCCAGTGCCTCTTCCTTCCTGTCAAGCATCTCAAGAGCTGTGGCCAGGGAAAGGAGAACCTCCTGTGATTCGACTCCAGCCTCAATCGCCTTCTTGCATGCGGTCACAGCCTCTTCGAACAGACCGAGATCTATGAGAAATCTCGCCTTCAATTCATAGGCCTCCCTGTCTTCCCTCATTTCCAGAAGGGCATTGGAGCAGTTGACGGCCTCTTCGTACCTTCCGAGATCGTGGAGAAGCTTCCCCTTTTCGAGAAGAGCGTGTCGCGTGTGCTGCTCTGCTGCGATGGCTAGATCAAGACATCGGAGAGCCTCAGAGAAACAGAAATCAGCTTCATCATAGTTTCCCATCTTGGCCATGACCTTTCCCCTTAGAGCCCAGGCCTCGTCGAAGGCGGGATTCAGAATGAGCGAGTTGTTGAGCGCGTCCCTTGCCTCCTCGAAGCGGTTCATCTTTAGGAGTACCTCAGCCTTCGCGAGCCATGCGTGATCATAGTTTGGATTGAGCTCCAGAGACTGATCGATTAACTCGAGTCCCTCTTCCAGCTTCCCTATCTTGGCAACGGAGTATCCCTTGGCGTACAAGGCATAGTCGAAGTCCGGCTTTATGTTGAGCGACCTGTCGTGGTACTCGAGGCTCTCTTCGAACCGCTTCATCTTGTTCAGCGCGTTGCCGATGTTGTTCCACGCGATCTCGTAGTCCGGATTCACCCTGATTGCCTCGAAGAAGTAGGGTACGGACTCCTCGTACCTTCCGAGATTGTAGTAGGCGTTGCCGATGTTGTTCCAGAGAACTTCATCCTCCTTGTCCATCTCAAGGGCCACGCCATAACAATCAATCGCCTCCTCAAGAGCGTCCATCCCGTGATAGGTGTAGCCCTTGTTATACCAGGCATGCTTGTAATCTGGTCGGATCTCGATGGCTTTGTCGTAGCACTTTATTGCTTCATCGAATATCCCGAGCATGAAGAAAGTGAAACCCTTATTGTTCCAGGCCTCGGCATTGAGGGGGTCGATCTCCAGACTTTTGTCGTAGCAGTCTATGGCTTCTTCATATCTTTCGAGGGCATAGAGGGCGTTCCCCATCCCGTTCCACGCGTCAGCGTACTCGGGATCAATCTCGACCGCGATTTCATAGGCTTCCTTCGCCTTTTCGAGCCGCCCAATATCTTCCAGGAGTGCGGCTTTGCGGAGCCATGCTGTCTTGTCGCTTGGGTCTTCCTTCACTATCTGATTGTAGACTTCCACTGCCCGCTTGACTTTCCCAGACTGCGCGAGAGCCAAGGCCTTGTCGTACCTGGCAATCCTGTAATCGGGATTGATGGAGAGCGCCTTATCATAGCACTTGACGGCCTCGTCGAAGGCGTTCAGGTAAGAGTGCGCGTTGCCCATGTTATACCATGCGATTTCGTAGTCCGGGTTGATCGCCACCGCCTTCTTGTAGCACTCCAGAGCATCCCTGTGCTTACCCAGGGAATCCAGAGCGACACCTTTGTTGTTAAATACAACATCATCCTCGAAGCCAAGCTCAAGTGCCTTGTCATAGTGCTCCACTGCCTCCTTGTGCTTACCTTCATCGCAGAGAAGGTTGCCTCGAAGGAATTGCTCCTCGGCCTTCCGCAGTCTTCTCGCCTCGGGATTCGTGGCGACCACACAGATGAGCATGAAAACTGTTGGCAGCCGCATCGGACGAGTCAAGAGAGGGTCCGGGTATTAAATGTTGTCTCATGATTTCAGGAAGGGACGCTTGATGATGACAGTAGCCCTCTGGTCTTCTCTGGCATTTCGACTGCAAACGATGACTCAGACTGACAGGATCAGAGTATGGTTCAGAAAGCCGTTCCTCACAATGTCTGGCCCCTTCCGATCATGTTGGTCATTTTTATATAGTCGTGAAATCATTAATGACTTCCAAGGTTGCTCGAGGAGACAGGGTATTGTCAGCACATCAGGCAAACAGCGTAGAGGATTTCACGAAGTCCAAGAGCATGGAGCTGCCCAGGAAGGTTGTCATAGGGCACAACGCCCTTCTCGATGTGGGGAAGGTTTGCACTGAGCTAAAGATGGGGAAGAAGGCTCTAATCGTGTGTGATTCAACAACTAAGAAGATTGCGGGAGAGAAGGTCGGAGACAAACTCCAGGAGCTCGGCTTCACGGTAGTGTACAACGTGATTGAGGATGCCACGGTTGAGGTTGTCAACTCGACGATGAACGAGCTGAGGGATGGTGGTTTCGACTTCGTTCTTGGTGTGGGTGGTGGCAGGCCTATCGATGTGGCGAAGTGCTCCTCCGACAAGGCCCTTCTGCCCTTCTTGAGCGTGCCGACTGCGGCCTCCCATGACGGAATCGTTTCGTCAAGAGGTTCGCTCAGCAGTGAGAATGGGAAGGTGTCCGTTGCAGCACGCACCCCCATTGCTGTTGTTATGGACACAGCCATTCTTGCGGAGTCCCCCTACAAGCTTCTGGCGGCAGGATGTGGGGATATCGTCTCAAATTCCACGGCGGTCAAGGACTGGATACTGGGAAGAAAGCTGAAGAACGAATATTTCAGCAGCTACGCTGCCTCTCTTTCGAGGATGACCGCTAGCTTACTTATCGAAAATGCAGGATCAATAAAACCCAGGCTTGAGGAATCGGCCTGGTTTGTGGCTAAGGCGCTGGTGTCTTCTGGCGTCGCTATGAGCATAGCGGGGAGCTCTCGGCCTGCAAGCGGGTCAGAACACAAGTTCTCCCACGCCCTTGACGTGATAGCTGAAAACCCTGGATTGCACGGGGAACAGTGTGGCGTGGGGACGATCATGATGATGTATCTTCATGGCGGGGATTGGGAAAGGATTCGAGACGCGCTACTCACGATTGGCGCACCTACTACTGCCCGGAGTCTCGGAGTCACAGACGACGAGATAATCGAGGCGCTTGTTCACGCCCATAAGATCAACAAGGAGAGGTACACAATCCTCGGCGATGGAGGATTGACCCATGAGGCCGCGGAGCACCTCGCCTCAATCACCAAAGTGATATGAAAGGGGTGATCGTAATGGTCCTAGTTACTCTCGTCGGCGAGAAGCAGGTCAAAGAGGGAAATGAGTTCGTCTATAGTGGACCTCTCTCAGAATGCAAGGACTGCAGGCTCAAGGGAGTCTGCTTCAACCTCGAAGAGGGGAAGAGGTACAGGATAAGCTCCGTGAGAACCCTGCATCACAACTGCAGGGTTCATGAGGAGGGCGTAAGGGTAGTCGAGGTGGAGGTGGTTCCGGTGGACACTGCCGTTGATGTCAAGTCCGCTGTTGAAGGTTCCACGATAACCCTCAAATTCCCAGACTGCAGGGAAATCGGGTGTGAACACTATCGGCTCTGCCATCCAATCGGACTGAAGAACCGCCAGAAAGCGACTATCATCGAAGTGATAGGAAGGGTCGACTGTCCTCAAAAGCGCCCGCTCAAGAGGGTCAGATTGACCTGAAGAGTTTCACTCGGACATTCTCTCCTTTCTCTACGAGTTCCGTGCCTATCGGGATTTCGATATATCCATCCGCATCAGCGAGGCTGGTAATGGCCCCTGATTCTTTGTAGACGGGGACAGCTTTCCCGTCCTCCACCCTGACCGAGAGCATTTGAAGTCTTCCGAGAGAGGAGACGACCCTCCGGGAGATGGGGAGATTCAGGTGGTGTCCCGTCTCGGGCGGGAGCCTCGCCATCTTGCGGAGAACGGGTGCAAGGAGCGCATATGCGTTCGTCAGGCAGGATGCGGGATAGCCCGGCATTCCGATGATGAGTTTGCCTTCCACTGTAGCGCACAGTGTAGGTTTCCCAGGTTTGACTTGTATTCCATGGAAGAGGATTTTTCCCCGCTCCTCCAGGATGTCAACGAGAATGTCGGTCTCACCAACGGAGCTCCCGCCAGAGAAGATGACTATGTCTTCGGCAAGCGCTTCCCCGAAGGCTTCCGCGAGGGGCTTCACCTCGTCCAAGACGACATCCCAGGGCTTGGGAAGACAGCCATTCAGAAGGACTATCTGAGAGAGTGTGTGTGTATTGATGTCATAGACTTGCCCCTCCTTCAGCTCGGATCCCAGAGCCGCGACCTCCGCCCCTGTTGGTATTATCGCTACCGTCGGGCGCGCAAAGACCTCAACCTCCTTGATGCCCAGAGCCGCAATCACCCCAATCTTCGGTGGATCCATATACGCACCCGGCTTCAGGACCTTCTCGCCCCTCTTGATGTCCTCACCCTTCTTTGAAACATCCTGACCAGGGTGAACAGGAGTGAAGACCCTTACGCGGTCGTCCGCCAACTCGGTGTTCTCGACTTTGACTATGGCATCCGCACCGTTCGGGAGCTTCGCTCCTGTCGCAATCTCGATGCACTCCCCGGGTTTGATAGCGGTCTCCGACGGATGACCGGCCAGAGATCTTCCCACGATGCGAAGCTCCACGGGTTCAAACTTCCCGGCACCGAATGTGTCCTCGGCGCGAACGGCGAACCCATCCATAGCGGACCTGTCAAATGGAGGAACGTCAATCCGTGAGACTACGTCTTGAGCGAGGACACTCCCCCCAAGATCGCGCACAGTGAGTCTTTCCTTCCTTCCTATCGGCACCGCTCCCTCCAGTAGGATTCTCTTGGCCTCCTCATACGACAGCAGTTTCCTGAATGGGCGCATCATTTCTCAAGCTCTCCAATGATGTGTGATAGCTCGGGCAGGATGAGGTTCTTCATCGCAAGCATCACCCCGCCTTCGGAGCCGGGCAGACAGAATACGACCTTGGATCCCAAGGTTCCGGCAACCGCCCTGCTCAACAGAGCAGCGGACCCAATCTCGCTGTAGCTGAGATGTCTGAAAAGCTCTCCGAACCCGCTCAGCTTCTTTTGCAGCAGTGGCTCAATCGTGTCGACCGTGAGGTCCTTCTTCGACACACCGGTCCCGCCGCTTACTATGACCGCTTGGGACCCTGCCATCAGATCCTCAAGAGCCTCAGCGAGGTCCTTGGCGTTGTTCCGGACGATTCTGTAGCCCGTGATTTCGTGCCCCGCATCCTTGATGAGAGCACCAATAAGACTGCCAGATTTGTCCGTCTGAGGTTCCCTTGCATCACTCGTTACGATTATGGCGCACTTGACGCTCTTGGGCCCCCTCTTCCTGTGCTCCTCAAGTCCCACTATTTCACCTTCGATATCACTCTCATGCCATGTATCTCAGTGTGAGGATACTGACCGTGCTCATCCTTCTCCAGATACTTCACCATATCCCATAGTGTGAGAAGTGCTACGGAAACGCCCACGAGGGACTCCATCTCAACTCCCGTCTTGTAGTTCGCTCTCACTCGGCACTCACACCGCACGCTGTCCTCAAGCGTTTCGAGGTTAACCGCAACATGCGTCAACGGAATCGGATGACAGAAAGGGATGAGATCAGATGTCTTCTTCACTGCCTGGATTGCGGCCACCTCGCCGGCCCTGAGCGGATCGCCCTTCTTTGTTCGACCTGAGTGGATCGCCTCGAGTGTTGCCCTTGTCAGGGCTATGAAACCCTCAGCTACCGCCTCACGGGAAGTAGACTCTTTGCCCTGGATGTCGACCATTCTCGCCATCTAAATCTCCCGTTTCCACAGTGGTGCCGCCCGCTTCAGTTCCTCTATCACCCATCTCGTGGCGGCAAACGCATCAGACCTATGCGCCGCGGATGTCGCCACCAGGGTGATGTTCTCCCCGATAGCAAGGGTGCCGATTCTGTGAACAATCGACAGATCTTCAATCTCGAATCGCTCCTTGGCGGTTTCCACAACACGCTCAAGCTTCTTCAGGGCCATCTCCTCGTAGGCCTCGACCTCCAATCCCACGGAGACCTCTGGATCCTTTCTCACGATTCCGAGAAAGCTGACCACGGCACCGGCCTTTGGGACCTTCATGGCCCCTATTATCTCCTCAACAGAGAAATTCTCCTTCTGAATGGATATCAACTAACCACCACTAATAGGGGGTAAGATTCCCACCTCGTCCCCGTCATTCAATTCTCTTTGCGGCTCCGCGTACTCCTTGTTAATCGAGTAAATCATGGATTCTTTCAGCTTCCTCAGTTTGGGGTGCTTGTCAAGCAGCTCCATGACCAGGTCCTCGAGGGTTGAGCCCTCATTCATCTCCACGATAACCTCCTTCTCACCAACAATCTCCCGGAAGGTCGCGAAGAGCTTCACACAAATCTTCATTCGGCCACCCAATAGGGTTTCCTGTTCCCCACTGCGTTCTCGAGCAGTCCGAGGAGCTCGTCATCGGATGCACCAGCCCTTAGGGGCGAGAGGAAATCCACTGTCCCTTCTTCCGTCATGAGGCAAGGTTTCAACCTGCCATCAGAGGTAACTCGGATGCGTGTGCAGTTCATACAGAACCTCCTCCTTCCAATGGGCCTCACAAGTTCCACGCGGGCAACCGAACCATTGAAGGGGATCGCATACCGTTTCCTACCATGCAGCTCATTTGTCTCAATCCTCAGGGCTTGAACTGCGAGTGATTTTTCGACATCCGCAAGGGAATGGAAATACCTCCTGAGATTGGTCCCGTTACCATTCAAGGGATTGAGTTCAATTAATTGGAGTATCGCTCTTCTTGAGATGGCAAAATCCATTAGCTGGTGTACGTGTGAATCGTTCAGCCCGGACAGCAAAACCATGTTTATCTTCAAAGGTGTCAAGCCAACTCGAACCGCCTCATCTATTCCCTCGATGACCCTCGCTACGTCGTCAGACCCCGTGATTCTTTCATACAGCAGCCTGTCGAGTGTGTCCAAACTCACATTTATTCTGGCCAGGCCTACTTCCTTTAGATCGCTGGCATGAGCAGCAAGCAACACACCGTTTGTTGTCATGGATATCTCGCTGAACATTCGTGCCCCCGCACGAACAATCTCAAGGATGTCCTCTCTCACCAACGGTTCCCCGCCTGTGACCTTGACTTTCCGAATTCCTGCTTTACATGCAACACGGAAAAGTCTGTTAATTTCCTCGGATGTCATCTCTTCTCCCACTACCCGGTGACCCTCATGATGACAGTAAAAGCACTTCTGATGACATTCTGCCGTGACCGACAACCTCAAACCCGTGAGTTGTCGCCCGAATCGGTCATGCATCAACCCTCGGATAACTGTCCAGACAATAAACCTTTCGCAGGGGAGACCCCTTCATTTCCACTGGAAAGGAATCCACAGCAATGACAACCTTTTTCTACCGATTGCAGATTGTATGGGTCGCATGGCCAAAATCCTCCAAGAATTCACACTCGAGATCTCTGTGGTGCTCCTCGTTCTTGGAATCTTCCTCATGCTTATAGTGATAACCGGAAACTTCTTTCCCAATGATAGTCCTGAGTTTCTGATACGTGTACACAAGGATATCAATGGCTGGTTGGTCTGGCTCGATGTAATTGCTCCCATTATGCTAATGGTTGCTGCCTACTACTTTGGGATTACACTGAAGATGTCGTGGGAATTCGCGAGATTGATAGATACGAAGAGCAAGGCCACATTCATTCGGAATCAGGACAGGATCGAGGAGCTCGCATTCAATCTCACAGAAAATCACAGGAGAAGGGTGAGGGAGAAGAAGGACGAGCTTAATATCAAGAAGTAGGGCTTGGTCACAGAAGAACCGTGGAACCGGCCCCTTTAAGTTGCGGTCGGTATCATTCTTATGCCAAGTACTAGTTTCTGTTTCCACAGGAAACGGGGGGGTCCACGGGTCAAGTAGTTCCGAAAGTGATCCCAGTTGATTCTTGAGTTCTTTGAAGGAAAAGCTGAAAGAAGGTACGCAGATGCACTTCTCGGGATGAAAGATGCACTCTACGTACCGGAAGGGAATGGACAGGAGGGTTAAAAGGACTATCCATAAGGAATTGGAGAAGGAACTATCTATCTTGATGCAGGACCATCGATTACGCACACTTACGGAGACAATGCCATCTACATCGTGGTTCTGACCGTGACGGATGATGACGGAGGCGTGGGAATAGACGACACTCCCCCGCTCGACACGACGAACGAGAATCCGGTAGCATCCATCATCATGCCCTTCTGCATCTTCTCTGAGGGGACTTCACCCTGCGAAGCCATAGGAGAATTCACGGACCCGGGATGGCTCGACACCCACTCGGCAACATGGAACTACGGAGACGGAACATTCGAGAATGCGGTCCTGATAGAGGAGAACGATCCTCCCGATGCCACGGGATGGAACATCACATCTCATGTCTACGGAGACAACGGAGTATATGTCATCACATTCACTGTCCTCGATGACGACGGAAGTGTGGGCACCGCCTCCGCGGAAGCGAGCGTCATGAATCTTCCTCCAACTGTTTCGACTGATGCTCCAGAATCCGTGAATGAGGGAGAGGACTTCGTTCTCGGAATCACGGCAACGGACCCGGGAAGCGATGACCTCATTCTGACTATAGATTGGGGAGACGGAACTTCGGAGACGACAACCTTCTACAACAACGGCATCGGACCCGACCCGCCAAACAGTGGACAGGGAGTCTGGCCCTTCACGGTGAACCTGAACGCCGCGCACGTGTACGGAGACAATGGCGACTTCGAAATCGATGTGACTGTCGAGGACGACGACGGTGACAGCGTGCAGGAAATCCTTACCATGAAGGTTCTCAACCTCCCGCCTGAGATTGACTTTCTCGCAGTCCCGACTTATGTCAACGAGGGTAAGGAGTTCTTCCTTGTCGCTGAGTCCACCGATCCAGGGAGCGATGACATCGAATTCATGTGGACATTCGAGCTTGGACCATCCGTGTCCACGACGTACTTCAACGATGGCGTGGGACCCGACCCGCCTCTTAGTCCATGGGGAGTCTTCCCCTTCACCGCCCAGGACACGGTCTCGCACACGTACGGTGACAACGGATACTACGACGTCACCCTCACTGTCACAGACGACGACGGAGGAGTCGTCACAACACTCGTCACGATCGAGATCAGGAATGTGGAACCATCCATCAACATAGGCGGACCCTATGCAGGAGATGAGAACTCTCCGGTTGAGTTCACCGCCACCGCAATCGACCCAGGCAGCGACGACCTGTCATTCATATGGGACTGGGGGATGGCACGACGGACGCCATCGCCTTCTACAATGACGGAACCAACGTCGACCCGCCAAAGAGTCCCTGGGGAATCTATCCGTTCGAGGCGACCTACACCGCGACACATGTCTGGGGAGACAACGGCGACTTCACCGTGACGCTCACCGTCATGGACGATGACGGAGGCATCACAGTCCAGCAGACGGTCGTGACAATCGACAACGTCGCTCCCACAATAGAAAGCGTACAATTCTATCTCAACGCCTCCTTTGCCTTCCGAATAGCAGGAGAGAAGTGGCACAACGTCGAGATACATCTGTATGAGGACGGAACAGAGATAGGATACGCAAACATCACACGTTTTCCAGGTAGTCCCAACGATCAGATGGCGACGCTCGGAGACGCATCAATAGACTTCTCCAAGACATACTCGGCGATAGCATACTACACTCCCGAGGACGATCCCGTCAACGGACAGATATGGGGTGCCAATCCCGCCTGGGTCATAATCCAATACGATGACGGAGAGGAGAGGATACATCACACCTTCAACGTCAGACACGAGGACACATGGACATGGGTGATTGACGACTTCTCACCATACTTCCTAGGACACAACATCACATTCGTGGCAACCGCATCAGACGCAGGAAGCGATGACCTCACATTCTCATGGAACTGGGGAGACGGCAATACGACCGAGAATACCTATTACAACGATGGAATCGGTCCCGACCCCTATCCCAGCCCGGAGGTGAATCCTATCACGGTCACGGACACAGCGAGGCACGCGTACGCTTTGGGGGGAACGTACTCGATCACTCTGACGGTCATGGACGATGATGGTGGTTCAGCAACGCTCGTTCTGACACTGACCATGTAAGACGGAAGACGACCTCTATCGGTTCACGAAAGTCGCTTTTCCTTACGTACTACGACACTTCGACTATCCAGTCTACGTCAGCGTCGACCCTCATCCAATAACCGTATCCTGCCTGAAGCACTTCAGCATCCCCGAGCACTCTCAGGAAATAAGGCGCTGAGGGACTGTAGCCCTCCACTCTTATGGCACCAGTCTCGGCCCTTAAATCAGCGACCGTATAGGAGGAGTTGAAGGACGGGAATGATACGAGATTCCAACCCTGGGATAGTTGTACGGTGGTCTGAGCTAGAACCACTCCAGCTACGGTTAGGTTCGAGTTCTCTGTCACATTCACCCACACTCCCATGGTTCTCAGTATTTCCTCTAGCTGCCTGCTGTAGGACTTCCACTTCGAATACGACTTCCAGCTCTGATTCAAGGAATCAAAATACCAGACGCTATCGAAGTTGAGTGTCTGCAGAACCGATTCCACGCTTGCATCAAGTGGAGTAACAGGTATGGAGACGAGTTGTGGTCCCGCTTCCAGAGCCCGGGTGAACTTCCCCGCTTGATTCTCCGTGCATGAAGAGCCATTCGTGTTCGTAGCGCAGACAAGGTAGTAGTAGCTGTGTGCGTCCTTGCCGACCATCTGATCCGCGTAGGTGGAGACGCCATTGGGGACACTTGCGAGATAGGCGTAACTACCACCGCTGGCGTCATATGAATCAACTCCTCGATAGATGTCATAGCGAGATACGTTGCCGCTGGGATCATCATTGGAGAGTTCCCAGCTTATCGTGACGTCCTGCAGTTGAGGGCCGCTCAAGTAGGCGGTGATGTTCCTCGGAGGCGCGGGAGGAGGGGGCGGCAAGCCCATTCCCGTTGTCCAACTCCACGGACTTGGAACCGGACCTGGCTCCAGGGGATTCCCGTACTCATCCTCGACGTAGACGCTCATATTGTACACTGTGTTGTCCTCGAATTCTCCGGAATGAGTGAACTCAAGCAGAGTGTTGCCATTGCTCCAGTTCGGAGTAAGTTCGATGAAGGGGTCGATATCCCAAGTGAGTGATAATGGATTCATGCAGGAGTTGAAGAGGACCGAAATCGAGCGGTTTGTAGAGACATTCGTCTCTTGGTCGTAGGGATCGGTGAGGACTATGTAGGATCCCCAACAGGTTGTTGAGAAGGTCCAAGGATTAGGAACCGGACCTGGAACGAGACTGTTACCCTCTACGTCCTCCCCCTGCATGACATGGACTGTGTACATCGTAAGCTCGTTGAAATCATCCGTGTGGCTGAGGGTGAGATGGGTATCGTTCTGGCTCCAAGAGGCCGTGAGGTCTATGTGTGGATTGATGGTCCAATTGACCGTGGTCTTGTTCATCGGTTCAGTGAAGGTCACGTTGACTGGAAGATCTGGTCGATTGACGACTTCCCCGTCAGAAGGATTTGTCTCAATGATTTTCGGCGGACAGACCGTGCTGAAAACCCAGGGATTTGGCACAAGGCTGGGGAAGTATCCGAAGCTATTCCTCACGGCAAACCAATACACCGTGCAAGGAACTAGACCTCCCGCAGGGGTGATGATGACGGAGGAATCAGAGACAACCCATGCGATTACCCATCCACCGGTGTTTGGTTGGATCTCAATCCAGACATCCGCGGTGTTGACAGACCCACTGAAGTTGATGATAATATCCTGGTAGAGGTCCACATTCGTCTCACCGTCAGCCGGAACTGTGGATATGATCACGACTATCGTGCTCCAATTCCACGGATTCGGAACTGGACCAGGTGCGAGGGAGTTGCCCGCCAGGTCCTCTGCATATGTGACATTGAAAACGTACTCAGTGGGGGAACTGAACAGTTCGGCGTGAGACCCACGGATGGTGTCGTTCTCATAAACACTTCCCTCCCAAGTCCAGGTCATCCCTGGATTCCAGCCGGAGACAAACTCATACGAGAATGAGGATGTGTTCATGGATTCGTTGAACCGAATCACGATGTCAACGTTGGGGTAGACGACCCATCCGTGAGCGGGAGAGGTTGACAAGATGATTGGAGGTGTAGTATCAAGAGTGTCCTCGTAGTCTGGTGATGAGAGTTTCTCTGGCAGAGGTTCCACATGGAAGCACATGGGGCTGAGTGCAAGCGCAATCAGCACTACTCCAAGGATTGCCGTCAAGATAGGCTCTGTCCGCACAGGACTCCTCCACTCTCTATGAGTCTATGGAATTAGTTGCTCAAGTATTTGTTGGTTCGGAAGCCAAATCGTTCCCCTCACAATCTGGAACGAAGAATGATGGTATGTAGAAGTCCGCCTTCGTAGATGACCGATACGGAGGCGACAAAACATGTTGTATGCTGGATTAGACGCACACAAGAACTTCTGCCATGCCATAGTATGTGCAGAAGATGGAGAGGTTGTGAAGGAAGGAAAGATAAGGACCTGCAAGGAGGAGCTGCGTGACTTCTTCTCCGACTTCCAGGAAGTGAGGATAGCCGTAGAGGCGAGCATCAACTACGAGTACATCTTCGATTCCTTGGAGGGGGACTAGGATTCCGCAAAGTCTCACCCACCTGCTGGTTTGTACCTTAAGCGAAATCT
>JBHIFJ010000015.1:0-43911 GCA_046761045.1 Thermoplasmata archaeon
ACTATATGAACACAGGAAGTGGTGTGGCGACACTTGTCGAAGTCGAGGACATCCTGCCCAACTATGTGACGTTCGTGGGCGCGACTCCCGCCCCGACCACCATATCCGGAAACACACTGATTTGGACCATAGGGACCGTCTCGAGCGGCGGGAGCGGCTCGATCCTCATTGACGTCAAGATTGACCTGTTCGTGCCGGACGGGGAGGTTCTACTGAACATAGCGACGCTGTACTACGCGGACGCCAACGGCAACATGTTGCCACCAGAGACCGATTCCGTGGCCACCACCATAGAGGCGGGGTCAATCGGAGATCTCGTTTGGAACGACGACAACATGAATGGAACCTACGAGTCCCCCGAGGTTGGCGTTGGAGGTGTAGCGGTGAGCCTTGATGGCACGACGCCATGGGGCGACATCATCTCATCGACTACCATGACGGATTCGAATGGCAACTATCTCTTTGGCGGGCTCCCGCCAGGAGATTACACAGTATCCATCGAGTTGCCCTGGGGTTGGGGCCCGACCACTCCGAATCCCCTGAGCGTCGTTCTCGGTCCCGGTGAGGACTACTTGGACGCTGACTTCGGAATTGCGAAGGCGGAGATTGACAAGACCGTTACACCCGACGTGGCCAAGTTCGGAGACATACTCCATGTCCTCTTGTGGGTGAAGAACCCCTTCCCCGTCGCAACCGTGGTCGACACACTGCCCTCTGAGCTCGAATACATCGGCAATGCCATGGACGATGATGGTGATGGCCTGATTGACGAGGAGAAGCAGGATGGAGTGGATAACGACGGTGATGGTCTGACCGATGAAGACCTCGGCAACTTCCTCTTCGATGGTAACTACATCAGCGGTGGACTCAGTCTTGCTGGGAACAAGGTCATCTTCGACCTGCCAGGACGCGGAATATTCACCCTTGAGTTCGACATCGTCGTCGTTGTTGATCCCGAGGGAGAGATAGTAGTCACAAACCTTGCAGAAATAGTCGTGGACAACGAGACAGTGGCGTGGGACACCTGCGATATCCTGATAAGGTATTCGGGCTTCGACAAGTATTTCCTGCCAATAGATGATTCGCAACCGCCACCTGAACCCGGTGAGATAGTGGTCGACGGCGGCACACCTGGCTACTTCATCGACTACGGTGATGGCGATGGAATAATCGAGGTCGGGGAACTCATCTTCTGGTTGGTCGAGTACAACATCACCAACAACCTCAACTACACCTGGACGAACACAAGGATGGAAGACAGGTGGGGTGCGGAGTTCGGGGTCGGCGGAGACGGCGCGGACAATGACAACGATGGCCTAATCGACGAAGAGCAGTTCAATATGCTCGATGATGACGGCGACGGCAAGATTGACGAGGACATCGATGTGCTTTACGTCTCCCAAGGCAACGCAACGATTACGCTCAGAGGCACACCTCCCAACAGCGACAAGGTCTACATCTACTGGTATGTCGGGACTCTTGCTCCTGGTGAGACCGCGGTAATGCGTCTACCCGTATTTACCGATAGGAATCCTGGAGATAATCCCAAGTTCCCCCAGGGCCACCAGGAATTCAGCTCGCCTGGCAACTACACGATGAACTCAGGAGGAGTGGTCAAGTGGCTCGATGACAGGCTCAAGCAGCACAGCGCGCATACGCTCAGACTCTACGTCAATGCAACGGACGGTGGCGGGGACACATCCACCGGAGTCTACACCGATCCAGCTGAGATCCTGGGTTACCATCCAGAGGATGATCTGACTCTGCATGAGGACGAGACGCAGACATTCTGGATCGAGATTTCAAACCCGTCGGGTCTGGAGATTGCTGCCCTGTGGTATGTTGACGGGGCCCAAGTCTTCGAGGGCTTCTCGTTCCTCTTCGGTCCTCAGGAGCCTGGCCTTCACTCTGTCAGGGTGCTCGTAGCGGGTCACTTCCACCTGCTTGGCGGGTCGATGGTTGCAGTTGTTCCCGAGGAACACACATGGAGCATCGAGGTCGTTCCGTACGCCAACAGCGCCCCGGTTGCTGTGATTTCCTCACCGCCCCATGGAAGTGCATTCCTAGTAAACGAGGAGATTACGTTTGACGCAAGCGCGAGTTATGATGTCGAGTCCTCTGTCGAGTGGCTGTGGGACTTCGGAGACGGATTCACATCCACGCTATCGGTCGCGATGCATTCATATGAGATGGCTGGAAGCTACCTTGTCTCACTGACGGTGAAGGATACAAAGGGTCTGTCGGACAGTGCCACAGTGGCCCTGAACATTGTCGAAAAGAAGCCCACAGCGGTCATCGACACACCCCTGGAGCCATCATTCTATGAGGGTGACTCGATATTCTTCAGCGGGCATGCATTGTATCCAGGCAGCCAATCCTCGCTCACCTTCGAGTGGGACTTCGGAGACGGCTCTTTGTCCACCGGACGGGAGGTCTACCACGCATACTCGGATGACGGAGGCTACAAAGTGAGCCTCACTGTGAGAGACTCGGCAGGGAAGGCGGACGCCGTTGAGATCATCGTGACGATTCTGAACGTCGACCCGATTGCCGAGATGAACTCGCCGTATCACGGAGACGTGGGTGAAGAGATTTCGTTCACTTCGTCAGCGAGCGATTCTGGGGATGATGTCCTTACCATTGAGTGGGACTTCGGAGATGGACAATCAGCCGTGGGCGCGGATGTGACACATGCCTATGAACATGCTGGCATCTACGATGTCGTCCTCACGGTTCGTGACGATGACGGTGGTGTGACTGTACTGAGGAGCATTGCCGTAATCAAGGGGTTGCCCGAGCCCCCCGGAGAGGACGGGGCCGAACCAGGTGATGCGTTCGAGACCGAAGAGACTGAGATGCAGGAGGAGGCAAGAACGCCTGATATCGTCGTGCAGAGGAAGCCTCCCTCATCCTATTGGGATGTTGAAACCTTCACATTCGGCGTCGGAACTACGGTCGTCGAGCCTCCAGCTCAGAAGGAGGAGGCCGCATTGCCTCTCACGAACGTGGCTGTCCTTCTGATTATCGCACAGATCTTCTTGATGGTTGGAGGAGCACTCGCGATACTGTGGTCACGGAGGAGGATCTAGTCCTCCACTCCTCTCCATTTCGCCAGGACTGGTGCATACGTCACCGGGCTCCAGCCTCGAGAAAAGGATTTATAGACCTGTGACAATCTATCGGGATGGAGTGGGCAACGAATGAGGATTCATGTTTTCCTTGCCTCTGTCCTGGTATTGCTGACCTCATCCTTCGTTGGGGTCCCAGCGGCCGGATTTGAGTCCAACGTGTCCCTCAGTGAGACTGGAATGATGGCAAGCTGGCCCGCTATCGCCGCTGACGAAATGGGCACGTATGTGGTCTGGCAGGACAAATCCTCAGGGGACTTCGACATCCTCTTCTCCATATCGAAGAATAACGGCACGACATTTTCGGAGCCTGTTGTCGTCAACGACAATCCTGGTGATGGCAATCATTCCAGCTTTCCCGACATCGCCGTTGGGAACGGAAGAATCTGTGTGGTATGGGAGGACAATCGCAACGGGGTGACAGACATCTACTTCTCCCAGTCCAGTGACGGCAAGGTCTTCACGGAGGACATCGCAGTGTGGGAGTCTGTCACCAATTCCTCCTCCCGACCGAGCGTCGCAATAGATGCTGATAATGACCTGATTTACGTTGTCTGGGTGGACGATTTCAAGTCCATCAGTGCGAGCGTGTCCAGTGATGGTGGTTATACATTCTCCACACCTGTGACGGTAAGTGACAGCACGAAGAATGGCCGATTCGACCCTCGAGTGGATGTGGACTTCAACGGCAAGGTATATGTTGTCTGGGCGGACGGAAGAACGGGGCTCGTTCAGCGGGGGCCTTTCAATGTGGACGACACCGACATTTTCATCGCCAATTCCACCGACAACGGGCAGAGTTTCGGCACGAATGTGCGCGTGAACAAGGAGTACAGAGAAATCCTTCAAGCCCATCCCTCACTTGCCATAGATGGAAGTGGTACTCTACACATCGTTTGGGATGATGAACTGACGTACGTGGAACCTTCCATCCTCTACTCGACATCATCCGATGGCTTCCACTTCTCAGATCCGGTTTTTGTCAACTTCACGTCTCCTGTCGTGAACGGCGTGGGGACGACGCATCAGACACCCGAGATAGAAGTCTCGGAATCGGGCGATTTCGTTTTCATTTCCTGGACAGAGAGCCGTTCAGGGAACTTCAACATCTATCTTGCGAGGTCGGATGAGAGGGGGTTCCACCCAGCGATGACGATCTTCGGCGGGAACTACTTCTTCGATGATGCTCTCACATTCAATGGTTACAGGGATCCCGGTGAGGCGGTTGTCCTGGACGATGGCAATGGAGTGCTGGACTCTGGAAGGCTGAACGGATCAGACTCCCCTGACATCGTGGTCCTTGCGGGAAGGGCGAACCTTCAAGAGGATATAACCGGCGATGGACTCCTCTTCTACGATGAGAACTCCGATGGATGGGGCTTCGATGATGACATAGTCCTAGAGACACCAGTTCTCTCCTATCCCAGCATTGAGCCAAAGATGAGGTCCCCGTGGGATAACACCACTGGGAACTCCGTCAACTACCTCCGGCTGAATGACAGCTTCTACTATGTTGTGGAAAGACACGAAGCGATGTCGATTGGCTGGTTCGACATAGAAGACGCCAGGGATGCTGGCCTGAATCCTGAGAACTTCGGACTTGAGAACAACGACCCCATAAGCAAGGCGGAGATAGAGATAACGTACAAGACGGACATCACGTACGATGGAATGTCCTTCATCAACGTTTCAAAGGGGCTTGTCGATCCCATCTCTCTCTTTCCCATTGTCAACACTGGCGGGGTGGAAGATGTCACGACAATCGACCTGATGTCTTTGGGTTTTCAAACGATTCCAGACCTCAAATCAATGAACGTCTCATTCATGAACACTGCAACCACGCCGTCCAATGTCAGCTTCGACAAGATCTCTCTGTGGATTGACAGGGGGCTTCCCGGCCGCTTTGATTCCTACGATTTCCTGATTTACAACGGTTCAGCAGACCTCGCCCTCAATAGTACTCTCACTCCCTTCGTCGACGAGGACAACCTGATGTTCCTGGATGCCTCAATGGACGGATACTATGACCTCGGCGAAGCTCTGGTCGTGACATCCGTGGATATCGACCCTGGAGGTCAGATCACAAACTCCGAGCTGATTCTGCCTAGGGCGGACGAACCGCACTGGGGTCCGCCTTTCGCACCCTTCCCGCTCAACGACGATACCGGGACTTCATCTCAATACTCGCCATCCATTGCCATTGATTCCGGTGGCGGCTGCTACGCCGTGTGGGTTGACTACAGGGGCGAGATCGCCTCGGTCTACTATGCAGACACCGTGGCGGATGCTTGGCCGCCTCACGTCATCGGCGTTACCCCAGCTGGAAGCTCCACGAATGTCCTACCAGATTCCGAGATTACACTCATCTTCTCGGAGCCAATGGACGAGCAATCGGTGGCATCCTCGTTCAGCATCTTCCCGCCAACGGCAGGTACATGGAACTGGAGCTTGGATGGCGATGCGGCCGTCTTCCAGCCCCTGTACGGCCTACTGGCTAACGTGACCTACAAGCTCGAGGTTTCCTCAAGCGCAGCCGATCTATCTGGAAACTCGATGAAGGACAGATTCACGTGGCACTTCAAGACCACGACCTTGCCGATTGTCAGTTGCCTCGCGAACGAAACGGTGAGGATACATACAGACATTCAAGTCGTCTGCAATGTCACGGACAAGTGGGGCGTCGAGTCTGTCACGCTCTCCTACATGGGGGTCTCAGAGGAGAACTACACCAGCACAAACATGACTCTGGTTTCGGGCAATGAAACCAGCGGTTCATGGCAGGAGACCATTCCAGCTCAGGTCTATCCAGGTTGGGTCCAGTTCTTCGTGACCGCCGAAAGCCTCATCGGCGCGCGTGGGAGGTTTCCCGTGTTTGAAGACAGGGTCGTGAGGGTAGAAGATGTGGTCTCGCCCACCCTGCAGCATGAGGGCGTCGAACCAACCATAGCAGGCTCAAGAGTCAACGTCACGGTAGTCGTGTCTGACGATGCAGGCATTGAGCGGGTCGTTCTCTATGTGAAGACGATAGGCGCCAACGCCTTCGTTCCTCACGAGATGCATCAGACCCCGCAAACCGATGAATACTATGTGGAGATAGACGTGCCCAATCAGAACGGCAAGATAGAGTACTATTTCCAAGTCACAGATGCTGGCGGAAACGTGGCAACACTTCCAGCCGATAATCCAGAGGCCCATCCGTACACGATTGTCGTGACCGCCGCAATCGACGCCGAACAATACTTCTGGATCGTCTTGACGATCGTCTTGTCGATCCTCATCGTTCTTCTGATTCTCTATCTAGCCAAGACGAAGGATTAATCTTCATTGCAGCGATAATCGTCCGGTGGTTTCATGGAATGCAGGGAGGAGGAGAACAAGGAGTCGTGCATATGCACCTATCCCAGTTGCAGTCGCAAGGGTGTGTGCTGTGAATGCATTCGCTATCATTGGCAACACAATGAACTTCCAGGATGTCTTTTCCCCCCAGAAGTCGAGAAGACCTACGACCGGTCTCTGAGAAGGTTTATTGAAGTCCATTCTCGCTAGTAGGCCCTTACAGGGACCTTGAGCCTTTCATGCATGAGAGAGGCTATCTCCCGCAATCTGGACCCCGGAAGCTGGATTATGGAGGCCGAGGGTACGGGCCGCACTGTGCTATATATCTGAACTTCAACGGGCTGGATGTATGCTATCGCCTCGATGAGGCTGTCAAGGCTCTTGCCCTTGGAGTTGCTTATGGGACCGCCAAAAAGGACTGACTGGATCGTCGCATTCTTTGTGCTTTTGATCCCGCCGAGCACTGCCTCAAAGTCGATGTCAGGATGCGGTCTGCTGATTTTCATGAAGTCCTTCGCGTTTCCCGCGTCCAACTTCGCAATGGGTTTGTCGAGCCTCGAGACAGCCCTCATGATCTCCTTCTCGGAGAGCCTGCTGCTGTTCGTCAGTATCGCGGTGGGGATGCCTGGCCTGATTTCATTTCTCAAAATGACCGTGTGCTCCACGATCCTCCCGAAGTCCGGATGAATCGTTGGCTCGCCGTTCCCCGAGAATGTGATGTAGTCTAAGTGTCCCCTTTCCTTCAATGCCCTCTCAACTTGAGGCAGGACTTCCTCTGCTGCTGGGAAGATATCCTCCTCCGGGACCGCCATTTTTCGCCTCGTCCGACCGTATTGACAATATATGCAGTCGAAGGAGCAGACCTTGTCTTTGCGCGGTAGTAGATTGATTCCTAGCGACTTGCCAAGCCTCCTGGAGCTGACCGGTCCATATATTACTCCCTGTTTGAGCTTCAGTAGTTCTGTCGTGTGCGATTCTTGAGAAGTTTCGTTCATTCTTTCCTTCCCGCCTGAGTCTTCTTAGAAGCAGTCTAATGTTATGCTTCTTCCGCTCTTAACCTTTGGGTCCATTCTGAACGTCGGATTCCACTGCCCACGGATGTCAAATGGGAAAGGTATTTGATTCCTTCAGACCATGACCACGCAATGAGGGTCTCGGACCTTGAAGTGGATTCCAGAATAGTTGAGATCCTCTCAAAGGAGGGGATCGAGAATCTTTACCCACCGCAGGCTGAAGCCATTGGACCTGCTCTTGAGGGCAAAAACGTCGTCCTCGCGATTCCGACTGCAAGCGGTAAGTCTCTCGTGGCATATTTGGCGGTCCTCCAGTCTGTTCTTCGAAAGGGAAAGGCCCTCTACATCGTCCCGCTACGAGCTCTTGCATCCGAGAAATACGAAGACCTGAAGGTCTTCGAGGCCATCGGCGTGAGGGTTGGCGTCTCCATAGGTGACTACGATGCCCCTGATCCCACGCTGGAGAAGTTCGACATCATAATTGCGACGTCCGAGAAGGCAGATTCTCTTCTGAGACACAGGGCTCATTGGTTGCAGGAGCTCTCCGTTGTCGTGGCCGACGAGATACATCTGATCGATGACCCTGGAAGGGGACCGACTCTTGAGGTGACACTTTCGAAGCTGAAACAGATCAATCCAAGCGCACAGATACTCGCACTTTCCGCGACGATAAAGAATTCGAACGAAATCGCGGAGTGGTTGGGAGCGGAGCACATTGCGAGCGACTGGCGGCCCGTCCCGCTCAAGGAGGGTATCTTCTACGAAGGCCAGATCACCTTCGTGGACGGTTCAAGGAAGGTCATAGAGGAGTGTGCCGACGAGGTCAGTTCTCTCGTTCTCGATGTCGTCAAGGACGGGGGTCAGTGCCTCGTCTTTGTGAACACGAGGAGGTCCAGCGAGGCGCTCTCCGGGCGGGTCGGAAGCTTTCTGCGGGACGTCCTCAAACCCGAGACAACCAAACGACTTTCCGTGCTGTCAAGGAAGCTGCTTTCGAGGCAGGACGAGCCCACATCCCTAGGTGCGAGGCTTTCCCGGCGGATTAGGCATGGAGCTGCATTCCATCATGCGGGTCTGACCAACGACCAAAGGAAGATGGTCGAGGCGATTTTCAAGAGCGGTCTCTTGAAGTGCATAGTTGCCACACCGACTTTGGCGGCGGGGATCAATCTCCCCGCCAGAAGGGTGGTTGTCAGGGACCTGACGAGGTTCGACCCCAACTACGGGAATGTTCCCATACCCGTGATGGAGGTGAAGCAGATGTCTGGACGAGCCGGGCGGCCGCAGTACGACAAGGAGGGGGAAGCGATACTCCTCGCTAAGAAGCCGGGTGACAGCAGCTTCATAATGGAGAATTATCTCCTTCAGGAGCCCGAGTCCATAGACTCGAAGCTCGGACAGAGGCCGGCTCTCAGAATGCATATGCTCTCCTCAATAGCCACCAGTCACGTGAGAAACGAGGAAGAACTCCACTCCTTCATCGAGAACACGTTCTTCGCTCAGAAGACGGATGTCTGGACCATTTTCGACATGATAGATGACATCCTCGAGTTCCTTGTAGAGGAGGGCTTCATCGAGGCCAATGATAGATTCAGGGCGACATTCTTTGGAAAAAGGACGTCAGACCTATACATCGACCCCCTGTCCGCTTTGACCCTAAGGAACGCTCTGGGCGAGGAGAGCAGATCCACATTCGCATATCTTCATGCGATCTGCGCCACACCCGACATTCCGACGCTCTATCTTAGGCGGGGAGATTATGAGTGGGTCGAGGAGCTGGCCGCGAACGAGGAGTTCCTCGTTGAGTACGATGACTACGAGTTCTTCCTTTCCGAGGTGAAAACGGCGGCTCTTCTTCAGGATTGGATCGATGAAGAGCCCGCAGATGCCATGACCAAGAGGTTCGGCATTGGACCGGGGGACATACGACGATGGGTGGATATGGCCGAATGGTTGGTCTACTCAATGAAGGAGCTCTCCAGGCTATTCGATAAGTCAAGGACGAGGATTCTCGACAGACTGATGCCCAGGGTGAGATACGGGGTGAAGGAGGAACTCCTTGATCTGGTTTCGCTCAGGGGGATAGGTCGTGCGAGGGCGAGGTCCCTCTTCAACCACGGGTACAAGACCCTTGAGGATCTCAAGAAGGCAGATGTGCGCGCCCTCTCTCGGCTTCCGCTCATCGGAACTGCAATCGCAAGAAACGTGAAGCTTCAATTGGGGGAATCTATGGAAAAGGGGGAAGAGGAGAAGATGGAAGGGCAGTCCATCTTCTACGACTTCCGAGGGGAATAGATTTATCTGTTTTTGCGATACTCAGATTTGGGTCATCGCTTGACTGACTTGCTCGGGCGGATTGAGAAGAGGTTCAGGCTGCGAATCAGAAGGAACCTCCTCAATGAATATACTGTCCTAATCCTGTTCGCGATTGTCATCGGCATCGCAGCGGGCTTTGTGGCTCTAGGGTTTCGATACCTCATCTGGGCGTTGCAGTCCCTATTCTTCAATGCAGCCAGTCCTCTGGGCTATCCTTGGCTTGACCCAAGCAACTTCCTCGTGAGCGTGGATGTGTACACGAAGCAGGGGCTGTGGGTCATATTGATACCGGCATTCGGAGGACTTCTGGTGGGGGTTCTCACATCTTACCTCGCCCCTGAGGCGAAGGGTCACGGCGTTCCGGAGGTCATGGCAGCCGTTCACGCACACGGAGGGAGGATCAGGCCGAGAGTTGCAGGAGTGAAGGCCCTGGCATCGGCGATATGCATTGGTTCGGGAGGTAGCGCTGGTCGTGAGGGTCCGATAGTCCAGATAGGCTCCTCAATAGGATCGGCCATAGCTCAAAGGTTTCACCTTTCCGACACAAGAGTGAAGATACTCTTGGCCTGCGGAGCGGCTGGCGGCATATCTGCCACATTCAATGCTCCCATCGCGGGTGTGCTCTTCGCCTTGGAGCTGATACTCCTAGAGCTACGGACGAGGTCATTCATCCCCCTCGTCGTCTCTTCGGTCAGCGCTTCTGCCATAATGGGCGTCTTCATCCCTTCATCCTTTGCGCTCCCCCAGGGCTACGTCTTTCGGCCGACGATCGAGCTTGCCTTCTTCGCTCTTCTGGGCATTCTCTCGGGATTGGCGGCACTGCTCTTTATCAAGGCACTATACTCGCTTGAGGACTTGTTCGACTCAATCAAGTTCCCGAGGTTTGCACTTCCCGCTCTTGGCGGCCTCGTTGTAGGCGCGATCGCTCTCTTCTATCCCCAGATACTGGGTGTTGGGTACGAGACAGTGGGCTTTGTTCTGTCAATCGAGAGCCTAGATACGCTTCAGTCCATCGGATGGGTCGCGAGTGCAGGAGCGCTTTTTCTCATTCTGCTCGCGGTGATGAAGATTATGGCAACCTCGCTCACCCTGGGGTCAGGTGGGTCCGGCGGAATCTTCGCACCATCGATCTTCATCGGGGCCATGGTTGGAGGCTCCTTCGGAATCGTCATGAGACTTCTATTCCCCGACATCGTCACTTTCCCGGGCGCATATGCTCTTGTGGGAATGGGAGCGGTCTTCGCTGGTGCCAGTCGCGCAACCCTCACATCAATTGTTATTGTCTTTGAGATCACTGGTGACTATCAGTTCATACTCCCGCTGATGTTTGCATGTGTCCTGAGCGATGCTATCACGCTGCTTGCATCCGAGGAGACAATCTACACGAAGAAGCTGCGGAAGAAGGGCATAAGAATCGAGCACGACCTTGAGGTCAACATACTCAAGACGATAACAGTGGAAGAAGCGATGGTCACCGATGTGATGAGCGTTACCGAGGATACGCCCATCGCTAAGATTGCAAACATGATAATCTCAACAGGATACCAAGGATTCCCCGTGAAGAACGAAACGGGGGAGCTAACAGGCATAATCGCGCACTCAGATGTGAGTAACGCCCTGCGGCAAGGGAGGCTGAACCTCAAGGCAGGGGACCTCGAGACACGGAAAATCGTTGCGGCCTATCCGGATGAGACTCTGGAGGAAGTTCTTGAGAGAATGGCATTGAAGGGGGTGGGTCACATTCCAGTTGTGGAGAGATTCAATCCCAAGAACCTCGTCGGTTTGATTACGAGGTCCGACATTATCAAAGTGTACAAGAAGAAGGCAATGGAGGAGTTTCCTGATGGTGCATTTGGCGGGATTGAGAGGTGATGTGACCGACGCTGAGGGTTTGCTCAAGAGCGCCCGCGAATCATGCGGACCCAACGGTAGCGTCCAGCTGTTGAGGGCCTCCATGGTTTTCGGTCGCGTTCACCTTGAGTCTGCCGCGGAGCACGCTGCACGATCCTTCGAACAGGGAAGAAACAGCTCGAATTCCTTGGCAACTGAGGCCTTGCTCTACGCCTCCGGAAGCACGCAGATTAGCAAAGCAATAGAGAAGATGGGGATAGGGGAGGGCGACTCTGAGATGGCCCTCATCGCATTTGGGGAGTTCGACCTGAAGAGGTTTGTGGGACTTGCGAAACTGACACGAGACGATGACGTCCTTGAAGGTGACCTGGGCATGCTTCCCCTATTTGGCATCACCGAGAAGGAGATGGCTTCAGTCTCAGAGTCCAAGGTCTTCGACCTCGTTCTTGAGAAAGTGGCGATGGTGGACATTCTCAAATAGAATTCTTAAATAGTCAGGGTTTCATGCGAACATGAGCGGGGGTACCCGAGCCTGGTCAAAGGGGCAGGGCTTAGGACCCTGTGTCGCAGGACTTCAAGCGTTCGAATCGCTTCCCCCGCACTCAGGATGTTGAGGCTCGATTCGAGGAGCACCCAAAGCAAACCGTTATTTCCGTGTCAGGTCTTCTTGAGGGTGAGGAGGACACATTCATTGAGGTGATAGAATGGCTCTGTTTGAGTTCGAGGGCAAGAGGCCAGTCATCGGTGGTTCTTCGTTCATCAGTGAGTGCGCCACCATAATCGGGAATGTGGAGATAGGCGAGGGTTGTTTCATCGCTCCAGGTGCGAGGATCAGGGGTGACTACGGTCTCATACGGATAGGAGACAACACGAGTGTTGAGGACAACTGCGTAATCCACGCAAGACCGGGAGAGGAATGCATTATTGGTGAGTACGTGACAATGGGACACAACTCCACAATCCACAACTGCGTAATAGAGGATTTTGCCATCATTGGGATGTCCGCCACGGTCAGTGATTACGCGCGAGTTGGTCGGTGGGCGGTGATAGGAGAGGGTGCCGTGGTCTCCAATAGGCAGGAGATTCCTTCCAGCAAGATTGCAGTCGGGGTTCCCGCCAAAGTGATAGGCGATGTCTCAGAGAGGTACAAGGAGCAATGGACAAACTTCAAGGACATCTATGTTGGATTCGCCAAGGAAAGGTATTCAAAGGGCCTGAAGGAGATACCTCGATGAGCCCCAGAGGAGGATGATCGAGATGGTTGAGCTCCCCGAGAGATTCCTTGCCTGGAACTACTATCCGCGAAGGAGAACATTCCTTAAGATACTAAATGGTGAAGAACTCGATACAAACGAATTCTTCCTCGATAGCACGAGACACAACCCGGCTCTCGCCACCGCCTCCCTCTCCCAGAACGGAACTCTGGACGTCAATGCCAAGATAGTCGGGGCGGGGTACGTCGTGAAGGAGCAGATCCTCAAGAACGCGATTGAGAAGCTCTCAGCGCACATAGAAAAGGGAGATGCTGAATTCGAGAGAGCGAATTCAAATAAGGGCAAGAGGGAGTTCTTCGAGGGCTTCCAAGCGCGAGGAATGAGAGTTCTCCTGCAGGTCCTCTACTTCGGACAAAACGAAGCGAAGGAGCGGATCGACTTCACGAAAATGTCGACCCTCGAACTCGCCGCCAATGTTCCCCACTCCTCACAACACACATGGTCGAACGTCCAGTCTTCACGCAGGGCGTGCCTCCTGTTTTACCGCCCGCCCAACATCAGCTTTGAGCTGAGGGGGGAAATCGAGATTCATACAGATTCGGATTACCGCAGGTTCGTCAACCATGTGCACGATAGCTTCCACTACACACCTCAGGACCGGAGGAAGGGAAGGCCTGCTTACATCTTCGACGTCGAGGAAGTCTATGACAACAGTCCGACCGCAGAGGGGTTCGGAAAGAGAATCGCATAGAGCGACATCCTTTAATTGCCTCCGCTCAATCTAGATTGGACGGTCATGGAACTCTCCGAGGCGATGAGGAGCAGAAGGAGCATCAGGCGATTTGGGGACAAGGAGGTCCCCAGGGAGGTTGTGGAGAGGATTCTGGATACGGCGCGGTGGGCGCCCTCTGGAAGCAACGCACAGCCCTGGCGCTTTGCCGTCGTTACGGAGAGGGCAAAGATAGAACGGATCTCAAAGGCATCGAACCAGAGGTGGATCGCGACCTCTCCGATGGTCATAGTCTGCCTGGGTGATCTGGATGTCTACGGTCAGTACGGTTCGTACTCTGCCTTCCAGCCTCTTGTTGAGGCTGGTTTGATAGAGGACATGGGTTTCTCGGAATTCAAGGAGAAGCGAGAGGGGGCAAGCGAGACAGCGAACAGGATGGCCAATATACTGAACGCCTTTCTCAATGTTGCCATTATCATTGACCACATCACCCTTCTGGCTCACGAGGAAGGTCTTGGCACGTGCTGGGTTAGACACTTCAATGTCGCAATGGTCCGCCGCACCATTCGAATCCCTGACGATTGCACGGTTGTGGCCTTGCTTCCGATCGGATATCCAGATGAGGGTGGTAGGACAAAGGACCGCTTGAAAGTCGACGAGCTTGTCATCAGATGGGAGTAGGATGAGGGTAGGCGTGTTGTCCGTGCAGGGTGCTGTCTCCGAGCACGTCGAGATGACTTCTGGGGCTCTTCGGGAGATGGGCGGAAAGGGGAGCGTCCTGGTGGTCAAGAGGAGAGGTCAGATGGAGGAGATAGACTCCCTCATCATCCCCGGCGGAGAGAGCACTGCCATATCAAGGCTGATCGACAAGCAGGGGCTGCGGGACCTGATAGTCCAGAGAGGTGAGGAAGGGATGCCCATCATGGGAACATGTGCAGGCTGCATCCTTATGGCCAAGAAGGGGGATGAGGAGGTGTTGAAGAGCGAGACCAAGCTCCTTTCATTGATGGACATGAAGGTCGTTCGAAACGCGTTTGGGAGGCAAAGGGAATCCTTTGAGGTCGAACTAGACATCTCCATCCTCGAGGACCCCTTTCCAGGGATTTTCATAAGGGCGCCTGCCATAGTCGAGGTTTGGAGTCGCTGCAAGGCCATTGCGAAAGTGGATGAGCACATGGTGATGGCTCAACAGGACAACTTGCTGGCACTTGCCTTCCATCCCGAACTCTCCCGAGATTCCCGGGTTCACAAGTTCTTCCTCGGTCTCTAGTGGTACAGCTGCAGGATGAGGAAGACGAGCCCGGAGAGTGCAAAGGCGACGAGGAGACTGTAGAACGTGTTCATCCTCAACGTGGAGAGAGTGGAACTCACGACGGTGGAAAGCCTTGCAGCGCTCTGATGCCCAAACACGTGAAACCCGTGTATGGTTCCCATCTCAGCTCCCACCTCGACGTCCTCGAGGTCCTCAAGCGCCCTCTCTAACGCGCTTCTCGTCTTCTCAACTATGAGGCCGTGGTCGATTCTCAATCCAACAGGATTGTAGCCACCAATCGTTGCGTTCACGGAGTGGTTGTCCGTTGTAAGGACCTCAGCATCGTCGACGTAGTCACGAGCTGCCGCCAAGATTCTCTCTCTCAAGCCAGGAATCATGTTGTTTCCATCGTAGAGAAGGTAGGCAACCCTCTGACCGTCCGTTTCCACCACCATCGCCTGGATTCCCATCTTCCCAAATCCGTCCCGCTCCCCGGCGAATCCGCTTTCCTGTCCCACTCCCATCCTCATTCCTTTGGCTCTGCATTCCACAGCCTTCTTGGATACGTCTCCAGAGGATTCGACTACGTCCTGAGCGGCCTGAGAACCGAATAGAACGAGTCCGCTGCCCCGCTCCATGCAGTTGTGAGCATCTATGAAGATAGCCTCTCTGGCGCCAGCCGTCTTGCCCTCGCTTGAGGCAGCGTAGCCAGTGGCATGATCGATGTCGTCGGTCGGGTTGGGAGCCATTCCTCCTATGATGATAATGGAGTCGCCGAACATCTGAGCGGAAGTGTGAGCCACACCCTTCCTGCTCCTGACGAAGAGACTGCCCTTGCTGGAGTATTTCATCTCATCGAGAAGGTGCCTGACCTCGGCTGAGATCTTCCTGCACTCTTGGCTGGTTGGCGGGTTGTAGTCATGGGTTGCAGGACCGTGAGGCACGAGGAGATTGGCGGTAAGGTCTCCCAGGTCTTCTTGGAGCTTCGTCGGGAGGTTGCTCCCGCCGAGTTGACCGAAAGGACCGGGATGGATATAGGGGACCACCATGAGAGCCTTCACTCCCATCTCTGTTCTGAAGGCGACGATGCCCACCCAGGCAGCCACGGGGAGAGAGAACGATTGGAAGAAGCTTTCAATTTCCCTCACCCTTCTATCTCCTCCTTCTGTCATGTGGTCCAGGAGGAAGGAGACCATCTTTATGCCATCAATGCCAAAGCTGTGCTTGAATGGCAGGTTGGCACTGATGATGAACAGAGATGCTGCAGCGAGGAATATCAGGAAGAACGTCACCGTTAGTGTGAGGTTCATGACATCCAGTCCGTGCATCAACCATACCGCGATGTAGCTGAAGACAGGCTGCGTGGAAGCCACAGGAAGGGACCTTGCCAGGCTAGGCCGAGAAGTGGTGTAGAGCGTTATCTGCCTTATCCAGAGAGTGGAGGAGACACCAAATATGGTAGCTGGGACTAGCAGATTCCCTCTGTCGACGAAGTGGACCAATATCCTCCAGACCAGGAGGACAACCGAGACCATTGCGAGAGAGACAAGAACCAGAAGGAACGAGCGCCTCACATAGTGGCTGCCACCCAGTATTCTGGCAAGAGGCGTGGATATGACTGCCGCGAGAAGCGATGGAATTGCGAAGACGTAGAGCCCCCACGCAAGTGCGTCCTGTGTGACTCCGAGAAGCAGGACACCGATCGCGAGGGAAAGAAGCACTATCGGGACGAGCAGTATCCACGGAGAAGGGGCCCTGAAGAGCCTTTCGGTGAGTCGTGCCGTCTCTTGCTGGACCTGCTGCGGGCTTGCGGACCTCAGATTCCTCATCGATTCCCTCTTTTGATGGCGTCCAATATGCCTTTCAGGCTCGTCAGGTTCCGAGTCCTTTCGACCGCTGTCCCTGTGACGAGGATATCAGCTCCGGCCCCGACGAGCTCTCTTGCGCGCTCCCCGTCCCTTATTCCTCCGCCCACGACGAGGGGAATGGAAATCTCCTTCTTGACGGCTCTCACCATGTCTGTGGGCACTGGAGCCGGTGCGCCGGAGCCCGCCTCCAAGTAGAAGAGGTCCATCCCGAGGAACTCGGCGGCCAATCCGAACTTCATAGCGAGTTGTGGGTTGTTTCGTGGTATAGGATCGGCATGACCCACCTCACCGACCCTCATTCCAGGCTCGACTATAACATAGCCCATTGATATTGTCTCAAGCCCAAGATCCTTGACGACCTTCGCAGCTTCAACTTGCTCGCCGACGAGAAGCCTAGTAGTCCTGGAATTGAGCATGCTCATGAAGTAGATGGCGTCTGCATGCGGGCTTATTGTGTGTGCCCCAGCCGGAAAGAGGATGAGCGGGACGCTAGTAGCCCGCTTTATGCCCTTCACCGTGTTGTCTAGATTCTGCTGAGTGACTCCAGTTGACCCACCGACCATGATGGCATCGGTGCCCATTTCTTCCATGGCTCTGGCGATATCTTCGGCATCCTCTGGCGGCTGTTTTTCTGGATCAATGAGCGTCATGTGGAGCTTCTCGCGCTCCAGCCTCTTCCTCATGTACCGAAGTACTTCCAAATGGAACCCTCTTTGTTGATGAATGTCTGGGCTACCGTGGGGTCTGTTGATTAGACCTGTCCATATTTAAATGTTCTATCGCTCCTCTTCAATCGAGCGGAATGCGGCAGGCAGACCCACACGTGCATACCAGGACAATTTAAATAGTCTGAAATCAATTGAATACACAGGAGTAGCGGATGGGGAGGAATAGCCTATATTCCGGCAATTCTGAATAGCACACCCATCACAGACGGAAGTGGATGAGGGGATGAAGCTCTTTGCCAAGAAAAGGGACAGAGAGAAGATACGAGAGGAACTGAGGATAGCGGAAGCTTCTGTCGAAGAGAGCAAGGCTTCCGGAGCGGACATATCTGCGGCCAGTCAGCTTCTTGAGAAGGCCAGGAAGCGCCTCGAAAGCGGAAGGCTCGAGGACGCCCGATCATACATCGGCGAGGCAGAGAGGCACGCGGATCTTCTCAGAAAGAGGTACAAAGGGGCCAGGAGGAACATCGCTCAGCTCTTCAAGCGGATTCAGAAGATGAAGAAGTTGGGAATGGACACATATGAGTTCGAGGCCCTCCTTGCCAAGGCGCGAAAGCGGATGGACGAGACTTTCGAAGAGAACGGCGTCTCCGTCCCAAACTACGGAGGAGCTGGGAGAATCGCCGGGAGGGCGGCAAAGGTCGCCCTTAGGAAGATGAGGGAGCATGAAGCCGCATCCAATGCCATATTCGTTGCCAATATGATTCTGGAGAGTACGATGAAGTCCATGGTTTATGTGGATGCCAAGATTCTCAACAAGGTTTTCGCTGAGATTAACGAGCTTCTCAAGCGGGCGGAGGGGAACCTCAGGAGTGGGGACTTAAAAGAGGCCTATGAGCTCTCCGTGGATGCTGAGAGACGCGTGGAAGCCCTGAAGAAAGGTTATCGGGAGGCTATTGATGCTTACAAAACAGCGGAGAAGGCCCTCGTGGAAGGCCGGGATGTAGGAATCAGGTCCTCTGAACTCACCAAGCTGCATGAGGCCGCTGGGCAGGCCCTCATGGATGGGAACTTCGAGTCGGCGAGGCAGAAATCCATCGAAGTCTCCTCCGAGGTCAAGTCTCTTGAGAGTCGAAAGAGGAGGGCAAAGGACACGATAGAGAGAGCGGAGAACGCAGTCGAGGCCGCAAAGAACACGGGCTTTGATGCCTCCGAGTCCAAGAACCTCCTAGAGGAAGCCAAGTGGGCGTATGAGAGGGGAATCTACCAGAGGGCGATCAATTGCGGAGAGGACGCGCTAAGGAAGGCCTCCAAAATAAGTTCGATTCATTTGAAAGTTAGTGAGGAGCTTGAGAACACAAAGAAGAAGGTGGATGTCCTGAGAGAACTGGGCATCGAGATATCCAATGAGCTTGATGAGGTCTTGCAGAAAGCGGAGAAGGACCTGCTCATGGGTGACTATGTGAACTCGAACGAGGAACTGATGATTGCCAGAGTGCTGTTGGGATCCTTGGAGAGGAAACACCACGACCTGCTTCCCGAGATTGAAAGGAATCTGGAGACGGCCTGAGGACCCGTTTCTGTGTACACCAACCCTTAAATAATAGCTCTTTCTTAAGTACGCATACTCCTGGCCAGAGGTTGGCAAATGGCAAACGACGTTAAGGAAGAAAAGAGCGACTTCAAGTACATAGTCCGAATCGCAAACACGGACTTGCAGGGAGAGAAATCAGTCGTTGTGGCTCTCTCTGGAGTGAAGGGCATTGGGATCAGGACGGCCGAGATCATCACTGATGTGCTCGGCTTGGACAGAAGGGCCCGCATCGGAGACCTATCCGATGACAAGATCGGGGAGATTCACGCAACTCTTCAGAACCTACCAGAAGTCATTCCTCCGTGGCTCCTCAACAGAAGAAAGGATTTTGACACAGGGATGGATTACCACATAATCGGAGGGGACCTCGACATCAGCCTGAGGGATGATGTCAACCTCATGAAGAAGATACGATGTTATCGTGGAATTCGACATGAGATGGGCCAGAAGGTGAGAGGGCAGAGGACCCGCTCAAACGGTAGGTCTGGCCTCACGGTCGGTGTCATGAAGAAGGCAGCAAGACAGGCCATGAGACAGAAGAAGAAGGAGTGAGCCCTGAATGGGAGATCCCAAGTTCCCTAGAAGGAAGTATGAAGCGCCCTCCCATCCTTGGCAGGGGGAGAGGATAAAGATTGAGGACGAGATCGTAAAGAAGTATGGGTTGAAGAATAAGAGAGAGCTCTGGAGAGCACAGTCCCTTCTCAGGAGGCTTAGACAACGGTCCAGGATTCTGCAGGCTCAAAGGCGGTACGGCGATGTTCAGGCCGAGAAGGAAACTGAGGAAGTACTTGGCAAGCTCGGACGCCTGGGGGTACTCCCAGTAGAAGGAGCCACCCTGGATGATGTCCTGGCACTCGATGTCGAGGCAATACTCTCGAGGAGACTCCAGACAATGGCGTATGTGAAGGGTTTGGGATATACACCTAAGCACGCAAGACAGCTCATAGTCCATGGACACATCGCTATCGGCGACAGGAAGGTCACCGTTCCTGGATACCTGGTGAAGAGGATCGAGGAGGGCAAGATAGGCTATCACAACTTCTCCCCTCTGTCTCATGATATGCATCCTGCCCGGCCGGATGTCGAGATGGGGGCGCATCCCAGTGATGGGGCAGCGCCAGAGGGGGCCGCCGCCCAGAAGGGAGTGTCCAAGGGTGAAGGGGAACCCGCGGGCGAACCCGCGAAGGCGGTCAAGGAGGGCTAGACATGGCTCGATGGGGAATCGCACACATATATGCCTCCTATAACAACATCATAATCACCCTGACGGATCTCACCGGATCGGAGACCCTTACGAAGTGCAGTGGTGGGATGGTCGTCAAGGCTGCGAAGGACGAGTCGTCCCCCTATGCGGCCATGAGGGCTGCTGAGAGGGTGGCTGACATAGCTAGGGAGAAGGGAATTGACAGCATACACGTTCGCATCCGAGCGCCCGGAGGGAACAAATCGATCTCTCCCGGTCCAGGTGCGCAGTCTGCCATCAGAGCGTTGGCAAGAGCGGGGTTGAGGATAGGCAGGATTGAGGATGTCACCCCTGTCCCTCACGATGGAGGGAAGTCAAAGGGCGGTAGACGCGGAAGAAGGGTCTAGAATGAAGGTCGATATTTTGAAGCTTGAGGACAGATATGCAGAGCTGATTCTTGAGGATGTGGATCCCGATTTCGCCAACGCACTGAGAAGAACCCTGATTGCAGACATACCGAAGATGGCGATTGAGGATGTTGAGTTCCATCTCGGGCCCATCCGCGGTGAGGAGGGGGAGGAGTATGAGAGTGTCACACCCCTTTTTGACGAGGTCATCGCGCATCGGCTTGGAATGATACCAATACCAACGGACCTGGAGCTTTTCACCTTCCGAGATGAGTGCAAGGACTGCGGAGGGGAAGGTTGTCCGAATTGCACGATAATGTACTCCCTCAACAAGAAGGGCCCCTCGACAGTCTACTCTGGAGACCTCGAACCAGTCGGAGACTCCCGTCTGAAGGTCGTGGATGAGAGAATCCCGATAGTGAACCTCGGAAAGGGTCAGGCGATGCTCGTCTACGCAACGGCAATACTGGGAAAGGGCAAGGAACATGCGAAATGGCAGGTGGCCAACGGCGTTGGGTACAAATACTATCCACTAATCGAGATTGACCACGATGGGTGCGATTTCTGCGGGAGGTGCGCGGAACTATGTCCTCGCGACGTGTTCCAGGTCAAGAAGAAGAGTGTAGAGGTGAAGGACCCGCTCATGTGCAACTTCTGCAAGACATGCGTCGAGGAGTGTCCCAAGAAGTGCATCTCCGTGAGGGGCGATCCGACGCGGATCCATTTCCACTTCGAGACGGACGGGTCCCTGAAGGCCGTGGTCGCACTCAAGTACGCCCTCGGATCCCTTTCGGAGAAGTTCGAGGACCTTGGAAAGAAGGTTTATTCCCTCAAGTGAATCTTTTCCTGCGAATTCCCACTGCAACTGGAATAACGATTGTGAAAGCCATTGGGATCGTTTCAGACGGAAACTCGGGAATCAATGTGACCATAACCCTGCCTTCGTCAGACTGAACTCCATCATCCCAGTACGGGGCACCCACAGCCAGAATGACGAGGCTGTCGCTGCTGAACTTCCCTCCTGCAATGCACCATCCATAGAGTTCGTTGTCCTGGGAACCCGTCGTTATGTTATCGTACGTTGAATTGTCGTTGACGGGGTCCTCGAACACATACACTGTCCCCAGGGAAGTCCCGCTTTCGTTGGCATAAGGGGCTCCAATGGCGACATCGCCTACGGAGGATGTTCCCATGATGTTTCCCGCGTAGACCGAGAAACCGAACCTCTCTCCTGTGGACTGTCCTGCAATCTCGACATCAGGAGAGCTGTTGTTCGTTATCCCAGAGCCATCGGACTCTGCCAGGTAGATGTATGCCCTCCCATTGTTCGTTCCTCCCTGATCATTGTATTCAGCTCCGACGATTATGTCGTCGTAGTTGTCAGAGTTGATTTTGCCAACATCAACATCGGAACCAAATGTCTCGTTGACTTGCCTAAACTCCAGGACACTGTCCGGGGTTTCATCCCCTGACTGGAAATCTATGTCGCTCCCCTTGAAGAAACTCACCCTGCCGTTCTCGTTCGGGCCCTCCGTTGTGTTGGCAAGAGGCTCCGCCACGACGATGTCATAGTAGTTGTCGTTGTCTATCTTCCCGCAAGAGAGGCGCTTCCCGAATTGGCCGCCTGTGTCATTGAGAGGAGCGAGGATATCATCCGCTGATGACTCCGGTGATGAGAGGGGACTCAGGTATATGTAGGCTCGCCCTCCTCCGCTCACAGTCGGAGCTCCAATTATGACATCATCGTTGTTGCTGTTGTCCACATTACAGACCGCAATGTCCTCCCCGAACCCGCCCCCCTGCGTGTTGATTGTGACATCAGGAGTGGTTTCCTCGCCACTCCAGGAGGAAGAACCGTAGTAGACGTACGTGGGCTGGGTCGCAAATTG
This sequence comes from Thermoplasmata archaeon, assembly GCA_046761045.1. GTDB lineage: Archaea > Thermoplasmatota > Thermoplasmata > RBG-16-68-12 > JAGMCJ01 > JAGMCJ01. The sequence goes on from JBHIFJ010000015.1 coordinate 22,444, forward strand.
ACTGACGACGGCGTCCCAATACGCGTCATTGTTTATTCTGCCCGCCGCCACCGCAATTCCAAGTTTGCCTCCTGCTGTGGGCCCCAGAATCGTGACATCTGGACTGTTGTCGTTCGCGGTGAATGGACCGTAGTAGATATGCGCAAGGCCCCTGAAACTCAGGCCGTCGTAGCTGTTGAACGGCGCCCCAGCAATGATATCCGCATATCCATCGCCATCGAAATCCCCGACTGCAACAGATCGTCCCATGTATTCGGGAGAGGTGGCATATGTGCTATCATCCTCCAGCGTGTAGCTTACCGGTGGATCGATGGTCACAGGATACGTCGCATGCCGGAACCATTCTGCGTCGCAGACGAGTTCCAGCCTTCCAGATGAGGCCGTGAAGAGATATGAACAGTCCAGCTGATTCCCGCCGGCATCATAGGCGTATGGCGGCAAGATCGATATGAGAGCATCATCACCCACGAACCAGTCGATTCTTCTCGTCTCAACGGTGTCGTCGTTGGAGACCCCTTCTATCACCGGAAGAAGGTCAGTTGAATGATCAACAGAGAATGCCATCCTGAGGGTACTTGCTCTCGGGGCGAGAGCTGGAGGCGAGACCAGGATTATTTCCTCCTTGAGCGTTCTTTCCTGAAATCTGTAGCGTATCGAACTCTCAATTCCATTGTACGGATTCTCATAGGTCGCGATGGACTCGTCCAAGAATAGCGCAGAGTCAGCAAGCGAACCGATGCTCCGCACTCCACCTTCACCTGTCGTCGTAATCTCAGCCGGCAGATGCCAGCTCAGATACCGGTCGCTCCCTTCGAACTTCACCCTCCCAACGTCTTCGGCGAAATAGACGTTGTAGTGTCCCTTCGACAAGGCATCGTACTCTCCGAAGTTCCCTCGAGTCGCGTACCTCGTTCCAGGGTTGGGGTCGAACCCTCCTCTCCAATCGGTGATGTTGAACCGCACATCAAAGGTGGGACCGAGAACAATCCCTGTGAGGTCGACGCCGGCCTCAAGCTTGTTGGAGTCCTTCTCTAGATCAACATCGCCTGCCGGATCCCAAGCCCAATTGCCAGGCGAAGAACCGTTGAAGGAGAGGAACACCGTCCTGAGGGGGTCTCCGTTCTTTCCGGTAATCTCGAGGAGGAAGTCAGCGTAGAATCCCGTTTCGCTGTCGTAGAGATAGCCCACACCAGGCTGGGTGTCAATGAAGGCCCTCAGTACATCTTCGCCAATGTTCGGAGGCCTCTCCACTGGTCCTATGTATCTGCTGACACTCTTCCCACGGTATTCGACTGAGTAGTTATCTGGAATCGTCGTGTTCAGGTACCTGTCCTGGCCGGCGGGATAGTCCAACATTCCATCCCCGTCAATGTCTCCGCCTTCAAAGGCATCGGGAACGCCATCGTTGTTGAAGTCGTATCGGTAGATGTCCGTTGCATTCGGCCCGTCCACATCATCCGGAACGGAATCCATGTCTGAGTCCACGTAGGGGGACGGCTCTATCTTCCGCCTGCTTGTGTAGGGTATGGCTGTTCCCTTGAGCATTTGCCCGTCAACCTCGACAAAGAAGTAGAGGGCTTCCGTCTCGTTCACGGAGGAGAAGCTAACGATGTCTATGTTCGGGTTGTCATCCGAGACATCACCCCTCGGATCGAGGGTCCCAACCCACTCAGAGAAGGCCCCATCCATTACGTAGCCCTCCTTGACGGAGCCGAGATAACCCAATCCAATCCCGTTGTTAGGATTCTCAGTTCGAAGCGTGACAGAACCGCTTTCTACTTGGATGTCCGAAGGCAGTCTGATTCTCGCTCCGACAGTGTGCTGTGAGGTGCTTATCGTGTTGACCGCCACGTAGAATGTCTCAAAAGAACCTCCCTCGATTGTCACATTCACGCCAAGTGTTACGATGCTGGACGGACTAGCAGAATCGAGTGTGTTCAGATTCTCATCCAGCAGCTCAACTGCTGTCAGCTCGGCGGGCGATGCGGTGCCGATAATCTCCGCACTTATCTGGGCGACTCTGACATCACTTCCATCCGCTGTCATGGTCAGTCTGAGAAGGATCTCGTTCGTGCCTGACACCACCCAGTCATCGAGATAACTCTCTTGCACAACCTTCAACGAGCCACCCACGTTTGAGACGGTCAGGTCAGAGGTATCCTGGGATCCATCAAATGCATGTGAGGCAAACAACACATCCACTGGAATGACATCGGGCGCAAGAACGGCCCAGTTGACCTCTGCTTCGAGGATAGAGGAATCTGAAACAGCTCTGACCGTCCGAGGCTTGAACCACCCGTTCCAATCATCAACACCCAGTGTAGTATCGTACTCGTACATCACTGCATGAGTGACTGTGTTTTCGGAACCCCATATTTCGATCATCCTTTCAGCACCCAGGCCCTCTATTCTGTAGCCTGTCGCTCCGTTTTGGTCCATGTCGATGAACGCGAACACCGTGTCCTCCAACCTGTCGCCATCTCCCTGCAACATGGCACCCACGACCCGCACATAGAAGCTCAGGAACCCGTTGTCATCGTATGTCGCAGTTTCAACTATGTCGATGTTAGGGTTGAGCAACGCTGTCTGTCGGCTCTCAGTTGTGAGAATTCCCGTCCAGTCCTCGATGCTCCCGTCGATTTTTATCTTGCCCTCGGTTTCCCTCTCAACGGTGACAAAGAGGGCGGACGAAAGCAGAAGGAAAGCAACAAAGATCGGCAAGAAGAGCTTCCACCGTCCTATCATCTCTTCTCTTCTGAATCTAAGCGAGCCGAGTCCATTGGTCATCCCAATCCCGTTGGTGAGGCCGTTTATCAGTCCACGCTTGGCGCTCTCTATGCCGTTTATGAGTCCGTTTATCCGCCCTGTGGGAATCATCGCCTCCCTTCGCCTGCCATTCACGAGACCCTCGCGCGGCGGAATTCTCGGAGGAATCTCTCTTTCTGGTGGTGTGACTTCCCTCTTCTGCTCCGCTTCCACCTTCTGCCAAAGGCTCTCCATCTCGGCCTCGATTGCCCAAATCTTGTAGGGTGAGCGCAGCATCAACTCGATTTTTTCTATGTCCTCCTCGAAGCCGGTTGTCGGCATGGACCTGAGGCTCTCCCTCAGTATCTCGACTTTCTTGAGGTTCTCCTCGAACTGGAAGAAGGCGGTCCTGGCGCGATGAGGTTCCTTCTCCAGAACTTCCTCCAAGGGAAGAACGTTGTAACCCTCTCTCCGCCACTTCTCGAGCTCTTTCCTGTAGACCTCCTCTTCGTCGGAGGGTTTCTCCTCCCTCTCCATTATTTCGGATTCAAGGGCCTCGAGCCTTTCTAGTATCTCCTCTTCGTCGACCTCCTCCAAGAACTCAGTGCCGCAGGTCGGGCATCTGCTCTCCTCTGGGTCAAGGAGTTCACCGCACATTGGGCAGGCAAAGTACTCTTCGACCTCTTCTGGCGGACCAGGTTCCTCCACCTCTTCTGCAGGCGTGACCTCTTCGACCAGCTTCTCGAGATCCTTGACGGCGGGCTCGACCGTCATGACTTCTTCAGTCTCCTTTGCCAGCTGAAGCGCCATCTGATACGACTTGACAGCTTCCTCCCGCTTCCCCAACGCGGCCAGAACGGCTGCTTTTGCGTTGTGAACTGCCTTGTGGTCCGGCTCGAGCTTCACAACAGCATCATAACACTTCAGAGCCTTCTCATACTCCCCGATGCTCCTAAGAAGCTCGCCTCTGGCGAACCATAGGTTGACATTCCTGGGATGCTTTCTCAGCAGCTCTTCTTGTTTCCTGAGGATTCTCCTTGTCTTTGAGATTTCCTCGTCGCTGGTTGTCTCTTTCCACTTCTTTATGAAATCCTCAGTGAACTTCTTTTTCTTTTTGGGCATGGTCAGACCCTGTTTTGCTCCTGCAAGTCATCATTCACGACCTTTGTATATATCCCTTGTATCCTCATTATCACCGATGTATATCCCTTCTCCCAATGACCTATAGTCCTATTCCTTGTCCCATCATTCCGTAGAATCGGGACTTTGAAGCGACCAAAGACATTATTAGGCTATTAATCCTTATGCCCATGGGCGCAGTGTCGCGTCCCACTATCTAGCGGGGTGAGATGATGGCGAAGTCCGTGAAGCAGGCAAAGGTGGAAAAGAGAAGAGCCAAGGACCGAGCAAGGGCAGCAAAGCTCAGGTCAGAGTCCGCCAAACTGAAAGTCAAAATCGCCAAGCAGGAAGAACTCGTCAAGAAGATGAAGATGAGAGTAAAGGAGCTGGAATCCAAGGCAGCCAAGCTTGAAAGGGGTCCAGCCCCGCAGTACACAAAGAGAGAATACTAGCTCGCGGGATTGCCCCTAGGATTTCGAAGCCTTCTTCCCTTTCTTCCCAAGGCGAAAGAGCCTCCTTCTTTTCTCTGTGGGACGCAACGCGGGGGTCGGGACTTCTGTGGCAGCACCACCTTCCGCGAGCTTCTTGCCCATGTTCCGGAGCTCCTTTTCCCAGAGCGCCAGATGCTCTTCCTTCTCTTTCAGCCTCTCCTCCTTCTTGCTGAGTTCAATCCGCAATCTTTCCAGGTTCCTTCTTGCCCTGGCCATCGCCTTTTTTCTTCGCTCCAGCTCCCGCTCTCTTGTCGCGAGCTCCTCCATCTTCTTGAAGGTTTTTCGCTTGAGATTAAGGAGTTCTTCCTTGAATTCCTCTGACTCGACGATGTCCACCATGCCTTACCTTACCCTCACCGATAACTAGGGGGCAAGGGGATATGAATGTTGTGCTGCAGACTATTCATCGGAGTCAGCGAGCTTCTTTCTGTCGAGCCTGGCCCTCTCAGATTGAAGCACTTTCAGATAGAAATCCATGCCCATGTAAAGAGTGGGCGCGGCCGTTTCCAGATTGAGTACGCCCTTCTGATCGAAGGCCGTTGAATCGATGTGAATGGCGACAACCTCCCCGACAAACCATTCGTGGTCGCCATGAGTGTTGCTGGCAAAGAGGCGACATTCGTAGGCGGCATATGAGTCCTCTATTATGGGGGCAGCGGTCTCAATGGGATCAACTTCCTTGATTCCGAACCGCCTGAACTTGTCCGTGTCTCTCCCACTACAGCCACCGACCTTGGCAACGAGATTCGCCATGCTATAGGGTACGAAGTTCACTCCGAACTCCCTCGCCTCTGATATCATCTCGTATGTGTACCGCTTTGGGGACACCGCCACGCCGTATAGCGGGGGGTCGAATGATATTGGGGAGTGCCAGGCTGCTGCCATTGCATCCTTCTCCTCTCCTCTCCTAGCAGTCACGATCATGGCGACCGCGGGGCAGTAGTGATAGTAGCCACGCATCTTTCTTGTCTGCTGATCCAGCATTCGAATACCCCTCTGTCAATGGAATCGGTCATTCCGTATTTGAAATGCCCCTTCCCATCGACCCCTATGTCGGTTCACGATAGGTTCAAGAACAGTATGCCAATCCACTGCCTATGCCTTACTTCGACGGGTTCTACAGGCAAGCTCTTGCGCACTTGGACAGACGAAAGGAGACTGACCCGAGCATAAGTGATCTATTGAGAAGATACGACGGAAGACGTCTTCACCTCGTTGTCAGAGGGGATGCAGGCTATCTCTTCTCTGTTTCGTCCGGGGCGGTCTCATATGAGACTGACCCAGAGAGGCCTCCCGATGACATCTATGTTGAGATGGACTTTGCCCAGGCGAGGAAGTTTATCGAGGAGAGGAGATTCGGCCTTTTTGACCTGCTCTCCATCAGGTTCAGGAATATCAATTCCAAAGACATCGAATTCGTCAGAGCGCTATTCCACAGTTGACCTCGGATTATCGTGGCTCGACCTATGGATGGTAGAAGAACCCCACGGCCACGATCAGATAGACGACCACCAGCATGGCCCCCTCAAACCAATTCGACTCACCGTCCGAGGAAACCATGTGCACTATGGCTACCGATAAAGCAATCGTGACAACCTCGAATATTCCGAAATCGAGTGTCATAGGTGCGCCAAAAAGGAGGGAGGCAAATACGAGAATCGGAGCAACGAAGAGAGCGATTTGGGTTCCAGAGCTTGTGGCAATCTGGACGCTCAGGTTCATCTTGTTCTTGCGGGCCATCATGACAGCGCCTCCGTGCTCTGCCGCGTTTCCGATGAGAGCGATTATGATTACACCCACGAAGAGCTCGTTCAGCCCAAGGGCCTGCGAAGAACTCTCTATCGCACCTACGAGGAACTCGCTCTCGATGGCCACCAGGATTGTTGACGCAAGCAGAGCGCCAAGCGCCATTCTGACGCTCCATTCAGGTTCCCCCCTTCCCGCAACGGGATTGAAGATGCGTCTGTGGGTGTAGAGGGAGAATACCAGGCCACCAAAGTACACCACGAGAAGGAGGGCGGCTGTCCAGATGCTGATGTCCTCGATTTGAACGGGATTTCCGTTTCCGACTGACGAGGTGAATGTGGCCATGGCCGGAATGGTGAGAGCGACAACAGCGATGGCAAGCATCGTGGACGATGTTCCTGCAGCGCGCCTTTCGAATCTCTGAGTCTTGTGTTTCAGCCCGCCCGTGAGCATACTCAATCCGAGAACAAACAATATGTTGCCTATTATCGAGCCAGTCAACGAGGCCTTCACTATTGTGTGGAGGCCCGCCTGCAGGGCAAAGAGAGCGATGATGAGCTCTGTGGCATTTCCGAAGGTCGCGTTTAGGAGCCCGCCAGAGCCGGGACCGAGACGCTTTCCGAGCTCCTCGGTCGAGACGCCCATGAAATATGCCAGCGGTATGATTGTGATCGCACTCATGACGAACGTCGCCACGGGAGATACATCCACCAGGATGAGAACAACGCTTGCGAGGAAGAGGAACCCTATGAGATAGCAGATGGTTCTTCTGCCTCCGCCCAATTGACTAGCTTTGTCATCTGACTCGGTTCTCATCTGAGCTCAATCCATTCCTGAGAGGAGTATTTCGACCTGATGAGGGTTTCCGCCCTCGCACATTCCTTCTTCGTCGGTCTCTTCCTCGAGAACCGAACTCCAAGGACAGTCTCGAATCCTCTGACAAGCTGTCTCGAAACGGCCTCGAAGTCATAATCATCAGCGTTCAGTTCCCTCAAGGAAGTCATCCTCTCTCTCGGCATACATGTGTTTCTCTTTTTCAGCTCTTCCTTGCCGTTCTTCAGCACCCCGAACATGGTTTCATAGTCCGCATCCAGGAGCACCGTTCCATGTTGCAAGATTACCCCCCTTCTCCTTTTCTGCGCGTTTCCTGAGATTTTCTCTGCGCCGACGACAATGTCATTGCTGGTGGAGAGAGCTGCTTGCACCCCAACCCGCCCCAGTCCCTCCACGATGCCTGCGCAGATCAGCTCGTAGGACTCCTGGATTCCCTGAGGAATCGAACCATCAGTCTCGGATGCGATGACAGAATAGGTGACTTCCTTGTCGTGGAACACCGCTCCGCCGCCTGTCATTCGCCTCACGACATCGATTCCGAGTTCCTTGCACTTGCCGATATCCACCTCCTCTCTGAGCCTCTGAAAGTATCCTATCGACACGGCCCGTGGCTTCCAACCATACAGTCTCAGAGTCGGAGGGGCCCTGTCCTCCATCCGTGCCTCCATAATGGCCTCATCCAGAGCCATGTTGTAGAATGCGCTGGAACATCCCGTCTCGAGTAATCTCCATTCTGATCCATTCTCTCTGCCGTAGCAGCGAATTCTGCCTCGATTCACCTGACCACCGCCTGCATCTCTCTCCTGACCCGCTCCTCATCGGGTTCTTCTGGATAATTGTAGGGTGGGCACCCAGGCCTCTCATTGTAGTAGGGCCTGTTGCAGCCGTCGCACCCACGCGTCAGAAGGGCTTTGCCTAGGATACTCAGAAGCTCGTCTCTATCGAATGTCGGCAGAACAAGTCCTCCCGCTCTATCGTACTCGAACGTCACGTTTGGATCCCCGGCAATCAGTTGAGTTGCTATCTGGATTTTCCTGTATCGCTCGAGGGTCGGGGGAGCCCTCCTTTCCAGCTTTGTGCCTTTGCATGGCGTGAATGCAAACAGTGCAAGCGGGACACCCCTCCTCAAGATTCGCCTGGCGACTCTCATCAATTCCCTGTCCGATTCCCCTAGGCCCACGATAATGTGCGTGCTTGTTCTTCCCGGAAACGATTGTGAAGCGGATTCGAGAAAACCCAATGCTTCGTGTAGATCCCCACCTCTCATTCTAGGATAGAGCCTTTCGGAGGCCACATCCAGGGGAAGACCGATGCGATCGGCGCCATTGAGCAGAAGGTCGCCCACCACTCGACTGTCACCCGTGCGGATTTCAACGCTTATCGGCAGATCGCATAGATTCCTGATTTCTACCAGCCACTTTCTGACGGTGGCAATACATCCAGCTTGATTCACGACTTGAATGCAGATTCTCTTGAAGCGAGACCCTTCCTCCCCCAAGGCTCGCCAAACCTCTGATTCGGGGTATCGGGGCCATGTGATTCTGCACATGAAATCCTGCGGCGATCTGCTCGTCCTGGCCTTCGTGCAATAGGCGCAATCATAGATGCACCTCCCAGGAGTCAACAGATGGGCGGTTACTGGTTGGGAGGACATCGTGCCCTTTCTGAGTCCCAAAGCCATTGCCGTCCCTATGGCAACTCGAATTTCCATCAGGCATCTCGCCTCCTCATGATTCGAATCTGCAATGTTCTGCGTTCCGGCGGGGAATGGAACTCGACCTTTATGAAACGCTCGCATTTCATCGCGGGCGTGGAAATCATCTGGGATTATCATCCGTGATTCTCTGGCCAACAACTTGAATAATTTTGAAACCAATCTGTGGCCAGCTAGCCGCAAGGGGATGGGATTGGTGCACGAATGAGATTGAGAAAGGATGCTAGGGGCGTCGCGTCCACGATTGCAACGATTCTATCCCTTCTCTTAGTCGTCATAATCATATCCGCATTCACTGGATGGTTTGTCCCTCAACAGATGAAGGAAAACGAATACGTGCACATGAAGGAAGCCACCGGGGAATTTGAGCGTCTCAAGAACACGATTGACTTCGAGATAGCCTTCGCTAGAAGTCTTGAAAATGAGGGGGAAGTGTTGATTCCTGCACAGATCTATTCCACTGTCACCCTTGGTTCAGAGGGCATTCCAGCTCTCGCTGACCCGACTCCTGGAGTGCTCACGTTCGACCCATACAATGAGAGCCTGTCACTGGAATGGAGGTTTGTGCACCAATGGGGCTCGGATGAGCTGGAGAGAATCGATCAAGATGTCGTGCTCATCATGGATAGCTCAACTAGCATGTGGTGGAACGATCCATTCAACGAGAGACTAGATGCCGCTGAGCGATACATCGACAATCTGGAACCACCAGATAGGGTGGCAATCGTTGACTTCGACCACCGTTCCCGTCTGGTGAGAAGGAATGTGGGGGGAGACCCGCATCATCTCAATCACACTGGGCACGGCGAAGATGAGGTATATGGTTGTGCAAAGGACGATATTCGCACAATAGACTCATGGGGGCGGACGAACTTCGGTTGGGCAATTCACGTGGCCAACGATGAGTTGATTGCCAACGGAGACGAAAATCACGTGTGGATTGAGATTCTTCTTACCGACGGCAGAAACAACAGGCTTCAGAATGATACACAGGCACTAGAAGAAGCGCAGCGGGCCAAGGACAACGGGATTACGATATTCACGATAGGTCTTGGTGATGAAAACTTCCAGATCTTGCAGCAGATTGCCGATGTCACTGATGGTAGGTTCTATGCTGCTCCGGATCCCTCTTATCTTGACTGGATATATCAGGACATATCGAACCAGTTCACTGGCGAGCTGGGATGTGCGTGCATCGAACTCTCACACTCATCGTCAGGAAGAGTGAAACTGGAGGTGAACAACAGATACTATGTCAGTCAGAGCCTAGTGTACGAGCACGGAGCGGTTGTTCTGGGACAGGCAGAGGGCTCTATAATAACATCGGGACCGTATCTCTCGATTGTGCAGTCGACAGGAGGAGAACTCCTTGTTGATTTGAGGACAATATCCCTGATCGGGGAGTCGACGGCGGTGAGTGGGACAGGATCGGAGGGTCTCGTGGCTTCTCTTGCGTCAATGTCCACTGAGCGTTATACGTACGAAGAGACCACACTTGATGGTCTGGACGCCGAGGTTGAATCTCTCCAGCAGGATGTTCAGTACAGGTTGGACATCGGTGGCGTGCTGACTCAAGATGCTGGGCAAAGCATTCTGCAAAAGCTGGATGAAGTTGAAGGACATCTTGAGTCCGCCATTCAGAAATGGGGGAACGGAGAAACCGAGGACGCACTGGACCAGGTCCGAGACGCCCTCGGGTCGATAGACCAGACGATCGAGGTCGTTCAGGAGAAGGAGAACAAGGGCAAGATTCAGGATTGGTATGCAGAATATCTTCTGCTGCAGCTGGCCCAGCTGAAATGCAACATCGGGAAATGGGAGGCCTGGATAGGTGGAGTGTCGATCGTCGCCTCCACAGATTATGTGAACGCGTGGGCAGATTGGTTCCATGTGGTCTCGGCAGACCTCGATCCCAATCAGTATTCCGTTGTCGAGACGGACCATCAGGCCGTCTTGTCCCTTCGAAGGGTTGCGGAACTCAGGCTCGAAGTCGCAGTCGTCGAGTTGAGAATCTAGTCATCTCTTTTCTTGACCTGCTTTGAGAGCACGTGATACGGATAGAATTGAAATACCAGCATACGATGGAGTCCGATGGAGTCATGCGTGAAAGGGGAGAATTGAGATGCTTCGGTTTCGAGACGTGGATGTGAGGGCTGATCGGGAACTTTTGCTGGAGCTTCATTGCAGGATAAACTATGAAAGCGAGACCCCCCTAGCCAGGACGATGCCGTATGACGCCTACCGAAAGAAGTGGCTCAGCACTTCTCAGACCGAGCGCTTCCTTTCCGACCTCAGGGAGTCCTTAGGGGATGAGAGGACAATCGCCGAGATTCTCGAGGACGATGGAGAGGTCATCGGATATGTGTGGGTCACATTCATGGATATTGAAGACTATGATATCACCGCCGCCGAAGTGATGGACATCATGGTGACGCTGGAGCATGGACGCCAGGGAATAGGCTCGAAGCTGATGGAGCGCATCAAGGAGCTTGCAGCTGCACGAGGGGCCTCAGTGATACGCTCTGATACCGGAATCGAGAATGTGGCCTCTCGGAGCCTTCACGAGAAGCATGGATTCAGGCCCTATCGGATTCATTATGAGAAGGTCCTCTCGGATGTGAGCCTCGCTCCCTAGCTACTCCAGAACATGGATGTTCTTCTTTGCGCACATTTCCTTCAGAATTCTAGGCCAGACCGAGACACTGACCTCGCCAAGGTGCGCCTTTCTCAACAGGAGCATGTATGTTCGGGACTGCCCGATTCCCCCTCCGATGGTGAGCGGGAGATTGCCATTCATGATTCCCTGGTGGTATGGTAGCTTGAGGAGATCCAGTTGTCCTGACATCCCAAGCTGCTTCTTCAGTGTTTCCGCGTTCACTCGGATGCCCATGGACGTGAGCTCGTGTCGCCGTTTGGTGACGGGGTTCCAGACGAGGATATCACCATTCAGGCCATGCATGGGTCTGCCATCCTTGGAGACCGTTTCCGTGATCCAATCATCGTAGTCTGCTGCACGCATTTCGTGTGGGTAGCCGTCCTTCAGCGGCCAACCGATACCATAGATGAAGATGGCAGGATGCTCCTTCAAAACCTCAGTTTCACGCTCCTTGCGTGGCAGGTCTGGATACCTTTCAAGGATGTCTTCGGCGTGAAGGAAGGTCAGCTCCTTGGGAAGGTTGGGATATGCATCCGTCTCCAGTTGCGGGAAGAGCTTCTGAGTGTGCGTCTCCGCCCCCTTTATGACACTCCAGATCTTCTTGACCACATCGGTCAAGAAGTCAAGGTTACGTTGCCCCTCTGTTATGACCATTTCCCAGTCCCACTGATCCACGTAGGCACTGTGATCGTGATCCAGGAAGTAGTCCTTCCTGACAGCTCGCATGTCCGTGCATATGCCCTCACCGACCTGCATGCCGAACTGTTTCAGCGCGACCCGTTTCCACTTCGTTGCAGCCTGCACTATTTGGGCATCTACGGGGTTCTTGTCATGGTCATTCGAGATGTGGAACTGGATCGGGTCTCGAGATCCGTCTCGGTCAAGGTAGTCATTGATGCCACTCTCCACATCCACAATAAGAGGAACCGTGACCATCATCAGATTGAGTTCTTTGCAGAGGTTTTCCTCTATGTAGTTCTTGACTGCAAAGATGGCCCTCTGTGTCTCCTTGGGAGTCAGCAGAGGACTGTAGTCCTGCGGGAGGATCCTCTCGAGTTCGCCGTAGTCGCCGATGCCTGGGCCGGCGAGGTCTGCTTTCTTGTCTCTCATCCCGTTCATCTCTCCTTCTTTTCTGCTTTTTCCGTTGATATCATGGACGTCGTCTGCCCAAAACAATACGGCTGGGATATATAAACATGAGGAAATCTGGCAGGGCAAACTTCGAATTCCCAGGGGAGGATGCGAGGGTTGGGATTTGAACCCAAGGACCTCTACAGGACTAGGCCCTCAACCTAGCGCCGTTGACCAGGCTTGGCTACCCTCGCTCCTGCACGCTGAGGGGGAGATTTGAACTCCCGCGGTGCAGAGCACCACCGACTCTCAAGGCCGGCGCCTTGGTCCAGGCTTAGCTACCTCAGCTCCGTAGAGAGAATGGGAAACGATTATTGAACCTTTTGCCTCACCCCACCAGCAGGGAAGGGAGGTCCAGTTCGAAGCCAACAATCGGGTAGCCCAACTCGTATTTCGTAATGACTTCTGGCGAGACCTCACCGAATCTTCCTATCTCCTTTCCATCCTTTGTGATTGAGGCCGCCCTGCCCCTGATGAAAAGGGAGTCCTTTCGCCCTTCAATCTGCATCTCTTCCCCCAGATCGCGGAGGAGGCTCTGGACAAGCGACTTGACTTCTGTGAAACCCGCCTTCGCATGAATCGAGACACCTGCCAACTTCCTTCGGTTCTTCGTGTCTATTACGACATCCCCAACCTCAAAGAATCTCTGCGGAAGCTCATGATGCCTGTTTGCTCGAAGAAGGGCAATTAGTGATGGGATGAGGGAGGTTCGAAGCGTCGCTTGCTCCAGGGTAATGGGATTCCTAATCCTAACGTAGTCAATCCCCTCTGCTTGCGAATCCTCGCCCACAAGACTGAGAGTGCTGGCTTCAGTGTAGCCGTATCCGATCATCAAACTGCGCAGAGCGTTGCAGCCCTCGTTGAACCTAATCAGCTTTCCCATCGTTATTTGCTTTGGGAGCTGCGGCTCAATCCTGTCGTATCCATAGGCAATCGCCACATCCTCAACGAGGTCAGCAGGATGAATGACATCATTCCTGTAGGCGGGAATTAGGACCTCGATATCATCACCCGCAACACTGCATCCGAGCCTCATTCTTTCGAGGCAGTCCACCATCTCCTCCGCACTCAGATCTACCCCTATCAGCCTATTGGCATAGACTCTATTTAGCACCCTCTTCTTTGGCGTCAGGTCCGGGGTCACCCTAGGTCCTTCTGGGGTTTGGAGGGTCACAGTCTGGAGTCTTCCGCCTCTCTCCGCTAGCGCCGTCGCTACAACGACGAGCGCGGTGTGAACTGCCTCGTAATCCAGGCCAGTTACGTCCAGGAAGATGTTTCTCGTCTCCTCCGTGACCGCTGTGAGTATTCCATTGATTATCGGCGGGAATGAGAGCACATCGTCATTCTTGTCCACTATGAGAGGGTACTTGTCCTTTCCCTTCAAGATGAAGGCGTAGTCGACTCCCTTGGGATGCTCACGGAGGATTTCAGCCATGTTCATCTCTCTAGTGCCCTGAAGTGGGATGAAACTTCTCTCCTCTGGAGGAAGGGCTTTGTACACGAATGGCGGGACGACTGCATCGAGATCGTGGACCCCGATGGAGACCTTTCTCCTCTTCCTTCCAATCGTAAGGTGGAGCTTCTCCTGCATATCCATCAGCGATCTGACAAGCTCATCCGTCATCTCCACGTCGCGCACTACCCCGCCCACGACATAGGGGCGAACATCCGTCACGCTCTCCTCGACCCTGAAGTCAATGCCCGAATCCTCTGTCGGATACTGGACGAGGCCCTTCTCCAGGTCGAGGAATCCTCTCAGGGCTCTGGCAACGCCTTCGACCGAATAGAGGTCAGGTCTGTTGGGAAAGAACTCCACACTGATATCATTGCCATCTACTCCCTCCAGGGAGGCTCCGAGCATGGGAATCCTCTCAAGAAGCTCGTCCATTGGAATGTCCTTGCCAAGGAGAGAGAGGAGATCACTGTAGTCGAGCGTGATGACTGGCATCGGGCTGAAAATAGGGTGATAGTATAAAAGCTTTAGAGTGACCTCTTGGAGGAAGCGTCATCGCGGCTAACTTAGTGAGGTCAAGCGGCCAGAGAGTCTCGATATCAAGCTTGATAATATGACTGAAAGCTTTAGGAGGTCCCACCTAGGGTGGCATCCATCATGACCATCGATCCAACCGCAATATGGATACTCACAGTCGGGGTGCTCATCCAAGGGGTATGGCTCACCGGTGTAACGTACCTGATGTGGAAGAGGCATCAGGTTCGGAAGAACGAGCCCGTTGAGCCTGAGACAAGTGTAACGGCCTAGCCTCTCGAGAAAAGTTGGGGGGAGCTTCCCTCCTCTTTCTGGACGTCCCCTTCACCGGACAGGTCACGAAGCAGTCCTAGGACCTGACTGAGCGAAAGGATGACGTCCTGCTCGTCTTCTATGCCATACACCTCTCTGGCTATCTGATACGCCGTCAGCTTCCTTCCCTCTAGGCTCCTCAGAATCTGCTCCTTCCTCTTTTCGTGAAGCTCCAGGAATCGATCGATGGTCGCCCTTGCATCCTTGAAGGGGCCGAAGTGCCCTGGAAGAACCCTCTTCACAGGCAGCTCGCGAATCTTCTTCAGAGAGCAGACGTATTCCGCGAGGCCGGAACTGGGAACCCCGGTACCGCCAAGAGTGAAGTTCCAGGATACGTCTCTCAGCAGCGTATCGCCCGAGAAGAGCTCACCGCTCTGGGAGATGAAGCACATCGATCCATCGGAGTGCCCGGGGGTATGGATTTCTTGCAGCTCAAGAGAGCCCGCTCGAACGGTATCGCCATCTGATAGAACCACGTCCACCTTGCACGGCTCTGCCAGCCTGGCCAGGTAGTCGAAGAATCTTTCAATCTCGTCAAGCATCTCCTCGGGAACACCCGCGGAGTGAAACACCTTTCTGAAGTATCCTCTTCTGCGGTTGAACGTCTCAGGATAATCTTCCACAAACCCCTTCTCCAGTCCGTTGATGAAGACTTTCGCACCCGAGGTTCTCTTCACATGCGCGGCTAGCCCGAAGTGGTCAACGTGAGCGTGAGTGAGCACGATCCTGCCGATGTCCTCCAGGCGATATCCGATCTCGATGATCTTATCTTGAAGAACTCTGCGTCCTTCTTCCGTGAGGGTTCCCGTGTCAATGAGCGTGAGGGGATCTCCCTCGACGAGGTAGGCATTGGATTCTCTGATGGGCAACGATGTCGGAATAGCAAGCAGATGGACTCTCTCTGACATCTTCGTGGGGCCATGAAATGCTGTCCTAATACGCTTTGCCCTAGCAACGTTAAATATGGCGAATGGATTCAGTTGATACCAACTAAGGGGGCAGGACTATGGAGGAGAGACCCTGGTTCAAGTATTGGCCTGATGATGTTCCCAAGACGATAGACTACCCCGTGCAGGAATTGCACAGATTTCTCCAGGATGCTGCGAAGAAGCATCCCAGCAACATAGCCATCCTCTTCTATGGAAAGAAGACGACCTATGCGGAGCTTCTGCAGCAAGCCAAGTCCTTTGCCGCTGGGCTTCAGTCGCTCGGTGTGAAGAAGGGCGACAGAGTCTCGCTGTATCTACCCAACGTGCCTCAGTTTGTCGTATCCTTCTTCGGGAGTCTAACGGCAGGTGCGGTGGTCGTCCAGACAAATCCACTCTACACGGCAAGGGAGTTGGAGAAACAGCTGAACGACTCGGGTTCCAGGACAATCGTGGCTGTGGACTTCCTCTATCCCAGAATCGCAAAGGTGAGGTCAAGGACCCCGCTGAAGAACATCGTGATAGCTGACATCAAGAATGCCCTTCCCTTCCCGCTCAGTGCGCTGTATCCCATAAAGAAGAAGAAGGACGGCCGTGCCGTGAAGATACCCAAGGAACCCTGGGTTCATTTCTTCGAGGACCTCATCAAGACAGATGCCAAACGGGCAAGGCCCGTGGCGATTGACCCGAAGGAAGACATCGCAGTTCTCCAGTATACAGGAGGGACTACCGGAACGCCCAAAGGCGCCATGCTGACGCACCACAATCTCGTGGCCAATACGCTGCAGGCGGACGGTATCCTTCCGGACCGGCAGGAGGGAAAGGAGGTCTTCCTGACCGCCATTCCTCTCTTCCACGTCTACGGGCTGACGACGGCGATGCTCTGTGCTGTTTCATTGGCCTCCACGATGGTCCTCCATCCCGATCCGAGAGAGATATCCGCCATTGTGAAGCTCATAAACAAGCACAAGCCCACCATATTCCCTGGTGTTCCGGCTCTCTACATCGCAGTCAACAATCACCCTCTGGTCAAGAAACTGGATGTGACATCGATCAGGGCATGCATTAGCGGTTCCGCACCGCTTCCGCTCGACGTTAGACGGCAATTTGAGAGACTCACTGGTGGGAAACTGGTCGAAGGATATGGTCTCACAGAGGCCTCGCCAGTAACACACTGCAACCCGCTCTATGGCCATGTCAAGGAATGCATCGGAATACCCGTTCCTGATACAGATTCAAAGATAGTCGACCTGAAGGACGGTAGGAGCGAGCTCGGGGTGGATGAGACCGGAGAGCTGGTAATCAAAGGGCCTCAGGTCATGAAGGGCTATTGGAGGAATCCTGAAGAGACGGACGCTACGCTCAAGGACGGATGGCTGCACACAGGTGACATAGCATACATGGACGAGGACGGCTACTTTCACATAGTGGACAGAAAGAAGGACATGATTCTGGTTTCGGGGTACAATGTCTATCCGAGGGAGGTCGAAGATGTGCTTTATGAGCACCCTGCCGTCAAGGAGGCAGCTGTAGTGGGAGTTCCCCATCCGAAAAGTGGGGAGGTCGTCAAGGCGTTCATCTCGCTGAAAGAAGGGAAGAAGGCATCCCAGGAGGAGATTCAGAAGCACTGCAGGGAGAACCTTGCGCCCTTCAAGATTCCCAGGGTGGTGGAGTTCCGAGAGGAGCTCCCCAAGTCGGCGGTCGGCAAGATACTGAGAAGGGAGCTCAAAGAGAAGACCGGAAATGCTTGACTGGCACTGAGTGCGGGTGATAATATGAGGGAAGTCTGCATTGTGGGCGCGGCGCAGAATAGGTACGGGATTCGGGAGGAGACGGCTCGCGAGGCTGCCGCAAAGGTCGCCCACGAAGCGATTGTCGAAGCGGGCCTCACGCCAAGGAACATCGAGATGATTTTCGTGAGCAACGTCTTTGGGATGGTGGAGAGCCAGGGTCACGTGGGTCCTCTGATCGCGACGAGCCTGGGCATACCGCGGGTGCCATCCTTGACGATCGAGTCTGCCTGCGCGAGTGGGAGCGTCTCTTTCAGGGAGGGTTACATCAGCGTCGCCTCAGGGACATACGACACCGTCCTTGTTGTGGGTAGCGAGAGGGTGAGTCAGCTCGACGTGTTCTCGGCCACGTCCTACTTTGCTATGGGTTCCGACTACACCTATGAGGGAAGAAACGGGGTCACTTTTCCTGGTCTGTACGCGCTCATGGCCACCGCCTACATGCACAAGTACGGGGCAACCGAGGAGCAGCTGGCGGCAATCGCGGTGAAGAATCACAGAAACGGTGCAAGGAACCCCAAGGCCCACTTTCAGAAGGAAATAACGATCGAGAAAGTGATGAGCTCGAGGATGGTGGCCTGGCCTCTGAAGCTCTTTGACTGCTGTCCCTTTTCTGATGGAGCCTCGGCAGTTGTTCTCGCTTCTGAAGGCAGGGCAAGAGAGCTGAGCGATGAGCAGGTCTACGTACTCGGCTCAGGTCGAGCGGGAATGACGGCGGCTCTTCATGACCGCGAGGACTTGACAAGAATGGAGTCCGCCAGGTTGGCGGCCAAGGAGGCATTCAAGCAGGCAGGTGTGGACCAAAAGGACATCGATTTCGCTGAGGTCCATGATTGCTTTACGATTGCCGAGGCGATTGCACTGGAAGAGCTTGGATTCGTTGAAAGAGGTGAGGGTGCCAAGACGGCAGACGAAGGGCTCACCGAGATCGGCGGCGAGCTTCCCGTGAACACTTCAGGAGGGCTCAAATCCAAGGGTCACCCGGTCGGGGCGACTGGCATCGGACAGATCATCGAGGCCTACGAGCAACTCCTCGGGAGAAGCGGGGACAGGCAGGTCGAGGATGCAGAGATTGGACTCACTCACAATGTCGGGGCGACTGGTGGGACCGCCGCGGTCCACATATTCGGGAGGCGGTAGAGTGACCTCTATATGTGAGTACATTGAAGCCTCCAGGAATGGGATTCTGAGGGGGGTCAGATGCTCCGATTGCGGGCACACGCAGGTCACATCCACAGAGGCCTGTGCGAAATGTGGGGGCGCAAACCTCGCCAAGACTGATTTCGGGAACGAGGGGACAGTTGTGACGTACACAATACTCGATGTGCCATCTGAGCTTTTCATCGACGATGCACCGTATGCTTTTGTCATCGTTCAGTTGGACGACGGACCCAGGTGCACGGGATGGATGCCCTATGTCAAGAGGCCTGGGGACATTGCGATTGGCGATCGGGTCAAGTTCGTGAAGACATACAAGCCAGGGATGGTCTTCGAGAAGGTGAGCGAAGACCGCGCTGCTTCCGAGAAAGCCTAGCGCTGGCTTTTGGTGGCGATCCGGATGCATTCATCTCGTGCCGAACCGTGTCTGAGAGACCGAAGCACATCGAGGAATTGATTCCGCTGTTCAGAGATTCCTTGCGGAGGCTCAGGTGGCATGATTTATGGCGAGAGAAGCCCCTTCTGCTCGTTGGATGTCCTGCCTTCACATGCTCTCCGATCAAGGTTGTCTAGGGAAGTCCGTCGTGATCTGAGCAGATTGTTGAGCCTCGAAGGGATGAAGATGTGATAGGCTCGCCGATTAACAAATGGACAATATTGGCACATATCCTCTAAGCTCCATAAAGGAGAAAGCAGTTCAATAGTGACGTCATATACCATTCGAGGCGGCAGCTCGAGATGTTCAAGTTGTGAGCTGGGGACAATGGATGTGTCCGAAGCGCATCCAGCGACAGGAGTCATGCCTGCCTCCTGCCGTCTCTTCCTTGGGGCGCGCCTCAACATACCCAGATGCTCCGCCCCTACTGTGCACAAGGCGGGAAGAGAGGGAAAATGAATGATTAAAGAGAAGACGAAAGCATGGCTTCCGCACTGGCATGCCGCGGAACCGAAATCGGAGATGTGCGGTAGTAATGAAGAAGTTGGCCTTGACTGCAGTTGTCCTGCTTGCTTTGGGTTCATTGCTCCTTTTCCTGCAGGATTTCTACATCTCGGAAGGCGTGGCTACGGACTTCACCGTGGTCGATATTGACGGAAACTCCTTCACGCTGTCTGAGCAACGAGGAAAGGTCGTGCTATTGGAGTTCATGACCACGACCTGCGATGTCTGCAAGGCGGTGACAGAGAACCTCAAGACGACCAGGGAGGTCTACAGCGAAAGCGAACTCCTCATAATCTCGATAAGCATAAGCCCGGCCGATAATGACATTCTCCTGCGTGACTACCGAGATACATATCAGGCGAACTGGATCTTTGCGATGGCCAGACAGGATCTGCGCCTCTCCTACGAAGCAAGAAGCGTACCACTCCTGTATTTCATCGATGGCAGAGGTCGAATAGCATCCATTTATCTCGGATACTTGGACACTGGGCAGATCTCTGGCAGAATCGATCAGGCGATGTCTATGACAGACCCGATGAGAATGGTCGTCCTGCCCGTCATTTCCCTTTCCTTGGTTGGAGCCGCTCTAGGATCGTTCCTCTTCATTGGTTACAGGAATCGAGAACAGATAAAGAGGCAGCTGTTTGGCGATTCTCGTAACAGCTAGGGACGCCATGTGGCCAGAAGCGATGGATCGATGGCTTGACTGATACTCTCCCCCACGTTGCCTTCCCATTATCATATCCGCGTAAGTGTGTGTTTCTGATGAAACGGCTGTGTCAGACCAGGATTCCGCAAGACGAATCCTCAACGACTACGCCCGCTTCTGTAATAGCGAGGAAGCAGCATTGGGACTTCCATCTTGTAGCCCAGATAGACATCACCAAAGCTCCTTTCCAGCTCTTCCTCTTCTCTTCTTGCCAATCGAATATAGGATAACATGAGAATCGGTGCCATGGCAACCGTGATTATCGTGGGCCACTGAATCAGAAACCCGATGATGATCATCATCAATCCAAGGTACTGAGGGTGTCGGACTACTCCGTATATTCCATCGGTGACCAACTCGCCCTTCGAGTGGTATATCCTCAGCCAACCCACAATCACGATTACTACGCCTGCCAGTATCAAGACGCCGCTCGTGACCATCACGAAAGCCCACATCCACATGAGGTCGAGGCCGAAGGAAGCGGAGAGGATGACAGCCAAGAGGTGCCCCTGCATGTGGCCGAAGGACAGGTTCAATCCTGCGAGAGAGGAGAACAAGTAGATGGTGAGCGGAAAGCCAAACATCTCAATGAAGAGGGCAACGAAAAAAGCGTTCACCGCACCAAAGCGGCGCCAATCGGTCCTTCTCTTCTTGGGCAAGAAAAAGCTGAAGAGGAAAGCCGAGAATAGCAGTATTGAAAGAATGACCGCGATCCAGTTACCGTAGGCAAACTCCTCCATCGGATTCCTCCATCAAGACTTCCATGTTCACACAATCCGCAACGTTTCCATGTCTAATTGACTATATGCGACTTGGCAGTCTCATTGTTATGGTCTCACGAGATTCTTCGACCTTCGCAAGGGTCTCCATGAACAGTGTTTGAGAGAGTCTCAAGTCCCTTACCTGTCCTCGCACAAGGGGGAACTGGAGAAAGACCACGCGCAACCCGCTCGTCGGCTCAAAAGCGCATTACTGGGGGTACTGGAGGGTCTCCTTGGAATTTTACACTTGGCAATCGGGCTGGAGGGCACCCCTTGAGCCATCGCCCATGCGACGAACGCGGCTGATAGTCAGAGCCTCCTCGTACCTGCGGTCGACTGAGAGGTGTGCCGTGGTCCCTTTGGAGCTACGGCACATTGATGGGCCAGTCTGTCTCCTCACTCACCCTCACTCACCCTCACTCAATGTCCTTCTCCCAGGAGAGTCACGT
>JBHIFJ010000016.1:0-42274 GCA_046761045.1 Thermoplasmata archaeon
GCACCGAAGAGTGTCTTCGACAGCTCCTCGTATTTGTCTCGCATCCTTCGGATATGAGCCTTCGTCTTTCACCTTTTGAGCATTACTGTCATCTTATATACGATAGGAGGAATGGAGAATCAATCGATACGATGTCTTCCTCAGTCCTGCGCTTCTTGCAGAGTCCACCATGGATGATGAACGTACTCCTGTATCTTCTCGAGAGAGACGAGGCCAGGGCCTCAGAGCTAATGGAGGATCTTGGTCTCCGCTCAAAGACATACTACGCAGCCGTAAGGAGAATGAAGGAGTTGGGCTTCGTCTACTTGCGAGGTGAGAGGGGTTTTCCCTCCAAAGCCTTCATCGGTCTCACGGTCAAGGGAAGAGAGGTAGCGGAGCACCTCCGCCCGGTTTCCCAGATACTCGAGGATACGCTCCTGGGGCTTGAGTCCGAATTGGAGGCACTGGAGGTGAAGGAAAGGAAGGAGAAGGAGAACCGACGAATGCTCGACATCCTCACCATCTTCATGGATACGGAGTTTTCGATCGGCGAATGGAATGCCTCAGAGGCTCACGCAAAGAGAGCACTCAACATATCATCAGCGCTGGGGGACAGCAACAATACTGCTCGTGCTCTCAGGCTCCTCGGAGAGATACATCACAGAAGAGGGATGCTGGAGGAATCGGAGAAGGAATTCGGAGAGAGTATCAGGACCTGTGTGGAGGTCAAGGACTTGAGGGGAGCCTCGGAAGGTCATTACTTCCTTGGCGCGGTCAAGGAGAAGAGAGGAGAGCTGGAGGAGGCACTCAAGGAGTATGAGGAATCCCGGAAGCTCGCCGAATCGTCAAAGGAGGATACGCTCCAAGCGAAGGCGGGTCTCGGCATCGGAAGGGTTCTCGGAAGGAGGGGCAGGTACGAGGAGTCTCTAGAAAGATTCAAGGAATCCATAGAGACCTTCGAAAGGCTCGACGAAATCGATGAGCTTCCAAGGGCCTACACGAGTGCAGGTGCGAGTGCTTTCTCACTCGATGTCGGCGAATCACTCGGATGGCACGAGAAGTGCGTGAAGCTTGCGAGAATGACTGGAGACGTTAGGATGCTGGGGACTGGCCTCTCGAACGCCGCCGGGTGCCTCATCATGGAGAACGAGGCCAAGAAGGCGGAGGAGTATCTGGAGGAGGCCTTCGAGATTTTCAGGAATCTGGATGAGAAGGATATGTTGGTCAGCGTTCACATCCAGATGGGCAGGGTCTCATGGATGAGGAAGAAATGGACAGACTCAGAGCATCACTTCTATCGAGCTTTGGACATCGCCAAGAAACACGGTTTCCCGTACGAGACGGGAGACACCTTGTTGAACGTGGGCCTCATGAACATAGACCGTGGACGGAAGGTTGAAGCGAAAGACCAGCTAAAGCGTGCTCTCGAGGTGTTCGAAGGTCTGGACAATCGGGCCAAGATCAATGAGATTCAGGAAGCCCTTGCGCGCATCAATCGATGAACCTCGCTACTATGCCATCCGGCCAAGACTGATGTCCGCCGTTAGGTATCTCGATCGTATCCTCGCTTGAAGCGTCCATCGGAAGGACTGCGCTCTCACCGCTGGGAACGACACCTGTAGGAATGATCACCAAACCTCCAGGATACTCGCTCCTTGTCAGCGTCACTGGCCCACCTTCCCTGTGTTCTAGGGGAAGCTGGAAAGTGCTTGTATCCGAGAAGGGAGGCTTGGGTGTCACATCCGCTGTTCCGTCCTGATCCCACGGTTGATGCGGCTTCACTTCTGCTTCGTATTCGGGCATGTGTCATATCCTCCTTGTCGATTGGAAGAGAGGAGGTGAATATTCGAATTTAAGCAATTCCCTGCTCGCTGCGTAATGCTCAAAAGGAGAAAGACGAGGGCTCATATCCGACAGGTGCGAGGAAAGAGCAGGTGGGGGAAAACATGAACTCTCATAAGAGAATATACTCGATAGTGAGCCTGGGCATTGCCATCGTCATGTTGCTGACGGCAGTCCCAGTGAGTGCCGCGACCATAACGAGCAAGGCATCCGCAACCTGGGGAACGAGCGGAACCAACGAAGTGCACGGGGTATACGCGTACGATGTGGACGGCGACAGCACGACGGAAATAGTCACCGTCGGAAGAGCCTATACCGGGACAAAGACCGAAGCATCGCTTGTCATATGGACATATGACGGGAACTCCACGCTAACGGCTGAGCACTGGTACAATTGGACAGAAGCGCCGCTGGCCACGGTGACGATCGCTCATGCTGTCTTCATTGATGACCTTGATCAGGACGGTACGGCAGACATCGTGGTTGGAGGAACCACGGGAAACTCATCAATCGGCGACTACATGCTGAGGGTCTTTCACTGGGATGGCACCACTCTGACATCAGACGGCCCTCCAGGCGTGAACTCGCCAGCAGAGATCTTCTACTCCGTTCACGCCGCGAACATCACGGGTGATTCGGACTTGGAGATAGTCTCATCGGGCGCAACTGGAGGAGGCGATGATGCCACGCTTTGGCTGTGGAGCTATGACGGGTCCATCGGGTACATAACGCACACGGATTGGGGGCCCGGGGATACTGTGGAAGCCATAGCATATGGCGTCTTCGCGGGAGATGTGGACGGTGACAGCACCGTCGAGGTCGTGACAGGGGGATACAACAAATCCTCAGCCATCGCAGAGAAGAAGGGCGAGATCAGGGAGTGGCACTACGGCTCCGGGAGCGGTCTTGTCCTCGACTACCAGAGAAACGATTACTACACATCAGGTTATGACACCGTATACTATTCGACTTACGCCGCCGATTTCAACAACAATGGCAGTTCAGAGATCATGATGTGCGGATATGGAAACGAGGGGGACCCAGGATACGAGGACAAAGCCATACTCGTGGCTTACTATCACGGCACGAGCAGCATGATCTTGGGCCCGATACAGCCCTGGCAAGTGAACAACGATGATGACAGCTACTGCCGCTCGGCCTACGGCAGAAACCTTGACGGTGATAACTACATCGAGATCGTCACTGGAGGACGAGGGGAGGTCAGTGCCACAGTCAATGCCGAGGTGAGGGTGTGGACCTACGACACGACTCCGTCGTTTAGTTCTGACGATGACGAGTACTGGTTCAGCACGGGGGCCACACTGTCCAATTCCGTCTACGCGATGGACATCGCAGGAGACAGCGATCCTGAGATAGTGAGCGGAGGAAGACATTACGTGCCAGCCGCTTCCATGTACAAAGCCCAACTGAAGGTCTTCGAGTTCAGCTAGCCAGACACAACGGTGAAGAGGCGGAGGAAGCGATTCATTGAGGACCAGATAGTTCTTCCTCCGCCAGCCCTCGGGGACCGTCTTCTCGCCTACAGGACACCGTATAATAGCATTGTCGAAAAGAGACATGTACTAGAAAAGCAATGAACAGTCAAAGAGCGCGCAGGGAGGGATATCGTGTCGAGAATGTCATCAAGAAGTGGTTTCGTTTCATCGGTCCTGATAGCCAGCTCGCTCATAGTCTTGGTCATGTACTCTCCGAGTATGAGGTCTCCGGGTCCATGGAACACCGAGACCGTCGTTTCCGCTGGAAACGTTGGAAAGTTCCCATCCATGCTATTCGACTCGAGCAACACTCCACACATAGCCTATGCCGACTACACCAATCATGCTCTGAAACACGCCAGCTGGAACGGAGCGAGTTGGGATGTTGAAGACGTCGAATCGGGAATCAACCCGGGATATGTTAGCCTCGTTCTAGGAAGCGATGACACCCTTCATGTTGGGTACTTTGATGCACTCACTGAAACCGTCAGGTATGCTCATGGGAATGGAGCGTCGTGGTCCGTGGAGATCGTCGACTACACAACAGGGAACTTAATGGAATACGTGTCCATGGATCTGGATTCCAATGATGTTCCCCACTTCGCGTATATCGACGTACCGGTGTTCGACAACTACAGTCTGATCTACACCAACAAGACTGGAGGTTCCTGGGAGTCTCAGCTTGTTAGATGGACCAATGGAAGCGGAACTGAAGCTCCCGATGTCACGATCGCTCTCGACTCATACGATAGACCGAGAATCGTGTGGTCAGGCTACGGGAATATGATAGGCATGCATTTCTTGGAATGGAATGGAACCTCCTGGAGCGACGAGGTGATAGATGACGACCTCTACGATATGCTGCCCTGGGGCTGTTATCCAGACATGGGTCTGGACTCCAACGACGTCCCCTACGTCGCATTCTGTGAACTAACCTCTCCTTATGACGGGGCCTGGGATGCCAGGGTCGCCTACAAGGTCGAAGACTCCTGGATATTCGAGACCTTCGACATAGGGATATTCAATCCAAACGGTTGGGTGGGACAATTCTTCAGCGTTGCGTTTGACTCCTTTGACAGACCACACATAACGTATACTGACTACGGTGGCGGTGCCGCTGACACCTTCGACCTCTTCTACGCCTTCCGCTCCGACTTCGGTTGGATCGTGGAGACAGCGGACCCGGGGAAGGTCACGCACAGTTCCGTCGCGATCGACCACTGCGACATGCCCCATGTGGCCTACGTGGAGATTTCCGCGGGGGCCAGCGACGCGGATCTAAGGCACGCGTGGAAGGACTGCACTACTCCCTATCCCGACTTGACTCTTTCCCCTTCTGACATCTCCTTCTCCCCGTCCGGTCCTGTCCTGAACGGCACTTCCGTGACGATAGAAGCGATGATACACAACTCCGGTGTGGCGGTCGCGGCAGACGTCACCGTGAGAGTGCACGACGGAACACCTTCACCCGCGAATCAGATCAATGGAGACAAGGTCATTCCCGTCCTCATCGCAGGCAGCAGCGACACCATACAGGCTCAGTGGAACGCCTCGCCGCCTGGAGAACACAACGTATGCGTTTCCATAGACCCCGAGGGCAACATAACAGAGATCAACGAATTGAACAACGAGGCCTGCGCTACGATACAGGTGGATTCCCCTCAACCTCCCGCTCCACCGAACATGTTGGAGGCCCATCTCACGGGCGTGGATTCTGAGCACGTGACCATGACATGGTCCCTCTCATCCGACGACCTGGGGGGACTGAGGAACGTCGTTAGGTACGACATACTCAGGGGAGAGCAGTACAGCTCCGACATATTCGGATACGTCCTGTTGGGCTCCGTATCGAGCGGAACATCCACGTACGTGGACGAGTACGCGGGAGAGGGAGACCCCGACAACCACTTCTACGTTGCCTGCGCCGTCAATGCTCTTGGAAACCTCAGCTGCTCAGACAATCAGGCAGGCAAGTTTACCCGCCCGCTTTCTCAAGGACCTAATCTCGTGTCCATTCCTCTCGTTCAATCGGACGAGAGCATCGAGACCGTTCTCCAAACAGTCGAGTACGACAAGGCCTGGACGTACGACTCATCGTCCCGAGAATGGAATTGGCATATGACATTCAAGGAATACAGAAGGGGACTGTGGAACGCGAATCACTCGATAGGATTGTGGGTGAACGTGGCATACAACTCCAATCTCACAGTGGCGGGAGTCGTTCCCGCTCAGACTACGATACACCTGCACGAGGGATGGAACCTCGTCTCCTTCCCTTCCTTCAACGCATCCTTCTCGGTATCTGACTTGAAGGTGGAAATCGGAGCCACGCGGGTGGAGGGATATGATCCTCTCCCGCCCTACTTCCTGAAAGCGATCGGGGATGCGGAGATGCTTCAAGCGGGATACGGGTATTGGGTGAGGGCGGAGGTTGACACGGACTGGATAGTCGAAGTGTCGTAGTCCGAAAAGAAGGGCGACATCCTTCCCGACATCTCATAGAAACCGATCCGAAGACGTGGACCCCTTCCATATCTCTTGAATCATCATCCTCGAAGCATCAAGGTCCGTCTTCCTTTGATTGGTCAGAATCTCCAGAGACATCCTTCCATCATAGCCCGTACTCCTCAATCTGTCGAATATTGGTCTGAAACCGATGTTCCCTGCACCAATTGGCAGATGAAGATCCATTGTCTGGCCAATCCCTCCTCTATTGTCGTGACAATGAACATGCCTCAGTCTTTTTCCGAGAGAATCCAGAATGGCCAAAGACTTGTTCTCCTCAGTGTTGAGATTGGCATGACCGATGTCAAGAGTAAGACTGAGCCGAGGAAAGTTCTTGAAGAGCCGAAGGATGTCCTCCACCGATTCGTCAGTGTTCTCAAAGCATAGAGCCATGTCGTGCTCCTTGGCTCTGTCCAGACAAGCGCCGAGGGTTTCCTCAGACTGCTGGCAAAGACACCAATGAGCCAGGCAGAATGACTGCTTTCCGAAATCCTGCGATGTGTCTTGCTCATCCTCGTTTCATCTGCCATCATATTCTCCGTTCCAGTCGCGAAGATGATGAGCTGGGAAAAGCGATCAATTGCCTTGAGCATGCTTGTGCGCATACTCTCCAACAGCCCTCAGCCTTCCAAACGCATTCACGACTGCCTCCGTGAGAGCAGGATGAATAGTCTGTGACACTGCAAGAGGCATATAATCTTGGCGTCCCGCGTTCATGAGGTACACGAGTGACTGAACCAGAATTGCGGCATGCGGGCCGATTATATGCGCGCCCAGTATCCTGCTCGTTCCTCTCTCCACGATTACCTTCACAAAGGCGTTCTTCTCTTCCATCGCGTATCCCTTGGCCACGTCGTAGTACTTGTTCACGCCAACGAGAATCTCATGATTCTTGGCAGCCTGCGCCTCCGTCAGACCAACAGAAGCGACCTGCGGGTATGTGAACACGGCATGGGGCACCGCATGCTCATCAATCGGATGCTTGTGCTCTGTGAAGGCGTTTCTCCAGACGATGTCAGATTCGTAGTTCGCCGTGTGCCTGAACATGTGCCTTCCAATGGCATCACCAAGTGCCCAAATGTTCTCCTTAGTTGTCTGCAGATACTCGTCAACAATGATCCACCCTCTCTTGTCTGTCCGGACTCCTGTGTTCTCAGGCTTGAGTATGTCTGAGTTGGATCTCCTTCCAGCAGCCACGAGTATCTCTTCTGAGGGGAACTTGTAAAGCTTACCGTCAGAGCGGTTTCGCGCGATTATCACCTTCCTGCCATCCTTCTCTCTGGCTCGAAGAACCTCGTGGTTGGTGAAAACCCCACAATACTTGGACATCTCCTTCCTGAGGAGTTCCGAGATCTCCTTCTCCTCCAGGGGCACAAGCCTCGGGTTTCTTCCTATAATCGTGACCTTGACGCCTATGCTTGAGAAGAAATGTCCGAACTCAGCTGCGATGTACCCGCCGCCCACTATCGTCAGACTCCCCGGCGGTTTCTTGATGTTGAATATCGTTCGACTCGTCTCATATCCCAAATCACTCAATCCTTCTATCGGTGGGACGAAGGGTCTCGCTCCGGAGGCTATGACAATCTTGTCCGCTCGAATCTCGTCCTTTCCAACCCGCATCGTGTAGTCCGATACGAAGGAGGCATCCATGTTATAGAAGTCGAGAGCCTCTGTTGCACGAACTCCCTGTTCCATCTCATGCCTGCCTTCTAGAACAATCTTCCATGTTCTCTTCATAATCAGATCGAAGTCAACCCTTTCCAGCGTCAGATGAACGCCAATCCTCTTCGCGTGTTCAGCGGTGCGGATAACGTCCGCGGGATAGATCATGACTTTGGACGGAATGCATCCTCTGTTTAGGCAAGTGCCTCCAAGGGGACCATTGTCAACCACGGCGACCTTCATTCCCTCCGAGACTGCAGAGGAGGCCACATTCATACCTGCCCCTGAGCCCACCACGATTAGGTCATAGGTCTTCATCTCAGTCCTCCATCGTCTTGGTGGTTAGCCTCTCCACCCTACATATCACTTACGCGGATACCTATTGAAGGGCCGTTGCCCTCGTCAGCTCCGTCACATTGCTTCTCGTGAAGAATCCATCGAACCCGGGATATCTATGAATGTACTCAGTCACCAACATCGTGAAATCAGACGGAACAGTGAATGTCTGCTTGAGACCCTCATCCTCCGAGCCAATCAAATCGACCAGGAACCTCTGACCCCCTTCCTTGAGCGAGTGCACGACCTCCTCGATTTCCCAAGTGCTCCATGCCACATGGTGGACCCTCGTCCCGTAGTCGATGATGAACCTCTCAGTGGGTTCGAAAGCAGCAGAGAGTCCTTGGTACGGAGTAATCCCCGTCGTGAAGACCTGTGCATAATCCTGTCCCACCATCCTGGTTACATTGGTGATGGAGTTCAGATTCTTCACGTATACCGAGAACTGGAAGTCGTAGGGAAGCAGGGTCAGCCACTCCTTAATGGCCTCGATTCTGTCATTGGCACGCACTCGCGTCGCGGTGTGGTCCATGTAGTCCAGGTGCTGAACGTGGTCCATTGTTCTCTCTCCAACATTGAGGCTGGCCATCTCGTCTTTCCTTCCAGCATAGTCGTGTTCCTCGCCTTCCCACTGAATGTAGCCGACCGAATTGCCCGCAAATCTAGACGGAGCCGTCTGCACGAATCGGTAGTTCCTAGAATCCACAATGCCCTCGGTGAGAAACGACACACCTCTTGACTTCTGAATCTCAAACAGCTTCTCGATGTCTGAGACCTCGAAGACAAACGTCTCCAGTCTCGTGTCCGTGTCTTCCCTCGTCTTCTCACCCATGTTGTAGCCTGAGAATGGATTCATCAACTTCCTTCTCGCCTCTCTTACGATGAATCGAGGTGGGCGCTTTGAGGACATGACACACCATCGGAAATCCTCATTCTCATAGCATCCTGCCAGCTCAAGGGGAGTCATTTCTCGGAACTCCTTGACGGCACCTTCAATCCTTCCTGGTGCAATCTGCAGAATGACCGAGTCGATGGCTCCCACAAGCTCTCCCAGACCGAAGGCCTCGCTCTCCTCGGCAACTACTCTAGACTCTTCAAGCAACTTCTCTTCCTCAGGGACACCAACCTGGTGCACGTCGCCGCACTTAGGGCATTTCTTCTTGTCCGTGTCGAATGCCTCTTGGCAGCTCGGGCAGATGAGCTTCATGTGATTTCGACCTCGCGAGTCGATACAGCGACCATTCTAAAGAGCCTTTGCAGTCCTTGAAGCCTCGATTACTGGGCGGTCATAGCATATTTCTGTCTATGAGGACCTGCGCTGCTTCGCCTGCAGCGCTCGTGGAAAACGTGAGTGCCTCTGTCGTTGCCTTCGAGGCCTCTGAGTAATCCGAGAGATCGACTTGGCCGATTGCCAATCCCACCTTCTCTGCTATGGTCTCAAAGAAGGGCGATTGAGCAGTGTTCACAGCCAGGTTCGCCTCCATCAGAACCGCATTCAAATATGAAGTCAGGATCCTCTTTCCTCCCGAGATTTCCTCTCTCATCGAGGAGGTCTCCTGTATCAAGCTGTTTGCGATAATCAATTCCGATTTCAGCCTTTCAGCGAACTGGTAGACTCTAATGGCATGTCTCAAGTCCATGCCAAAGGGTAGGGCTGAATGCTATATTGGTTTTGCTGCGTCGTCCTCGGATTCTGGAGGAATCTACGACTCTCATGGAATCATCAATTGGATGTTGCCTGCAACGTGTCAAGAGCGGCTTCCACCCAATAGCCACTTCATACAACGATGACGTCCCATTAGTCTAGAATTCTCACAAAGTGAGGCGAGGGGGCAGCATCGAATCCCTCTACCCTACTGAAAGGGACCCCCGCCTTCAGGTCAGCGACTGTGAAACTGCCTCAGAAGGAGGGAAAATCCGATGAGATCCCATCCGACACTGAGATGAAGCCGTGTGCTGTCTGGCACTACTCCTGCGAGAGTGAGATTACTCAAGGCCTCTCGAGCATATCTCCTCGCATATGGTGCATTCTCTTCTGCAGGGTTCCACATGCACGTTGACTTCGTAGCCTTTGAGTCTAAGCTTTATCTCGTCGGCAAGACTGTGGACAAGCTGGTGCACTTCCTCCACGGTCATCTCGCTGTCCACTATTATGTGCATGTCTATCTCGCCACCACGTGCCAGAGGAGTGACGCTTATGTTGTGGGATGACAGAACCTCATGATATCGCTGGACGATATCGGCAACCAATTGCTCAAGGTCTGTGGCTCCTTCCCCTCTGTCTGTGGGCTCGATGTGGACCATCGGCTCGACCTTGAGCTCCTCTTGGATTGAGGTCTCCACCTCAGTTGCGATTTTGTGGGCATCCTTGGCGGTAATCCCCTCCTCAACCGCAATGTGAAGCGACATGACTTTCCTGGTGCCGTATTCGTGGACCTTCACCTCGTGAGCATCCTTGACTCCCTCTATTGCCTCCGCTATTCGGACGACTCTATCAACAACCTCGTCAGATGGGGCTTTCCCGAGGAGTTCGTCCCCAGCTTCCTTGACGAGCTTGATTCCGCTGTAAATGACGACCAGTGCAACGAGGATGCCGAGAATAGGATCGATTGTCCTGAGTCCATCGTCAATCGTCGTTAGGTAGATTCCAGCAGCTATCGTAACGGACACAACAGCATCAAACCTGTGGTTCCATCCATCCGCAATCAGAACGCCACTTCCTATCCTCCTACCAATCCTGAAGGCGAACTGCGCCATCGATTCCTTGATGCCTGCGAAGGCAAGAATTAATATTGAAACGAACGGCTGGGAGTCGATTGTCGGGCTTGTGAGGCTTTGAGCCGAGCCAATGAGGATAGCGACACCCATGACAATCACGAGGGTTGCCACGGCTAGAGAAAGTATCTGCTCCGCTCTGGCGTGTCCGTACGGATGCTCGAGGTCAGCCTCCTTTCTGGCTAGCCTGAAGCCGAAGAGGATGACCAAAGAGATCCCCACATCCGTCAAGTGATTCATTGAATCACCGAACATGGCTATGCTGGAGATGAGCAGTCCGATGGTGAGCTTGAAGACCAACAGCGAGGAGTTGCCGATGAGACTGACAACGGATTCCAGTGTACCATACTTCGCCCTTACAACAGGGTCGGTCGGGTCCCCATAATCAGGAATGATGGACAAGGAGGGATTTCAAAGCTCAAAGAGGATTTAAGGATTGTGTTGGTGTCGAACGGGCTCCCCCTGATGTAGCCTGACGACTGTTTGTGGGAACGGTATCTCGATTCCTTCCTCGGCGAATCGCTTGTTAATCTCCTTTCTTATGTCGCTCTCAACCTTTCCCTTGTTCCCCAGATTGTCCACCCAGCACTTCAGCATGAAGTTCAGACTTGAATCACCGAACTCAAGAAGTCTCACAAACGGCGCCGAATCCTTGTCCTTCAGTACATTCGGATGCGAATTCGCGATGTCGAGAAGTATCTCTTCCACTCTTCGAACATCGGCTCCACATTCGACACCCACATCGACCCTTGCGCGGGTTCTCTCGTCCGGCCGTGTCTGGTTGAGAATCTTCATATTGGCGACCTTGTTGTTGGGCAGTACTATGATATTGTGCCCAGAAAGGTCGTAGAGCTTCGTGCTTCTCAACCCCACATCCAACACCCTACAGACCTCCCCCGATTCCAGCACCAGTCTTTCTCCAACCGCGAATGGTCTGTCCAACATGATGTGAATCCCACTGAAGAAGTTGCTCAAAGTATCCTGGGCCGCGAAGGCAATGATGAGCCCCAGGACACCCAACCCCGCGACGAAGAACGTGATATCATAGCCGAAGTACTGGATGATGAAGATGAAACCGACTATCAGAATTACCACTGCACCTATCTTGTCCACCACCGGGACGAGCCTATCATCGAGCGTGGATTTCGTCTTCCGAGCGAGATTCTTCCCGTATTGGATCAAGACCCTTCGGAAAACCTGATAGGCGACCCAGGTCATCAGAATGATGACCAGGACACCGTAGACAGTTCCCAATATCGACATAACATCTTCTTCCAGACCCAGTATTCCGAGGGAAGAAAACGCACCGTAGATGACGATGATGGCAAAGATGGGCCCTTTCACGAGGCTGACGATGGTGTCGTCGACGACGTTCTCTGTCGCCTCGGCCCTTCTCCCCACTATCGGCAGGACAATCCCCATGAGCAGCAGGCCGATTGCCACCCAAATAAGCACTGTGAAGAGGAAAGCTCCCCACCTGTTGTTCAGAGGGTCTGGGAGGAAGTTATCATACACCCCGAGTATCTTCCCGAATGGGCTCACTTCGGGGGTCTTGCCCGTCAGTTGGATTGAGACTTGGAAATCATCCTCATCCACGGCTCCCGTGTCAATATCGGAAACCTCAACGCTCAATGTCAGAAGGACGTCCTCCAGATCTGTTTCCGGAGGGGACTTGAATGCGATCTCTATCAGGGCGTCATTGCCGGGATTGAGAATGAACTTCCCCTGATTCAGAGTAGCCGAGAAGCCCTCTGGCAGACTCCCAACAGTCGCATTGATGTAGCAGGGCGATGTGCCGTTGTTGAACAGTATCCACCGGTAGGTAGCGCTCTCACCCAAATCCATGGATTGACTGGAGGAATCTGCGGGAAATACCAGCACGCCACTGGAGCCAACGGTACCCGCGGAACCATGGCTTGGTATGGCCGACAGCACCACAGCAAGAAGAATCAAGGTAAGTACAGCACTTGTCTTTCTCATGCGCCAGTGATTGATGCTGGATGAAGATATAAAGCTTCCTTTCAGCCGAGGCCGACACACACCCGAGAACATCGGTGAGAAGAACAATCCCAGGCGAGACTCTGTCCCCCTCTAGAGCTTCCTGAGCATTCTCTTGACCTTCTGTGTGCCTAGGGGAGTGAGCCTGAATCTCTTCACAGGTGGGAACTCATTCTCCCTGCGGCTCTCTACGTACTCCTGCTCCTCGAGTCTCACGAGATCCTCTCGCAGTACCACTTCATTTGGTCTCGCACCCGTCAGTCTCAGCCTCTGGACAATATCCTCGAGACTGAGGTTCTCTCTGTCTTGGTGAAGGGCCTCCAGAATCCTGTACCACCGATACTCGAAGAATGCAGACTCCTTGAGCGAGATTGCGGACTTCTTCGTTGTGAGGTCCTGGTTTCTGACGCGCTTCGCGGGAAGTCTGCCCACATCCTCCATGGTAATTACTTGAACTCGGCTTGATAAGTAATTTTTGGTACGAACTTTTACAAGTAAGGCTAGCGGGAATTGGAGGAGCAAACTCTGTTTACCTCGAAAGAAACGAGCAGGAAACATATAAATCGGAGTAGCATCTCCGAAGTGCAGACTCATGGAACCTTTGCACGCGCTATTGCTGGGCATCGTTCAGGGAATCACTGAGTGGCTTCCAGTGAGTAGCTCAGGCCACCTCGTCCTTCTTCAGCGATCTCTTGGCCTCAACGTCCCAGTGTTCTTCGACCTCGTGCTTCATGTTGCAACCGTGATGGTCGTCATCGTGGCCTTCAGGGGGGACATTGGAGACATACTCCGTTCCCTGATTAGCACCTTCAGACTCAGAAAGAAAGGAATGAGCTTCAGGGAGATTCTCGCCACCGAGAGGCCCACACTCCTGGCCTGGTTCATCTTCCTTGGGAGCATTCCGACGGCGATAATAGGCTTCGGCTTTCGTGATTTCGTGGAGCCACTTTTCAGTAATCTGACGGCAGTGGGCCTCGCGCTCCTCGTGACAGCATCCATACTCCTGCTCACCTTGCTGTCAAGGAAACGGAAGGATTTCATGGGTGCCACTGATGCCGTATTTGTGGGCGTCATGCAGGGTATTTCCATCGTCCCCGGCGTTTCTAGGTCCGGATCCATCATTTCTGTCGGAATGCTGAGAGGGATGGACCGCGAACTCGCCGCCCGGTATGCCTTTCTCCTGTCGATTCCGGCGATACTCGGGGCCGCGGCTTTCGAGTTCTTCCAGGTCATGGCTGGCAGTGCATACATCGACCTACAACTGCTGGCAATAGCCTTTCTCTCCTCACTCCTCTTTGGCTATTTGTCATTGCGACTTCTGTGGTTCATCGTCAAGAAAGCGAAGCTGCACTATTTCTCCGCATACTGCTTTGCCCTTGGCATCCTGGTTCTTTTGTATGGGCTTCTTTGAAGGAATCGCTAGCAGAGCGAGTGGTGCAGTCCACGATACACCCAGATGACAATCATCGCATTGTCCTGATGACCCTCTCTATCTGAAGGACAAGGATCAGAGAGTAGAACTGCTGAAGGACGGCCACCTTCGGATATGGCGAGACATCCTCTCTCAGGAACTCCTTGAAGAACTCATCCAAGGACCTCTGAAGCTCCACGACATCCTCCTCCGAGAATTGCTTCTTGTAGTTCAGGGGAAGCTCCCAAAGTCTTTCGTATACCTTATGCGAATGAATCCTCAGCCTCGCGTTCACAATCCTCGTTGCCCCCGCCACATACTGTCGACTGCCTAGGAATATGAGACCTTCCGAGAGAGCCCCCAAGAGGATTTTAGGAAGCGAAAACCCTTCCTTGCGAGGGAAGACATCTTGAAGGGCAAGAGCACCGATCGAGGTGAGGTCGAACAGGCTTGCCATCTGGCTGAAGTCCTTTGATGAAATCTCCGACAGCATTTCCACAGAGAATTCATGGAAGTCCCTTGCTGTGCTGAGCGCTGCGTCCACTGCGTCTTCGATTTGAGCTGATTTCTTGTCCCTTCGGAGGGCCGCTCGAGCCTTGAGTGCATTCAGTTCGCTACTCAGCCTCCACAGGCCGCCTGGCGAGGTGTCCTTCAGTATATCCATGAGCCTTTCTTTCATCTCGTCAGTCCTCCCCATTCAGAACGCTCAACGAGCTCTTGGTATAAAGGCGGGCGGGGTTCTTTCATGCCAATCTTCACAGGAACATCTCCTTCACAAGACGGCAGTCGAGGAGACAACAATCTCTCCGAGTTTGACTCCTCTCGTGGCAATCAGTCTATTGGCGAAGTCCCTGACCTCCTTCGCATTCCCTTGGACCATTAGAACCTCGAGGCAGTTGCTTTCATCCAAGTGCATGTGAGCTGTGGAGGCAACTATCTCATGGTGGTGGTGCTGAGCATGCAGCAACCTGTCAGTGACCTCCCCTACTTCGTGGTCATAGATCAGCGTGATGGTCCCGACGACTTGTCCCGTCTCCTTTTCCACCTCCATGGTGGAGATGTCTCGTCTGATGAGGTCTCTCACCGCCTTGGACCTGTTCTCATATCCTCTCCTCTTGATGAGCTTGTCGAACTCTCTCAGAAGCTTTGGTTCAATGGAGACACCAAACCGGGTGACTCTTTCCATGTTATCGCTCCCCTAACATATCACTACATCTTATTGATTTTCCCAAGGTCATTGTATTCCTGACCCTGGTGGCCTCCGCGTTCCTCCAAAGACTTATAAACCACTGGGGCAATTGCCGTAGCACGAAATACAGAATAGTAACACGGGGAACTCATAATGCACATACCGGACGGTCTAATGAATCCCATCCTTGTGGGGATAGGTTGGATTGTGGCGATAGTCTTCATCGGAACGGCCATTCGCCTTGCCAATAGAAGGCTTGAAGACAGGCAGATTCCTGTTATGGGAGTGCTTGCAGCGGCTGTGTTTGTCGCTCAGATGCTGAACTTCCCCGTCCTTGGCGGGACATCAGGTCATCTTGTGGGTGCGGCACTTCTGGCAATCATACTGGGCCCTTGGACAGCCATCATCGTGATGCTTACGATACTATTGATTCAAGGATTGGTGTTTGGGGATGGTGGCCTAACTGCCCTTGGCCTGAACACACTGAACATGGCAATCTGTGGTTCATTCATTGGATGGTTCACCTTCAGAGGGATAGGAGGATGGAATCGGGAATTCGCGGTCTTCGCAGCATCCTGGCTTTCGGTTCTTGCCGGTGCCTCACTGTGCGCAGCGGAACTCTCGTTGAGCTTTTCGATTAGCGGTGGAGCATATGGTATCATTTGGTCGATTGCGATCCCGGCGATGCTGGGCTACCATGCACTTATCGGTATCGGGGAAGGCATCATAGCCACAGGAACATACGTCTTCATCTCAAGAGTCTCTCCTGAGATCTTGAGAATGCCGAAGCTGACCCTCTTCCAGAGAGAGGAGGTGAGCGCTCAATGAAGATCCCTTATCTCAAGGCGTTTGCGGCCCTTTTGGTCATCCTTGTTGTGGGGTTGGCTCTCTTCGTGATTTTCTCTAGCAGCCTGGCTGATGGCTTGGAGAAGACAATGGAACTCGGAGATGTCGAGGAAGAGGAGCCCTTCTATCACGCGCCCCTCGACTATGGAAGCGACTATTTCTCTGCCTTCATGGCAGGACTCATAGGCCTAGCTTTCGCTCTTCTTCTAACAATCGGAGTGGCCATGGTAGTGAGGAGGAGAGATGCACGGACCTAGCACTCAGCTAACCACGGAGTCCACCTTTGTCTCCATTGATGCAAGAGTGAAGATACTTTCCCTGCTTCTCTTCGTCTCTGTTGTGGCCATGTCCACACAACTGGATGTTCTCATCCTTGCACTACTCTTCATCCTCTCACTCCTTGCGTTCTCACGCGTCTCTCCCAGGGTAGTTGCCAGTCGCTTTCTTGTCGCGTTGCCGTTCATCGGATTTGCGAGCCTCAGTCTCTATATTGTCGGCTCCCCGACAGCCGCGTTGTCCATGCTCATCAGGATATCCACCTGCGTTCTCTCCGTGGTACTGCTGTCCGCGACGACTTCTCTTCTCGATCTTATCGAGGGCCTCAAACGCCTCAGATTTCCCAGAATCCTCCTCGTCCTTGTTCTGTTGACCTACCGCCACATATACATCTTCAAGGAGGAAATGAGGCGGATACGAACAGCTGGGAAGGCCAGAGGGGGGAGGAGTGGTCGCCATCTGCTGGACAGACGATTCATGAAAACGTTGTCCACCATGATCGGGATGATAATCATGAGGGCCTTCTGGAGGGGTGACAGGGTATATGATTCCCTTCTGGTCAGGCAATTCAAAGGGGACCTGCAGGTGCACTCACAAAGGAGGCTCTCCCCCGGTGATGTCAGCTTTGCTGTCTGCGTATCGTTCGTGTCTTTGACTTTGGTACTGGCAAACTTCTGGGTGATACAATGGATGTGATTCGCCTCGAGAATGTGAGCTTCGGATACGAGAAGGGCATACGTGCGGTCGAAGGGGTCTCCTTCTCAATCAAGGAGGACGAAAGGGTGGCGATATTGGGTCCGAACGGAGCAGGGAAGTCGACGATTCTCAAGCTCGTTGCTGGATTGATCTCGCCAGAAAGCGGGAGAGTGGTCATATCAGGCAAGTTAATCACAAAGGCGAATTCCCAAGAACTCAGACGGGGGATAGGCTTTCTGTTCCAGGAACCGGATGATCAGATCTTCATGCCGACAGTTCGCGAAGATGTGGCGTTTGGCCCCTGCAATCTGGAACTTCCTGAAGAGGAGGTTCTCGAGCGGGTCTCAGAGGCCATGAGGCTCACTGGCATCGAGGACTTCGGCGACCGTGTTCCGCACAAGCTCAGCACGGGTGAGAAAAAGAGGGTCGCGATAGCTGGGATTCTGGCAATGCATCCCAAGATACTCCTGCTGGATGAACCATTCTCTAGCCTGGATTGCAGGACGAGGAAGTCCCTGATGGACCTCGTGAGCTCTCTCAAGATCACGATTCTCGTGGCAACACAGGATGTTGATATCGCAGCTGGGCTGGCGGATAGGGTGATTCTACTGAACCATCGGAAAATCGCGGACGGGCCAATTAGGGAGACCTTCTCTTCCACGGGTCTGATGGGCCAGGTGGGCCTGGAACTGCCCGAGATATCACAACTCTTCGTGTCTCTCCGCAGTGAGGGAATTGACGTCGACATGCTACCGTTGACAGTGGAAGAAGGTCTGAAGAGCCTGAAAAGGGTCCTTGCTGGCGGATGACCAGTATCACCTGAGCATCGCAATGGCGGTGTGGGAATCGCCGTCCGCGTACACATCGACACCTTGTGGAATCATTATCACGCGAACGCGATCTGAACTCCAGTGGTTCTCGCTTCTCATGAGAATCTTCTCATTCAGGTATCCACCCTTCTCCAGCCAGAGGGGGATGTAGAGAATGTTTGTGGCCAGCATGTCGCCAAAGAAGTGGGTACCATAGGATAGCTCCGGCGAGAAACGCCTGTAGCTCACCTCCACTATTACGGACGCGTTGCTAATCTCTGAGTATCGGACGGGTATGCCAAGCTCTGGGTTCTGGGTCGCCCAACGCCCAGGTCCTATCAAGATGTAGCTCTCGTTCCCCAGTGTGCTGTTCACCTTCCCGATCTCTCGAGCCAATGCAAATCCCATCTGGAATTCGTATGTCTCATGAGGAATGAAAACAATGTATCTCAGTCTCCTTTTCACTCCGTTTCCTAGGATCTGCTCAGCTCGGAATATAATCCGTTCATTCGGAACGTCCCTCGGCAATCTGACTTTTCTGTGCTCTGGTCTCCCGCCCAAGGGCCTAACCTGGAGAAGATAGAACACTCCTCTCTCCTTCCCATTCTCGTGTGGCTCGAAGTCGACCGCGAATTCGATGTCAACCGGCGTGCCGAAGATTCTCTCCAGATTCTTCAGAAGGCTCTTGATCATGGGTACAAAAGGCATGTACTTGTTTGTCGTCAGTATGGGATCGAATGTTGCCAGCAGTCTTTCTCCTTTCCCAGACTCGCCGAAGATCTCAGTGATGTACCCTTCCGGCGAGGTTGCTGAGCAAATCATGTGAAGTTTCTTGTTGCTCCCCCTAAGGTTGGAAATCTCCTCTTCTATAACTAGTCCAGATCTGAAATCCAGGACATCAGCGACCTCCTGAGAATATCTGATAATCTCATCGACGACCATTCCCTCGGGTCTGAGACTTGGGAACGCGGGCGAGAAAACTCTGGCATAGTAGCGGCCCACGGCCCTCGTACCGAGCCCCAAGACCAGCCTCGCAACGCCGTCCTCAGACTTTATCCTTTTCGTCCAAGGATAGTAGTTCCGCGAGAAGCCAACTCCAGCAAACAACGGATAATACAGCCCGTCTGGATAGTGAGAGCCCACCATGCTCTGGATGAGTACTCCCATTTTCTCGTCCTGCCAGGATATCCTGTGCTTCTTTCTGTATTCCTTGGCATCATCACAAAAGGTCGACACATAGACGATCTTGATTGCGGTTTCGAGCTGTGCAATTCTTTCCTCCATGCTCCCATCATTGGGTATGAAGATGGACTGGTAAATCCCAGCGAAGGAATGTCTGAGGCTATCCTCCAGAAAGCTCGAGGACCGGACCGCCAAGGGTCTGCGCTCTCCCCTGAGGATGTTTTCGAGGAAGTCCATGCAGTATTTCGGTAGCTGCCCCGAAATGATGCTTCTGTTCATCTCGGGGACGTCTATCTCACCATCGCACTTCGACTGAACGACCTCGTTGACACCATTTATCTCAACGAAGTCATCGAACACGTCAGTGGCCAAGATCCAGGAACGAGGGATTCTGAGCATGTCCTGGTGCTCGCACAGAACTTCACCGTGCTTTTCGATCGCTGATTTTGCATACATCAATCCGATCGCTTTGCCGCCCACGAAGCCGCTTCCCAGCACTTCGAATCCCGATGGCGGCGAGTCGATGTCCGCTCGAAAGTCCACGAAGCCGATGCGCGCTCTCACAATAGACAAATAGAGCGTCTTGCCTATAAAACCTATACGAAGGAACAGCTCAGCGTCTCCTAGGCCGCGAGAACCTTCACATGAGCGATCCTATTCCTCGGTCCATCGAATTCGCAGAAGAAGACACCCTGCCAAGTTCCGAGGAGGAGGGCTCCCCCTTCCACAAGGAGGGTCACTGAGCATCCGAACAAGGACGACTTGATGTGAGCCGCTGCGTTGCCTTCGATGTGCGAATAGTCATCCTCGAAGGGTATCACCTTGTTGGTTTCCATAGATATGTCCTTTCGAACGCTTGGATCCGCGTTCTCGTTTATCGAAACAGCGGCAGTTGTGTGAGGTGTATATATGACGCAGATCCCGTCCTTGACGCCAGAGTCCTTCACCACCCTCTGCACCTCAGCAGTGATGTCGACTAGCTCAGTTCTTGAGGATGTCCGAATCTGTATCTTCATCTCAATCCTCGAGTCCTATCGAGAATGGCCGATTTCCTTCTATCGGTCACGAAAATGCAGCTTGCGGGCACCCTTCAGTCACTTGGTGGTGGCGGAACCTTCTCCTTGGTTTTTGGTGCAACCTTCTTCGGCTTTGGCTTGGCCCTTGCGGTCTTCTTCTTTGGGACGACCTTCTTCTTGGGCACCATCTTCGTCGGCGGGGCTTCGGGAGGAGGCGGAGGTCGCTCGGTCTCCATTTCCGGGATCAGGAGCGGTTGCAGCCTCTGAAGCTCCCTCTTGTGCTTTGTGACGAGCGCTCTTCTCGCTGCTTGCTCTCTCGAAATCTGCCTCTTGACCCTCCTGCTCCCTGCGAAGGCATAGATCATGCCAAGCATGAAGACCATTGCCAGAATGAGCATAATGATCCACAAGTATTGGTCCAGCAGACCCAGCTCCCTTCTCTGATCAGGTACCGTCGGATTGGTTCCATCATGGTATTCTACGATGTTCGGCAATCCATCACCATCAGGGTCGCCAAGTGGACCCTCCGTCAGGTCGCCGAAATTCTCCTCTTCCCAAGAATCCGGAAGTCCGTCGTTGTCCAAATCACCTGGGACCGAAGCCGCGGCCTTAAGCGTTGTCGCGCTCACCCGATTGCTGTCCGCAGCCTGGAAGCTCGCGTCCACTACTCTCACGACGAAGTAGTATGTCGTTTCGGGCTGGAGATTGACGATGACGTATTCGGTGAGCGACTGAACAGTGATGGTGGCGACCAGGATTCCCAGATCGTCGGGATTTTCCGATCTGTAGATTTCATACTTGACAAAGTCCAGATCCGAGTTCAAATCCCATCTTAGGGTCAAGGAGTAGTCTGCTATGTTGAGCGGATCCCAGAGGCGGACGGGAGTGGGAGGATTGTCATTCGGAAGCGTCCGTGCCATCACCTCGTTCGAGTCGGAGAAGAGACCACCGACGTCCTTGACCCTCACGACGAAGTAGTAGTTCGTGTTCTGGAATAGCCCCGTGATTATGAATGAGGTTTGGCTCCGAGCAGTGAGTTTGGCGACCGAAGAGCCGGGAACGCCCGGGGCTGTTGACATCAGGATATCGTAGATTGCGAAATCCGAGTCCAAGTTCTCCGACCAGGAGAGGAGGAGCGAGTTATTCGTCACCTCTGTTGGGTCGTTCAGCGTGACAGCGCTAGGCGGCTGATTGGGCGGGAGAGTTGTGTCTGAAACCTGATTGGAGTCTGAGTACAGGAGACCTGTGTCAACTACTCTGACTATGAAATGGTACGTTGTCGATGGAGAGAGCCCCGAGACAACGATTCCGGCCGTGGTCCTGGAGGGCACGGTCTCGACGAGCGATCCCAATTGCCCAGCTAATGCTGACATGTACACCTCGTAATGAGCGAAGTCGGCATCTCCGCTCTCGCTCCAAGTGAGTGTCATTGAATTCGACGTTACGTCTAAGGGGTTGTTGAGCGTGACGGCTTGCGGGGGCGAGTTGGCTGGCGACGTCGTCGCAGAGACCTGATTGCTGTCGCTGAACAAACCGAGGGAATCCGCGACGCGCACTGTGAAGTAGTAGGTCGTATCCGGCGATAGCCCCGTGACAACATGGGAAAGCGTATCTCTATCAGAAATCGACACCACCAAGTTGCCTATCTGGCCTCCAATCAGCGATTCATAGATTTCATAGAGGGCGAAGTCTGGGTCGAGATTCCTCGTCCATCCAAGAATGACAGAGTAGCTCGTTATGCTCGTCGGGGAATTCAGAATGACTGGGGACGGTGGCGTGTTGCCTTCGGTTGTGGTTGCAGAAACCTGATTGGAATCAGAGTAGAGGGATCCCGTGTCCACAACACGGATGGTGAAGTAGTATGTGGTGAGCTGACTCAGCCCGGTCACGGTGTAGGACGTTTGTGAACGGAAGGGGATGTCATCTATTTTCGAGCCTAGACTACCGAAAGTCGTTGACTGATAGATTTCATATCTGGCGAAATCTGAGTCGTTGTTTTGACTCCATGTCAGCAGGACTGTGCTGCCCGTGATGTTGGCGGGTGGGCCAAGCATCACCGATGCGGGTGGAACATTACCAGGGACCGTTGTCCCCTCGACCTGGTTGGAATCCGCATACAGCCCTCCAGTGTCGACAACACGAATCGTGAAGTAGTAAGTGGTCGAACCCATCAAGCCGCCGGCGATGTATAAAGTCTGGCTTTTGTCACCGATGATGGCGATCCTCGACCCTGTCGAGCCCATCAACATGGACTGGTATATCTCGTATCGCGCGAAGTCGGAATCCCCGTTCTCCGTCCAATTCAAGGACATGGAAAAGCTCGTGATGTTCGTCGGGGCATTCAAGAGCACCGCCGTCGGCGGATCGTTCGGCGGAAGCGTTGATCCCATGACTTGGTTTGAGTCAGCATAGAGACCTCCAGTGTCGACAACACGAACGGTGAAGTAGTAGTCCGTGGACGGGCTGAGGCCTGTGACGACGTATAGCGTCGAGAACTGGGAAGACATTATCTTCACCAGGTTCCCAATCACCCCACTTGTTTGAGACTGATAAATCTCATATCGCGCAAAATCCGTCGCCATGCTTTGCGACCAAGTGAGCGTCATCGATGTCGATGTCATATCCGTCGGAGGGTTGAG
Source organism: Thermoplasmata archaeon (assembly GCA_046761045.1). Taxonomy (GTDB): domain Archaea; phylum Thermoplasmatota; class Thermoplasmata; order RBG-16-68-12; family JAGMCJ01; genus JAGMCJ01. The sequence continues at coordinate 22,658 of JBHIFJ010000016.1, forward strand.
GGTCACTGGAGAGGGAGCAGTGTTGTCCGGAAGCGTTGTGTCTGAGACCTGGTTTGAGTCTGAGAAGAGTCCACCAGTGTCGTGGACCCTGATGAGGAAATAGTATGTTTCGGAAGCATTCAAGCCCGCGACTACGTACGAAGTCGCGCTTCTGAACGAGACTGTCTCAATAACCACACCTGGGACACCACCAACCTGAGAGCCGAAGACTTCATAGTATGCGAAGTCGGGATCCGAGTTCTCGCTCCACGTGAGAAGCATCGCGTGCGCTGTAACGTTGGAGGGGTCTTGGAGCACTACGGGATTCGGTGGCGCATTGGATGGCATGGTTGTGTCATTGACTTGGTTGGAATCGTTCCACAGGCCTCCTGTGTCGACTACACGAACGGTGAAGTAGTAGGCCGTTGATTCATTCAGCCCCGCTGCGTATTGCCAAGTGATGGACCTGTCCGTGATGAAGGCGATCCGCGAACCCAAGAGTCCATTGCTCTCAGACTGATAGAGCTCGTACATGGCAAAATCCGAGTCGTTGTTCTGGCTCCATGACAATCTCATGGAACGGTCCGTGATGTTCGTTGGAGGATTGAGAACCACGGCCTCGGGCGGGACATTGACCGCACCGCCAGAGTTGTTGACAGTAACTCCCACAGAGGTGATGTTGGAGAACACCTGACCGTCGAATGAACGCGCGAATATCAAGTGGGGTCCGTTTGTGTAGAACGTCGTGTTCCATGAGCAGTCCCATGAAGCCGTTCCGTTTGCCGTGTTCCATGCACCAGAGTCGATCTTGACCTCAACGTATTGGACGGTTCCATCAGCGTCACTAGCTATTCCCTGAACGCTCACAAGACCTGCAACTTCCTGTCCCGCCGTCGGGCTGGTTATGCTGATTGTGGGCTTCTCGTTCTGAGGAGTGGGAAGGACCTCTATGGATTTCAGCGCCATGTTGTTCCCGTCAAAGGCATCTGGAGGGTCGATGTCTGAGAGAACGGTATAGATTGTGTGGTTTCCCGCCAGGTTTGTGGTATTCCAATCCACCTCGAGATAGACAAAGCTCCCTGCGAACAGATTGGAGATTGGTTGAGTCGACCCGATTTGGTCATTGTAGGAGGGATCATTGTCATAGAATCTGAGATTGGCTGTCGTGACATTCAGTGATCCAAGATTTCTGACGGTTACGCCTATCTGTATCGTATCACCCTCTGTCGGATTGAGACTCGAAAAGACGATGTCCGAACCCACAACAGAGAGGTCTGCAGTCGACACAGCCAGGGTGTACGAAGAGGTCCCTGAGAGGGGATTCGTTACAACGATGAGATAGCTACCGTTGGAGGAAGGGACGAAGACAATAAACTCATCAGCACCGGCCATCCTCGTCACGCTACTCCCATCGAAATCCTCCTCTGACCGGTACTCGCCTCCAACGATGTAGATGTCATAGTCGAATCCCGCGGGGACGCTGAGTGAGATGTTGTAGCTCACCCCAGATGAAAGATTCACCTGAAATCCATCAATGATTTCCGCGGATGTGAATGCGCCAACCTCCGGAGTTCCGACAGCAATGTCGCGGATTCCTGTGTTTGTGCCATTCTCCATCTCGATGTCAAACTCATAACCGAGGGCAGGATGGGTGACCTTGGGATAGAATGTCTTGGCGGAGGGAAGACCATGGCCATTCATTGTGAGGAAGGCAACGTCATTGTCGGGAAACGATTGGGTGCCCGCGAGGGAGGACACGTAATTCGAGTTGTCATATAGGTCCAGGCTGTAGCTGAATGTGGCATAATGCGAGACCGATTTCACCGCGACCAGCCCATAGTGATCGGGAATCACTTCCATGGCGAGTTCTTCAGATGACGCGGTGAGCGGGCCGTAGGTGAGATGGGTCGCAGCTCCTGAATCTTCAGCGTAGGAATCGACTGTAATTGTATAGACTCCCGAACTCGCGAACCTGTTAACTGCCAGAATCAGGCAGTCCGCTGACTCTGTGGTCGCGAAGATTAAGCGCTCATCCGCCCCCGACGTAGTCGAGTTACTAGCAATTGCATCCTGATCTGTGACAATCGAACCACAAGCCGAATAGAGGTCGAAATCATCACCAGGAGGAACCTCCAGTCTGACATCATACGTGAATCCGGTCTGAAGCTGCACCTGATAGGCATCCATCAGTTCCCCGGACATGAAGGAACCGCCAAAGGGAACGCCTATGGCCAGATTCTGCACCCCAGAGAGGCTGCCATTCTCAATTTCCAGGTGGTATGCATACCCGGGCGCCATGTTATCCACCTTCGGGTAGTAGGTCGCTTGAGAACCCAGGCGGTTTCCGTCGATGGCAATGAAGGAGAAATCATAGTCTGGATATGACTCCGTGTGAGCGAGGGATGAGACGTAGTTTGGGTTGTCGTAGAGATCCAGAGAATACCCGTAGTTTGACAGGTGGGAGACGGACTTGATTCCAATGACAGCGAAATGGCTCGTGTCGACATCCATGACGAGCTCCCTTGAGCTTGCGGTTCCCCAACCTCGAAGGAGATATGGGTATGCGCCATCATCCTCTTCGTAGAAATCCACACCGAGAAGATAGTTGCTTCCGCCACCAGCAGGGTTGGTCACAATGAGCGCACAGTAGCCCGTTCTATTCGTTGCGAATATGACCCTCTCGTCCGCGCCTATCGCAGACGACACAGAACCGAAGGAATAGTTGTCTGAGGCCAGGTCCTGGCATACCATGAAAAGGTCGAAGTTGAAGCCTGCGGGAACATTCAGCCAGGCGTCATAGATGACATCCTCCTCCAGGTAAATCTGATAGGCATCGAAAACCTCGTCGGGCGAGAAGTTGCCAGCGCGCACCGTGGCAGGTACAATCTCAGGCACGGCCCCTAGGCTCCCGTTCTCCATCTCGATGGCAAAGCTGTGACCTTGGGTTGAGTGATATACCTGAGGATAGTAGGTTGCGTTGGAGCCCAGCAGGTGACCGTCTACGACGACGAAAGCCACATCATTGTCAGGATACGCTTCGCCATAGGCGAGGGAACCTGCGTAGTTCGAATTGTCATAAACCATCAGATACCATGGATCGGTCCCCTCGCTAGTAATCGCTCGCACCCCAACTACACCTATGCTCTGCTGGTTCACCTCCATCGCGAATTCTGGGAAGGATGCGGCACCTGAACCGTAGTACAAGTTCGTGGAAACGCCCTCGTCCTCAGGGAGAGTGTCCACCGTTATCGTGTACTCAGACACACCTTTGAAAGGATTCGCCACGACGACGATACACCACCTGTTACTCTTCGATGCGAACACCAGTCTCTCAGTCGCGGTTCCAGAGCGAGTAAGGCTCCTCGCTGCGTCCTCGTCAGTCCCGATGTCCCCGCAAGCCGCATAGAGGTCCAGGTCTACAGCGGATGTCACGCTCAATGTGACGTCGTAGGTCAAGCCTGTCTGCAGTTGAACCTGGAAGGCATCGACGATCTCGGTGGAATTCATCACCGACGTTGTGGGGGAACTCAAGCTCAGAATGGGCATGTTGCTCACGGACCCGTTTTCTGTCTCCAATATGTACTTGTAGCCACTCTGCTGATGTCTCACTCTGTAGTAGTAGGTCTGATTCCCGGAAAGCACATGACCATCGATGGCGACGAACGCGACATCATCATTCGGATACGAGGTTGTCTGAGCCAGACTTGTAGCGTAACTGGAAGTGTCATAGAGGTCCAGGTAATATGGATATGTGGAGAAATGAGTCACCGACTTAATCGCCACGAGGCCGAAGTTGTCAGTGTTGACATCGAATGAATACTTGTCGTCGCTCATCGTGGTGATCTCTTGGGCTTGGTTGTCGTTGTTCTGAGGGAGCAAGGCCTGATAGGCGTTCACTCTACCATAGCCATAGTATGCATCCCATCCGGGATCGCCTAAGTCAACAGAGGTGTTCCTTAGAATCAACCGCACCTGCATATTCGTGTATGAAGGATATCTAGAGAACATCAGAGCGGCAACCCCTGAGACATGCGGTGTTGCCTGCGAAGTGCCTTGCATGGATTGATAGTACGGACTTGTCCTTCTGCACGACAAAATGCCAACGCCGGGGGCTGTGAGCTCAAGCTGGTTGCCGTAGTTCGAGAAGCTCGCCCTGCTATCGGAGGAGTTGGTCGCCCCGACGGCAATGACCGTGTCGAATCTTCCAGGGTAGTCGACTCCGCTTGTGCCATCGTTTCCGGATGCCGCCACGAGGAGCGTGCCGTTGTCCCAGGCGTTCTGACATTGGTTCTTGACGCTGTTCGGGGCCCAGGAGCCGCCGAGACTCATCGAGATTATGTCGGCCCCATTCTCATAGGCATACTTGATTCCAGATGCCAGCCATGACCAATCTCCCGTTCCGTTTCTAGCAAGGACCTTGACGGCCATTATTCTGACCTGCGCCAAACCAGCTATCCCCTTGGAGTTGTTCATGACGGCGGCGGTGATTCCTGCAACATGGGTTCCATGATAGATGGCGGCAGGATTATTGTTGAAATCCCTGTCGTTGTCGTCCATCACATATTTCGTGTCGTTGTAGAAGTTCCAGCCGTAGAGATCATCGATGTATCCGTTACCATCGTCATCCACGCCATCCGTTCCTCCGTCCTCTGCTGCGTTCTTCCACATGTTTCCTGATAGATCCTCGTGGGTGTAGTCGACACCTGTGTCAAGTATGGCGACGACAACCGTGCTGTTCCCCTTGGTTAGATTCCATGCATCCGGAGCCTGTATCTTCTCTGGACCCCATTGGGAACTCCAGCGTGGATCATTCGGGGTGTAGCTCATCCTATAGAACCCGTTCGGAGAGACATACTTGACGAATGAGTCCTCGGCAATCTGAAACATGGCGACTTCAAGGTCAACGGAATTCCTAAACACCACCTCTCCGATTCTTGGGTATATCCTGAGAACCTGGAGCCCGTTCCTGGCCGCGAACTCGTTGATTGTCGAGAAATCGAAGCCATCGACGAAGTCCACTATGATCTGGCCAGGGTAGATATCATCTGGGGCATAGTCGAGAAGGACCTTGGAGGCAGCCTCGTATATTGTATCCACATCTCGTGGCTCCGATGACCCTCCTATGACACTTGGGACAATCGATGCAATCAGTAACAGGGCTATGATGGTTGTGACTTTGGTGCAGGACATAAGGAGCCCCCGTCTGTGCTATGTTAGATTCCTCTCATACTACTTTAAACTTGTTTTCTGGCTGTCAGGTCCAGGTCCGAGGCCCGGTTCAGCCAGACCCGCCGCAGAAACGCTATATACCTGCTCGTGAGATTCGTGTCTCGTGCTTGCGATAGGGATTGAGGGAACAGCCCATACCGTTGGTGTGGGTCTTGTGGACGAATCATGCAATATACTGGCGAACAGGTTCGCTGTCTATTCCCCCACGGAGGGGGGAATCCACCCGAGGGAAGCAGCCAACTTCCATGCAGAGAAGATTGTGCCCCTGATGGGTGAAGCTCTTGAGAAAGCATCGTTGGAGTACAAGGACCTGGACCTGGTGGCATTCTCCCAGGGTCCTGGTCTTGGTCCCTGTCTCCGGACAGTGGCAACAGCTGCAAGAGCACTTTCCGTCTCACTTGACCTGCCCATAATCGGAGTAAATCATTGCGTTGCACACCTGGAGATAGGAAGGGAAACAACAGGCTGCAGCGATCCCGTGTTGCTCTATGTCTCTGGCGGGAATACGCAGGTGATCGCGTTCTCCAACAAACGCTATCGTGTGTTCGGGGAAACACTGGACATTGGCATCGGCAATCTTCTGGACAAGTTCGGTCGGGAGATTGGATTTCCCTTTCCCTGTGGGCCTAGGATTGAGAGGCTAGCCGAACGTGGCGGGAAACTGCTCAATCTTCCCTATTCCGTGATGGGGATGGATGTGGCGTTCTCTGGCATTTTGACGGCAGCTCTCCAGCTCCGATCCTCTGGAGCAGATGATGGTGATCTCAGTTTCTCCATGCAGGAGACAGCTTTCTCAATGCTCACGGAAGTTTCCGAGCGGGCGATGGCTCACGTGGACAAGGATGAAATCCTTCTCGGCGGTGGCGTGGCCCAGAATGGGAGGTTGCAGTCGATGATATCGAGGATGGCCGAAGACAGGGGGGGCAAGATGTTCGTTCCCGCGGGTGAACTATGTGTCGACAATGGCGCCATGATAGCGTGGACAGGTCTCCTCATGCACAAATCGGGCACAAGAATGAGCATCCCTGAGACAGTTGTCAAACAGAGGTTCCGCACCGATGAAGTGGATGTGACCTGGCTTCACATGTAGTCAGAGAACACCTCTGTTCCGCTGCCCTTCCTGACGTCCACGCCCAGTTCTCTGAGGATGCCTTCGATGGCGCCAAAGGTGCACAGAAGGTCCGTCATCGTGCAAATGCCCATCGTGCCGATTCTGAACACCTTTCCTTTGATATGCGCTTGGGCACCTGCAACGACTACTCCGTGTCTATCTCGCAACCTCTTCCTGAACTCAAGATCCTCGATCCCAGGCGGGTATCTTATTGCGGTCACCGTGTCCGACGCATAGGCGGGATCCGGGAAGAGTTCCAACCCGAGGGATTTGACCGCAGCACGTGCGGCCTCAGCGAGATTGCGAATCCTCTCGAATCTGTTCTCAAGCCCCTCTTCTCTGAGCATGAGTAAAGACTCCCTTAGGGCGAGGAACAGCGGAATGGCGGGAGTCCAGGGAGTCTGGCTCCTCTGCTCGATCCTGTCCACATGCTTCTTCAGGTTCAGGTAGTAAGGGACGTCACTGCGAAGATTGTCATAGGCGACATCCGAAATATAGAGCAGCGAGAGACCCGCAGGCGCGGCAAGGCATTTCTGAGAACCTACAACGGCAATGTCCACGCCCCACTCATCTGGTTTGAAGGGAAGACCTCCAGCTGATGTGATGACATCCGCGATGACCATGGCTCCGTGAGTTCTCGCAATCTTGGCCACCTCCCTCAGCTCATTTGTCATCCCCGTTGACGTCTCGTTATGACAGATGGTGACGGCCTTGAACTCACCATCCTCGAGGGCCCCTTTAACCTCATCGAGTTCAAAGTGCATCCCCCATTCTGACTTCGTGAGCGTCGAGGTTGCGTACACCTCAGCGATTTCGTGGAACCTTTCTCCGAACTTGCCGTTGGCGAGACTCAGTATTCTGTCCCCTTTCCCAAAGAGGTTGCTGATTGCGGCATCCAGACCTGCTGTTCCTGAACCCGACAGCACACAGACACGCTTGTCCGTCTGGAACAGGTATTTGCCCAGGTCTCGGATCTCTCCAATCACGTTAGTGAACTCGGCACCCCGATGAGCGACATACGGATCTGTCATTGCCCGAATGACTCTAGGGTGCATCTTGACCGGGCCAGCAAGCATGAAAATCGTGTCCTTTGGGGTCATTCGTCAAGTGCATGTCCATTCGCCTTATAAAACAATCGGAGTTCCATGGTTCTATCAGAGAGATTCTAATCAGCTCCATCCAAGAATTCATAATCATTTGGACAGATTAGAATCTCTCATCAGGCCGAGTGCTAGATAGAATATATTTAAATAGTACAAACATGATGCACCGTCGGACAAGTGTAAGTCAAAGGATGTCAACCGTACACCTCACCGAACCAGGGCGATACGTTGAAAAGGGAAACAGAGAAGATTACAATCCGAGTCCCCAAACGATTCATCGAAGCGCTGGAATTCCTGGTGGAAGCAGATGACTTCCCCTCGAAGTCTGAGGCGATCCGAGTTGCCATCAGAGACCTCGTGTACAAGAGGGTCGAACTGGTGCCCCAAAAACTCAAGAGAATCCAGGAAGCAGAGATGTCGATCAACGAAATGAGGGAACTCCGCAAGGAATACCTCAAACGCTAGCCTTGTCACGATTCCCAGGGATGGGAGCATGGAACCAGCTGTAGCCCCATCCTTATCACCTCACGCTTACCTCCCCCCCTTTTTTTTCTTTTTTTGAATGGCTGAAGTCGACTAAGCTTTATGTACCGCATATCGATTTGGTTGTGGGATGTTGAAGGAAGTGGCCATGGTCTCCGTTGTTCTTGCGCTACTGTTGCTGAACATAATAGCACCCACACTGCTGGGCCATCATGAGTCGGACATAGCCACGATCCCAATGATGCTTTTGGATGCAAACAATGAGGAGCTACAGATATACATAAAGGGGGCGCTCTCGGATAACAAGTACACGGGGATGTCAATCATGGTCCAAGGTATCGACAACGAGTCCTTTGTCAGCTCCCTGGCGGAGGGTGACAGCTATGTCACCAAGCAAGTCGTGTCACTGAATGAGACAACCCATATGCGTATTGACATCGTTGCCAATGTGGAAGACCACGAGTGGTGGCTCAACTGCACCGTGAGAGTGGAGCAAGAGGACAATGGAGTCATCTTCTGGATATCTTATGAAGATGAAGACGGAGCCTGGGGGCCTGAGACGGTTGAGGACGGTCCCTTCAGACAGCGGCTTTTCTTGAGGGGGTGATGAACATCAGAATCGGCAAGTGGACGCTTCTCTGGCTGACCATTGTCATGATCCTCATCATCGTGCTGGTTGCCCAAATGACTGGAGTGATAACCTTCGGCGACATCATAGCCAACTTCTTCCTCTTCCTAGTCGTTCTGGTTATCATCGCCATCCTCGCGGTCATAGGAGCGATGTTCGTCGGAGTTTTCATCAGTCACAGGATCTTCTCGGTGAAGGCATTCACACCATTCGAGGAGGAGATGCTAAAGATGAGGGAAGAGGTCAACGAGATTAGGAAGACGCTGGAGAGAATCGAGAGGGAGTTGGGGGATTTCAGGGAGTAATCCCTAGGTGAGTCTTTCTGGGCAGACGTTTCTTCTTGAGCACTTGGCACACTTCATCTTTCTGGAGTGGTTTCTGTGGACGATGCCCGTTCTCCTCGCCTCCCTCATTTCTCCCAATTTGCTCAGAACGAGCTGCTTGAGGTCGGCAGTGTAGTCGATTTCATGCTCAGCATCGCCATACCTAAGTATACCAAACGGGGGCGGATTGCCATACTCCTCTTCGAGAAGAACGCAGTAGGCGGCAGTTTGCAGCACGTGGGAGAAGAGCGGACCTCTTGGCGTCCTTCCCGTCTTGATCTCAACCGGAATGTGGTGTTCGCCTTCGAGGACAACATAGTCGGGCCTCCCCCTGAGCCCATACTTGGAGGAAACAAACATCTTGGGCCCAATGCGCTCGTCATCTATGAACTCGATGTCGCCTTTCCTAACGCGATATTCGGATCTCTTGACTCTCGCGATCTCGATATGTCTGAGGGACCTATATAGAAAGAAAGAAGCGCCCATGAGCCAGCCCAGTGAAATCACCTGCAGGATCTGGCTCAAAATGACGTCCTGCAGGATGGTTAGGGAGACGGAGTAGATTGCTATCATGGTCGCTATCATCGCAAAGACGAGGACAACCCTTTCCGATATCAACCGGTCTTCGTCAGTGGCCAAGGTCTCCGCCATGTAGAGGAAGTAGGAGGCGGCCAACAGCCAAATCAAGGAAATGACAACGAGTATCTTGCCGATGTCCTCCACTCTTTGCAGGAGTGTCACGCCCAGAATGGAGATGAACGTGGCGGCAATGGCGAAGTAGAGGACAGCAGTCTCGGACTCCTTGGCTCTGCCCTCCCTGCTCCTTATCTTGGATATCTCGGAGGCGATTTCGGCGTGCCTTCTCTCTCCTTCGGAGAGATCCTCCTCCTCAGAGTCCTTCTCACTCAGCCACCAGCTCAGAGGGCAATAGCCATACTTTTCGAGTTCGCTCGCGGAGAAGGCGCCTTCGTCTCCCACGAGAAATCATTTGCGGCGCCCTTATATATCTTTCGTGCGCTTTTTCTTGATATGATAGAAGGAGATAATGAGGGCAGTAGCAGAAACAAGAATCACCGCGAAATGATTGGCGCCCAACTGGGCTTCCCTTGCCCTCACATCCACAGTCATGGAGGTCCGGTCCGAGTTTCCCCATTCATCTTCGACCTCCAGTGTTATTGTGAAGCTTCCTGGATTGTCGAAAGAGATCCGAATCACTGAGTGGTTTGAATCCTCTATGCCGTCAGAATCAACGTCCCACGAAAAGCTGGCTATTCCTTGATTGTCAAAGGATCCCATCGCAGAGAGGGTGATGGTCTCGCCAACGACTGCAGTCGACGCACCTTTAATCCTTGCTTTTGGAGCTGCAACATCATCTTTCCAGTCATGAAGGAATATTCTCTCGAAGTAGGCGCCGATTGTCTCGCTATGTATGATGAGACCCACTTCTCTGTTTCTCGCGAAGGAGTTGTAGTTCCAGTTGAGGCTCGATATGAGGACTCGATTACCATCGACAACCATCCCTTTGTTGTGCAGCTTCAGCACACCGTGAGCATCCAGGTCCATCAGCTTTGCGCTCAAGTCGATCCCTTCGCTCTCTCCAATCGCGTTGAGATACTGGACCACGTCGTCATTATCACTGGAATCTTCCGGAAGGGCATTGTACCAAGATCCATCCAGGAGGACCTTCACCTCACACCCGCCTTCTGCCGCTTGAATCAGCTTGTCCAAAAACGGATTTCTGATGGTCACGCCGTTGACTTGCCATGTCTCCCGTATGTAGAACTGCTCAATATACACCCTCTCCTTCGCTGAACCTATCAACTGTAGGATGGTGTCAGGATCCATCGCGTTGTCTGGTCCAACAACCGCGACAACTTCCCCGCTGCCATTGACCTCCACGGTGCCGAGGAGGGGCGGTTCGTACGCGGTGACGGCTTCATAATCCTCGTGGGTCTCGATTCGCTCGACAACATCATCGAACGATATGCTGTCCCTCCTGAGCGGATTCCAGTCTTCGTAGAACACGCTGACAAAGTACGAGGAGAGGGATGCATCTTCGACTATTACGCCCCAACCCCTGTTCCCGCTTCCATTCTCTGGATATCCGTTGCGTCCCCAGTTCTCCGAGGAGACCAGAAGGCTGCTGTTGTCGATTATCGCATACTTGGCATGGTTGAATGTGTACCTCTTGAATATGCCCTCTTCCGCCGCTTCCATCAAGAACCTTACCCTGACTCCCAAGGAAGACAGATTCCCGAGAATCCGGAGTTCCTCAATATCCACCCCACCAACAGGCTGTCCTTCAAGGAGAATCTTGATCTGGACCCCCTTTGAGGCCGCCCGCGCCAATTCATCGCCCAATGCTCTGCTTGTGAGCTGATATGCATTCAGCAATATGCTGTCAGTGGCGTTCCTGAATTGTCTCTTGACGGTGTTCAGTGAACTACCTGGAGAGTAATAGGAAATCAGCGAACCATTGACATGGAACGATTTCCTCATGAAATCCGATTGACCGAGTCGGAATTCTCTCAGACTCGTCCAGTCAGAGGATGTGTTCGTGTCCACGAAATCTCCATCTGCTTGAATTCTTTTGGTTATGGCACCCTTGTCAACGACAGAAGAAGGCTCTCCTTTCCACCCCTCAGACGTAGCCAGAGAATCTCCCCAAATCACAGCGTCCAACTGCCTTCCGTACTGCGTCAGCAACACGAGCTCATCTCCGCCATTCCTCAGCACAAGTTGGCCGCTGAGGTGGGACATTCGCTTCGCCCCGCCAGAACCATAGGTGAAATCCGCTTCCTCCAGCAAGTCCTCGAAATAGGAGGTTGAGTTTTGGGTTGCGCAAATCCTCTGTCTTGAACCGATGACACTTCCCAAGGGGAAATAGATCTCTCCTTCGAGATCCGTCACAATCCAACCTGTCAAATTGACACTCTGCTCTCCACTGTTGAACAGGCAGAAGAACTCGTTATCCCTGTGGTTGTTGTAGTACACCTCACTGAGAAGCACTCCCTCCTCTCCAAGCTGGAATCCTCCGTTGGACGCGCCCGGAGTGGGAGTCATCGAGTGCCAATCGTCAGGTCCATCGTCAGATTTGCCACTCGGAAACAAGGCAAGGCTCTGATTCTTCCTGGAGGCCAGTTCCATACCTTCCCAATGAACGCCAAGGGGAGGATAGTCGACGAGGCTGTCCGGGCCATAGGCGAAAAAATCGAAGACAGACCCGCCACTATCCAGGAGGAGTTCATCGCCATTGTTGTTAAGGATGGGCTGCGTGAAGTTCATGTACAAGGTCATCCTGCCATCGCTCGGGTCCAGGTCGGGGATTCCCTCTCCGACCCTGACGAGCACATAGGTTGGAGCTGGGAAAAAGAGAGGTGGGAAAGTGAACAGATGCCCGTCAAGATCACTGAGAGTCCAGTTCTCGAGTGTTGTCCCCTCCACAACAAGGATTTCTATCCACTCTCCGTCGACCTCATTTCCAGGGGGGTCGTACATCACCTCATTGATGATGAGCCTGGCACTCTCTTCAGCAGAAACCTGTAGCTGAAATCCGCAGAGGAGTGAGAGCAGCAGTGCACCCGCCGCAAATAGAGGCTTCATCATCCGTAAGTACTAACCCAGGGTCGGTATTTATCCTGAGCGAGCACATGCAAAAGGCGTGTTGCGTTGACACATCATCCAGAGGATTCCCCGAAGAAATGCGCCAGAAGACGTGGCCGAACCGTTTCCGGATTTCCCGTCAATCTCCTAGGAGTCCAGAGACCAGATCACTCAATGCTTTCTCAACATCCTTTGCCTTGACAACACCAGAGGCCACCAAGACTCCCGATGAACCCAGCTCCACGGCCCTCTGAACATCCTTTCCCGTCTTGATTCCAGCACCGCACAGGACCTGAACTTTCGGATTCACCGACTTTATCGCCTGCACAGCGCTGCTGATCACCTCAGGTTTGGCCTTCGTCACTGGTATTTCACCGCCTATCAGCTCTGGCGGTTCGATGGCGACGTAGGTGGGGCCCAGAGACGCACAGGCTTGACTCACCCTAACGTTGTTGGTGCACGCGACTGTGATGAGACCGATCCTGCTGCATTCGAGGACTGCCCGCTCGATGTCAGCGATTCGCATCCTCTTCTCCGAATGGTTTATCAGCGTTCCCTGGCCGCCGGATTCCTTGATCGCTTTTGGAGTGACGTGACCTGTGTAGCCGCCCTGCGGGACTGCATCGACATGCTGAGAGAACACGGCGATACTCAGCTCATCGGCATACTGTCCCAAATGGACAAGAGGTGGGCAGACAATGACATCGACGCCAAGGTCAATGGAGACCTTCTCGCATGTTCTGGCAAGCTCGAATCCCTTCTTTCCGATGCCCTCCTCGTACGACTTGAAGTTGACGATAATCATTTCATGTCCTCGAATCTTGACGAGAGCTTCGAAAGCACCTTCGGTAGCGTCGTGTACTCCATTTCCGACAGCGGCAACCTGTGCGGCTCGAACGGTCCGTGCCTCCTCATATAGTCCGCGATTTTGGCAGCCTTCTTCCTTGTAGAATCGAATGCGGGGTCATCAAACATGTCCACAGGTCCGACCAGGGTTGCGTTATTGACCTGGAATCCGAGGGCGAAGACCCTCGGGGGACCATCGAATCGCGTGCATTTCGCATCCATGAGGGATACTGGCATCAAAGGACCGTTGTGTGAACCTCTCATCCAACCGCTAACGATGTGCGGAAAGGCAAAGGGCTCGAGGACCTCGCCCACGGCGGGAAGTCCAGACTGTGCTCTCACCACCGCTACCGGGTCGTCTTTTCCAACATATTCGCCCGCAATATGAGCCAGCTTCTCCGTGGAGATGGCTGCGACGGGTTCCCTTGGAGGGAGCTTTCCCCTCTTGGGAAACACCCGCTTAATCACAAAGCGGGACTTTGCACCTATCAACGCGAGAATGTCATACAGCTCCTCAGGACACTTCATCATCACTTTTTTGTGCTCCAATATGTCCCATATTTCAAACACGAAACCCGCATGCATTGATGGATCTATGACGAGTCCAGCGGTCGAGAATGGATCCCCGAACATCCTAAATATGGGAAGGTTGAATGCTCCTGGCTCGGTCTTATCCATCATGAAGACGATAATGGGTTCTGCTTGTCTTTCGGTAAACTCGAGTTCAGCTATGCCTGGTCCCATTCCCTTGATGTTGCCTGAGAAGGCATCTGCGAGGAGATCCTGTCCCGCACCATAGAGTTTGAGCGACTTCGCATGCTTGGTTCCCTCCTCAAAGACATTCCAGGCAAGCTCATGCACTTTCTGCGAGTCCTCGCCATTCCTATGCGACATGATGAGTTCAAGGTCGTCACCGCAATGCGTGACCCTGAAATCCTCTATCAGCCGGCCGTCCTTGGCTTCATCGAGCATTGCGCATGCCACATCCTCGATGTGCGGATGGACAACAGTGTGTCCGGGATAGCTCCCAACATCCGCCTTTATTACAGAAACGGTGGTTTTTTTCCTCGCCATTATCCTCCCCAAGGGGCATATACGAGGATGCATATTAAAAGGATGCGTGGCGTGTCTACGCTATCACTTCTGATATCCAAGGGGTCATCTTTAATTTTGCCTCACCTCCATAGATGCGATTGTCCGTGTCCAAGGGATTCCTTATCGATTCATGGTGAGAATGATGGCTGCAAAGACATCCAAGAAGACCTCCAAGAAGCCATCGAAGCCCAGCAGAAGGGGAATGAGGGACGCCAAGAAGACCCAAAGGAAGCCACGAGTGGAGACGGCTGCAGCGAGGATAGCCAAAGCCGAGGCTCTACTCAGGGAGCTCAGGAAACTGGAAGCCGATACGGAGGGCATGGTCGAGAAGCTCTCCGATGCAAAGTTCCATTTCAAGAGAAAAGATTACAAGAGATCGATTTCCCTCTGTAACAAGGCGATGAAAACAGGCAATCTCTCAAAGCGCACCAAGAAAGCCCGAGACTCGGCTTCCGAACTCCTGGCCGATGTCAAGAAGATGAGCAAAGAGGGCTATGACATGTCCGAGACCTTCGAGATTCTTGAAGCCACTGGAATGGCTCTGGCAGATTCGAATCTGAAGGCCTTCAGGAGCCTTCTCTCCGAAGCAAAGAAAACAATGAACCTGGCAAAGCAAACGAGGAAGATCCAGAAAGACCTTGATGTCACGAAGAATTCCGTGGCAGATTTGAAAGAGAAGGGTTCCATCACACTCGAAAGCGAAATCCTACTGAGCGAAGCTGGGGAGGCCCTGAGACAAGGGGACGTGAGGAAGGCGAAGGACCTGACTAGAGCAGTCAAGAAATGGATAGACATCGAGATTCTGGAGAAGGAGAGACACGAATTGCTGACGACTCAGGACCAGAAAGAAATCTCGGAACGGATGACCAACCTCAACACTCAATTGGAGGAGTTCCGGAAGCTTGGAATAGACACATCCTGGATGGAGGCATCGATCACCAACGCATCGGAAGCCCTCGACGAAGGGGATTCCGTCAGGGCGAAGAGGTTTGTACTCGAGCTGGAGGAGTCCATGCGAAGCCTGAGAGGATCCTCCATCAGAGCCGCCCGTGAGACAATCGAGAGGGCAGCGGACAAGATCGAGGAAGCACGCCGACAGAACATCGGGGTGCTCGTTGCCGAGAGGTCATTGAGCCAAGCGGAGAAGGCCTTCGTCAGGGGGGAGTTCAAGGATGCAATAGATTTCGCTCAATTGGCCATCAGTTTCGTCAAGAGGTCAATCGGACGAAAGATTTCAAGCGGAACCTCGAGTGTCGATGAGGACTACTCTCGGGCTCTGATTGACATCGGAAAGATGGTCTCCGAGAAGTCGGAGCCAGCCGAGGAGCCTCCAGATATCTCCTCCGAAGGCAGGAGGCTGGTCGACGACTCATTGTCCGAGCTCGAGTCCACATACCTCACGCTCAGGGCTCAAGAAGACCTCGAATCCATCAGGACGGCGATTGACGAGGCCGACGCGCAGATAGCCGGGGTGAACGAGGCGAAGATCATGCTTCGCAAGGCCCAAGACGCATTCAAGGTGGAGAACTATGCGGCGGTCACGGTCCTGGAACGCACTGTCAGAGACCTGCTTGTAATCGAGAAATCGAAGAAGGGCAAGAGTGCCGCTTGACTATGCTCCTATGACGTCCTTCAGCTTCCCGAAATCCAGAAGGCCCGTCTTCTCCTCTATCGCGTAGACGTGGCCGTCATTGGGATTGAGGTCACTCAATGGGGGAGATATGAAATCCAGGGTTGTGACATCGGTGCCAAGGGCGAGCGGCGAGAATGCTGGTAGCACGATGAGCCTTGTGGTGACGAGAAAGCATGGGAGCTTCGCAGTAGCCCCCACTCTGTCCCTCAGTCCCAGGGATGGATGTTCGTGCCCCATCACGAGGATGTCATCCCAGCTAACCTCCCTATCGCCGTGAGCAAATGAGTATCCGCCGACTGACGTTTCGGAAAGGAGATCGAGGCCCTTCTTTGACAGAATGGTCATCAGGAAGTTGTCGTGATTGCCTCTGACCAGTCTGACATCAGCTGCGTTTGAGACGAAATCCAGGACCTCATTCACCTCCTGCCATTCCTGCACTAGGTTCTTGGAGAATTCGTGCTTGAAATCACCGTCTATGAGAATGGTGGAGGGGCTGTACTTGTCAATGAGCCTCTTCAGCCTCTCTAACATAACGTTCTTCTGGAACCTTGGGATAGACACTCCTTGCTCGAGCAGGGCACCCTCGTATCCGAGATGCAAATCGGCTATGACCAGGAGACCCTCGTCTTCCAGGAAGAGTGCATGATGCCTGCTTATCCGTGTTCCCGGAAAGACCTCGATGTCGTCCATCGCTTCGTCATGATTTCGTGGTTATTTCTGCTTTTGGCCTGCGGTGTTCATGGGAGTTGCCTGTCACTGCCCCCGAGCGAACGATTGAGGCACAAGGAGTTTCACCCAACCCCTAATTACATTTATTACATCTCCTCCCTGTATGCGATGTGATGCTCGAGCATCCTCTGGTGAGGGAGAACGCAATCGAGGAGCGCGAATTCCAGAAGTCGATTGCTGAGGAGGCAGCTCAAAGGAGCAGTCTCGTCGTGCTGCCCACAGGTCTCGGCAAGACAATCATTGCCTGTCTTGTAATCGCAAAGAAGCTGCAGCGAGGCGGACGCGCGTTGATCGTCGCACCAACGAGACCATTGGTGAATCAGCATGCAAACAGCATCCGCAGGTTCCTGACACTGGGAAGTCCCGTATGCTTGACGGGCCAGATCCCCAAGAAGAAGCGGTCCATCATGTGGAACGTATCCGACATAGTCATCGCGACGCCTCAGGTCGCTGCCAACGACCTGAAGGCGGGGATGATCCCGAACAACATTGTCGTTACAGTGTTCGATGAGGCTCATCGAGCGGTTGGGAATTACGCGTATGTCCCTCTGGCGAAGGGGCTTCGGGACCTGTGCCCTGGCATGCTAGCTCTGGGTCTGACCGCCTCTCCTGGGCATGAGATAGAGAGAATCGAGGAGGTCACGAAGAACCTCGACATCAAGAACCTCATCATGCGTACAAGGGAGGATGAGGACGTTGCTCCCTACGTCCAGAAAGTGGACATTGATTGGCTTGAGGTCGCACCGTCCGAGATAATGAAGAAAGTTTCCAGCTACCTAACAAAATTCCTGCACGAGCAGCTGAATGCCCTCAGGCGGTACGGATTCCTCCGCAACAGGAAGAACATCCATGTGAGGATACAGGACCTGACGGATGTCAGAAAGCAGATGCATGCGAGAAGCAGGGGAGGGAAGTTTCCGCCCTATCTCTTCCAGGCCTCCAAGCGGCTTTCGCTGGCTCATATGGCAAATCACGCCATACTGTGTATCGAGAGGCAAGGCGTCAATTCGTTTCTGAAGTTCCTCGAGCCAAAGACAAGAGAAGGCAGATCGAATCACGACGTAGCCTTCATGAAGGACATCCGCGTCCAGAGGGCGTACAAGGCGGCGAGGAAGTGGAAGGGGCCCTCACATCCAAAGATCAAGCCATTGCTTGCGACGATAGAGAATCAGATGAGGATGAAGGCCGATTCGAAGATAATAGTTTTCGCAGAGTTGCGGGACACTGTAGAGTACATCGTGAGCCTGGTGGGGGACTTGGGGATATCAGTCAATCGCTTCGTGGGCCAGGGTACCCGTGAGGGGAGAAGGGGCATGACGCAGAAACAGCAGCAGAAGACGCTGGCAAGGTTCGAGGGAGGCGCATTCAACGTCATGGTCGCGACGAGCATAGCCGAAGAGGGCCTCGACGTGCCTCAGGTGGATCTCGTCGTCTTCTATGAACCGGTAGCGAGCGATATCAGGCTCATCCAGAGGAAGGGAAGAACGGGAAGGGATGCGAGGGGAAGAGTGGTCATTCTCACAACGGACAGGAGTGCAGACGAGAGGTATCTCTGGGCAGGAATCAAGAAGGAGAGGCGGATGAAGCGCCTGGTAGACAAGATAGTTGCAGCCGCGCACAACGGTGAAGCCGAAGAGATATCATCTGATGCAAGTGAGGACGAGTCCTGGAAGCCGAAGGCAAGGCAACCCACGTTGGATGATTACTTCTGAAGATGGACGCGCGTCGTGAACAGCTGCATGAGTTCTCTGCCATTGTTTTCCCGCATGAGCGTCTGAGGCGTCTACTACGAAAGGATGGAAAGGACAGCGGATGGGATGGAGAACCTCATCGAATGATGTTCAATGGACCGGAGGGGATTTGAACCGATATGGGTTTGGAACCAATGACACCGTAACCAATTCTCCTGATCTTCTCCTACTGAGAGGCATCCAAGATGAGACGAAGTCTAGGAAGAGATTGAGACCGCGTATGGCGAGCTGGGCTGGAATCCTAACCTCCTAAGTGATTGGACCTGAATATCTAGTACTCGGGAGAGCAGACTGGAAGAGCCAATTCCGTGTCCTAGTTCCGGGGACACAAGCGGACCTAGTACTAGGAGTGAGTACTGAGCTGAGTACTGGTTTCTAGTACTCATCTTCAGTACTGCAATTGCAGTACTCAAGGAGGAGCCCATTCTCTATCGCAGATGCGGGAAGATAGCCGCGGACACGGAAGAATCGACGCAGAACGACGCAGGATCGAATTCTCCCGGGCAGGTGTAGCCCTTTTCCCACCTGTTTAGTTCCCTCTCTGTACCCCCCTCCGCACGTACGGCAGTAATAGTACGTTTCTCCCGTACGTTCCGACGTACTATCGGCAGAGTTTGTCGTCCAGGCACCCCAGCCTTGCCTGCCGAATAAGCATCCTACACAATGCGAACGAAGAGCTCTGGGAGAGGATCATCATCAAGAATTGGATAAGGGCGCATTTGTCAACGATTGGTGAGGTGAATGAGATTGTCCCCCCAACTGAGGAAGCGCTCCATGCGAAATGCCTTCGTGAGTTGGACAGAGCGAGAGAAGACTTCGCAAAGCTTAAGATATCGGAAACACAATTAGCCGACATAGCGGAGAATCGTCCAGTTGACACAGGGGGTTCCATGGTCTTGGCGTTGAATGCTACCGAGATAGATATTCTCACCAAGGAGGATCCGGTGACTGGCAAGAGATCAATGATCGAGGTAAAGGACATGAATGATCCCTGGAATGTCATTGATGAGCTTGCCGGCAAGCTGGGCCACTTCTACGAGTTTGACCCTGATGGAGGCATAATTATATATGTGAGAAGCGGCCAGGTTGTATTCGTCGATACAG
>JBHIFJ010000017.1:0-40899 GCA_046761045.1 Thermoplasmata archaeon
CGTAGTTCCCAAGAGCCTGTATCCGGAGGCCACTAAACGCCACCAGGGATACCGCAACGCGAGCTCTGGGATCGGCGGCGTTGAGAATCCGACTAAGACTCTCTTGGTCGGGGATCCTTTCCTCCGCAAGTGTGGGCGTACTCTTTGTACCCTTCACCTTGATTTTCCTGCCTAGGGTGATGTCATTCCACGAGAGCCACGACTTCACCGCTTTGAGTTCTGATTCAATGAAGCTTCCTGCCTTTCCCTCTCTCTCCCTCTCCGTGACGTAGTCATGGATAAGGTCCTCTCGTTTCTTCTTCGGCATCTTGACTAGCTCTCCCGGTTTTGTCTGGGTCCTCTCGCAGAATCTGCCAATGCAGCGAAGGTAGTTATCGGCAGTTGATTGGGAGCCCCTCGACATGTTCTCGAACCATCGACGTACGTCTTCGTCCTCGAGCAGTCTCTCCTCCCTCTTTCCGACCATCGAATAAGGTATAGAACTGCCATTAGATAAAGGTTGTGAACCCTTAAGGGTATGGACCGGAGGGGATTTGAACCCCTGACCTCCACGTTGCAAGCGTGGCGATCTTCCAGTCTGATCTACCGGCCCTTTTGCGGCTTTACTGCTAGGACAACATAAATACCTTTTCTCCCCCACTTCACCGATGGACACCTAGCACGGGTTGCCAGTCTCTTGCGATATCCGTTTTGCAGATAGGATTTAATATTAGTTCGTACCTAATAATGACGAGGAGCTGCCAGAAAGGAGCCGCATCCAGCATATGTCGAGTACTGCGTTAAAGTGCAGGCCCCTCCTCTGCACCTCGTTTGGTAGCCCCCCATAAGTTGTTGCGGTGACCTTTCGAAGGGTTTTCGCAGTACTCGACGCCTCATGCATCGGGCAGAACAGATGTGAACCTTGAGCTACGACCTTAGCTCGATCTCGATGTGCACGCCATCGGGATAGGGTATCCTCATTACCTGCATGAGGGCCCTTCTGTCATCGGCATCGAGGAAGACGAGCCTTTTGTGAATCCTCATCTCCCACCTGTCCCAGGTCTCAGATCCCTCCCCGTCCGGGCTCTTTCGGCATGGAACGACAATCCTCTTCGTCGGAAGGGGTATTGGACCAGTCATCGCTACTCCTGTCTTCTGTGAGATGGTCTTTATCTGCCGGCAGACCTGGTCAATCTTCTTGCGGTCAGCCCCATACAAGAAAATCTTGACTTTTTGTGTCATCAAAAATCCCAAAGAAATGAAAGAGAGGAGATAGGATCACTTCTTCTCCACATCGATGCACATGCCGGCAGCGACGGTTTGACCCATATCTCTGACCGCAAATCTTCCCAACTGCGGGAAGTCACTCGTTTTCTCAATCACCATCGGCTTCGTCGGCCTGATTTTGACGATGGCTGCATCACCTGTCTTCAGGAACTCTGGGTTCTCCTCAACAGTCTCTCCGCTCTTCGGATCAAGTTTCGCCTGGAGCTCCTCGAACGTACACGCGACCTGCGCGGTATGGCAGTGAAAGACGGGAGTGTAGCCCTTCGTCATGACGCTTGGATGGTTGAGCACCATGATTCGGGCGGTGAAGGACTTTGCCACAGTCGGGGGATTGTCAGCAGGACCGGCGACATCGCCTCTCCGTATGTCAGTTCTGGACACTCCCCTGATGTTGAATCCAACATTGTCTCCGGGTTCAGCCTTCGGAATGGTCTCGTGGTGCATCTCGATGGATTTCACCTCGCCAACCTTGTCGGCAGGCTGCATGGATATCTTCATGTTGGGCAAAAGGACACCAGTCTCCACTCTTCCGACAGGAACGGTTCCGATTCCCGTGATTGTGTAGACATCCTGGATCGGGAGCCTCAGCGGGAGCTCTGTGGGCTTGGCCGGCTGCTCGATCATATCCAAGGACTGGAGGATTGTCGGTCCCTTGTACCAGCCAAGATTGTCCGAGGATTTCGTGGCGTTGTCTCCTTTGAACGCGGATACTGGAATGAACGGAATGTCGTCCACTTTGTAGCCGACGGACTTGAGAAGCGTCGAGACCTGCTCCCTGACCTCGTTGAACCTCTTCTCGTCGTACTCCGGCTTCGTGGCATCCATCTTGTTCATGGCCACGATCATCTGCTCCACTCCGAGCGTCCTTGCGAGGAAGACATGTTCCTTCGTCTGGGCCTGAGGACCATCAGGAACGGAGACGACGAGCACAGCGGCGTCCGCCTGACTCGTACCCGTTATCATGTTCTTGACGAAGTCCCTGTGACCGGGTGCATCAATGATAGTGAAGTAGTACTTGTCCGTGTCAAACCTCTTGTGGGCCACGTCTATCGTGAGCCCCCTCTCTCTTTCTTCCTTCAACTTGTCCATGACCCATGCAAACTCAAACGTCGCCTTCCCCTTCTCTTCGGCTTCCTTCTTGTACTTGTCTATGATGTGGCTCTCAATCGATTCCGTGTCAAGAAGTAGCCTTCCGACTAGGGTGGACTTTCCGTGGTCGACATGGCCGATGAACACCAAGTTCAGATGAGGTTTTTCTGGCATGCTCATATCTCCTTTTCTCTCCCTAATGCCTCTCTCTATTTATCTCTTTTTCCTTCTCATGCTGCGTAGTAATTCTCATCGTAGGGCTCTGGCTTGAGCCCCTTTCTGATACGAATCTGCCTGACCACCTCGGGCTGCAGGTCCTTGGGAAGCTTCTCGAATCCCGAGTTCTCTGTGGACCACAGTGCTCTTCCGGTCGTTGCGCTTCGTATCGCCGTTGCAAAACCAAACATTTCCGCCACGGGAGCCTTCGCGATAATATTTGCCATGTCCTCGTCCTGGGTCACGTCCTCAATCACCGCCCTCCTCTGCTGCATTTCCTTCACCCCGTTTCCAAGGAGGTCCTGAGGGACGTTAATGAATACATTCTGCTTTGGCTCCAGAAGTATCCTGCCCGCCTGGCACATGGCTCCATAGATCGCAGACCTCACTGCGGGTATCACCTGAGCGGGTCCCCTGTGAATGCTGTCCTCGTGGAGCTTTGCGTCCACAAGCCTGACCTTCACTCCCTGACATCTCTCTTGTGCCAGGGGACCCTTCTCCATCGCTTCCCCAAAGGCATCAATGCACAGATCTATCGTTTCGTGCAGGTATTGGATGCCCCAAGTTGCGTTGATGAACATATTGGCGTTGTGGATTGCGGAAACGCCTTTCGATTCCTTCTTCTCCATGTCGAGTTCCTGGAGCTTCTTCGCTAGCTCCTTTGCATGCCTCACCTTGCCGCCCGATTGAATCTCTCCCGCCAAAATGGCGTTCTTGATGTCCTCCTCGAGCGGCTCAACCTCAAGGTAGAAGCGGTTGTGTTTGTTCGGCGACTTCCCCTCAAACGGTCCGCCCTTGCCCTCAACGGTTTCCCTATAGACAACAATGGGCTCCGAGGAGGTTATCTTGACGCCGTGCTCATGCTCTATCCTGTATTCTGTAATCTCGAGGTGCAGTTCACCCATTCCAGAGAGGAGGTGCTCTCCCGTCTCTTGGTTTATCTCGACCTGGATGGAGGGGTCGGCTTTGGAGATGATTCTGAGCACCTCCACCAGCTTGGGCAGGTCCTTCGTGTGCTCTGCCTCGATGGCGACAGTCACGACGGGCTCGGAGTAATGAACTATCCTCTCGAAGGCTTCCATGTCCGGGTCAGAGGAGACGGTCGATCCTGCAATCGCATCCTTCAGGCCCGAGGCGGCAACTATGTTTCCGGCGTCTATCTCCTCCACCGTTATCCTGTCTGCACCGACTGAGAGGGCGACGTTCTGCACCCTGTTCGGTTTCGGCATCCCTATTACGTGCAGCTCCTGCCCCTTCTTCATCGTCCCGCTGAAGAGGCGGCCCACTGAGATTTCGCCAGCGTGGGGATCCATTATGATCTTCGTGACCATGAGGGCCACGGGCCCATCCTCCTTGCAGTCCAGCATGGCCCTTCCTATTTCGGAATCGAGGTCACCGTGCCAGATCTGGGGGATTCTTGTCTTCTGCGCCTCAACGGGGTTGGGCATGTGCTTCACCACCATGTCAAGAAGAACCTGGTGGATGGGAGCGACTTTCGCAAGCGTCTTCTGATCCTCCTTCGCGCAGTAATCGTATGCTTCCCTGAATGTTATCCCACTCTTCTCCATGAAGGGTGCCGATATGGCCCAGTTGTAGTAGGCGGAACCGAACGCGACGCTGCCATCCTCGACGTTCACAAGCCACTCTTCCTTGAACTCTTCCGGGGCGAGCTTCTTGATTCTTTGATTGACCTCGGTCAATATCTTTGCGAACCTCTGCTGCATTTCGTCTGGTGTGACCCTCAGCTCGTTGATCAGTCTGTCCACCTTGTTGACGAAGAGGATGGGCTTTACTCTCTCCTTCATCGCTTGCCTTATGACCGTTTCAGTCTGTGGCATCACTCCCTCGACCGCGCAGACGACGATTATGACACCATCGATGGCACGCATCGCCCGCGTGACGTCCCCGCCGAAATCCACGTGCCCCGGTGTGTCAATCAGATTGATGAGGTATTCATCCTTCCTGTACTCGTGAACCATGGAGACGTTCGCTGCGTTGATGGTGATCCCACGGGCCTGTTCCTGCTCGTCATAGTCGAGCAAGAGCTGCTTTCCGGCAAGCTCCTCGGACATCATTCCTGCGCCCGCGATGAGGTTATCGCTCAATGTCGTCTTTCCATGGTCTATGTGCGCAGCGGTTCCGATGTTTCGAATATAGTCGACCTTGTGCATCAGAGCCTGAGCCCTTCTGATGTTCTCTTCCTTTCTTCCCATACCATCGCCTATCGCGCAGAGGCGGCAACCCTCTCAAACTCATCCTTCTTTGAAACTGCAAACGAATTCATGTCCCCTTTCGAGGCGAGCATTACCTCCTCGGCGAGACACTGTGCGGCGGGCTTCTTGTTCTTGTGCGAGGCGGCCACAGCACCCCTGCATATGTTTCGGAGAACCATGTCTAGTCTTCTGGAAGGGGATATGTCCACCGCCCTCGGGACGTTTATCCCGCCGAAACGGAGTCGCGTAATCTCCTCCCTGGGCGCCGCATTCTCAAGGGCTTGAACGAGAATCTGAACGGGATTCGTCTTGGTCCTCTTGTGGATGATCCTCAGTGCCTCCCGAACGACGGCATAGGATTTGGTCTTCTTTCCAGTGTAGTTCTCTGTTCTCATCATGTTGTTGATTAGTCTCTCGATGATGTTGGTCTTGGCCTTTCCAAACTGCTTGCTCGCGTGCCTGCCGCCCGTGTGGGGGATGACGACAGGATCGAGATTGACGTACCTTCCCAGTCCTCTATCCCTGATGACGATCTCTGAGAGGTCATATTCCTCAAAGAGGAGCACATCGGATTTCTTGGTCCCGGGCTCCTCGGTTCTCATCTCCTTCGGCGGCTCAGGCTTATCCTCTACCAAAATACCACTACCTTATCGGCTTCTCCTTCCTTCCGCGCACGAGCTCGTCCAAGGAGACGTCGTTCACCTTGATGACCTTGAACCTGACTCCAGGGAGGTCGCCGTAAGATCTGCCCATTCTCCCACCGATTCCCTCGACAAGAACCTCATCATGCTCGTCTATGAAGTTTATGGCCCCATCCCCCACCGCGAAGGCAGTTATCTGGCGTCCATTCTTTATCAATTGGACCTTGACGCACTTCCTGATTGCTGAGTTGGGCTGCTTTGCCTCTATGCCCACCTTCTCGAGGACGATTCCCTTGGCCTGCGCTGAACCCTCAAGGGGGTCGGATTTTTCCCTAAGTCTCAGCATTCTTCTCTTGTAGTATCTATCGCTCCATCTGAACTTGCCTCTGTTCTTTTTGAGCTTTCGTCCTGCGTAGAGACCTCTGGCCAAGGTTTTCACTCCGTGTTCCCCTCTTTAAGGATGAAGTTATATATAAGGGTAATCGAGCTGGCAATCCCGTCTGCTGTTGGTCAGTAGTCCTCGATGTGATCCTCGAGCGAGGACTGTTTCGTGTGCTTGGTTGGGCGTTTCTCCTCCTTCTTCTCGAGCCTCCTCCTGAGACCGCTTATTCTGTCACCAGCATCCGCGAAGGTCTCTTGCCCAGGTTCGCCGACGAATATGCTCTGCTTTAGGTCCCGCCGGAGCCTCTCAAGCTCCCTGTGCATCTTCCATTCCTTTCTCTTGGCGGACAGATGAAACCACTCGTCCCGCGTGGCCCTGGAGCCGAGAACGACGACCTTTCCAGGCCTCTTCCTGCCCGTCCTTCCCCTCCTCTGAATCGTCCTTATCTCCGACGGTATGGGCTCGTAGAAGATGACCAGATCCGTGGATGGGATGTCGAGCCCTTCCTCCGCCACTCTCGTGGCAACGAGGACATTGTACACACCATCCTTGAACTTCTTGATCGCCTCGACTTGCTCCCTCTGCCTCAATCCGCGGTCCTCTCCTCTCCTGCTCTGTCCGACGAATCTCACCGGTCTCAGCCCCTCCACCTTTTCCAGCTCACGAGTGACGGTCAAGGACGTGTCCCTGTAGTGAGTGAAGACTATTGCCAGAGAGTCCTCCTTCTCAGAGAACTGCCTCTTCAATAGCTCTATGACCTTATCCAGCTTGGGCCTCTCAAACCCCTCGTCCTTCGCTAGGCTCATGGCCTGAAGGACCTCGAAATTCTGGACCACGAGCTTGGACGCCCTCTTCGCTTCCTTCTGCTTGCTCTCCTCGACCATGCGCTTGAAGTACTCTCTCAGGGCGTCGATTCCTTGCGATTCGGCGAACTCAATGGCATAGTCGATCTTCATTGCCATCGCCTGCAGGGTTGCTGCCCTGAAGAGCTTGTATTGCTTTTCCCCGCTTGCGAGCCTCCGCTGGATTTCCTTCTGAGCATCAAGGAGGTCCCTTCTTGTCACGGGCTTGTCCATCTCAAGGAAGCCATGTTTCCTGAGCTCTTGAATCTGCTTGTCCAGGGCCTTTCTCAGGCGGGTGACTATCTTCTTCAGGTTCTCAGGGACCTCGACGGGTACGAACTTCACATCGATGTCGTGGATGTAATTCACAACGTCCGGATCGTAGTCCGTTCTTATCTCCACTCCAACGATACCCAGATTGTCGCAGACCTCGAGAATCTTGGCAGGGTCGCTACCGGGCGAGGCGGTCATCCCCATCGTGAGTATCCTCTCCTTTTTGCATGCTTTGCCTATCGGAACGTAGGCGTAGTCCCCGACCGCCCGGTGTGCCTCATCGAACACGACAAGGGACACATCCCCCAGAGTCATCGAGCCAGATTCAAGGTCGTTCTCTATCACCTGAGGGGTGGATACGATGATGTCATTCTCTTGCCATAGATCCGTGCGTGAAGGGGGCGGGACCTCTCCTGTGAACTGAATGATGGTCGGCCCCCTCATGAAGTCGGCCAGGGTCCTCGCGTGTTGCGCTACGAGAGGTTTTGTCGGGGCGAGGAAAAGCACCTTCTTTCCCTCGGTGATTCTGTCGGCGATGACAAGGGTGGCGATGACGGTCTTCCCCATTCCTGTCGGCAAAACGACGAGCGTGGGCCTCTTTGAACAGGACCTCGCTATGTTGACCTGGTAGTCCCTCCTTTCGATACGACCATGTCTGAGAAGAGGACGTTCCACAAACACAGTAGGATATCAGTAGCCGGGATATTTAGGTTTGTATTTCTTGTCGCGAAGGAAGGAAACGACCAGAGCCACGACCACGAGAACGATGAGAAAGATGATTCCGAAGTAGAATACCTTGAGCAGGACCCCAATGAGCGGGTCTTCCCTGATGATTACAACAACGGTGACAACGTCTTGCTTGTCCGTGTCCCTCATGGAGGCCGCCGTGAGGTTCGTCTCCAGCCTGGTTCCTCTCTCGGAGTCCTGGGAGGTTTCGATTGTGAGAAAGAGGATCGCCTCCTCGTCCCTGCCGAGACTGATCTCGAAGTCGCGCACCAGTTCAACGTTGGAGGCATTCTGGCTCAGATACGCGCTCCACCCCTGGTAGAGCGCGCTTATCCCAAATTGGAAACTGTCAGTTGCATCACCTACATTGATGAGCTTTACGAGGAAGCTGGCGTAGCGACCTGGGTCCACGCTGTCCTCGTTCTCGTAGACCTTCAGCACGAGACCTTCCTCTGGTGGGCTCTCGAGTATCGCGATATCATCAATCCACCATCCACCCGATTTCGGGATAACCTTCACATCGATGTCGAAGCGGATGCGCACGTTTGATCCCGCGACAGAGATATCGGACGAGAGGTCGTAGAGACTGAGCTTCCAGGACCTCTGTGAGAACTCGAATGTATCGAGGAGGGTCCATGCTGAGCCGTCAATCGACGCCAAGACTCTGCAAGTGTCTGTTTTTCGAATGCCAAGTCCATCCCGCTCGAGCAGTTCACCGAGGAAGAACTTATGGAAGAAGCTGAAATACGCTGTGCTCCCCCCTGGAATCGAGATGTTGTCCGATTGAAGATACAGGCGTTGTGTCGGTAGTGTCCCGGGCCCCTCTCCGAAGAAGCCGAACTTCCAGGAGTGCGTGGGGCTGTGGCTCCCGCCCCCGGACATTGTTTCATCCACTATCTCCCATCTGTACACGACGCCCGCCGAATTCGTTTGCCAGACCGTGTTCCCGTTCTCCACGTCATCGAAGAAGTAGACCGTGTTGACCGTCGCATGCACTATTCTGTCGTTGTTCTCAGGTATCTCGTCGTTCGTCAAGTTCACATGGACCTCGAACAGTGTCTTGCCCGAGGACGAGGGGGTGTATGTCCAGGTTAGGTTTGTGTCAGTTCGGCTGGGGAGCGAGGAAACAGTAGTAGTCTGATTGTACAGCTCCGAGGCAGTCTCGTACGTGTCACCATAGACAGTCATCGTGACATTGAAGTCCGTCTTGTTGTTCGTTCCTCTGTTCTCAATCGTCGCTCTAATCGTGAGGGTCTCACCGATCTGCGCAATGCTCTTCACGCTGACAGCCCTCACCGCTAGGTCGTCCTCGACCTCCTTGGTTATGTCGGCAGTCATGTTCGTGTCCGATTGAGATATGTTCCTCACTTTCCAGCCTGTGCGGACTCCAGCATAGGAACTGCTGTCCGGTACGGATGCGGGATTGAAACCCTCCTCGGAATCGAACCAAGGATCGGTCATCTGAGTTGGATCCTCCCCCGTCGCCTCGTCCGCCTCCTCAAGGTCGACCCTACGGTGGAATTGGTCATCGTTGCTGTCCACGCTCTCATCCACATGCCATATGAGTAGGCCGCTTCCTGGGAGGGAGGAGTCGAAGCCCACCCGTTGGCGGTTCTCGATGAGGAAATACTCCTCTCCCGCCGGCGATTCTCCGATTGGGAGCTTGTAGATGACTGGACTGGTCTCGATTTGCGGGATGACCTGAGCTGTCAGCGGCGTAAGGACCTCGAAAGGGACCACCCATCCGAGCTCTATCTTGGACCAGGCACAAGGATGAGCGGGCTCCGATCCCACTGGGGATCCCAGCCATGCGCCGCCGCCCATCAGACCCCAAGAACCGATTCCCGGGCTGTCGTCATCGGAATCGTAGAGGTCCACCAGGCCGAGGTCGTGCCCGAACTCATGGGCAAAGACTCCCACGGGGGAGGACTCTGACTGCATCGTATACCAATATACCTGGACACCGTCGACCATGAGTTGCTGACTTCCAGGTATCGAGGGGTCCGCGTCCAGGACGGCCCATCTGTGAGACCATATCATGTCTGTGTTCACGGATGATTCCTGCCCTTGCCCCGCGTGCACCACCGCAAGGTGGTCGACCACCCCATCGCCGTCATTGTCATACTGGCTGAAGTCGATGTCTGCATCCGCCAGCAAGACGACATCCGTCACCAGTCTGTACACCGGTCCATTGAGATCATCAACCCCTGTCGTGCTATCCTCTCCGTAATCCCTCATCGTCTTGGGGACAGTATACCATGAGGACGAGTTACCCACGACGTTGAGGTTGCCATAGGAGACCTCATCGTAGTAGTTGTGCAGACTTCTCGAACCGGGAATCGTGCCGAACATCAGGTCCTGATACTTCGCTTGAGTGTTCTCCGCCTGATGGCCGAAATCCGTGAAATCGACGAGTAGTACTAGGAGCTCCTCCGTTCCTTCTGAACGCGTCCCCCTGGTCCTCGGGAGCTCCGTGAACCTGGGTGGGGAGACGGATCCGTGGACCTCAGGGTTCGGAGGAGTCAGGATGGGTCCGAAGGCCGGTTCGAACTCCTCCGGAACCGTCGCGAGGTTGAGGGAGATAGTGATGAAGATGAGAGCCAAGAGTATGCAAACGAGCCGCCTCATGGAAACACTCGCGCTTATCGGAGGGTCTCTATTTAAGTCTTGATGCTTGGTTATCACATCTGTCCACTTGCGGTTTCGTACATCCTCCTTATCGCATAGACGGAATCCAAGAAGGCATTGATATCGAAGGAGTTGGTTGGCAACAAAAGCTCTCTTGCCTTGCCCATATGGCGCTTCCATTTCCTCTCGAAGTCCCGGAGGGGGAAGGCCTTCTTGATCTTGGAAGCACGCATCTGGTAGACGTCATCAACAGAAATCCTGCCTTTTTCTAGGCCCCATATCATCGAGTAGTTGCCGAAGGACCCCTCATCGCTTATCTCTCTGTCCAAGGTGTAGATGTCGTTGACGAGCTGTATCGCTATCTGTATGTGATGGAGTGCTCTTCTGAATGGAGCTAGGTCCTCCCTTCTGAAATCCTGAGAGAACATCAGATCCATTGTCATATGGGGCTTCACGTTGAAGTTGTGCGTTCCATATGCCAGATATTCATCCGTATTGCAAAGAACGGGATTCGTGTTTATGGCGAAATTGAACCTCTGGCATTGCATCAACTCACCCATGTCGAAGAGCAGCAGGTCCTTGAATTCCTCAAAGCGGGGGGCGCTCTTAAGGATGGATACGACCTCGTCCCAGCTGGATGCCGCGAGCATGAGATGGGGATATGAGGTGTCGAAAACCACGGGGTTGTTCTCCAGTTTGGCCATCACAATGCTGGAAACCTTTTCTAGGGTTCCTCTGTCCTTCATCCTGTCGGCTGCATCGTCTGAAATCACTGTTATCAGTGTCGTCAGGTTCTTTGCGTGAACCAACTCGCTTCGATATCCCGGGGGAACACATGACAGAGTGGTGATTTCGTTTGCCCGACCCATAGCAGTCCAGAGCTCCAAGGTTCTGTAGCCCAGTTGAACCAGGCTTTGAAAGAGAAACTCCCGATTCTCGAAGCTCGTGAGAAGAGAGAAGTTCGTTTTCGAGTGTTCTTCGAACCTCTCCAGGATGCTTTGGATCTCCTCCATCATGCCACCCCCGCCTATTATCAGAACCGATAATAGCGTACCAATATATAATAATTGCTACGGTTCCTATCGATTACTACGAAATGATACGAAAAGAAACTATGATATACTATGTGTGAAATCAGGGTACGGAGGCTTGGGATGCCTGCCAAGAAGGCGCAGTTCAATATACGAATCGATGAGGAGCTTCTGAAGCGGTACAAGGAGTACTGCAAAGAGAATGGCCTTGATCCACACGGTCAGATCGTCAACTTCATGAAGAGGCTCGTGAGCTCCGAATATGACTTCCAGGACAAGCTGTGGGAGATTCTTCGGCAGAATGCCAAGTGATTACACGGTGACGTCGAACCTTTTTTCCAATATCGCAAGCTGGCTCTCGGGCAAGGCTGCTGAATCGAGCGGGACGTAGAGGCGCGAGTTCGATATGGAGACGAGATCTATGGCGGATTGCACGAAGGAAAGCACATCCGAGAAGCCGTTGTGAGAGATTAGGTACTCGACTCCTTCGAGGAATATAGCGCTCCCTGGACAGTCATCGAGGAATCTGGAGAGCTTTCTCAGCACCTCGTAGTTGAGCTGGCTTGGGTCTAGACCTCTCCTCTCGCTCCTCGTTTCCGTCAGCCAAACGTGTTCGCATCCCTCCAGCGAGTGACGCCTCTCTATCCTTCGCGGGTGCGTGGTCCCTATGTGCAGTCTTGGTCTCTTGTTCCTCGCGAACATCTCATAGCACTCGTTCCTGCTGCCAAGACACAGAATCGAGTTTGTCGTTGCATCCATTCCCTCGGTCTTCGAATGCTTCATCTCCTTGACGAAGTCGAAGTTCTTCTCAAGTATCGCCAGCTCCTTCTCGTCGAAGGCGCGTGGGTTGAGCGGGACAACGAGAGTGGAGTTCTCCGTGGCGACGACATCAGAAACCCGCTTGACGAACTTCGAAGTTCCGTGAAACCCGATCACGGCACACAGGTATTCCAGGTCATCCACGAGGACGGATGTTTCGGGGTTCTCCTTCACGAATTTCATTATTGTTTGTGTGACCTCGAAGTCGAGATCTGAAGGCTTCAGCGTTCTCTCGTCCCCAGAGACCTTGGAGAGCCAGATTATGGGCGTCTTTTCCATCCCGAATCTCTTCTGGATTTTCTCGGGGTATGTCGTCGTGATGCAGAGACCTGGAGTGCGGGCGACCATGTTCCTGAAGGCCTTGAAGGCCGGAACCGGGCTCTCCCCTTTCAGGAGGTAGTTGTGATCCAGTTCCAGTCTGTAGGCTGGTTCTTCCAGCATGGCCTCCTCGACCGTGGGCTCGATGACCAGGAGCTTGTACTTCGTTATGGCATAGGCGGTGAACATCCCCATTATGACCGTGTATATCGTCCCGGCGCCTAAGCGTGTCTGCATATCAAGGAAGAAGGGAAGGAAGACCTCGGTTGAGGAGCCCACGACCACGGGAACGGCTATCCCCATCAGGAGTATCTTGGACCTGCTCCGCACCATTCCGGAAGAGCGCATGTAGGTCCTCAGGAGTATAACCAACGCCAGGAAAATCTGAACGGTGTAGACGAATGCAGGGGTCACGTAGCCAATGGGGTCTATCCTCGCGTCGTAGCCCATCCATCCCATCGTGACGCCAGATATGACGATGTTTGTCCTCCAAATCAGCAGGATTATCACCAGAGGAGGACCGTATATCAGTGGGTATGCCCACCACTTCTGGAGGATTTCCCTCTTCCTCGGATACGACAGAATGAAGTGCAGGAGCGCGCCCGAGATGGCAGTGATGCCGATCCACTCGATGTTCACCCAAAGCCTGATAAAGCCCGTGTCATCGACGTGGGGGGACAGCCTGAGAACGCCTTCCGAGAAGTCCCATATGACGAATGTCAGCATGAGGAGTGCGAAGGAACGATTGGCGGGCGCCCCTGGATTCTTCCGTATCACGTAGAATCCGAGAATCGAGTTGACGGTGAGGGCGACGAAAGACTGCACCGAGAAGATCTCCGTCATCTCATCCACTATTCGACAACTATCTCGAGTTTCCCCTTCTCCACAAGGAGGGGATAGTAATCCAGGTCGTGACTGGTTCCCCTCATCTTCACTATCCCTATGTACCTCCTCACGGAGGGTTTCCTTCCTATCTCTATCTCCCTGAAGCGAAGATGGATTATACCATCGGACAGGAACTCCTCCACCCCATATCTACCGAAGACGGCCTCATCGCGAGACATCTCAGACACGAGCAGGTTGGTCGTCCCAAGCTCCCTCAGGTCCTCGAAGAAATGGAAGAGCTGGTTCCTTGGGTTGTCGAGGACCGTGAGCGCGTATAGAGCGTCCAGCGAGTCGAGTGCCATAAGGTCGCAGTCGAACTCCTTCCTGTATCGCTTGAGCTGGGAGTACAGCATGTCGAGCCAATCCTCGGGCTTCTTCTTCCCAAGTTCCCGCCTGAGCCGTCCCATGTCGACGACATTCAGGTTCTTCGCCTTGGAGGCGTCCATACCCAGCGATGTCATATGTCCCAGGAGATTGTCCTTGCTCTGCTCCATCGATATGTAGAGGCTCTTCAGGTTATCGTCCCTCGACGCATTGTAGAGGATGTTGAAAACGAGTGTCGACTTCATGCTCCCCGAAGGTCCGCAGACGAGAATCGTGTAGCCAATCGGAACGCCCCCCTCCATGTGCCTGTCAAGACCCTCGACATAGGTTCTGACTCTCTGCGCCTTTCCCATGGTCTCCCCCTTCTCCCGGGATTGAATCCTGGTTCATCTATTTAATAGTTCTATTCTCTGGGTGATTATTCCTTTCGCCTGTGCAGGAGACTGGCAAATGAGCGGGTCCTAGACATGAGCCCTGTTGAACCCCTCTCCGCCAGGTGGCTTAGTCGCATCGAGGCCGAGCTTGGTCGTCGTCCCCCCTGCGCTTGGGTCCAAGGAGCTTCCGCGGGCGCCCTTCACCTTGAGCATGCCTCTGTCCGCCTGGAACCGTGTGGCAAGTGCCCATTCAATCTCCCCGTCATCGTAGATGTCGATATCGGTGTCCACGATCACGACGCGCTTCATGGACGGATGTCCGGTGAAGGCAGCCATAATCGCGTTCTTCTGATCGCCCTCCGCCTGCTTCTCAATGGAGACAACTCC
Source organism: Thermoplasmata archaeon (assembly GCA_046761045.1). Lineage (GTDB taxonomy): Archaea > Thermoplasmatota > Thermoplasmata > RBG-16-68-12 > JAGMCJ01 > JAGMCJ01. Next base: position 14,415 of record JBHIFJ010000017.1, read on the forward strand.
ATGAAGCCAGCAGCAACCGCCTTCCGTCAGACGAACACCGCTAACCTTCGGGACGACCTTCGCCACGGCGTCGTAGATGAGCGGCTCTCGGGGCATTCCCATGAAGAGGTAGTGCTCCCTTCCGCCAGGAAGGAGGGCGTGGAATATCGGGTCATCCATGTGGTAGATTCGCTCAATCACAATCACAGGTTCCTCTCTGACCTTGTCATACGTTCCGGTGATATCCACGAAGGGACCTTCCTTTGCCGTCTCGTCGATCATCCGCCCCTCCAGGATGTACTCGGCATATCCTGGAACAGTCGGACCGCTCCTTATCCTCGTCGCACCTACGTTCTCCTCCAACGTGCTGAGCCTGAGCGCCGCCGCTATCCTAAGCTCGTCCATCCCGTAGTCCACGGACATGCCAGCGGGCAAGAGAATCGAAGGGCAGAGGCCTATCGCCACGGCGATCTTGAGCTCCTCCCCCATCTCTAGAGCCTCCTTCCTCATCGCGTACAGATGACGGGGCACGACCCGCGCCACGAGCCTGGTCTCATCGAGTATCATCATCCTGTGGAAGGACATATTTCTCCTGTCGCCGAGTTCTGCAACGACGACGCCGGATGTAATGTATCTTCCACCGTCCTCAGGATACCACTTCAGTATTGGCGAATCCGTGAGATCCACATCCTCGACCACGTTCTTGAGGACAGGAGCGTCTTCGATTACGTCGAAGTCCGCCGGATTCTTCATGGCCTGGAGCATCTTGAGAAGCAGTCCATCGGGTTCCTGGTCCAGTGCGCGGGCTATCCTCTCCCGCGTCGCCCACACGTTGCCGGCGACCCTGAAGCCCCTGAAATCCTCGAAGAGGAACGGGGTCGTTGGATTCTCCCTAAGCTTCCTCGTGATGAAGGAATCCTCCTCCATGTGCTCCTCGATTACCTGCAGGTCCTCGAAGTGCTCGAGATATCTCCTCATGGCCATGTTTCCCGCCTCACTCCCGAATGTCTCCCCGTATTTCTATGTTTTCCGTGGGAAATGCCTCATCCTCAGGCCGGAAACTCCAGAGAAAGGATAACCGTCTGAGAGTTCTCTCCGATTCGGATGCCCTTCGGGGGGGAGTCGTATTGGGTGAAGGTCGTGGCTGGCACACCTCGGATACTCAACTTTGAGTGACCTTTCTGCAAACCTGAAACTCCGAAAGGGCCGGTACGGGAGAGAACCATGAACCTTCGACCTCCCGTAGGTACAGATCGCCAATGGCCCACCACGGGTTCTCGGGTGCGGAACCCAGCTTCCGTCGACATTGGTGAAGGAGCCAAACATCACGTTCAAGATGTCTTGCTCATTACCATCTGCGGACGTTCACTGGAAGACAGGACTACCGGCAGCACTCCTAACGTCAGAGAGCATGTCCTCGTCTATGTGCGCGCTTGAGCACGCTGATCGCCTGCAGGGTGACCCACTTATTTGGCGCTCCGTTCCTTCCGAAGTTCGCCTGCATCCTTCCGTAAGGTGTGACCTCGAGAGGCCATCTGCCCCTCTCGTCCTGCTTGCCCACGAGGACGTCTATCGCCTCTCGCATCCTCTCGTTCTTCGTGTAACCCAGTCTTGTCAGCACGTCCAGCGCTCTGAGAATGCTGTGACGTAGAATCGCGGGAATGAGAGAAGGAGGTATCTGTCCTTGATGACCTTGAAGCCATGATGATTGGCCCGGAAGAGGCGGTGCGCGAGGAGGAATTCGGCGGCCCGCTCAGATGCCTCCCTCATGCAAGAGTTCCACTTTCGCCTCGGGACCTCAAAGAACGCCTCCAGCGGCTCGATGCTGCCCAGGAAGCAGCTGTGCTTGTCGTATCTGTGAGACTTCCAATCCGTGCATATCCAGCCCCTGTCGTGCGCCTGCGACTCCACGAGCCAATCCACAGCCTTCATCACCCTCGGATCATCCATATCCAAGCCTGATGAGCGTGGCAACCATGTTTCCGGTGAGCCCGCCGCAGAGCTGCGAGAAGGGCGGCTTCATTGCATTCCTCCACGTTCTGGAGCATCCGTTCTTCATCTGGAACTCGAAGGCGTACTCACACGCTCTCCGCACGCGCTCATCGCTGCGATTCGCGCCTATCCGGCCGAGAATCATGAGCGTCCAGTTTGTCGACTTGTACTTCGGCTTGTTCCATTAGTCCCTCTTCTGCCAGTAGCCGCCGCGCGAGTATCTTCTCGCTGAGCTTGGACTTCATAGCGGCCTTCCTAGCCTCCCGGAGATCGCTTCCCGCCTTTCCGAGCACATCGCGAGGCGTGAGGTATCGAGCGGAAGGATTCTCCTCCTCGAGCAGCCACGGGATCGGATCGCCCTTCAGAACTGACATCCAGCCGACCATTCCATCACCTTTCAAAACCCGCCAACGATTATATAGTTTTCAGCCATTTTCCAATCAATGAGCGTCCGTCTTCTCGTCAGAAAGTACGCGCTTCAGAACGCCTATCTCTTCGGCGGGCGCGCGGATGAGAAGGCAGTCATGGGAAAGGTCATGGCCGAGGATCCGAGCCTGAGATCGCGCACCTCCGAGGTTCTCCAAATCGTGCGGGAAGTGGTCGCTGAGGTGAATTCTCTCCCGCTGGAAAGGCAGGAGGAGGACCTCGCCAGCATCGACCCAGCTCTTCTGAAGAGGGAGAAGAAGGAAAGGACGACGGAGCTTCCTGAGCTTCCCAACGTCAAGAGTAAGGTGGTCATGCGACTCGCTCCATATCCCTCCGGGGCGCTTCACATCGGTCACTCGCGAATGGCGATATTGAACGACGAGTACGTGAAGAAGTACAACGGCAAGCTCATCCTTGTTTTCGATGACACGATAGGCTCGGAGGAGAAGATTCCCGTTCCCGAGGCTTACGAGCTTATCAAGGAGGGTCTCGACTGGCTCGGCGTCAGATACCACGAGGTCGTCTACAAGTCGGACAGGATGCATGTGTTCTATGAGTGGGGCGAGAGGGTTCTGAAGGATGGCCACGCTTATGTGTGCGAGTGCCCTGTTGACAGGCTGCGCGCGATGCGCGAGAGCGGGGAGGAGTGCGAGCATCGCTGCACATCCGTGGAGGAGAACATCGAAAAGTGGTTCAGAATGCTGGATGGCTACTACGGCGAGGGCGAAGCCATCGTCCGCCTGAAGACGGACATGAAGCATCCCAATCCGGCGTTCCGGGATAGGGTTCTCTTCCGAATTCGAGACAGAACTCATCCCCGCACCGGGGACAGATACAAGGTCTGGCCCATGCTCGAGTTCTCCTGGGCTGTCGATGACCATCTTCTCGGCGTCACACACATCCTTCGCGGGAAGGACCTAATCATAGAGGACGAGATGCAGAGGTATCTGTGGAACATCCTAGGCCTTCCGGAGAGGGAGTTCGTTCACTACGGCATGCTCCGGCTGAAGGAGATGAAGCTGAGCAAGAGCCAGATGTCGAGGGAGATTGAGAAGGGGGTTTACGCGGGAGTCGATGATCCGAGGACGTGGACGCTTCAGTCGCTCATGAAAAGGGGAATCCAACCACAAGCGGTGAGGAACTTCATAGTGAGCTTCGGCGTGAGCCTGACTGATGTCGAGGTCGCCGCGGACAATCTGTATGCGGAGAACAGGAAGCTGATAGAGGAGCGGGCGAACAGGTACTCCTTCGTTCCCGATCCGGTGAAGATCCGGCTGGTCGGCAAGCCTGAGAACCTCAAGGTCGTTCATGCCCCCCTTCACCCGGACAATAAGGAGAGGGGATCGCGGTCGCTGGACGTCTCAAACGACCTGGTCTTTGTCGCTAGGAGCGACTTTGACGCCAATCTGGGGAAGGAGACCAGGTTGAAGGACTTCTGCAACGTGATCCTGGACAGGGAGGCGAAGTTCACCTCTAAAGACGTGAAGGACATCCCCAAGATACAGTGGTCGGATGCAGATCTTCCTTTGAGGGTCGTCATGCCCGACGGAAGCATCCTGGAGGGTCACGGTGAGTCTAGTCTGCGGAATGTGAAACCTGGAGATCTGGTGCAGTTCGAAAGGATTGGCTTCGCTAGAATCGATAATATCGTAGGCGGAGTGACCGCCTACTTCGCACACCGTTAGCCTACTGAACCATCTCGGTTTCGCCGCATGAGGGGCACATGACCTCGAGAGGTCTCTTCGATGTCGTCAGCTCGATCGGGGCGCCGCATGCCTTGCAGTTGATTACCATCGGACCAGCTGTTTCTTCGACTGGCGCAGGCTCCGGAGGGGCCTCTTCCACTGGTGCTGGCTTCTCAGCTGGTGGCACGGCAGGCTTGGGAGGAGCTCTCGGCCTTAGAACGAGTACAAAGAGTATGATGACCAGTATGAGCAGTAGCAGCTCCATCAGAGGCATGTCGGCCAGTCGGGCCCACTCGAATGGATTCAGTCCTGACTTGATGTAGACGACCTCCATGGCACCGGCTCCAGTGTTCCCCTCACTTACCATGAACAGCTGATGGCCTTCGTCGATTCCATCTGGTATCGCATACTTCAGCGTCCCCTTGGCGCTAGCCGTTTGCCTGCTATACCCCGGCCCGTTCATCAGTCCATAGTTTATGTTGAACGTTCCGGGAAGGGTGGACACACCTCTGGCCTTGATCTCATACGTGATGGTCATTGTGTCTCCCGGTGAGTAGGCCTCCTTGTCGAACTCAAAGCTGAGGAAGAATCCCGCCAACTGCTGCGCAGTGTCGACTCCTTCCACAACGTATCCCTCGTCGACGGCAACGACCCTGAAGTCGTATTGGCTTGCCGGAATCGATGGGATATCGAAGGTGAACTGCTCAGCGCCTGCAGGTCCTGACTCAACAGCCAGTCCAGCGGTCTCGACTGTGTAGAAGAAGGTTGGGCTCGTCATTATGTTGCTGACGAGCTCAAAGGAGACCGTTATTGTGTCACCGGCCTCATACTCCTTTGGCTCGGCATCAACCAGCAGGTATCCGTATTCGACCTCCACATTCCCCCAGTCGCTGTCCTCGAAGCCCTCGCTGTTCTTTGCCTCGACATCGAACCTCAGCGTCCCCTCGAAATCGGTCGGAATGTCGAATTCCAGCACATTCGTGTCCTGAACGGCTATCAGGTAGAGAGGACCGAACGGCTCGAAGACGCGCCAATGATATATGACATCGGCTGTCGTTGTGCCGCTGGTCTGAACTTCCGCCGTGGCGATGACTGTGTCCCCTGAGAGGTAGACGTTCTTGTCGAAGGTTATCGTCACATCCAGCTCCCCGACGGGAACCTCCTTCACGACGAACGTGTCTATCTCCGATATTGTGACATCGACCAGATTCGCTTCGACTTCCACCTCGAAATTCGTGTCATCACTGATGTCTGTGTCGAGAGTGAAGAAGTGAGTCAGTCTTCCATCGGCAGGCGTAACGAGGTTCTGAACACCATACCTGTCGACCTCAGTACCCTCTTCCCTCACGATGATGTCAACCTCAGCGCCGCCAACACCTTGACCACCTACTCGGACGTCTACGTCTACTCGCACGGACTCGCCGGGCGCGTATTCCAGTTCTTCGACATTGACACTTAGCGTCAGTGTCTGCACGAGGAAGTCGTCGAAGACCTGGACAACATGATTTGCCGTTCCCGTGTCCGTGTCGTTGAGCCACATCCAAACGTCATAGAAGCCTGGAGGATCAGCAGTTCCCAGGTTGAACGAGAATATTCCAATCGCATCGTTCGCGTCATTTATCGTCTTGTCACCCGATGCGACAAGTGAGAGAGTCGGGTCAAGAACCCTCCAGTGTATGTATCCGTCGGTTACAAGACTGTGGTCCTTCTCGTACCAGCAGACATAGTGCAGGTCCACCCTTTCGCCTGCCAGATACGATGACCTGGAAGCTTCGATATCCGCCCTGTACAGGACAAGCGTGTAGCTGTATGAAAGCCACATGGTGCTCCTGGTATCATTCCACACCTCGACACGGTACGATTGGATGCTCGCAGCAGATATCGGCACATCGTAATTCAGGACGATTTCCCCGCTGCTGGGCACAGTCCTGTTGTCCCATTCCCTCTTTATCACGTTGGAGCCGAACGGATCGTAGACGATCAGGATGTCATAGACCTCTGCCTCAGGACCTTCCACATGTATGGTTATGGTCTCTCCAAGAACGAATTGCGTGTCTGAGTGAGTGAAAGGACTCTCTTCAAGCCAAAGGGCTGTCGGCTGCGCCCTAGCCGCGGGGGTCCATGCACCAAACGCCATGCTCACTAATCCAAACACCAATAGTGCGATAATCCATTTCTTCATTTCACACCCTCACTCCTTAGCTCTTAAACGATTCCCATCATCCCTTCTGCCCGTATTTCTCGGGGCTGCCACAAAATAAGCCTGAACTATATAAATATTGTTGTATCACCTCGGCAACTTGCCATCCAGAACCCTGAAACCCTCCTCCTTAAGCCGCATCGCCTCGGACTTCGAGCCCTGGGACATTTTTATCTCGCTCAGGTGGAAGAGCCTCTCCGCCAGCCCATGGCGATCGCCCGAGCCCCTGATGAGAACTATGCTCTTCTCCAAATAGCTCATCGCCTTGTCTGGCTTCTCGCGTCTGCTGAATATGTTCGCCATGGTTAGATACACGCAGCTCGTCACCTCTGGGTCGTCTAGCTTGGAGGCTATCTCCAGCGACCTCTCGCAAAGCTCTGTCGCCTCCTCTGGACTCCCCAGCTCGAGCAGCACATTCGCTCGGTTGCTCATGGCCAAGCACGCGGTCCTCATTTGTCCGTTCCTATGAGCCAGCTCGGCGCTCTGCCCGAACCTCTCGCCGGCCTCGTCCATTCTCTTCATCCTCATCAGGACGGTACCCAGATGGTTGAGGGTCTCTGCCTCCTCTTTCTGGTCCCCCTGATTCGCTTCCAGGCTCTTCTCCAAGCTCCTCTGCGCTGCGAAGAGCTCCCCCTTCCTCAGTTGGGCAATCCCGAGCAACTTCAAGGTCCTCGACAGCTCCCCTCTCTCCTCAGAGCACCTGCTCTTGCTCATCCTCAGGAGCCTCACAGCTTCGTCGTATTCTCCCTTCTGAAGACTCAGCATTCCGAGTCCGCGATAGGCGTTCGCCTCTCCCGTCGCATTATCGACCCTTTTGGAGTAGAGCAGTGCCTTTTCGAAGAACTCCTCGGAACTCGTGAAATCATCCAATTCTGCGGAGAGTGCACCGATTCTCATGCTGGCTTCCATCTTGTCAATGGCCCCGCCAAGCTCTCCAGCCTTCTCATACAGGTCCAGTGCTCGCTCCCTCATGCCAATGGCTTCGTTCGCTTTCGCCTCAATCATCGTCAGAGATGCATCATCGCGCGCGTCACCCTGCAGCTCTTCTATCATCTCCAGGAGCTCCTCGCCAAGCCCGCGAGCTATGAAGGCAGCTGCCCTCTTTCTCATCAGTCTGAGGGCCTCGGGCCTTCTTCCCGCCTGGATCAGATGCCGGAGCCTGCGGAATTCCTCCTCCCTTCGAAGGCAGATGTCAGCCGCCGCGCTATGATACCTCCTGAGTCCTCTCTCGTCCGTTCTCAGACCCTTGAGGACGAACTCCCTCACCATCTCGTGCATCGCGTAGTTGTCCCCGTCCTCAAGGAGTATGGATCTCTCCACCAGGTCCTCGACAATCCTCTGACTGACTGCCCCGAGCGCTTCGGGCGGGAAGCTGTCTCTAAAGACGCAGCATCTCGCCAGGACCTCCTCTTCCTCATGAGTGAGCTCTGGGGCGATGGCCTCATGAACATACGTCATATAGTCCCGATCGGAATCGGCCTTCGCCTTCGAAAGTCTCTCCGCGGAGACGAGGAGGAGCTGCATTGGGTGACCTTCGGTCAGCGAGTATATCCTCTCGAAGGTTCCATCCTCGAGGGGACCGTGAACATGCTCAAGGAGTTCCCTTGCGGCTTTGCTGTCCAGCCCGTTGAGGTTGTATTCGCCCACCAGGCCACTTACGGTGACATCCGCTCGGTTGTAAAAGGAGGGTTTCCTTCGGCTGACCGCCACGATCTTGGCGGACCAGCTCTCGCCGACGTCCATGAGGGCCGACAGGAAGGACTGGACGTGCTCCGACTTGTGGCAGTCGTCGAAGACGAGCAGCCCACGGGGCAGGTCCTCGCGGAGTATCAGCGCAAGCTCCCTCGGGTCGGGCTGGAAGCTCTTTGCGTATCGGTGCATCCTCTCCTTTCCCCGCTCCCTCAGGAAGGACGCCAACGACCTCATGATCGTGCTGGGCGAGTCCCACTCATGCGTCCTGTGAAAGAAAGACGCACCTTTGTACTCGGAGGCGACCTTGGCGGCTAGGGTTGTCTTCCCGACGCCGGTGACACCCATGAGCGCGATGACGAGCGGTTTTTGCTGTGACATGACCTCGGAGAGCTCTCTGATCTCGATGTCTCGACCGAAGAACCTCTCCGGAAGCGGGAAGGGTCTCTCTGGCGGGAGTTTCGAGTAGAGGGAGAGGTCGATGTAATCCGCGGTGAATATCTCCTCCAAGGCTCTAACGGCCGTCATGTTGCGATCCTGCATCTCCTCGAGGGCATAGGCGCCGTCAACGTGTAGTTCCTTCCCGTCCAGGTCCTTGAGGACGACCCTCTTGCTCAGAACCGCCTCCCTCATCTGTTGTGCGTGGTCCACACCGTCTTGCGTGAGAAAATAGCATTTCATTCTCAGTTTGGAGCCCGACACGCGTCTCGATTCCTCCTCAACGATGCGGTTCTTCTTAAGGGTCTTGAGCTCAGTGGTGACGCTCGCTCTGCTCGCATCTATCGAGCCCGCAATGCCCTGTTGGGTGACTTCCCTGGGCAGATAGAAGGATCCCCTCTCGCCTCTGTACTCCAGCAGATGAAGGACAATCCTGTCTGCGACTGAGATTCTCAACAACCTCTGCCCCCTTCAGCACTGAATGGGTTATTTCCATTTTAAAGGTATTCGGCGGCGGGAAATGTCAGGCTCTCCCCTCCTCTGGAACCCCTGCGCGCTCTCCGTTCGACAAATCATCCAGGCAGTCGATTGAGCCGCGGCCCCTTCAAGAATGCCGCGACAAATCAGCCCGGAGCACCTTGGAGAATACTAGGGTTCCCCGCTCTCCTCTCTCGAGGACTCCTCGAATCCGAACAGTGAAGGCAGACTCTCAAGGTCGGGAATCTCCATCACTGGCTTCTTGGACAGAGTGCCGAGTCTCTCCATCTCCCGATTCACCCAGATGGCAGGTATTCCCGAGTTGGCGGCTCCCACTACGTCACGCTCGAGAGAATTCCCGATGTGTATCGTCTCTTTGGGTTTGCACCCCATCTTCTTGAGGGCCACCCTGAAGATCTTCTTGGCAGGCTTGTACGAACGCGTCTTCTCCGACGTTACGACTCCGTCGAACTCGAGGTCGTTGGAGTCCAGGCAGGCGAAGAGGAAATCATCATCCGCGTTCGAGACGACGCATTTGGGAACATCTTCCAGAAGCTCCAGTACCCTCGTCACCTCAGGATAGACGTTCGCATAGAACCATCTCTGATGGAGGCTCTCCGTGTACTCGAGCGGGTCCGATTTTATCCTGTACTCCTTGAACATCCTGCTGAGGCTAATCTCATTTGCCTCCTTGATCGTGTGGAAGTCGCTGTTCAATACATCCCAGAATCTCCCTGACCACCTGTCCAGGAAGTCCCCGCCCGATATCCCGAGTTCATACTCGTTCACGATGCCCTCTGCGACCTCGAGAATGGTGTGCTTGATGTCCTCGAGTATCGTCCCGTACGCGTCGAAGAAGAGGACACTAATCTCCATTGGATCTCCTCGCGTGCTCGCATATGTCGCGCAGGGGACATGGATCGCACACTGGTCTCCTCCTGCAGTAGGTCTTCCCCAGTTCCACCATCAGCGCGTGGAATTCTCGATAGGTTTTCAAATCTTTCGGTATGATTCTCTCAATGTAGAGTCGAATCTTCTCGTATTCCTTTGAGTCGAAGAGGCCGAGCCTGTGGCCTATTCTCTTTGTGTATGCATCGACCACGAAGTAGAGCTTGTCACTGGCGTAGCAGAGGATAGAGTCCGCGGTCTCGGGACCGACTCCGTTGAGGCGGAGAAGCTCCTCTCTCAATTCCTCTCCTGATCTCTCGAGAAAGGAGTCGATATCGCCATAGTTGTCGCGGATGTGAGAGGCCATCATCTTCAATCGCAACGGCTTTGTATTATAAAACCCACACGGAGCGATGAGCGATGCGATTTCATCGACATCCGCCAGCGCCAGGGCATGCAACTCCAGGAGCCCTGATTCCTTGAGATTCTCGATTGCTCTCTCCACGTTCTTCCACGCCGTCTGTTGGGTGAGTATCGCCCCTACCATGACCTCGAACGGCGTATCGGCTGGCCACCAGTGCTGGGGGCCGAAATGGTCCAACAGTCTGCGATAGACTTCCATCACGCGGTGCATCCGATCCATATATGCGTGAATGACTTCAAGATTTGCGGCTCCCGTCTTTCGGTGCACAGAAAGTTTGAATACGTAGCCTTGCCTTATCAGCGTCGAGGACTCAACTTGGACAGAGCCGCCGTCATAATGGATTGGTACGGTGTCATAAGCGACCGGGAGGAGACATCCAGGAAGTACAGGAGAGTCTATGCATCCCTCTTGAGGTCCCGCTATGGCGGCTCACTCGGACGCTGGCTCAAGGCTCACGACTTGGCTTTTGAATGGTACGTGACGGAGTGGCAGAGGCTGTACGAGGAGTCGAAGAACGGCTCGAAGCTCAGTAGCAGGGAGCTCGACGCAGAGGCCGTGAAAAAGGCCTTCAAGGAAGCAGGACTTCAGCTCGACACCTTTGAGGCCTCCCACCTGGCGACAGAGTTGGAGTACGAGATCGCCTCTCAGATAGGTACGGTCTATCCTGACGTGCCGTCCTCGCTGAAGAGAATAAGGGACATGCAGATTGACCTCTACATCGCCACGGATGTCAGCTCGGACCACCTCAAGGGGCTTCTGGAAAGCTCCGGACTCGGGGAAATCTTCTCAAACGGATTGACGTCCGATGTGATTGGTACGCGAAAGTCCGATCAGAGGTTCTGGAAGAAAGTTTTCGAGAAGATCGACCTGCCTCCCGACAGATGCCTCGTCGTGGACGATGCTAGCCCCTACCTCAAGCAGGCAAAGAGATTCGGCGCCTCGACCGTGTGCATCAAGCGGGCAACACTGAAGACCCGAGCGAAGAGGGACTTCAAGCCCGACTACACGATAGAGTCTCTGAAGGAACTTCCGCGCATAGTCAAGGAGAAACTGACGTCTGGGAGCTAGATTTTCGCCTCGCTCCGTAGGACTTCCCTTATCTTCTTGGCAGCATCATCGACGCCCTTGTAGACCCTGTCATCACCCTTTGGTCCCATCGCAACGAGGAGGGCCTTCTTCGACAGTCCGACTGCAACAAGCGTTCCGTCCTCAGACTGAACTATGACCCTCTTCGGCACACCCCTGCTCAGTCCCGTATATACGACCTCAGATGCTCCGAGAAGCGTCGCTGAGAGAGTGGCAAACGTTTCAACATGGACCTCGTCAGGGATGTTCCATGCAATCGGGACGCCGCTTCTCGATACGATCGCTGAAACGTCGATGTCATACTCCGAACTCAGTTCATTCAGTATCCTCTTGAGGTCATCAACAGTTGACAGTCAATCACCCAGCGTCTTTGAGGAGAAGATTCTGTGCCTATATAAAAATGGTGCTCCTCTTCTCAGGGGCGATATCACTGCTGGCAGGTATCGGAGGGAAAGAGGGTTCATTTGGACGATAAGACAAACTATAACTACGCTGTTTCTGATAGGGCTCCGATGCCCATGAACAAGGGTGCGCGAATAGCGATAGAGAGCGCCCTCAACGTCCAGAAAGGAGAGTCCGTTCTCATCATAACGGATACGGGCAAGGAGAAGATCGCAGAGTCTCTCTTCGATGCTGCGGCCGATGTTGGTGCGGAGCCTGTTGTGGTGAAGATGCTCCCACGGAAGAGGCACGGGGAGGAGCCTCCGAAGGTCATAGCAAACATGATGCTCGATGCTCAGGTCATCCTCGGCGTTACGACATTCTCCTTCTCCCACACGCAGGCCAGGAGGAACGCCACCAGAGCGGGAGCGAGAATCGCCACCATGCCCGGGATCTCGGAGGACATGATGACCGATGGCGCCATGCTCGCCGACTACCGCGAGATAGAGCGGACAATGCGGAGGCTCTACAGGAAGCTCAGGGGGGCAAAGCGAATCGAGGTGTATTCCGACCAGGGAACGGACCTCACTCTGAGAGTGGCCAGGAGGGATTGGATTACGGATGACACGGGAATATGCCATAAGAAGGGAGCATTCACGAACCTTCCCGCTGGGGAGCTGTTCATAGCGCCAATCGAGGGAAATGCAGAGGGCAAACTGATTGTCGACGGGTCCTTCTTCGAGATCCTGGATGAGCCCGCAACGGTGCACATCAAGGAGGGAGTGGCAACCCGGATTATCGGGGCGAAGTCCGCGGTCGCCGAGATGAACAAGGGTGGCCGGGAGGGAAGGTTTGTCTGCGAGTTTGGCATGGGCCTGAACCCGAGGGCAAGAGTCATAGGCAACTTCCTGGAGGATGCGAAGGTTCTCGGCACCGCGCACATATCGTTCGGGGATAACAGCACCTTCGGCGGGCGAATAAAGTGCGGGATTCACGTTGACGCCCTGATGCGCAAGCCCAGGGTGATAGTCGACAACAGGCTTGTCTTGGAGGACGGCGAGCTGAAGATCTAGATGACTATGTCCAGTGACTCGCCGCAGGAAGAGCACTTGTTCCCGTCGAGGTTCATCTCACCCACGCTGAATCCCCACCTCTCTATGACGAGATTCCCGCAGTTGGGACAGTAGGTGTTCTCCTTTGGGTCGTGGGGTATGTTTCCAAGGTAGACGTACCTCAACCCCTCGGAGTGGGCTATTTCATATGCTTCGTCAAGCGTCTCTACAGGGGTCACAGCCCTGTCCCGCATCTTGTAGTCTGGGTGGAACCTGGAGAAATGCACAGGTGTGCTTTCGCCCAGGTTTTCCACGACCCATCGGCAGAATGCCTTCGTCTCCTCCGGGCTGTCGTTCTCCTCGGGCACCACGAGTTTCGTCAGCTCAAGGTGTATTCCTAGCTCTCTCGCGAGGATGCACGTGTCCAGGATGGGCTGGAGCCTTCCCTTGCAGAGCTTCCTGTAGAACTCCTCCGTGAACGATTTCACGTCCACATTCATCGCATCCAAATAGGGCGCTATCTCCCTCAGGGGATCCTCATTGATGTACCCATTGGTCACGTAGACCGAGTAGTACCCGACCTCTTTGACCAGCTTGCTCGCATCGTAGGTGAACTCGTGCCATATCGTGGGCTCGTTGTAGGTCCACGCGACCCCGCTCGATCCGTACCGCTCTATGAGCGGGACAACCTCGTCAAGGGCCACGTCCCTCATGGGAATGGACCCATATCTCACCTGCGATATCGTGTAGTTCTGGCAGAACAGGCACTTGAGGTTACATCCCACGGTGCCAAAGGAGAGAACGCGAGTGCCAGGATGGAAGTGATAGAGAGGTTTCTTCTCAATGGGGTCGTTCGCAACAGAGGAGGCCTTTCCATAGATGAGCGTATGGAGCCTTCCGCCCTTGTTCTGTCTCACTCCGCAGAGGCCCAGCTTGTCGTCGCTTATCTTGCATGACACGGGACAGAGAAGGCACTGCACTTTTGAATCATCCAGTGGTCTCCAGAACCGGGCTTCCTTCAGGCCATCATGAAATCTATGTAGCAAACCTCCATGCCGGATACCCTTCACCCGCCAACAATACGGAATGGTCAATATTTAAATGATTTGAGGTTTGCTGGCGAAAGGTGCTCCCATCCCCTGTTCTCGAGAGGACGCTCCTCACCGGCCTTCACGAGGACAATCTCATCGGATTCGGTCACTTCACCTATCCGCCAGAGTCGAGAGCCGACTCGCTCGAGCGCCTGCTGGGCTTCCTTGAGGCAGTCCTTCCTCACCGTGAAGACCAGCTCGAAATCCCCGCCGAAATAGAGGACGAGCTCCTCAGGCGGTATGTCGGCAAACGCGGAAAGCTCGTTTGGTTTGGGGATGTCCTCGAATGTGATGCTGAAGTGAAAGCCGCCGAGCTCGGACATCTGATGAAGGGACGTGGCCAGACCATCGGAGATGTCCATGCAGGCGGTCACAGCTCGCGACGATGAGAGGGCCATTCCTTCCTCGATTCTTGGGCGGGGCATGAGGAGCGCCGAGACTGCATCTTTGAGTTGCACCCCTCTCTTCAACGCGAAGTAGCCGCAGGCAGCACGACCAAGTGTCCCCGTGACGCATAGGTCGTCACCCGGGCGTGAACCCTTCCTCAGGAGTATCTGGTCCTTTGGAACAGTCCCTATTGCCGATCCTGAGAGGGTGAGTTCCTCGCTCTCCTTCGTGTCTCCTCCGAGGATCTCCGCTCCGTATTCCGCGCAGCATTTCTTCATGCCAAGGACGCACTGCTGCAAATCATGGAAATCCATCCGCCGAGGCAATCCGAGCGCAACAAGGAGGCCCAGGGGCTTCCCGCCCATGGCCGCGATATCGCTGAGATTGATCGCAGCGAGGTACCAACCAGTCTGGAAAGGGGTCATCGACTCCGGAACGTGAGTCTTCCTGACGATTAGATCCGTCGTGATGAGGAGATAGCTTTCGTCAAACGGAATGGCAGCGGCATCGTCGCCGAGACCTATACCCCATTCGGTCTCACCTAGAAGGTCTTTGATGCGACGGATGATCTCCCTCTCACCCAGGTCCTCCAGTTTGGCGGGCATCCCTTGATTAATGAAGCGCTACGATAAAAAGGTGTTTGGTCATTTGGGTGGCAGCCAATCCGCAAAGATTTAAGTGTAGCGAGAAATATCCAAAACCGAAGCGGGCATAGTGTAGCCTGGTTATCACTTGAGCTTGCCAAGCTCATAACTCGGGTTCAAATCCCGGTGCCCGCATTCCTCTCCGTTTTCACAGTAGACTCAGAACATGGAACGCGATTCCGCCAACAAGAATCGCAAAGGCCAACTCGAAGAATGTGATTATCGCCGCTTTCTTGGCTCCGATCTCTCTTGCCATGGTTGCAATCGTGGCAACACACGGGATGTAGAGTATTACGATTACCGTGAACACCACCATCTGGATGGGATTGAGGACGGTTGCCAGATTCGTCGTCCCGACTGCCGCGGCCAGCATTATCAGGGTGAGCTCCTTTCGCAGGATGCCGAATATCAGAACCACTCCCACAACGGAGGGAAGACCGAGCCATGCGACTGTCACCGGACTCATCGCGTTGTTGATGGTATCGAACAGACCGGCGATTGATATGATCTGGATGATAATTGAGACGGCGATTAGAAAGGGGAAGGCGACGACGATGAAGTCCTTGAGCCTGCCCCATGTTTGAAGCAGAACCGTCTTCAGCGCTGGCACCCTGTACGGCGGGACCTCCATGATCAGCCCCATCGGCTCTCCGGGCACCGCCTTGAAGGCGAGTCTTCCAAGAAGGATTATGATGATGAAGTTGAAGATGTAGATTCCAATGGCGGGAAGGACGCCAAGATAGGTTCCCACGACGCCCAGAATGACGACGGTGGTGGCCGCGCACGGAACGAGGGTGACGACGAAGACGGAAATGAGCCTCTCGCGCTCTGTCTCCATTATCCTGCACCCAAGGCAGGCGGGAACGTTGCATCCGAAGCCCAGTATTAGTGGTATGAACGCCTTGCCATGGAGCCCAATCTTGTGCATCAATCTATCCATCAGAAAGGCAACGCGAGGCAGGTACCCCGAGCCCTCGAGAATCGCCAGGATGAGAAAGAACGGGACCAGGTATGGCAGGGCAATCGAGATCCCCGCCGCGATGCCCTCAATGAAGCCCTTCCACACGAACTCCGTGGCCGCGCCGCTTCCGAAAATGCTGTAGAAGGTTGTTTCGAGCCCTGCGAATGCGTCGAGGAGAGCCCCCGACAGTAGCTCACCGACCGAGAAGATGACAAGGAAGATTCCCAGAAGCACAAGCCCCATGATGACGTAGCCCGTCAGTTTGTTCATCGTGACGGCGTCTATCCTCTCCGTGAGGGAGGGACCCGCCTCTTTGGTGGGCCAGGCCACCTTCCGGAAAATATCGCCCGCGATTCTGTACCTCTCCCCCGCGATGACGCTCTGCGGGGCGTCCCCGAACTTGGCCTCGATTTCCTCAGAGAGTATTCTTACGGCCATGATTGTGCTGTCGTCCAGCTTCTCCATGTCAGAGAGCACATTCTCGTCGCCCTCGAGCATCTTTATGGATGTCCACCTTGACGGGAATCCCGTATCGTGCTTCGAGACGACCGATTGAAGCTTCTCTATCCTGCTCTCCAGCTCCGATGAATACAGAGGGATCCTGGCCCTTGAGGCGCCTTCCTCCACGACCTCGATGGATTGCAGCAGGATATCGTGTATACCCTCTCCCCTGATCGCCACGGTCGGAATCACAGGCACCCCAAGCTCTCGCTCGAGGGCGTCGATGTCTATCTCCCACCCCTTCTTCTTGACCTGGTCCATCTGATTGAGGGCGATTATGAGGGGAGCCTCGAGCTCAATGAGCTGCAAGGTCAGAAACAGGTTCCTTTCGAGGGAAGCCGCGTCCACGACATTGATGACGACATCGGGCTTCCCGAGGGCCACATAGTCCCTTGCGACTATCTCTTCGATGGAGAACGAGGACAGAGAGTATATCCCCGGGAGGTCGACGACATGAATCTCGTAATCCCCGAAGTGAAGCTTCCCCTCGGTCTTCTCTACTGTCTTGCCCGGCCAGTTCCCGACCTTCTGATGGAGCCCCGTAAGCTCGTTGAAGATGACGCTCTTGCCAACATTGGCATTTCCTGCCAGAGCTATCCGAATCGTCTTCAAAAACCTCAGCTCGCTCGCACGAATATTCTCTGAGCCACTCCCCAACCGAGGGCTATGTTGTACCCTCTGAGGTCAAGTTGCATGGGACCACGACCTGTCTTTCTCCGTATTCGCACGGTTGTGTCCCTCGTGAACCCCATCTCACACAGCCTCCGGGTGAGTCCCCTTCCCGCGCGAATGAAGGCGACCTTGCCCTTTGAACCCTCAGGCAGAGATGCCAGAGGAACAAGGTCCGCCCTCTTCCTTGCGTTCTTCTTGGCGTCCTCAAGACACTCAAGGCAGGTGAAGACGTCCTTCTCGCAGGGAGGGATTGGTGAACCGTCATCGGGGCACTCGGCGGGATGCTTCAGATGCCTGCAGATGGCATCCTCAGTCTCAGGGGAAATGGCATGCTCCAGCCTGCAGGCCTCCTCGTGAACCTTCTCCTTTCCGATTCCGAGAACGTCGTGAAGGAACTTCTCCAGCAACCTGTGCCGCCTCGCAAGCCTTCTGCCCTCCATCAGGCCCCTCTTCGTCAGTGTTGCCCCCTTGTACCTCTCGTAGTTGACATAGCCTCTCTTCGCCAGCCTCTGCAGCATCTCCGTCACGCTCGCTGGTGCCAGTCCGAGCTGCTTGGCCATCTGTGTGGTCTTCGCGGGCTCGCCGTTCCTCGTCAGCTTGTAGAGAAGCTCCAGGTATTCCTCCGCCTGCTCCGTCCTCATCGCTATGAGATGGGAGCACTCCATTATTAACTTTTCGTATATCCTAAATCTAGTCCCTTCGTCCCCGAGGTTCTCGGCCGAGATTCTCAGGTCAGCATCCTTTAAATATCCGAGATAAATCCAAGTGCGTGATTCGAATGAGGAAGATACTCATCCCCATTCTGGTTCTGGCGATGGTCTTTCTGGCAGGGTCGGCGTACGCCGACTACAATCAGGACTACGACGACAGTGTTGGGGACGTCGGCCACTCGAACACAGACATGACACGCGTGAAGTCAACGGATTCGGGTGCCACTGTGCTTTTCGAGATGTGGGTCCACACGACTCCGGAGATATCTGAGTACGCGTTCTATTCCTGGTATGCCATCGACACCTCCTCCATGTCGTACGTCACCTTTGTGGACGGAGTCGGCACGATCTTCTATGATAGCGGCTTCGCTCTCGTCACAGTGGATGTCATAGACAATAAGTTGGAGGTCGAAGTGAACAAGACGCATCTTCCTCCTTCAGCATCGTTTGACCTGTTCGGGATTACGATGTACACATCCGATGGCACTCACGAGGTCGATGTGTGTCCTGACTATATGACAGATTTCGACTTCGATGGAGATGGGCTTCCCGATGTGTGGGAATACGAGAACTTCGGAAATCTCGGACAGGATTCCTACGACGACCCCGATGGTGACGACTTCACCAATTATCAGGAGTACATATGGGACACGGATCCCACGGATCCGAGCGACAACCCTGGGACCGAGATAGGTGAAGGCGTCGGCGGCATCTTCAGTGCCATCCTCCTTGGCATGGTTGTCATGCTTATCGTAGTCATCGTCATTATCGTCATCATCGTTGTGGTCCTGACAAGAAAGAAGAAGGCTCCACCCCAACCGCCCCAGTATCCTCCAGGGCAGTATCAGCAACCGGGGCAGTATCCACCGCCGGGACAGCAACCACCTCCAGGACAGCAGCCCCCGCCTGGGCCTCAGCCGCCTCCGGGGCAGTAGCCTCACTTCTTCCTCATTTCTAGGCCCGCGATGACGAAGTTGGAGATCAGGTTCTCAAGCTGAATCCGCTCGTTGCTCCCCTCGATTATGCGGAATTCGACCTCTCCAATCTTGTCGATGAGCTTGACCCTCACCTCATCTGGAATGGCGAGTTCGAAAAGCGTTCTGTGAATCTGCTTGATCACGTCCTCGCCCGACAGCCCGTATTCTATGAGCAGGTCGTCCAGCACGGAGCGCGCGGCCATGAAATCGCCCTCGAGTGATATCTCAAGAAGCTCCCTCACGTCCTTCGGGCGGGCCGTCGCAGCAGCTCTGTAGAGTGTGTCTTCGTCCACCTTCTTGTTGATGGATGCTGCCACCTGCAGTGCATTCGTCGCCTTCCTCAGATCCCCCTGGGCGATATAGATGAGGGCTTCCATTCCTTTCTCCGTGATCTCGATCTTCTCAACCTTCGCGATTCTGCTCAGATACTTCGCCACCGCCTCTGGCTTCAGCGGTCTGAACCTGAAGACCGCGCATCTGGATTGGATGGGCTCGATCACCTTCGAGGAGTAGTTCACAGACAGAATGAACCTGCATGTTCCCGTGTATTTCTCCATCGTCCTGCGAAGTGCCGCCTGTGCGTCAGCGGTCAGGGCGTCCGCTTCGTCCAGGAAGATTATCTTGAAACCGCCCTCGCCTATGGGTGCCATCCTCGCGAAGTTCTTTATCTTCGTGCGAACGACATCGATGCCCCTCTCGTCGGAGGCATTGAGCTCGTTGAAGTTGAGCTGCCAGTTATCGCCAAAGAGTTCGTGTGTGAGGGCAATCGCGCATGTCGTCTTTCCCGTTCCAGCGGGACCTGCGAAGAGGAGATGGGGGAGATTTCTGGTCTTGACATACGCCTTGAGCCTTTCCACAACCTCCTCCTGCCCCACAACATCATCAAGGCTCTTGGGCCTGTGCTTCTCAACCCAAACCTCTTTCATCTCTCCCCCTTGCCATCCGAATTGTCCCAACGATAAAAAACCTTTGCTTAGTGGAAAGTCCATGTCCAGCAGCGAAATCGTCAAACACTAAATATCAAACCACGCATCCTGCTGATATGCTCTGCTCCAGGTGCAAGAAAGAGGCGGTCACGTTCATCCGCTACAACGGACAGCACCTCTGCGAGGATCACTTCATCGCCTTCTACGAGAAGCGCGTGAGGTCCGAAATCTCCCGGCAAATCAGGTTGAAGGGCAGAGCGAGAATAGCAGTAGGCCTCTCAGGCGGTAAGGACAGCACCGTTGCCACACTGCTCCTGGACGAGATCTTCGCTGTGAGGAAGGACTTCAGGATTCACGCGATAACCGTTGATGAGGGCATCAGCGAGTATAGGCCAAGGGCCCTGGAACTCGGGCGGGAATTCTGTGCGGAGCGTGGCATTCCTCACCACGTCATCCGATTCGAGGATGCTTTCGCAGTCACCATGGACGAAATCGTTGAGCGGGACTCGGAGACGATTCCATGCGCTTATTGTGGCGTCCTCAGGAGGCACTGCCTGAACGCGAAGGCGAGAGAGATAGGGTCGGCGGTGCTAGCAACGGGACTGAACCTCGATGACACGAGCCAGTCGATTTTGATGAACATCGCACGAGGGGATGTTGAGCGACTCGCCAGATTGGGGCCTCACGCCAACGTCCAGCCAGGCCTGGTGCCGAGGATACAACCGCTCAGAACGATTCCAGAGAAGGAGACCTACCTTTACGCCGTGCTCCGAGGGATCGAGGTCTACGAGGTCGAGTGTCCATACTCCACACGAGCTCAGCGCGGGCGGTTCAGGGAAGTCATCGACCTCCTCGAGAGCGAATCTCCTGGAACGAGGCACTCAATACTGAAGACATACGATATCCTGGCACCATTGATTCTTGAGAAGTTCCCGCCTGGGGAGCTGAACGAGTGCAGGGCATGCGGCGAACCGACTGGGAAGGAAACATGCAGGGCCTGTGAGATGATCGAGAAGCTCAGGTCAAAGGAGTCCTCTTCCCCCTGAGGTCCATGGTCTCCTCTCTTGCAGGACCCAGGCCGATCATCTCAACCGGAACGTCCAGCGTTTTACGTATGTACCCAAGATATGTCTTCATCTCCTTTGGGAGCGCCCTGTAGCCCATCTCGCAGATCTCTCTCCACTCCTCCTGAGACCTGTCCTTCCAGCCCTTGAACTCCTTCAAGACAGGTCTGCACCTGGCGAGGATCCTCATGTTTGCTGGAAACTCGGCTATTCTCCTTCCGTTGTACCTGTACTCTCGGCAGACTTTGACCTTCTTCAGCCCGCTCAGTACGTCCGCCTTGGTGATGACGATGCTGTCCAGCGCGTTCACTCTCTTGGAGAACCTCACCATCACGAGGTCAAGCCAGCCGCATCTTCGGGGCCTTCCGGTCGTCGTGCCGAATTCCTTCCCCCGCCTCTGGATGTACTGTCCTGTCCTGTTCTTCAGCTCAGCAGGGAAGGGTCCGGTCCCGACGCGGCTCGTGTAGGCCTTGACAACGCCTACGACCTTATCTATCCGAGAGGGTCCGACACCAGCACCGGTGCAGGCCCCGCCGACGACGGTGTTCGATGACGTCCCGTAGGGATAGACTCCGTGGTCGATGCCAAGGTGCGTGCCCTGGGCGCCCTCGAATAGCACGTTCTTCCCCTTGTCGAGCGCCTTGTTGATGTAGAGCGAGGCATCGACAACCCTGTCCTTTAGCTCCTTCGCGAACCTCGCGTACTCGTCGCGTATCTTCTTCCTGGAGAGCCGCTTCCGTCCGCCGTAGGCGACGATGATCCTCTGCTTCATCGGGATGAACGTCTCCAGCTTTTCCCTGAAGACCCGCGGGTCGATGAGGTCTACCATGCGGATGCCCGTTCGCGCGACCTTGTCCGTGTAGCAGGGTCCGATTCCCCTCATAGTCGTCCCGGCCTTCAGCTTGCCCTTGAGCTCCTCCTCCAGACCGTCGATGACCTTGTGCCAGGGCATTATCACGTGGGCGCGCTCTGCTATCAGCAGCTTTCCCGTTCTCTTCCTCCGTCGCTTCAGCTCGTCGATCTCCTTGAGTAGAATCTCCGGGTCGACGACGACGCCGTTGCCTATGATGCACGTCTTTCCTGGTCTGAGCATCCCACTCGGAATCAGGTGGAAGGCGAACCTGTCGTCGCCGATTATGACTGTGTGTCCAGCGTTCGTTCCTCCCTGGAAGCGCACGACGACGTCGGCATCGGCCGCATAGAAGTCGGTTATCTTCCCCTTGCCCTCATCCCCCCATTGGGTTCCAACGATGACTGTCGACGGCATTATTTCACAAACGAAAAGCGGGTTCGCTAATAAAGAATGTGGTCTAGGAGACGACCTTCTCCTGCTGTTTGTACATATCGATTATTTCACTCACGGTCGTGGCATCCTCGGGCCCCTTGTCCTCACGCCACCGACCCGTGAACCTCGGGAACCTTATCGCGAGCCCCGCGCCCTCTCTAATGTCGTCCTTGGCAGCGGTGTGAACAGGGCTCAACGTTATCTCGGCGCCGAGAACCTCGAGCACGACCTCCGGGCGGAACCAGTAATCGGCCTCCATGTCGGATATCACCTTCGAGTCCCTAGCGGGGATTTTCTGTTCCGCGAGCCTATCAGGAATCGCAGCGAGGGTCTCGTCGTCGAATCCCGTCCCGAGCTTGCATATAGTCTTGTACGTTCCGTCCTCCTCATCGTATACGGCCATCAGGAGCGCGCCGTACGTTCCGGCTCGTCTTCCTCTTCCCGCGAAAGCGCCCACAACGACGAGGTCGACGGTATCGGCCATTCCTTCCCCGTACTCCTTCTTGAACTTGATCCAGTTCCAGCCCCGCGTCCCTGCAACATAGGGAGAGTCAAGCGCCTTTGCGATGAGCCCTTCGCATCCTATGGCCAGGCTCTCGTGGAGGAAGTCCTCGGCCTCGTCCTTCTTTCCTGTGATGAGGGTCGTGGATAGCCTGACGTCCTCGCCTTCCTCTATGGATTCCTCCAGCTTCTTCCTTCTGTCCATCAGGCCCTCGTCCAGAAGCTCCCTGCCGTCGAGGTAGAGACAGTCGAAGAGAAAGAGTTGCACTGGGTACTCCTCCCTCGCCTTGTCCAGATCGTGGATCCTTCCTCGCCTGTGCGAGACCTCTTGGAAGGGCAGGAACTCGCCTGTGTGCAGGTTCACCGGCACGACCTCACCCTCGACGATTCCCTCCTTCCCGCGAAAGCTCTCACGCAGTGCCGACTCCATGTCTGGGAACTGCCTCGTCACATCCTCGAGCCGCCTGGAGAACAGTTTGATCCCCTTCTCGCCAATGTGTGCCTGGATCCTTAGCCCGTCGTATTTGTACTCGAAGGCGCATTCACCCAGCTTCTCGAATATCTCATCCAGGGAGGAGAGCCGCTCACAGAGCATCGCCCGTATAGGTGTCCCGAGTTCCAGGTGCACCTTATCGAGGCCCTTCTCGCCCTCCTCGGCCAGGAGCTTCGCGACCCGCCCAAGATCGGACCATACGTTGAATGCCCGCTCGATCTCGTCTCGCCTCTCTTTCGTGGCGAAGGCCACGGCGAGAGCATCGATCATAGTCATGTCGGCGATTCCCAGCCGCATGGACCTAGCGACGGACTTGACGATATACTTCGCCTCGTGTGGTTCCGAGTCGTGGAGAAGCTCAGCAAGCAGCTTCATCTTGAGTTCCTGAGAGCCTGCCCCGCTTGCCTTGGCGATCTTCATCAGGTTGCCGTATACCCTTTCGACCGTGAGCGGGTTCGTGAAGAGCGATCGCTGCTTCTTCCTCTCGATCGCCTCCTGAGCGGCGAGCCCGATGTCCCCCTTCTCGCGCACAAGGTTGAGGACCTCCTCTTCGCCTATGCCCGACGTGAAGCTCAGCGTCCTCACGACGAGCTTTCCGGCCAATCCCAGCTCAACGCCACAGAAGTCCGGGAGAAGCTTGCCCTGCGTCAGGTATATGACCTTGTCGAGGATCTCTGGCGGTACGGACGTGAAGAGCTCAACTAGGTGATCCGTCATCTCCAGTCTCTTGGTCGTGGCCTCGATCTTTTCGTAGATGTTGACCAGATGCTCGTAGGCGATTTCCAACCTAGTCCCTCAGTCCCTTCACGATGTTGTCAACGATCTTCTTCGAGGCCCCGAGGTAGTTGGCCGGCTCCATCGTCTCTCTGATCTCCTTGGCGGTGAGGCAGCCTTTTATCGCCCTGTCCTTGAGCAGCACATCCAGGAGATGAACGTCCCGCTCTCGTGCCCTGCTGGCACACTTCCTCGTGACCTCGTACGCCTTCTGGCGGTCCATGCCCTTGGTCGCAAGAGCGGTCATCACAGCCTCGACCATGACCTGCCCCTTGGTCGCCTCCACGTTCTGCAGCATCCTCTCCTCGTTTACGATGAGATTCCTGAAAACGTCAGCAGCCTTTGCCACTATGTCATCCGTGAGGATGCAGGCATGCGGGATGATGAACCTCTCCGAACTCGAATTCGTCAGGTCCCGCTCGTGCCACAGGAGCACGTTCTGCAACGCCGGATGGACAAACCCGCGAACGATTCTCGCGAGACCGCAGATATTCTCAGACATGATCGGATTCCTTTTCTGTGCCATCGTGGAGCTACCTATTTGCTCCGCCCCGAAGAACTCCTCCACCTCGCCAATCTCGGTGCGCTGGAGGTTCCTCACTTCCGTGGCGAACTTCTCCATGGAGGCGGCTATTCCCGCGAGGACCGAGACGAACTCGGCGTAGCGGTCGCGACCGACGATTTGGGTCGGCGCTTCCTCAACACCCACGTCGAGGTCCTTCATCGTCCTCCGCTGGATGATGAGTGCCTTGTCGCCCAGGGCAGCACCCGTTCCGACCGCGCCGAGCATCTTTCCGACGCACATGCGGGGCAGCGTCTCCGTCAGCCTCCTCACGTGTCTGCTCGTCTCTGCTGCGAAGACGGCCATCTTGAGTCCGAAAGTGATGGGAACAGCCGCAAGACCGTGAGTCCGGCCGAGCATCACCGTTTCCCTGTACTTCCTCGCCAAGTCGACGAAGACCTTCTTGAGCTCACGGAGGTTCTGTATCAGGATGCGAATGGCCTCCCTGGTCTGGAGCGCTGTCGCCGTATCGTTGATGTCGCTGCTCGTCGCGCCCAGGTGGACGAATCTGCCCGAATCGCCGCTCTTCTTGGCAAGCACCCTCACCAGGGCCGCGATGTCGTGCTTGGTCATTTCCTCTTCCTTCCTAACGGCTTTCAGTGTGACAACGCTTGTGGTCGCGGCTTCCGAGATGGCGTCGGCGTCCTTCTTCGGTATGTTTCCCACCGCCGCGTGGGACCGCGCGAGGGCGGCCTCAACATCCAGGAGGGCCTGGAGCCTGGCCTCCTCGCTGAAAATCGCCTTCATCTCCTCTCGACCGTATCTAAAATCCAGTGGACAGACCTCCAAGAAGCTCACCAGTTGGTCATAACCGCTCGGCTTATTGCTTTTTCGCCGTGATAACCTCCATTCCGCCAACGTAGGGTCTCAGGACCTTGGGGACGGTGACAGAACCGTCCGCGTTCTGGTTGTTCTCGAGTATCGCCACGAGCGTTCTTGAGGTGGCCAGAGCAGTGCTGTTTAGCGTGTGCAATGCTCTCTTCTCCCCGCCGACCTTTCCCCCTCGGATGCGGAGTCTTCGCGCCTGATAGTCGGTGCAGTTGGAGCAGGAGACGACCTCCACGTACTTCCTCTGGCGGGGGGACCAGGCCTCGAGGTCGTACTTCTTCGCCGCCACCGTTCCGATGTCGCCCGTGCAGACATTGACTATTCTGTAGGGAATCTCCAGCTGCTGATGGAGCTCCTCTGCGTTCTCTATGAGCTCCTCATGGTACTGCCAGGACTCCTCGGGCTTGCAGAAGATGAACTGCTCGACCTTGTTGAACTGGTGCATACGGAAGAGCCCCCTCGTATCGACGCCGTGAGCGCCAATCTCCTTCCTGAAGTTGGTGCTGAAGCCGACATACTTCAGCGGGAGCTCGGACTCGTCGATGATCTCGCCCTGGTACATGGCCGCAATCGGATGCTCGGATGTCGCGATGAGGTAGTAGTCCTCGCCCTCTATCTTGTACATGACATCCTCGAAATCCGCGAGGTCCACGACGCCCTCGTAGGGCTCCCGCCTGAGCATAAACGGTGGCTCGACCGGAACGTATCCCCGCTCAACGAGGAAGTCCAGCGCGAAGTTGATGATCGCCTGGTCAAGGAGGACGAGCGGGCCGAGCATGTATAGGAAACCCGCGCCCGCTACCTTCCTGGCGCGCTCGAAGTCCGCCAGGCCGAACGATTCCATGAGCTCCCCGTGGCTCTTCGTGTCGAAGTCCTTCTCCGCCGGCTCGCCCCATCTGCGGACCTCCACGTTCTCGGTGTCGTCCTTTCCCACGGGAACGGATTCGTGAAGTATGTTGGGCAGGCGCATGAGAGCCTCTCTTATTTGGACCTCAAGATCCTTTCTCTTGGCCTCGACGTCCTCTATCTCTTTAGGAAGCTCGGAAGCTCTCTTTATCTCTGCCGCCGCGTCTTTTCCCTCTCTTTTGAGCTCGGATATCCTCTTCGATATGACGTTCCTCTCGTGCTTGAACTTGTTCGCTCTCTCGACGACTTCCCTCCACTCCCTATCCATGGAGATGACCCGCTCGAGAAGCGCCAGCTTCTCCTCGTCTCCTCGCTTTCTTAGGTCGTCTCTGATGATCTGAGGGCTCTCTCGAATCAGCTTTATGTCCAACATCTGGAGAACCACATGCAGGTCGTCGGCTTAATCTTTTTTGCGGGTGCGGTTTGTTAGAGTGCGTTGGATGACAAATCCTCGTTGGCAGGCTCCAAGGGTGCACCAGCTTACTA
>JBHIFJ010000018.1:0-40632 GCA_046761045.1 Thermoplasmata archaeon
TCAGGTTCGATAGCATTAAGTAGCCCTGAACCGATTTGAAAACATCAATCCTTCGGTTGCTGTGGAGGAGGAAGGCATGGGCGTTCAGAGGGTGCGAGAGAGGGTACGGGTCCTTCTGATTCTAGTTCTTCTTCTATGCTCCGTCCTTCTGTCCATATCCCCCGTTTCGAGAGCTAACAGCTGGACAGAGACGACAAACGTGGACTTTGCAGACGGCACGTTTGCCGGGACACAGGTTGTGGGGTTTGGAGCGAACGCGGCTGTTCAGATCAATAGAACTCATGATGACTGGATCAACATGACGCCTGAAAGGATGCCATTACCAAGGGACGGTTTTGGACTGGCATACGACAAAGAAAGCGGGGTCATGACGCTATTCGGCGGATACGTCCCGGGTGTTGGCAACACCAACGAGACCTGGGAGTACGACTTCGATACAAACAATTGGACGAAGGTTCTGACGAATGGAACCCCACCTGCGCGCAGCTTCCATGGGATGGCGTACGACATCGTTGACAAGGTTACGGTCCTCTTCGGCGGTTTCGGCGACTCGGGATTCCTCGACGACACGTGGGAGTACTACGCCTCTAATCACACCTGGGTGGAAGTGGCGACGACGACGCACCCGAGCTTCATGAGCAGCTCTCCCATGGTGTTCGATTCGAGCGGTCAGAGGATCATCATGGTCGGCGAGGATGTTGCGACCCAGGATTTTCAGACATGGAGATACGATGCCTTCCAGAACACCTGGACCGAGCTCTATCCAATAGAAGAGCCACCCTCACGAACGGGACACGCTCTGGCCTATGACAAGAAGGCGGGCAGAGTGGTCCTCTTTGGCGGAGCCATCGGAATGGACCTCCTTGGGGACACATGGGAGTTCGACTCCTTCAACAACAAGTGGATAAACACTATGCAATCCGGTCCAGCCCCGAGAATGGGCGCGTCGATGGAGTACCTTCCTTTCTGGGAGGGCATAGTCCTCTTTGGTGGCCTATCAACGGAGGGATGGGACAACGAGACATGGCTGTACAAGTCATTTGGCGGTCCTGAATGGGATACTCTATACACGACGATCGCCCCCGAGGGAAGACGCTTCATGGAGATGGAGTACGACTATCGTAGCGATATGATTCTGATGTTCAGTGGTGAGAAGAACAGCACACGCTTCAACGACACCTGGCTGTTCGGACCCACATACGCGCCGGAGGGGAAGTACGGATCATCGTTGTACGATTCCGGATACGCTGAAACTGACTGGTCCGCAATATGGTGGAACCAGACCGCAGCCGAGAGACCCAAGCACACGCAAATCCTCGTGCAACTTGCAGCAAGCAACTACTCATCCGGACCTTTCAGCTTCGGAGGGCCAGATGGCTCACACGAGACCTACTATGCGCTGGGAGAGGGCGAGACGGTATGGGAAGGGCTGCATGGACGTTTCCTCAAATACGGGGTGACTCTGCGGACATATCACGGTCTGGAGACCCCTTCCCTGGAGGACATCACCATTGCCTTCGATTACGTTCCCGCGCCTCCCAAGATACTGAAGACAGAACCCTACAACGGGGAGGTCAACGTGAACGTCGGTGCTGCCGTCAGGATATACTTCTCGGAGAGAATGGACAAATCATCCGTCCAAGTGAGCATCCAGCCAAACGTCACCTTCTGGCGGGAGTGGAGGGAGGGGGACAGCATCCTGCTGCTTCACCACAATGACCCCTTCCAGGAGAGCACAACGTACACGATAGAGGTCTCAGCGAAGGACCCGGAGGGCAATGGTTTGGCCCCAGGTCCCGTCCCCAATCCTTGGACATTCAACGTGGAGGACCTCTATCCCTACATCATGTACCATACCCCAGACCATCAGGAGGAAGGAATTCCGCTGACGACTCCGATAGAGATACTCTTCACAGAGTCCATGAACAAGTCAACATTCATATGGAACATCACACCAGACCCCGGCGGTTGGTCCGAATCTTGGAGCACGAATGACACCAAGGTCGTTCTCACACACTCGAATCTGTTTGATCTGTGCACGTGGTACGAAGCCGAAGTGAGATATGCCGAGGACCTATCGGGAAATCAACTCGTACCCCATCACGTCTCCAATCCATGGATATTCAAGACCTATTGCGATGCGCCCTTCATAACCTCCACCTATCCAGGGAACCTCTGGCCAAATGTCGAGCTGAACACAAGCATCTACATCACATTCAACGAGGCCATGGACCAGAGCAGTCTCCAATGGACGATAGACCCAGATCCCGGAGGTTGGACCACCTCTTGGACATCGCCCTTGGAGGTCGGCCTGCATCATTCCGTGGGCTTCTCTGAATGCCTGAGCTATACCGTGAACGTCACTCAAGCCAAGGATTTGAGCGGGAAGGACTTGACCCATGGCCCCGTCCCAAACCCATGGAGCTTCGTGACAATCTGCGACAACCCGTACATCGTGGAGACGCTGCCGGCAGACGGGGACGAGAACGTGGCGGTCAATGCCAGCATACACATCGTGTTCAGCGAAATCATGGACACTGAAACATTCATGTGGGAGATCGACCCTGACCCAGGGATTTGGGACCAGAAGTGGGAACTCTTCGTCCTCACACTCACACCTCTTCAGGTACTTGCGGCGTGCACAAACCATACGCTGGAGGTGACATACGCCCAGGACAAATCAGGCAACCCGCTCATACCCGGACCCGCCCCGAACCCGTTCACATTCAAGACCGCGTGCGACAGACCCGTAATCCTGTGGACCGAACCTCAGGACCAGGCGACTGGTGTGGCTTTGGACGCGCCGATTCTGGTAAAATGGAGCGAGCCCATGAACACGAGTGCTTTCACATGGGATATCGACCCTGACATTGACCTGACGGATACGTGGAACTTAGGGGAGGACCTCGTCACGCTGGCACACAACGAGAGCTTCATCGGCGGAGCGACCTACACGGTGTACGTGGATGGATATGACAAGGAGGGGAACCAATGGAGACCAGGTCCTGCGCCAAATCCATGGAAGTTCAGCACCGTTGAGGGCGACAATCCACACATCATACTCAAGGATCCGGACACAGGTGAGCAGGATGTTCCCTTCTTCAAGAACATCACAATCGTCTTTAGCAAGTCCATGAATGAGTCAACGGTCAATTGGTCCATCGCACCAAGCCTGGGCCTCTCGGCCTCCTGGAGCGACAACAGCACACATCTCGTACTGTCACATGTCGAACCGTTCATCGAATGCGCGATTTACGACTTCGAGGTTGACGGATACGACTGGCAGGGGTTGAGGCTTGCCCCGCCAAAGACCTGGTGGTTCACTGCGATGTGCTTCAGACCCTACATCATCTCGACCTCCCCTGCGCATCAGCAAGATCAGGTTCCACTGAGCGAGACGGTGGTCGTCGAGTTCAGCGAAACGATTAATGAGACATCGCTGAATTGGACGATAACGCCTGACCCAGGAGGTTGGACGATAGACTGGAATTGGAACAGTTCAACTGCGTACTTCAATCACAGTGTCGACTTTGTCGAATGCCAGGAATACGAGATGGAGATACTGGAGGTCTGGGATGTCGAGGGCAGAACCATGGAGCCAGGTCTCGTACCGAATCCGTGGACGTTCATGACCTACTGCGAGAATCCGTACATAATCCTCACCGACCCACATCACCTCGAGGAGGAGATTCCGTACAACTACACACTCACGGTCTTGTTCAGCGAGCCCATGGCGACTGATACTGTCTCCTGGTCCCTTGATCCAAACTACCAACCGCCCGAAACCATAGTCTTCACGGTACAGTGGTTCGACAACGACACGAGAGCCGTCTTCACTCATCTCAAGGACTTCCACGTCTGCCAGGAGTACTCCTTCTGGATATCGAGCGGCGCTGACAAGGACTACTTACCATTGGTCCCAGGACCTGCTCCGAACCCGTGGAACTTCACGACAATCTGTCCGAATCCGTACATCATCCACGAAGAGCCGCTGAACGAAGAGGAAGGCGTTACCCTGACGAAGTCCATAAAAATCAATTTCAGCGAGCCCATGAACAAGCTCACATTCGTCTGGAGCATCACGCCAGATCCTGGAAGCTGGTCACAGTCGTGGAACCCTGCCAATGATGGCGTTATCCTGTCGCATTTGAACCTCTTTGAGCATTGCACATGGTACCAGGTGGAAGTGACGCATGCCGAGGACATGGACGGGAACCCCCTCGTTCCAGGCCCGTTTCCGCTGAATGAGACGTACCCGAATCCTTGGACATTCAGGACATACTGCGACGCTCCATTCATCGCTTCTACGGACCCAGAACACCAAGAGCAGGAGGTGAATCCTAGGGCGAGCATCAACATCACATTCAGCGAGGCCATTGACGATTCCTCCTTCCTCTACACCGTTGACCCAGGTCCTCCAGGCATGTTCTGGGAGGAGGACTGGGTGACCCCGTCCAAGGTCATCCTCAATCACACTCCCTTCTGGAATTGCACCAGCTACACGATACATGTGATCAGAGCCACGGACCTAGAAGGGAAGGACCTTGTCCCTGGCCCTGTTCCCAACCCGTGGACATTCACAACCTACTGTCAAAGCCCCTACATTGCGAGGACGGATCCGCGTCATGAGGAGGAAGGCGTTCCGCAGAGCTACGGCATAACCGTTGAGTTCAGCGAGCCCATGGCAACGGATACGGTGGAGTGGACTCTGACGCCCAACGATCCTCCTGAGATAGTGTTCAACGTTCAGTGGTTTTCCAATGACACGATAGCCCTGTTCACGCATCTGAGGATGTTCGACTCGTGCTTGGAGTACTCCTTCTGGATAACGAACGGAACGGACAAGGACAACAACCAACTTGTCCCAGGGCCGGTGCCCAATCCGTGGACCTTCAAGGTCGAATGTCCGAATCCTCGGATACTGTCCACGGACCCGAAGGATCGGGCGGCTGGTGTGCCCTTGGATGCCCCTCTGGTCATCGTGTTTGACAGGCCTATGGACACGACCACACTCAATTGGACGATTGATCCTGACCCCGGCGGCTGGACGCATGCATGGCAGGACAACGATACCAGACTCGTGCTTTCGCACTCCAACCTCTTCGCAAATGACACGACCTACGTCGCGCATGTCCTTGAGATATACGACACACTCGGAAATCCCCTGGTTCCGGGACCTGTTCCCAATCCTTGGCAGTTCACGACGGGTACAGCTGTCAGCACACCTAGGAACCTGGAGGTCTGGCGATTCTTCCCGAATGATGTCGTCGTTGTCTGGGACGCGGTGCTCGGAGCGACATCCTATCACGTCTATCACACAACGGACAGGTTCGAGCCCTGGCCCTGGGTGAGCATGATGGAGATAACCGCCCCCACAACATCGGCGCTCTTAGCTGGTCATCTCACTGACGGGTTGGACCACTACTACATCGTACGGGCGTACAACGATGCGCTCGGGGAGGAGAGCACGAACTCGACTATGGGAGTCAAGGTCGACGAGAGCTTCGTCACCAATCCGATGAAGGCGAGCATCTATTGGATGTCTCTTCCGTACGAGAGCATCTACTCCAAGGCAAGCGACATAGCGAGCGAGTTGACGGAATCCAAAGTGAACCTCATAGCCAAGTGGGACCGCAATAGGCAAGAGGTGATATCCTACTACTTCGCCAGAGGGAAATGGCGAGGCAGGGACTTCGCTCTGAATCCAGGCGACGGATTCTATGTCAGCGTCGTCAGTGACTTCTCCTGGTACATCAACGGGACGGACCTGGACATGGATCTCGACTTAGGCTTCCTACCCACTCCGACGAAGAAGAACGCTCACTGGGTCTCCTTGCCCTACACATCCACCTATGCCAAAGCAAGCGATATTGTCCTCGACATAGAGGGCGGCCTCGGCCCTGGGACCAATGCGAAGATAACCGAAGTCAGGAAATGGGACCCACTCACGGGAACTGAGATTGTCTTCTTCTATGACGGTTCTGGCTGGTCGGGAGATGACTTCGACGTTCTGGCAGGCGAGGGCGTTTGCCTCAGGGTGGTGACCAGTTTCAGCTGGTCGCCTGCACTCCTGACACCTGTTGTGGACTGACCCGTGGACAGCAGAATTCATATATACACATCCGACTTACCCGCGAAAGGGGAGTAACATGAGTTTTGAACCCAAGGACCCGGAGGAGTTCGGTTTCAGGGACATAATCTACGAGAAGAAGGACTGGGTAGCGACAGTCACGATAAACAGACCGCAGGTGTTCAATGCCTACAGCGTCACGGCATTGCGAGAGATGGCGCAGGCCTTCCGTGATGCCTCTTGGGACGATTCCATCGCTGTGATTGTCATGACGGGCGCTGGGGACAGAGCATTCTGCACGGGCGGAGACGTGAAGGAGTACGCGGAGAACTATACCACGAAGCCACGAGACTTCTGGAAGTGGATGGGTGACTACAATCTAGCACACGACATGTTGCGCAACTGCGGGAAACCCACGATCGCTCGCGTCAACGGCATCGTGGCGGGCGGTGGGAACGAGTTCCACATGAGCTGCGATTTGAGCATAGCCGCCGAGCACGCCGAGATACTGCAAGTTGGCACTCGCGTTGGGAGCGTCGCTGCTGGCGGGGCGACACAGTTCCTGCCGATAATGGTGGGAGATAGGCGGGCGCGCGAGATACTCTACCTATGCGAGAGGATTCCCGCCAAGAAGGCGATGGAATGGGGTCTGGTGAACAGAGTCGTGCCTTCCATCAAGGATTCGAGCGGGAACTTCGTGTCCTTCGACAATCCCAAGGAGATGAAGGCAGCGCTCAAGTCGGGCGATTGCTCGGCCGACCTCTCCAGATTGGACGAGGCCCTGATGGAGTGGGTGGAAAAGCTCGTGGACAAGTTCCCCGAGTGCATGAGGTACACGAAGCAGCAGACCAACTTCTGGAAGGACCTGGCATGGTACTCGACGATAGGTCATGCCCGCGATTGGCTGTCCGTGCACTTCGCCTCATACGAGCCGTGGGAGGGAATGAGGGCCTTTGTGGAGAAGCGCGAGGCAGGCTACAGGAAGTTGAGAGATCTTGCGGCGGAGGGCAAATCCTCCGAGTTCGTCTGGGGGCCGTACACGAAGGAGTGTCAAAAGTGCGGCGCGAAAGGGCTGCCAGAATACCACGAGTTCTGCGGGAAGTGCGGTGCGAAGCTGGCCTAGACGCCGGCTCGCCGCAATTTCCGCTACAGGAGAAGCTGGTACGGCACGACTACCGTACTCAACAAACCCATCTTATGCGTAGAACCGAGAAACGGACCCATATGGGGGATGCGTTCATGGATGGAGCTGCCTGGGGCAGCAGTGGCCTCCCTCACTCATCAAACCTCCCCTTCCGCTCCTTGCCTAACCATTCCGCTCTCAGCATGAGGACCAAGACGAGAATGAGGACAATCGCTCCAATGCCCAGCAACGCGCCCGCAAAAAGGACG
Organism: Thermoplasmata archaeon; assembly: GCA_046761045.1. Classification (GTDB taxonomy): domain Archaea; phylum Thermoplasmatota; class Thermoplasmata; order RBG-16-68-12; family JAGMCJ01; genus JAGMCJ01. The sequence continues at coordinate 7,463 of JBHIFJ010000018.1, forward strand.
TCATCGCCCTGAGGAGTCCCACTCGCAGTTCCGCCGCCAATCAGAGTCACATTCAGGGCCTGCACCTCGCCCTTGTTCCAGAGCGCGTCCACAGCGTAGTACATGATGACACGTTCTTCTTCCGCCTCAATGGGGTCCGTGTAGACGCGCCAGGTGATGCCATTGTCGAGGCTGAAGTGGATGACCTCCCAGCCAACTCCGATGTCGGTTGAGTTGAGGATGATGTGCTCTCCCGCCTCCAACTCGATCGACCCAGGACCGGTGGGAGCGGGGGACACGAATACGAGTGGTGCACTATCATCCACGAAGACGCTGCAGGCCTCTGCTGCCTGTTTGTTTCCCAGACCGTCCGTTGCACGGTACTGTATTGTGTGGGCACCCGGATCGGCCAGATTGATGGGCTGGTCATACGTCCGCCAGCTTCCATTATCGATTCTGTACGCTATTTGCGCTACGCCCGCGCCGTTGAAATCATTCGCGGAGAGGACTATCGATGATGTCGATGTCATGTGAACTACCACACCCTTAAGGGTGTGGCATCCTGAGAGGGTCAGCTGGCGAAGGCGTCCAGAGTCGACTGTACATCCCTCTCCATGGTGGCGACGGGAGACGGCCTTCGGATCGATGGCCTGGAGCGTCTCCCCATGCCCTGAGACTCCAGGATGTAGTGCTCTATCACGTCAGCGGTCACCGAGCCCACCGATTCGCAAGGTGGCACCTCCAGAAAGGCATGCACATGGTCCGGCATCACCTCCAGGGCGTGCAGCCGCATTCCCTCCTTCCGGGCGAAGGCCCTGCGCCTGTACTTGGGCACTAATACTATATGGTAGGACGTCTGTCCGTAGCCGTGACTATAGCTGCTTAACATGCGTGTGTCTCCTGGGCACCCCGCACAGGGCCTGCAGCGAGACCCTGGGGTGCCCATACCATATATGTGAACACACCAAAAAGCAGCACGGGTCAGGGTCGATTCATCCGCAACCTGAAGGTTGCGGCATTCTCGACCTCAGTTGTGGTAACACAAGCGGGCCAGAGTCTGATGCAATCGGCAATGCGGTCAGATTGTATCTCATCGTGGCTCCGCTGGACACGCTGGTCTCCTCATACACCAATCCGTGCGCATCGGGAATGCTTGAGCTATTGCCTGCGAAGAATCTCACAGTCATTGCATCGCCGTCCGCGTCGGCGACCGTGGAATTGAGAATGATCCTCCAGCTCGCCTGCGAGAAGCTTCCCCCATTTGGTGGATCGTCGAGGACAATGGTCGGAAGCGAGAGCGGCTCATAGGAGGAGCGGACTGCATTGACCGTGCCACATGGTATCACGAATCCTGCGCTGATCATCATGATAACGATGGCGCGACTTGCGATACGCGCCCACTTGAACCGCACCAAACATGGTTTAATCATCTAGCCAATTTACGCAGATTTCCGAAATATAGAGCTACTCGTGTTGTTATCAGATTCAATAATGAGCTAATGTCTGCTCAACCACGGTCAAAGCCCCAACGCTCGGGTCGGAGAGGGCAGATCCATCCGCCTCCTTTGGCGCTTGCGATTTCTCAGTCACTCCCACTCCACATGCCCGAGGTCAGCGTACGCATTCTCATCTCACCCCTACACTTAAATAGGGGCGATCAGATTGATTGAACCGTTGGGAGGATGAACATGAATTCCATGAGAATCGCAGTTCTCTTGTGCGCGAATGTTGTTCTTCTGTCATTCATGGCCTCGGCCTTGGGCGCAGACGAGAGCGAGGAGGAGCCTCTTGCTGATCTGATATTGAATGTGGGGGCACAGGACGACATGAAGACGAGGAACATCCTCGGAGCGACAGACGTGTGGACATCCAACGTTCTCGGCCCCGTGTACGGAGGCGTGGGTCAGGAGAATCCGGACACTGAGGAGCCAATACCATATCTGTTGAAGGGAGTCGATGCCGACGGCTCAGGAGCGTTTGATCTCGATGAATACGGTGTCTACACGAAAGAGGCTGGCACGAATCCGCTGGAAGTCACGGCGTACTACGATTTCAACGGAGTATACTCTCACGACGGCGTCCAGATGACCTTGGATGACCTTCTCTTCAGCTATCATCTGAGGGCTCTTGACCCATTGACGACGACGCTCGACGTGATAAAGGACAAGAACAATCTGCCTGGAACGAACTACACAACCATGAGATGGCTCAGTGTGTGGCCCGTTTCCGATATATGGGACCCCGCCATTCCTGTCGGCTCAAACGACACCCTCACGTTGGCACTCCACTTCTCGCAGCAGGCGACATACTCTGGGTTCGTGAGGCACACTCTCAACGACGCGATGATAATCCCACGACACGTGTGGGAAGGAACTGGCAAGGTGTGCTTGAACGCCCTGGCCGGCACCTGCCTTACTTGGCAGGAGAATATTCACACTGACTTTGGCTACGCCTATGACCCGATATCACACAATGGAATCCCCGTTGTCAATCCCAATGCATTCAAGTTCAGCCAGGCAGAGCAGTGGCTGCCAGGCGACAATGAGATCATCGGGGCCGGCTCGTTCGAGTTCGAAATCTGGAATCCTGGTGTGTCTGCCTCTCTCGTCAGGTATGAGAACTACGGTGCGGACAGCCTCGATTGCGAAAGGGCTGGGACCCCGCCCGTCTGCCAGGGGAGCTTCTTCAAGTATATGCACAAGCCCTACATCGAGGGGATGCTGTTCAAGATCTACAAGACGGCACAGGCAGCCGTCTTTGCGCTTCAGGCGGGAGAGATTGACGTTGTCTCCTGGTCCGTTCCTCCTGAGTTCGTCGGAGGCCTCCAGGCGGACCCGGATATAGGCCTTCAGACCACTTTAGAAAGAGGTTTCTTCTATCTAGGCTACAACATGCGAACCTCACCCTTCGGCTATCCCGCCAATGATCCGACCCAGGGCGATGATGGCCTGTACTTGAGAAAGGCGGTATCGCATGTCGTGGACAAGGGGACTATTGTGACGACGCTGCTTCAGAACTTTGGCATTGTGGGCGACCAGCCCATTCATCCTTCGGACACATGGTGGTACAACAGCTCCGTGACGAGGTATGCTTTCAACCTCTCAGCCGCAATGCAGATACTTGATGACCACTACACGATGGGGGGGTTCATGCTCGGCTACGGGCCGAGCGGCTACAGGAATCTTCCGAACAGAGGCGACTCCCAGATAGATATCATTTGCACGCAGGCTAACTACGATCCGATCGAGGCGACTACATGCAACATGATTGCGACGAACATGAGGAATGTCGGGATAAACGCCAATGCCAAGCTTCTCGCCTTCGGTGAGATAGTCGACCGCCTGGAGAATCGCAACATGGAGATGTGGATCCTGAGCTGGAGGATAGGCATGAATCCTCCAGAGTTCTATCACGACTTCTTCTACTCGGTGAATGCACCTGCAGGGCTGAACTATCCGGGATTTCAGAATGAGACTTTCGACAGCCTCGTACTCGAAGCGCGTGCTGAACTTGACCCCACCAGGCAGGCAGAACTCATCAAGGAATCAAGCGCCCTACTGACGGATGCTCTGCCATATGACGTTCTTTACTTCAGGGACAACATAGAGGCCTACCGCCAGGACAGGTACGTCAACTGGACGGCCGGGCGCGCTGGTTCCATATTTGGCGATTCATTCTGGTCGTGGATAGGGATACATCCGCCCTCTCTGCTGTCGGTCAACATCCTCTTTCCATTTGGGAACACCGTGAACGAGACGGAGACGCTCCTCTTCGAGGTCTATGTCACGGACGATCTAGGGACTCCTGTCGACGGCGCGACCGTCACGATATCCTGCGATCCGGCGGGCCCAACGATTTCGCCTGAATCCGGGGTCACTGCCAACGGCTCGATAGGGATGATATCCTTCGTTGCGCCCGAGGTCGGCTCAGATGAGGTCTTCACAATCACGGTGACAGCGAGCCACTTGGGAAATCTTGCAGAGGATACGGACTATGTTCTCGTGCTGAACGTTGACCTTGAGGCGCCAGAAATTCCTGACGTTGCTGCCGAACCTGACCCGCAACTAATTGGCGGGGCGGTGAACATAAGCGCGACGGTATACGACGAGGCGCTCGATCTCATCACCTGTCAGATACTTGATCCGACCATGAACGAATTGGAGAACCTTACGATGGGATACGATGCCGCGAGCGGTAGGTTCTACCGCAACAGGACGTACAATGCAGCGGGGACCTTCCTATTCACGATTTGGGCATACGACACGAGTTCGAATGCCAACTCCTCGAGCGGCTCCTTCGTGATTACGAGCCCGCCTCCAACGATATCCGATGTCCAGTGGAAGCGACTATCTGCGAGCATACCCACGAGTGTCAACATAACAGCCAGAATCGAGGCCATTGGTGGCATGGACTCGGCCTGGGTCCGCGTGTGGGACCCCGATGGCACGGAAACAGGGAACTTCTCCATGCTGTGGGACGGAACGACTGGCCGCTACTGGCGAGTCATTCTCGCCGAGACGGTGGGCGAGTTCCAGTTCCGTATCTCAGCGAACGACAGCTTTGATAGCTGGGTCAGCTACGTTGGCGTCTTCTCCATAAGCGATGATATCCCTCCCGTCGCAGATGCGGGTCCAGACCAGACAGTCGATCAGGGAGATGTCGTTCAGCTTGACGGCTCTGGGTCACGAGACAATTGGATGGTCGAGAACTACACGTGGACATTCTTCAATGGAACGGATGTCGTGACGCTGTACGGTGACCAGGCGGAAAGCAGGTTCTCGGCGGGGGGCGTTTTCATCATCGTCCTGAGTGTGCGTGATCCAGCTGGAAACGATGATACGGACTATCTTTTCGTTGAGACGGTCGCAGCGGATCGTGATGGCGATGGCCTGTCCGACTGGGATGAGGAGAGCGTCTACGGAACGGATCCCTCAGAGGCAGACACCGACGGCGACGGAATGAGCGATGGTGCAGAGATCGCATTGGGAAGAGACCCGCTGACGGCCGAGAGGGAGGAGAAGCCCTTCGCAGAGGAGTACTGGTGGGCGTTCTTGCTACTGGCAATCGTCTTTCTCACTGCCCTCATCATGATGATTCTGGTCGGGCTGATGAAAAGGGGGCCCGTGGAAGCCGAGGAAGAGCTTGAGGAGTCAGAATAAATCCTATGCCGCTCGATATCCATCTCCGACGAGTCCAATGAGCGGTTCGTCAATGACGGAAAGGCCGAAGTAACCACTGAGGACCGTTCCCAATCCAAGCTGGCAGTCTGGAACCCCAGAGGCGTCGAAGGTTAATATCACCCGATTGGTTTATCGACTTCGCAGCTCTATGCATGCGTCAACGGCATCTCTGCCATACGAACCATATGGAAAGCGTTGCCGAGAGTGTGCGATGGAATCGAAGGAACGGCGAGAAGGAAATCATCTCTCTGATTCCTGATCAACGTCCATTGCAGTTGGTCAGGCGGATGTGGAGATGCTAAGAAAGGGGCATTCACACTCTCACTTGCATATGCATGTGTACAACTCGGCCTTGGGGACGTAATTCCAATAGGCCACACAGAGAGCTGACTCGCTTGTAGGAGCCGAGCCAGACACGGATTTCCACGAGGAATCCGGTCTGCTCTCCCTTTTCGCATGGAGTGATGGCGCGTCTTCGCCCCACAGCCTATCCAACGAAAGACTTAAGGTTCGTGAGGGGAATATATTCAATGGAACCTTCAGGGGGGCCAAAGACGAAGCTAATCTTCTCAACGAAGGATGAGCAAGGACACGACTTGCTCAAGAAAGCAATCTGGAATCTCGTTCTGTTGAACCTCGGACTAATCGCCAGTTTTATCTTCGTCCAGCATGCGATGTTCTACACGTTCCCTCCTGATATAGGCAAGTTCATATGGGTGGGTCGGGAGGTCTACCTCATCGGGAGTCTCTCCTTTTTTGCCTTTGTCAGAGCTGTGAGCGTCATCGTCAGAAAGACATAGACCCTATGGTCTTTTCTTGAATTCGCAAGGTACGTGTGTCTGAATCATCTGGTCCTGTCCCACTGTGCCCGAGCATGCGTTGTCGATATGCTCGGTCTCCGTGATGTACTATTAGCTATCGCATACCGTCCGTCCGCGGACACGAGCCAATAGATAATTTTCGTTATCGGGGACGATAATGTGATGAAAAGGGTTATTAGGATATTTCTTGAAGGGGGGGTGTGGAACGGAAGGGTCCAGGAACTCGGGCTGAGCCCCGTACGCCCCGTCAATCGCGCTCATATCCCAAAGATGATCAGAAGAGGGGATACACGAACGGTCGGCAAGGAAGAGTCCGCTCCTCCTCCAACTCATCCAGACTGAATGGATTAGTGAATGGAAGGACGGTTGGACGGTCCAGAGGCAAGGTCAACGGTCTGGTAAACGGGGCGATGAACGGACACATCAATGGTAGAACAAACGGCAGGACAAACGGACTGACACGGCTAGGCCGGAATGGAAGAGTCAACGGTCTCACGAACGGTCGTGTGAATGGAAGAGTCAACGGTCTCACGAACGGTCGTGTGAATGGAAGAGTCAACGGTCTCACGAACGGCACCTTCATCCCCAACGGCAAGGACTTGCGCAAGAGAGGAGCCAGAAGGAGGTATGTCACCATCATCATCTCCTTGGTCATTCTTTTTGTCACTCTCTCAGCATTGATTCCGGAGGCTCCGCCTGGTCCCCCAACCTCGATTATGATAGATGGCAAGTTCTCTGACTGGGGCAAAGTAGCCAAGTACGCTCAGAGTCCTACGGCACCAGACCCAAACATCGACCTCGTGGAGTACGGGCTTCTGAGCGAGAACGGATACCTCTCGATCTATGCAGGTGTTCGGGGGAGTATCTTCAACGACCCCGATGGCCTGGACTCCCTCTACACATTTATCGATACGGACGGGGATTCGAGCACCGGGTACCGGGTGCAAGACATCGGTGCGGATAGGCTAATCCAAGTAACTGGTTCGGCCGGGTCGACAACCTCTGGGAAGGTCGCCAAGTTTGAAGGAAACGATCCGTACAACTGGACCGCTTGGAAGCAGATCGGAGGCTGCAGAGTGGGCCTCGGAGACAACAAGATTGAGATCCAGATTGGTCCGCAACTGACGGAGTCCATGGCTGAGGATTTCCAGGTCAGAATGAGCATGGACAACTATGACGGCGCCTCCTCGTGGTCCCAAGTGTCCTTTGGGTCCCGATTCGGCGCCCTTCAGGTGACCCAGGTGGGTCTCCTCGGAACTGAACCCTTGCAACATTCGACGCGAGACATCCTCGAGCTGAGGTTCAGGGCCTTCGGGTCGGACATAGAGGTCAGAGGCCTCAGCTTCCGCAAGATTGGCAGTCTTACTCTCAATTCCATCGCCTCCTTTGTGGTCCCCGCCGAGTCCTCGGTGAGGAAGTATGTTTCCGTGGAGTCACTCTCGGCCGCCCCCGAGGAATTCATTGAGGTGGCCTTGGAATCCGTGGACGCGGACGTCCCAGTGTCGATTGTCGGGCGGGGGCAAAGGACCTATGCTCTAATCACGCCCGCAGACAAGAGGATTGACGGGTATTTCGGGGATTGGGAAGGCGAGGCTGTAGCGGACATTGACTCCGAGCTGACGAACAACCCGAACGTGGACATAAGCACCTATTCGACCAACCTCTCCAGCGAAAACGTTCTCGCCTATCTTTCCGTCAAGGGAGAAATGCTGGGCGGAGCATTCACTCCTGAGAAGAGATTCAAGGCGTCACATGGCCAGCCAGGTGAGCCCGCACCGCCTGGAAAGTTGCCAAAGGTGCGCGGCGAGGATAGGGCCCTTGTCTACATCGATACGAACACCTCGATTTCTCAGGGCTATCCGATAGGAGGACTGCTCGCAGACTACATGATCAGGATCACAGGGATTGGAGGAATGATCACCTCGAGGGACCTTCTTGAGTGGGATGCTGGACGATGGAAGGTCATCGACGAAGTAGAGGCGGAGTGTGGTGACAGAGAGCTGGAGGTCTCGGTTCCCGCGATGCGTCTTGGAGAACTCAATGACTCGAAAGTGTATTTCAGAACGACTGACTGGTCGTACTCACATGACGAGGCTTGGAGCAATACGACCTGGTCGGCAAGAACGAGGTCCAGGAGCATCTACATCATAGAAACCACGACATCATCTGCCAGTACCACCGCGTACTCCCAGCAGAGAAAAGTCGTGCACGACGGCACCTACTTCTGGGCATTCTACTACGACGGGGATGAGGGGAAGACAATGTACGAATACAGCGCCACGGGCGACAGCTGGACGAATGCCGCCGTCTCGGCGTTCTCCACATCCGGGGTCAACTACGTCTCCGTCTGGATTGACAGCAGCAACTCAACGATATTCATCGTCGGTGACACATCCGCGAGCGATACGACTGTGATCGTGAGGAAGGGTACGATCTCAGGAACAAGCATCTCCTGGGGCAGTGAGTATACAGTGACTGTCTCAGGAACCAGCCTCGGCGACAAGGTCGCCTTCATTTCCAGAAGTTCAACCGGATACATTTGGATAGTCTCCTCCTGTCAGGAAACAAACTACAATGTGGCGGGAGTCAGGTCGACAAACACCGATGACGTGTCCTCTTGGGGGACGCGGACCGTTCTGAGAACGAACGGCGACGTTACGAATAATTACGTCTTTCCTCAAATCCTTCCTCTCCTGGGTGGGGACATGTATGCGGTCTGGTACGCTGACGGAAACATCGAAGGTAGAGGCTATGACGCAGGAACTTCATCCTGGGATGGTAGCGAAACAAGCATAGCCACCACGGCAGGAAGCAAAGACAAGATGGGACCTTCCGTGGTTGCGGATTCCTCCCAGACCCTTCACCTGGTGTACTCCGATTCGAACGGATACATCCAATACAAGTACAAGGAAACATCGGGATCTTGGACCGATGGATCGTCCGATCCCGAGACGAGCAACCAATACAACTTCTATCCAACCCTCAGCCTCCTTACGACGAACGACAACCTTTACGCCTTCTATGTGAGAGGGAACCAGCTGTACTGCAAGGTCTGGGATGGCAGCTCATGGTCCGAAGTTACTCTAACGACCGATACGAACACAAAGTCCCACCTGACCTCAACCTACTCGGGCTCAAGTGTCGGAAAGCTCCCCTGGGTCTGGCGACAGGAGACATTGGACTATGAGATTGCGACGGAAAGGATCCCTGAATTCGATCAGGTCCTCGTACCAGTGTTGCTTGTGCTGTTGGTTCCCACCTTGAAGAGACTGTCGATCAAAAAGAGCAGATAAGACTGGCTCCAGTGCTGCGTCCTTGGTCGGCCTTTTTGAGCCTTGGCGGGCTTTGCCCTCTAGTAGACCTGAGATTTCACTTTCGGAGGACTCCCCCTAATGGTGAATTCCGAGAAGAAAAGAAACGATATTCCCACTGCTTGGAGGACGACGCCCAAGAACACTGACAGTCGGTTCACGCTTCCGAACGAGTCGAAGGCCTGTCCCACGAGAGGTATCTTGAGTGCATCATGAAGAACCGAGAATCCGACGAAGCCGACAACGCCGATGGCTATCAGAACAAGTCCGACGTACCAACAGAGTCTTCCGCGTCTCGGATGACTGGAGGGCATCGCAGTTCTGGTTTTCAGTGTGTTTGTGGGGACATGAACCGTATCCAGAAGGTCTAGTTCCAACTCCTCAAGCTCCTCCAACATCTCTGCCGTCGATGGACCAAAGGTCTTTGGAGCGCCGTCTCGATCGGAGTTGACCCTTCTGAGTCCCGCTGGAGTAAGCTTGTACAAGACAAGCGCAGATTGTCTGGTGCCTCTTGGATAGACCATCCTCGAAGGCTCGACGAGATTCTCCTCTGCAAGCCGCTCCAACGCTGCATTGACAGCTGCCATGCCCACTCGGGTATTTTCGCAGAGCCCCTCAGGAGTTCTCATTCCGCTGGCGAGCTCCTCCAGGATTCTGCGCTCGACTTCGTCAGACCTCATTGCTACACCTTCGTCTTCTATTCCAGCTCCCTTCCATGCACAGCCTTGTCTGCTGGAATTCCGGCTGACTGCGTGATATGCCTTCAGGGGGGGCAATCACAAGTCACGCGTCTATGTCAAAAACGTGTTCAGGCACTAATAAGCCTTCCTAGATGCTTATCAGAGTTGATAAGCACGCCGCATATTTTCTTGTCACAATCATTTGCCAATGGCCTATTGGACAAGATATAGGTCAAGGTGAGGATGAAGACGGAGCACTGTTGGCATCGGACCCACTGCGGTTCCTGCCCCTGCCTGCTCCCCTTATGCATATGTTTAGTATCGCAATATGCGGAGTTGCAGAAGCATATCGGATGCACTCCGCACCTGAATCGATGATACATCCCGTTATCCGCGGTGATAATCTCTCAGAAATGGATTTATACCCCCAAGTGGAACTGAACATGCTTCCAGAAAGGTGGGCTCAGAGACCATGACCAGAAGACCATGGTGGCGGAGAACAGAGCATCGAGGAGTCTGTTTCGATTGCTCCCGCATCTTGCATCATCACCCAAGCGTGAGCTGGTCCCCCCTGAAGAAGAGAAGAGTAGCCTTCCGCCACTTGGCTCCGGTAGTCTCGGAGGGGATGGGGGATTCCACTGGCGAATTGTTCCCCCTTAATGGAGTCTCCCTCACCCTCTGCCCTTTCGGGGGCGGCAAGACGACATCAAGATCCCGCGATGAGGTCTTGCCGCTCTCTTCTGTTTTGGACGACCTGACGCAGACTTCTCACACAGCTCTCCAGGGAATGTCCAGAGAGGAGGTCTAGAATCAACATGGGAGGTTCATGGTATGTCTAGGAGAGCCTTTGAGCTGAATCATTCTCACGTCAATTCCGAAAGGGTTAATGGTGGGGGCACTCCTACAGAGGGCAGAAACCACGGGGCGCACAGGACAAGAGTCGGCATTCTCAACGGTGAGAACCCCATCGAAGCCATCAGTCGCGACGCAAGACGGGTGGGGAAGCCATCACCCTTGGCAAGCCAGAAGGCACTCATGCTTGGTCTGGCCTTCTACGGAATGGCAATCGCCTCGCTTCTGCTTTTCGATGGCAAGCACATCGCTGCCTACTTCCTTGCGGCTCTCGGCATAATCCTGACGGCATTGGGTGATTTTCTGAAGAGGCGCCCACCTCAGGCTACGCAGCAAGAAGATCTGCAGCAGAGATACTGAACTCATCTCCTGTCCATTCTTTGCCTGCCGCCCCTACGACCCGTCATCAGGACCTATGGCCAAGAGCTTCCTGACAAGAGGACCGTATTCGTGATCTTTCACCACGGATGAATGCTCAAGAGAGAAGAGCAGCCTCTGAGGAGCGGCCCAAAAATACTCGTACTCTTTGTAGGCTTCAGAGAGCTCGTGAAACCTCCTCTTGTAGTCCTCAAAGCCCTTGAAGGCGCTGACTGCAACAATCTTCCTGGAGTCGTAAACACAGAAGAATGCGGGCCCAAGCAACTTCATTATTCTCGGAAGATTGTATTTTCGCGTCGCCGAGAAGCGGGGATGGAACCTGGCACTGGTGACTACGATGAGCTTGACCCCAATCTTCGAAAGGTCCGGCAGACGTATCCTCTCCACGATTCCCTTGTCCCGGAACTTTCTTCGTGCCCTGCCAACGGTCATTCGAGAGATATCGAGTCTGCTTGAGTGTTCGGTGTCGCTTGCGTCGGGTCTCTCAACAAGGCTGGCAAGGACGAGGGATTCCTTCCTCCCCAACTTGAGCGACCTTCCCCGAAAGTGCGTCCTCCTGGTTTCCTCGCTCTCCTTCCGCTCGAAAAGGACATCAAGGAGTGGAGTGAAATTGAAGTACCGACAGACCTCGCTCGCCCTCAAAGGAAACGCCATCACTTTCACGGGTTCCTCGACGAATCCCTGGGATTGATACCTCTCCTCGATGGACATGATATTGAGCATCGCGCGAGTGTAGTCAGGCGAAATCTGTATTATGAAGTCCTGGCCTGGCTCCATGAACGCAAATACAATCTCCTCATTCTCCAGCAAGTCCGAGACACTCGAAAGCCTTTCATCCAGGGAGGGGTATGAAACGAGAGAACCCAGTGAGACGACCAGGACCTCGCAACCGAGCGCAGCAAAATCAGGGATCTCGACTGATCGGAGGACACCTCTCTCGACAAGCTTCCTGCGTATCGCAGTCACCGTTGGGGATTTCATGCTCAGTTTCGAAGCCAATTCCTTGTCCGTCAGGAGGGGATAGCGGACGAGTCCGTGCAAGACTTGTGCTTCGCTTCTCTTTGGCAACTCGTGTGCCATTGAATCCGAGTAATAAGGGGGTGTATATATGCATTCCTATGCGACTCTGCATGCTCCACTCTCCACCTCGGACTTCACTAACGGAAGACGGGCACTTCCAGCCCAAATGATTGTTTCCAGTTCTTTTCAAGCCGGACGAGCGCGAATGATATCGTTGGGGCCCCTAATAGAAGCGCACGTCATGGATGGCTGTGAGGATGTGAACACTAGCACTCTATTTTGAAGAGTCCTAGGGAGGTGATTGGTCCGGGTGCAGGGGAGTGTGCTATGGGATGATGATTGTGGGAATCCCCTCAGCAGATGGCTAATTTCTATCAATCAGGATAATCAGACCGCAAATCTTTTTTCCTCTCCTCCTAGTGAAAACTCGTCTAGGATGCTTTCCATTCGTCCAAATGTCCAATTCCAGGCTGAAACCCGTCAGCGGAGGCTAGCCACTGAGTGGACTCCCAGAACGGTTCAGCATGAGGATTGTGAAGGTGAGATCCGTTGTTTGATTCATTCCCGCTGAATTCTACGTGCCTCATCACAGGTCCCCCTGGTGTCGGCAAGTTCGAGTACTGTTGTGAGCTAGCCATACGTTTTATCAAGCAGAGAGGCCGGGTAGTGTTCGTCGCGATTGACGTGGACCCCGCAGAAGTCAGGAGGCTCGCGACCAGACGGGGCATGGACATCTCGAGAAGCAGGAAATCCATCTTTGTGCACTGTGTGTCGCCGTATGTACCTGCATCTCCCTGTTGCGAGCTTGCCCATGATTGCTGTGTCAAGAGTGACACAACTGTTGAGAGCGTGGCAACAGCCATCGGGAGGGCAATCTCCTATGTTGGAGAGCCAACGAGGGCAATCGTTTTCACAGCGTCGTCCCTTCTGCTGTACAACTCCCCCAAGGATGTCATCAAGTTGTGCCACTTGGTGGCAAACCAAGTGAAAAGCGAGTACGGGTTTGTAACCTTCGTCCTTCATAGTGGCGTCCATTCTCCAGACCTCCAAGTCGTTCTGCGGTCCTTCGTCGATGGCGTGATCAACTGGAGGTTTGGCGAGAACCTGCGGAGGGAGTACAGAGTAAGCTACTATCGGGGCCTCTCAACCTCGCCCCTTTGGAGGGAGTTCCACATCACAAAGGCGGAGGGTCCCTCGGAAGCGGAAGAGACACCACCCCTCTGGCTAGTCCAAAAGGAGATGAGATTGGACGGTGTTGCAGATGATGAAGCAAGTGAGCTGTTGTGAGTTGGAAAGCGGGAGCTGCCCTCTTGGAGCACTTCCCACGCTCGCGGAGCAGAACGTGTGCACGGAGGTGAAGTAGGATGGAATGGCTTCTGGCTCTGATTGCCATCTTGCTCCTCGGCACCGGGCTGTTGGTGGTCTGTCCTCTTGCCATTCCGAGACTCAGGGGAAGATTCTGGAAGAAGCCAATCAGGATAATGACTTTGGGCGGGGGACTACTGACCGCCGGCTCGGCATTAGGGCTTTCGCGACTTCTGTGGGATTCCTCATATGCCAACGATGTGACCAATTTTACTCTGGATTCGACCATGCTGCTCGCGTACGCATCAATCTTCGCTGGTCTGATAGCGGTGCTTGTTGGCATCTCCCTAGCATCTCTCATTACGATTCAGATCCAGGGCTCTTCTGAAGTTGGCACCGTGACTCTTCCCAGGATGTTTGCAAGCGACCTCAGAAAGCAAGTGGTAGATCTCTTTGGGCGGCAAAGTGCTCCGATGATCGTGTATTCCCTCGGAAAGAGGATGGGTTCTGGATTTGCCAAGGGACTATTCAAGGCAAGAAAGTATGACCCAGAGGTGTATGCAAAGGGCCTGTCCGAGATTGCTGTTTTCGCCAGCTGGTCAGAGAATGCCGAGATTGTCGAATACGTGCCTGGAGAATCCATCGTCATGAGGACCCATGGCAACATGGAGACTCTTGACGGGCACTCCTCCTCAGTTCCGTCCTGTGATTTCGCCAGGGGGACGCTTGCGGGAATCGTTGAAGGGCTCTTCACTGGCGTCTCTGTCGAGGCTATTGAGACGAAATGCCAGAGCAAGGGGGACAGCTACTGTGAATTCACAGCGAACATCTACCCGATGCTTGCCTTCCAATAGATTCGGAAGTCGGCCTTCATCACGAGTGGTCTTTTTCGGGACACAGACGCTCACAGTCCAGGAGCTCGCCGAGGAGAGTCTTCGACTGCTCCAAGTCAGTTGTGGCACGATTGAGTTATTGTCCACTTACGGATAACGAGTATGTGCATATTACTGACGGTTCAATGAGAATGTATATATATCCGATAAGTTATCCTCGGGACACCTGTCAGAGGAAGTTGTTGCGGACTTCGAAGGATGATTCGGCTGGGGGTGCACACAGATGGAGAAGACTGCTGCGAATGAGGGACCGATGAGAATAGGGCCATACGATTCCGTCGAAAAGCCGAGGGTCAGCACAAGGAGCATACTTCTTTTGGTGTCAGAGTACGATATCTATCAGGACTTCGCGAATTGGGTTGTGTCCTCTATGAAGTCTGAGGGAGAATCCATGCTTCACGTAATGCTGAACGGAGAGATTTCTTTCGCAACTGAGGAATCACACCGGATTCCAGAGGTTCTCTGCATTGCGCACATCCGTGAGTGCGAGAATGAAGTCGAAATGGCAAAGAGGACTCTCGACGCCCTTTCCAGAATGGACAGATTCGAAAAGATCTTCTTCGACCCGCTTTCGTCGTTCTCACAATTGTACTCAGAGGACTCGGCTCCAGTACACATACTGAAGGAACTCATTCCTTTTCTGGAACACCGACGGACTCTGGGCTACTTCTGCTTGGCTATGAATAAACATCATGATGACACAATCGCGCAGTGCAAGGACGCCGTCGATGTATGTATTCAGGTCGAGCGCCAGGAAGGGTCAATGCTCGTCCAGGCGATAAATGCCAGAGGGATCTACAGACGCGATTTCTTCTTGCCGCGCGTCTTCAGGAATTGGTACGCTATCGAGGAGCCAACTCAGTTCCGCTCACAGTTCGACCCTGTCATAAAATCGGTTGTAGGCATAGATTAGGACGACTCAGACACCGGTCTGCGATGAAACATGAGAATGTCTACCACCCCTGGTCGTGCAATCGAGGTGCCATCAGGACATCTTCGCTAGGCTCTGACAGAGAAACCGCGACTCTATGTTTGCCCCCCTTGTCAACTATCCTTACCTTCCTCGAATTCGCGTAGTAGAAGTCATACACCCTCCTTCTTTTCTTCGATTCTTGGGAGTTCAAAGTAAGGCGAAACGACCTCAACAGACCCATTATGATTAGTCTCTTGACCCGAGTGTGACACTCCGTGAGGTCTATTCCCAGGATTGTGCTAATCGTCAGCAGCCTGCGGGGGCTTCCATGAGTGAACATGAGGATTCTTGCATCAATCGCATCAATTCCTTGAGACTCTCTCAGATTCCTCTGCAACTCTTCATCAGCATTCAGGTCCGTTGTCAGACTCATCCTCAATCACCCTACACATGTTTGTCCAACCCCGTGAGCCCCAACATTGCAGGGAAATCCAGGTTGCCAGTGCTTGAGCGGAACCGAGACTTGAAGAGGAAACCACATCCGTTGTTGACACGGGAATGCGGGCAGTCCCTGACGGGTGGTCGGGCTTTTCTGCGGGCTGGTCCAAGTCCTGGACCAAACATCCAGATTTCGCCATTCTCCTCCCTTCCATTGCACGGTTCAGCCGAGGGGCGTCTGATACAAATATGTTATGCTACCATTTCTGAGCGTGATAATATTGGGAATACGTTTATCTTGATGCTCTCGATTGAGCAGAAATATGTTTCAGACGCCGAAGGGGACCTGCTTGGTCCTTCTGCACGGATTTGAGCTTGCCGTAAATGAAGGGTCTAGCGTCTCCGCGTCAAGGGCCATCTCCCTGACAGAACATCAGGGAGAAGGACATCATCAGATCAATCCGTGACGGAGATGTGGCGTCAGATGCCTGCACATTCCCTGTTGGGCTCTCCTCTGTTCGAGTCCAGTGCCTCCAGCTTGTTGAATGCGCTTTCTTGGCTCTTCGTTGCCATCAGAGAAGCAACGCCACAAGACGGACGAAAGAAGACCCCGATTGAATGGTATATGAGCGAAATCGAAACGAACCCAAACGACAAGAGCCTATGGTATGCATTTGGATCACTGCTCGCCAAGTCAGGGGAGCATGAGAAGGCCGTTGAGGCTTTCGGAAGAGTCACTTGGCTTGACCCTCTGCACCTGAAAGCCTGGGACGCGAAGGGAAAGGCCTTGATGCGGCTTGGTAGATTTCAAGAGGCTCTCGAGTGCTATGAGCGGGCCACTGAGCTGGACCCCATAGATGAAAGACTCTGGTGTCAGAGGGGAGAAATTCTCCTCTGTCTCGGAAAACTCAAGGAGGCCCTGCAGTGTTTCGAAAGAGCGATAGAGATTGATCCGAACTGCTCTGATGCCTGGTATGGAAGGGGACAAGCACTGAGGGAGATGGACCAGCAAACAGTGCCAAGGGACTTGAGCGAGGCCGAAATGAGCAAGGAAGCGCTCGAGAGAGAACGCATTCGCTTGAGTGGACCAAAGACCAGGGGTCTTTCGCGGGCCGACTATCTTGACGCTCCTGAGTCTGACGGAACACAGAGGCAGCCCGCTGAGGACCCACGTACGAAAGAAGACCTCCTGCTGGCTGCGAACATGCAGAGGTACGGCGGTAACACCGAGGAAGCACTCAGGTTGTATGACAAGGTGTTAGAATCAGACCCGAGCTTCTTGGATGCGTGGTACTTCAAGGGAACGCTGCTCTACATTATGGACAGATTTGAAGAAGCCTCCGACTGCTTCGAGAAGGCTCTGGAGATAAGGCCAGATCACGAATGGAGCAAGAAGCGGCTGGCAGAAATCGAGGCATTGATGGGAAAAAGGAGGCTGCGGGAAGCAGATGGTGAAACGGCAACTGGAGAGGGCCCAAAGGAGCGCGCCTCCTCATCAGACACAGAAGCGTTCAGGGAGTCTTGGGAGAGGACAACCACGAGAGATGAGCTCATGAAGAGGGCCAACGAATGCGTCCTTTCAGGGGAGCTCGAAGCTGCCGTTGCATATTACGACAATGTGCTGGAAATTGACTGGAATGATTGGAGAGCATGGAAGGAAAAGGGCGGGGTCTACTCGATGATGGGAAGAGAGGAAGACGCAACGGAATGCTTCGAAAGGGCGCTCAAGTTGAATCCGCGAGACGTATCATTGTGGCTGAACGAGGGGAGAACATTGCGCTCACGCGGAGACAAGCAAGAGGCGCTGGTCGCTCTGAGGAGAGCACTGGAACTCAACCCTGAGCTCGCCGATGCGTGGTTTGAAGCTGGCAGCATACTCCAATCGCTCGGGCAGTCCAGGGATGCCCACAACGCAATTCGGGAGGCGTTCGAGCACTACTTCATTGAGATGCTACAAGGCAGCAGGGAAGGCGTCAAGACGGAACAGGACGGAGCAAGGTCTGCCCCGAGGCAAGAAAGCACTGAGCAGATTGGTCCGAGAGGATCGCAGCGTATGAGAATTGACAGGTTTGACCGAAACATTCTCCTGGCTCTATGGGGCCGAGGCGGCACCGCCAGGCAGCTTTCAAGGAGGCTGGGAATACCTGTGGCGGAATGCCATAGGCGAGTCAAGAGACTTCACTCCCTCGGCATTCTCAGATGCCACAGGCTCAGGAGTCTCTTCAGTCCTGACAAGGGTCCCATTGAATTGTATAAGGTGGAACAGAAAGAAGGAGTGGTTCTCCTTCAGGGGGACCGACTGATACTGGAGATTCCGTTCTCGGGGAAGAATCGAAGACAGCACGCGAAGCTGATCGGGAATCTTGTACGCGGTCCCTGAGTGGTCTTCCTGGGCGCCCTGCACGACCTCCTAATCCACGCGGCATTCGATGGACTCCGAGCCTCTCGTTTCAGTTTGTCAGCAGGCCATCCTCCAGCAGGGCGAAAATGACTCAGTGTTGGAGCGGTCCTCACACCCATCCGGTGGCAATGCCAGTGCGAGAGGACGGAACGGAATCAGAAGCAGGAACCGGGCACAAAGGCTTAAATGAGATGACCGTCATGGAAGCCTGAAACGTTTCCCGGGACACATGGACTGGGAGACCGAAGGTGAATAGAATGAACATATACGTAGGTAACCTACCACGTGAGGTCACCGAAAGCGAGCTCCGCGAGGCCTTCGAGGCCTTCGGAGAGGTTGCATCGGCCAAGATTATCACTGACAGATTCAGCGGCGAATCAAGAGGATTCGGATTCGTTGAGATGTCAACCGATAGTGAAGCCGAGGAAGCGATCACGAGCCTCAATGGAAAGGAAATGAAGGGACGAACTCTTAACGTCAGCAAGGCTCGCCCTCGCCCCGACTCGGGTCGAGGTGGCGGACGGCGCTATTAGTGAGTGCCCGGTAGCGAAAGCGGTTTCATAGGATTGCACTGTTTGTGGACAGAGAAGTGGCCTGGATTGATTCGGGCAATCTTTGATTTTGCATATTGGTGCTAGACAGGATTTTCGCAGGAGTAGTGTGAACTATCGTCCTAGGAGTTGCAGAACGGGTCTTGGACCCGTCCTCGGGACGGCCTCTCCAACTCACCGGCCTTTCCTCTGCTCCGACAGGTACTTGACGTCGCCGTAGTGGCAGGAGGGGGCTTGAGGAATTCCCGGTCAAGTCCAGAGTGTCCTGAGCGGCGGGAATCACCAAAGATACAGCCACGGAATCCATGCTCTTCCAGAATGGCTCTCATTGCGTTTCACTGCGCTCTCGTTTGGCCACTGTTCATTCCTAGGCCGAAGAGATTCAACTTCATCGGTCTCAGTGCGGGCGCAGTCATACCAGATCTGCTCCTGCCCTTCATGACATTCCTTCCATCCTATGCAGCGGCAGAGCGTGTCGTTTCACATTCGCACATCGGAGCTTTCACATTCGACCTGATGCTGGCTCTCCTTGCCCCTCAGCTGATCGTGCCGAGAATCATTAGCTACTTCAGGAGACACTCCTCAGATCCGCGAGCCTTCAGGTCCGCTGGAATCGATGTGCTGGAACAGCGAGGAAGACTACCAGTGGTGACATACTCCATCCTGATGGGAACAACGAGTCATGTCATCCTGGACATTCTCTATCACGCCAGCACCCCAGTCCTCTATCCTCTCCCGAACGTCATCTTCTCTCTCGAGGGTGTTCTCCCTTACGAGGTTGCCGCCCATGGCGCCATTTCCCTTGCATTCACCTTCCCGGCGTACAAGTATTGGTGGAAAGCGCACGACGACGTCTAGGATGACCCACAATCATGGCCAAGCAGGTATCCGTCTCTGTCGAGGCCTCTCCCACAACGGAGGTTGCCAATCCCGCAGCATGGAATGCAGCGAGGAGGTGGCTGAGAACGTGTCGGAGCTGGCCCTCACTCCTCGGGGCTCACTGAGTACAGCATCCTGTCCTCTGGAAGTTCTCTTATTCCAATGCTCACGTTCATCCCAATCCCGATGTCCTCCTCGGAGCCATCGAGCCAACCGATTAGCCTTCCGCCGCCTTCGACATCCACAAGGCAAATGGTGTACGGGGCATCCTCCTCGAACCCTGCAGGCGCGGCGTGAATCGTTGTGTATGTGACGAGAATCCCTCTCTTCTCACAGTCGACCCATTCCATCTCCTCGTCTAGGCACTCGGGGCAATCCATCCGGGGCGGGAGATAGATGCCCATGCACTTCTTGCACCTCGTGCCCGAGATCTTGCCCTCCTTCAACTTCTCCTCGATGCCATCGACCTTCGAAAAAGGGACGAAGTCAACCTTGCCTAGCTTACTCACGATGCTACCTCCTGAAGACATTAACGAAGCAATATTGCCCAATACCGCCGATGTTGTGGGTCAGGGCTACCTCAGCACCCTCAACCTGCCGCTCGCCGGCCTCCCCCCTGAGCTGCTTCACCGCCTCGACCGCCATGGAGACTCCGGTCGCACCGACCGGATGACCTTTGCTCTTTAGCCCGCCATCCACATTCACGGGAATCCTCCCGCCAATGTACGTCTCGCCTTCCTCGATCATCTTGCCGCCTCCGCCCTTCTTGCAGAAGCCCAGATTCTCGTAAGCCATGATCTCAGCGATTGTGAAGCAATCATGAACGTCGGCCACATCCACGTCGTTTGGCTTGATTCGCGCGGCCTTGTAGGCCTTCTTTGCGGCATTAATGGCACTCGGGATTTCACTGAGACTCTCCCTCCGGAGAATGGACATCGGAGCTGAGGCGGAGCCAATGCCTGCAATCCAAACGGGGGTGTCTGCTTTCTTCGCGTTCCCTTCATTTGTGATGATTACGCATGCCGCGCCATCTGCATTCGCACAGCAATCGAAAAGCGTCAAAGGAGATGCGACCAGGCGAGAGGCAAGCGCCTTCTCAGCAGTTATCTCCTTCTGAAACATCGCGCTCGGGTTCTTTGCACCATAATGATGGTTCTTGACGGCAACCGCAGCCATCTGCCCCCTCGTCGTGCCATGCTCGTACATGTGCCTGTGCGCGAACATAGCATAGTAGCCCGGGAAGGTCGTCCCGAACCCAGATTCCCACTGCACGTCACCGACCCTTCCCATAAGAGCCAGTATCTCAGGCGTGGAAAGCTCCAGCATCTTCTGGACGCCGAGAACGGCGACAGTGTCGTAGATTCCTGCTCGAATGTAGGCATCGGCCGTGGCAAGGGCAGCGCTTCCTGATGCGCACGCTGCCTCCACGAGATAGGTGGGCTTGGGATTCATTCCAAGATACTCAGCCACGACACCCGACAGTGAGCGCTGCCTGTGATACTCAGGAGAGGAGCCCACAATCAGAGCATCAATATCCTTCTGATGGAGTCCGCTGTCTCGGAGCGCCTCCTTGAACGGCTCGAAGGCCAGCTCCTGAACGGTGACCTCCCTTTTCCCGAACTTGCCATGACCTATTCCGACAACACCTGTCCGCATATGGTCACCTCATATGTACTGACCGCCATCCACCTTGATGACCTCTCCGGTTATATGCCTGGACTTCTCGCTGCACAGGAACGCGACGAGATTGGCGACATCCTCGGGCTTGCCTATTCTTCCGAAGACGGTCTCTTCCCGCGCGATCTGAAGGAACTTCTCCGGAATCTGGGCCATCATTTCCGTTTCTATCATGCCAGGGGCGACGGCATTCACGTTCACGCTGAACCTTCCAAGCTCCTTGGCAAGGGCCTTTGTGAGGGCGATGATGCCGCCTTTCGAAGCAGAGTAGTTCGTCTGCCCGAATTTGCCCCGCAGACCGTTGATACTGGTGATGTTGACCATCTTGCCAGAGCCCTGTTCCTTGAAGATTGGCGCCGCTGCACGAATGTAGTTGAAATAGCCCTTCAGATTGACCTCTATCACCCGGTCCCACTGCTCCTCCGTCATCTTCCAGATGACTCCGTCCCAATTGATTCCGGCGTTGCACACGAGGATGTCGAGCCCGCCAAACTCCGCAACGACCTTGTCAACCATCTTCTGCGCTTCCTCGAAGCTCGAGACATCAGCCTTCACGGCGAGACCCTTCCTGCCCATCTCCTCTATCTCGGCGACGACTCTTCTGGCCTCATCGTCATGCTTTCTGTAGTTCAGCGCGACGTTTGCGCCCTCCTCAGCCAGCTTGAGAGCGATGGCGGTGCCGATTCCGACGCTCCCTCCAGTCACAATTGCATTCTTGCCTTCCAGGTCCATCCTACACCCTCAAAGAAAGTTTAATAGGCGGAACGCGTTAATGCGGCGAGCCTATTTAATCCTTGACTCAGAGGGGAGTTTCATGGCCAGGACCGGGAAGGTTTTGAGTGCGAAGGAGGCGGTGGAGCGCTTCGTGAAGGAGGGTTGCTTCCTCGCGATTGGCGGGATGCACATGCACAACAACACTATGGCGCTCATAAGGGAGATTGTCAGACAGGGCATTGGCATAGGTAGGCTGATGACGAGCCCCTCAGGATCTGTGAACGCGGACATGCTCATCGGGGCAGGTCTCGTGGAGGAGCTTTATTGTGCCTATGTCGGCATGGAGCATCTCGGCCTCGCTCCCAACTTCAGGAAGTTCGCAGAGAGCGGCAAGCTGAGGGTCCGCGAGTGCGATGAGGCATTCGTTGCATACACGCTTCGGGCGGGAGCCAGTTCGCTGCCCTTCATCCCTCTGCCGAAGGGTTTGGAGGCAACCTCCGTCCCCTCGCTCAACAAGGAGGACTATCGCTGGACGGAGGACCCGTTCAGCGGGGAGAGGGTCGCGTGCCTTCCTTCGTTGCAGCCCGATGTCACCCTGGTGCACTGCCAGAAGGCAGATGAGTACGGCAACGCCATATTCGAGGGCAGCAAGTTCACCGATTTCCTCATGGTGAAGGCGAGCGACAAGGTCGTGCTCCAGGTCGAGGAGGTCGTGCCTCATGGGTATATCCTCGACAATGCGATGCGCGTTGACGTTCCAGCGTTTCTCGTGGATGCTGTCGTCAACGCTCCGTTCGGGTGTCATCCGACAGCTTCGCACAGATACTACCGATACGATGAAGATCATCTGAAGGAATATCTGAATGCCTCCAAGAAGGACTTCGAGGCGTACCTGGAGAAGTACGTACGCGGGCCCAAGGACAACGAGGAGTACCTGGAAGTGATTGGTGGGCGCGAGAAGGCGAAGGAGCTCATGGAGGGTGATGTGCCATGGTAGAGGTCAAGACGGCTGAGCTGATGGCCTCGGTGCTCTCGAAGCATCTCAAGGACGGAGAGGTCGCCATCATGGGGGCCTTCAGCGCGATACCCATGCTCGCCTCCCGCTTGGCTCAGATGACCCACGCGCCGAACCTGACGTACATCGCCGGCGGGAGCGGGGCCGTTAATCCTCTGCTTAAGCCGCTGGTCGCCTCCTCGTGCGATGACAGGCTTCTGAGAGCTGAGGCGGTCCTTCCGCTATCCGATGTTATCGACTTCGAGGCAAGAACCGAAATCGATATCTTTTTCGCGGGCGGCCTGCAGATCGATGCACGGGGGAACTGCAACCTCATCGGAGTCGGAATGCCCGATGAAATCAAGTTTCGCGGTCCCGGCTCCGTCGGACTGCCGTTCCTTTCACGGGCGAGAAGATACGCGATCTATGCGATGAATCACAGCACTCGGACATTCGTCGAGGAAGTGGACTTCGTCAGCGGACCTGGGTTTGCTGAAAGCAAGGACTTCCCTGGCGGCGGGCCATCCATAGTTGTCACGCCCATCTGCGTGATGGCATTTGCCGAAGAGGGGGTCCGACTGGTGTCCGTTCACCCGGGTGTCTCGGCGGACGATGTTGTGAAGAACACTGGTTTCGAACTTCAGATGCCCGGCGAGACCCCAGAGACGGAGATTCCAACGGGAGAAGAACTGGAGCTCATGCGTGAGATTGACCCGCTCGGGGTTGCGAGGAACTCGTTGTAGCGGAGCGCTCACTGACCCAGGTTCTCCGCGTGCAGGTTCAGGTGGTCAGTCTCGATCTCAACGAGCGCACCGAAGAACTCCTTCAACCTGGGATCAGTCGCCCGATCCCTGAACGTGGAGTATGCCTTTATCGCGCGATTCTCACGCTCCCATCCTTCCTGCGTGTTCTCCTTGAAATCCTGGCTGCACGTTCCCGCTTCGATCGGGGGCTTTGAGATCTTCAAGAACTTGCATATCGCGCTGGCGTGTTCGCCCTCCACCTTCCTCAGCGCCTTGAACTTGGCAAAGCCGTACTCGTCCCCAGCCTTCCCTGCAATGTTCTCCGCGCACGTGTAGAATGACGTGTTGCTGAATTCGAGTTTCAGCGCGGCCTCGAGGTCCTCGCGGGCCTGATCGCTCAGCTCAACATTGAACTCGTCGGGATCCCACTGGCCTGCCTCCACGAAGTATGTCGCCAGTGCCCCACAGAACGGGCACCTCGCTGGCGGCTCGACTCCTATGTAGGGGTCGCCACAGATTCTGCATCTGAATACCTTTACCTTGGCCATCTCCTCGCCCCTCAGATGGATTTGACGTGCTATGCAAATCGAAGCGATTATAATACGTTTTCCACGACCAACTCCTCATGAGGTTCTAATAGCGGTTGCAGGGATTGCTTTCTGGGTGCATTCGGAGGAGAGGTCAAGGAAAAACTTAAGAGTCTCTCCTCGGTTGAACCCATTGGAGGGCCTTGATGGTATTGAGAAAGCACTTGGTGCTGTGCGCATTCCTGCTGCTCCTCTCGGCGGGCCTAATGCTGTCCCCCTTGACACAGGGAGACGCAGGGCAGTGGTCAACAAGAAGTCCCATGCCAACTGCTAGATCCAGAGCAGGAACCGTAGTCCTGAACGGGCAGATTTACGTCATCGGAGGGATGGGCGGATACTACGGCAACCAATTCGAGGAAGACGCAAACGAGATCTACGACCCTACCTCCGATGTGTGGGCAACGAAGACCCCGCTGCCGACTCCGAGATGGGGCCTCGTGGCCGCGGCTGTGGGCGACAGGATCTATGCTATTGGCGGGGCAAATGAGACGGGAATGCTTGATATCGTGGAAGTATACGATCCTCAGAGCGACTCTTGGAAGACTGGAACTCCCATGCCATCCCCCCGGTCAGGCTCAGGGGTTGCTGTCCTTGCCGGAAGGATATATGTCTTGGGCGGGAGTCTCGATGGTGGCTCGGGCAGCACGGACGAGGTTGTGATCTACGACCCCGCGAATGACAGCTGGTCGAATGGGCTGCCGTTTGGATTTGAGGGCAAGCGAATCATGGGAGTGGCAGTGTCCGATGAGAGAATCTACCTATTCGGTGGCTGGCTCGGAAGGCCGGATGTTCTGGAATACATCCCTTCCAACGGCAGCGTGAGACAGGTGAGTTCGATACCATATGGGGTCTCGGGACCTGGTGTCGGAACCATAGGGGACAAGATCTACGTCGCAGGCGGCGCACCAGAAAACGAATGTGACCCGCTCGGGCTGACCTACGAATACGATCCCTTGGCTGACGCATACACAATGGTCGCGCCAATGCCGACATCGAGACTTTCCGTGTCCGTCGGCATCGTCAATGGAAGGATGTACGTCATAGGTGGATCTCTCGGATGTGAGGCCCAGAACGTGAATGAGGAGTTCACGCCGCCGCAACCGGAAAACAGCCCTCCCGTCTGCACGATCACGAACCTTGACAGGGAGCAAACGGTCGAGGGCGTCGTACAGATTCAGGGGACAGCGACAGACCCGGATGGAGACGCACAGATACTCAGGGTGGAAGTGGACATCGATGGCTTCGGCTGGGAGCTGGCCAATGGGACGACCAGCTGGAGTCACAGCTGGGACACTAGCGACTCAAAGCCAGGATACCACACAGTACACGCGAGGGCGTATGACGGGGAGGACTACTCAAATCAATACTGGATTGTCGTTGAGATACCCCGGTCCAGGACTGTGCCAGAAAACGACCTTCTGTTCTATGTCCTGCTTGGTGCCACCATATTCATTGTGCTGATGGTTCTCGGGATGTTCTTGGCGAGGCCGAAGTCTCGCAGACGAGAGTAGAGACTCGGATGGATTGTCCCGCCGCATCAGGGAATGGTGACTGCCCTAATCAGGCTCGGATCGCCTGCCTCCAAGAGCGCGAAGCCCTCGTTGATATCTTCCAGCCTGAACTTGTGGGTCACGAACTCCCTGACGTCCATCTTCCCATGCTTCACGAGATCTATGACCCGGGGGAAATCCTGCAGACCGCATCCGAGCGAGCCCTTGATTTCGATCTCACGGAACATGATTTTTCCCGCATTCAGCGAGACATCCTTGTGGGTGTATCCCACGACGACGACCCTGCCTCCCCACCGCACGGAATTGAATGCTTGCTCAATCGTCGTCGGATTGCCTATCACTTCCATGGCGATATCGGCGCCAACACCTGTCAGCCGTCTTATGCGCTTGGCGACGTCCTCCTCCTTCTTCGCGTTCACGACCTCAACGGCGCCCGCTTTCTTCGCCATCTCCAGTTTCTTATCGAATATGTCCACGGCGATGACATTTCCTCCCGTCAGCGTTGCCATCTTGACCGTTGCGAGGCCCACGCCACCGCAGCCAAAGATGGCGACGTTGTCCCCAGCCTGAACGTCAGCGCGGTTGACAACGGCATGATAGGGCGTGGATATCGCGTCCGAGATTATCGCGCCCTCCTCGAGGGGAACCTCATCGGGAAGCTTGAACGCGTACGCGGCGGGAAAAGCAATGTACTCCGCAAATCCGCCGTCCCTATGATTGCCCACCATGACCTGATTCGTGCAGAGCGTTCCTCTCCCCGTGCGGCACATGACGCATTCCCCGCAAGAGAACACCGGCGGGATGAGGACCCTTTCACCTCTCCCGACGCCCTGGACAGCAGAACCCATGTCCTCGACGGTCCCGCTGATCTCATGACCCAGTATGATTGGTGGATTCTTGAACGTCGGGACACCGTGCAGATAATGCAGGTCTGTTCGGCAGAGTCCGCATGCAGCGACCTTGACGAGAAGATCGCACTCACCGACCTCAGGCATCGGCATATCCTCAATCTTCAACGGCTGACCCTTTTCATAGAACACAGCAGCTTTCATTCTCCTCCCCGCGTGCAAATAGCGGGAAATTATAAAGAATTTGGCTTAGCTCAACACGACTAGCCTTCGGGAGGTGGAGGCAGGTCCGCTTCTTCGAAACTCTTCTTGAAGCCCATCACAAGGAGGATGGCGAGGCCAACAGCCAGTACGGCAACATCAATGAGCGTACCCATGCCCAAACCAGGGGGAATGGCCAGAGCGGGCGTGACCATGGAGGCCGCACCAGTCACAAGCTCGAGGACGGAGAACAGGACTGCCACGACGAGCAATCCCTTGGTTCTCGCAGCGGAAACCCCCGCCATTGTTCTTCTGCTTATCAGGACCGATGCCACAACCAATAGAACGATAGTGAAGACTAGGGCCATGAAAGGTTTCCAGTTCTCTTGAATTCTGTCGCCTGGTCCACCCCCAGGGGGCACACCGCCCCTGAAATAGGCCATTCGGGAATCGGCGGCTCCGGGTGCAGGCTCAGCGTTCCCAAGGACATCCCTGCCCTGGGTGAAGAACTCATAATAGCCCTCACCCTCGGGTGCGCTGAAGTTCCATTCGTACGGCAGCTCGCTCACCTGTCCAAGGGACTGCCAGGGGGTCCACGACAGATTGTCTTCGGAGAAGCGATACATGAGCTGCATGGTCACCAATCCGCTCAGAGCGTCACTGCCTTGGGCGCCAATCGCAATCGGCACTGCGTCCTGATCGTATGGGGTGACAGGAAGGGCTTCCGTGGTCGGAGGCGTGGTGTCGATTGCCAGAGGAATCTCCGCGAAACCCCCCGGCTCGATGTTCCCAACGGCATCCACCGCTCTGGTCATCATCTCGTAGAAGCCATCACCGTCTGGAGCATCGAATGAGAAAGACCAGGGCGGAGCCGAAGACAACCCAACGCTTGTCCATGAGGTGAATGTGATGTTGTCAGAGCTCCATCTGTAGAAGAGCTCAACAGTCTCGACCCCGCTCAGGTCATCCGAGGCTTGAGCGGTCAACGGGACCGACACGTCCACGAACCAATAGTTGGACAACGGATTCAGTGAGGATGTCGGTGGAGAAGTGTCCAGTCCGATGTCGTCGGAGACCGTTTGCGTGTTGTAGGCCTTATCCCTCATCTCGAACCAGACGGTCTTGCTTCCATCGACGCCCGCCAAGGTCCACTGCTTCGTCGAGGACGGGGATTCCCAAGCCTCGGTGTCGAACGTTCCGTCATTGCTGTACCTGACATCCGAGACTCCGGACAGAATGTCGGAATATGCTAGCGTTAGAGTCACGGAGGTCGAGTTTGTCCATGCGTCACCACCGTTAATTATCACCGAGCCAGCTGGCGGTGAGCTGTCGAGCGCGATGACGGCGTCCGCCGCGGCGGGGGATGATTCTGAGTTGCCCAGTAGGTCTGCAGCAATGGAGTAGAACTCATAGTATCCATCCCCCTCATTGCCCTCAAAGGTAAAGGTCCAGGGGGCGGCGGAATCAGAATCCCAGAGCGTCCAGCTCGTCCACGAAGCATTGTCAGAGCTGAAGCGGTAGTAGAGGTCGACCTGAGCGATGCCTGAGAGCGCATCTGCCCCGACTGCCTCGATGCCCACGGTCGTGGCATTGGTCCAGTACGGACTGGGCTGAAGCACGCTCGTAAGCGGACCCTCTCTGTCCAGCGCGATCCTAGCCTCTGGGGCAGCATCGGTCTCCGCGTTCCCGGCCACATCACATGCATCCGAGCGGAACTCGTAATAGCCGTCGCCGTCAGGAGCGATGAAGGTCGTCCCGTATGGCGGACTCGTTTCGACCGAGACTTGGACCCATGTACTCCAGGATGCGTTATCGCCGCTGAATCGGTAGAGGAAGGTGACATTGGAGACGCCGCTCAAGGAATCGCCCGCGTCAGCTGTCAGGTCCACACTGTCCGCGTTGCGCCAATAAGGAGCTAGAGGTTGCACCGAGCTTGTTGGCGGGGTGGTGTCATAACCCACGATGGCGTCGGGAGCGATGGGAGGGGGCTCTTCAATGCCAGACGTGTCACGGGCGACCGAATAGAATCCGTAGAATCCATCTCCATCCGGGAATGGGAAGGTCCATGTCCACGGAGAGGAAAGTGCTGTCTCCCAGTAGGTCCATCCGCTCCAGCTGACATTGTCGGAAGAGTAGTTGTAGTAGAGGTCCACCGAATCCACAGGGAAGCTGCCATCGATAGTGCTGGCAGTCACGACCGCTTGGCCTCTCCACCAATACGGGATCAGTGGATCGACTTGAGATTGACCTCGTACGTGAGTGACGTTCAAGGAGACGCACGAACCAGTCAGATTGGCATTTCCAGCCGCATCAATCGCGTAGACGCAGAGAGTGTGATTGCCTTCGCCCAGGGAATAGACGTCTAAGGAGGCTGATACGTTCTCCACAGGCGAATCGAAGTTTCCGTCCGCTGGGGACATCGATACCCCGGGCCACGCCTGAGGAGCCACCGTGTAATTGGCGGACGAGATGGTCGAATTTCCCGTGAATCCATCGTCGATTGTCGCGTTTAGCCATACATTAGTTCCGGGGAGAAGGGGAACTTCCAGAAACGAAGATGGAGGCCGGACCCCGTCGTCCAGGGTGAGGTTGTATATCCTAGGCGGCTCCTGCTTGCCAATGCGCATCACTGCGCAGCTTCCCGCGGAGTCCCAGTTACCATAGTAATCTCTTCCGTGCACGCAGTAGGTGTAGTTCCCCTCAGCAAGGCCACTGACATCGATGACTGTCGTAACATCCTCTACGGGCGAGTCGAATCCTCCGTCAGCCGGGGTCATGGGTGTTCCAGGGAAATTCGAGGCACCCACCGTGTAATTGGACGACCAGATCGGAGAGTTGCCCGTGGTCGTGTCGTCCACCGTCGCATTCAGCCAGACAGTGGAAGTCGCCTCACTGACCAGCAGGTCGTTGGAGGGTGTTCTCACGCCATCGTCAAGGGTCACGTTGAGAACCAGGGGCGCATCTCTGTCGGGCGTCTTGGGTCCCACCTCCGTTGGCGGGCACATGGTCGTGCGAATGTAGTCCACCATCCCGAGGGAGGGTGGCGAGGTGCCAGTCACGATCGCTGCAATGACAGGCTTGTTCAGAGGCTGGTCCCAGATGATGCTGTCGACAGGCTCCATCTCCACATTGCCCTCGAGGAGGCCGTCGCGGTAGATGTCGACATCCAAGGGCGCCTTCACATCGAATGTGATGTTGTACCAGGTACCCTGGATGGCAGGGATGTCAAATGCGTTCGGTCCACCAATCCTCAGATACGTTGGGTAGAAGCCCACCAAGAGAGCATGGGAGCCCGTGAAGAAATAAGCCATATACACGAAGCCTGTACGCAGTGTCCCCGGATCGTAGCGCCCGCGAACGGCCAACTCGAACGGGGGCTCGAAGTCCATCCACCTCTGCATCCAGCCACCGTTGGCGTTGCTCGGGTCATCATTGATGGCAACAGTCTCGCCGCCGGAGACCCCGCTGCTGATGGAGACGGATCCCCAAGTTCTCACCCACCAGCCCTCAGAGGTTGGCGGGCTGCTTCCATCTCCCTCCCACAGGCTGCACCATTCCTGCGACGGGTCAGGATCTCCGCCACCGTCCTCGCTCTTGATCGAAGGGGGTCCAAGCAAAGGACCCAATGAGATCAGAACTAGCGCGAGTACCCACGTCAAATTCGTTGCAGAGCAGCGACCGAAGCTATGCATATTGGCCTCCTCCAACTTAGAGCATCAAATCAACACCGCTGTTATAAGTGCTTTTTGGTGCGGACGAGGAGAAAAGCCTCATCCCGAGCGATTCGCGTCCTTCCACTTATGGAGTTAACATATTTATAATGGCGCTGATTAGCGCAGGACGTGAAAGTAAAGCTTCGTCTCCTGAGTCCTTTGAGGCTTGCTGTTGCCGCATCGGAATTGGACATGGATTTCTCAGGCGGCACTGTGGAGGACCTCGTTAGAGAGGCGGGAATGGAGCATCCCAAGCTCGGGGAGGCCATATTCACGAAGGATGGAGAACTCGACTACTCCATAAACGTCATCCTGAACGGAAGACCGCTGACTGAGAGCGGGATGAAGGAGGAGATCAAGGACGGCGACGAGGTCGTCCTCTTGGCCGCTGCAGCGGGTGGTTAATTTCTTATGGACGGCTTAACTTAACGAACCCACTTATAGTAGCCTGGCATACTCTTCCGTGAGGTCATAACTCATGGCAAGGAACTATGAGAAGACAGTTAGAAAGGTGATTGCCAGGATACATGAGAAGGATCGCGAATCGGCGTCGGAGTGGCTTCTGGAGAAGCAGGCGTCGGGGCTTGCAGGAAACTCGGTTCGCAATTACGCCTTTTCTCTCAAGGCCCTCTCGGAGCTGTGTCCGAAGCCCCTTCTCGAGTGCGAACGGAAGGACATAATGAGACTGCTTACAGACGTGCAGGAACGCTATAGGGACCCGGGTCTATACAAACACGTCCTGCGGGACTACCTGCGGTCTAACGAGCGGGAAACCCTCATTCCGCCGGGCTTTCGTCTGAATCGGAAGAAGAGCAAGAAGGAGTGGCAGGATCCCGCGAAGGTCCTCACGAGGAACGACGTTCAACGGATGCTTGAAGTGACCAGAGACATCAGGGACAGAGCGGTTCTGGCTATGCTCTGGGACACGGGCGCGCGCTCTCATGAGATAGCTGCCGTCCAAATCGGCGATGTCAAGCTGGAGCAGAAGAAGAACCCCAAGACTGGGAAACCAGTCTATAGCGTCTGGTTCAGAAAGCAGAAGACTCGAGGAGAAGAACGTCGGCTGCCTCTCTATGAGGCTTCTCCGTTCATGTTGCAGTGGATCAGTGCTCGTCGCAAGGCTTATCCTGATAGCGATGACCCCGAGGCCCCCCTGTTCATATCGAAGCGGAGAGGACCCATAGCGCCCTTGGGGCCCAAAGGAATCAGAGGCATCGTCAGAATAGCAGCATCGAGGGCGAAGATCGAAAAGCCATGCCGACCGCACAGCTTCAGGCACGCCAGGGCGACGTTCCTCAAGCGTCGCGGCACGCCTGACGACTCACTCAGGCAGTGGTTCGGCTGGACGAAGCTGAGCCCCATGCCACTGCGGTACGTCTCCCGAAGGGCCGAAGAACAGATTGCAGAGATCGCCGACAAGCTTGGGTACGAGCCTCTTCCCCCGCCTGGACCTGTCGAGGAACTGGTCCCCGAGGACCTGATACCGGAGCCTCGTCTTTTTGTTCAGGTAGACAAGACATTCTCCAAGCTCCTCGACGACCCCGAGGTTCGCGAGCTCCTGGAGAGAAAGATGCAAGCCATGATGGCATAGAACTTGCCATTAGATCTCACAACTGGAGCACATCCCCGAACCCTGCCCGCTCAGGATGTGTAATCAGGATGGGTATCCTTGATATTATTGAGCCTCTTCTCGACCTCTTCCAATGTTTTGACCTTTCCCTGTCTAATCAGTTTCCCAAGCTCTTCGTAGTCTTTTATCTTGGCTGAATTGAGGCTGACCATCACCATAATCTGGTCCCACTTCATGAGTAGGTGGACTCCGACCAATCCGAGAATCGCAAGAAGACCGACAAGTAGAGGGAAGCTCTCGCTCACTTGAAGGCTAAGAGCACTCCATCTCTCGATGATTAGTGTCAGTGCAATGGCAATCATTCCACTGAGGACCGCAAATGGGAACGCGAAGGAGAGCAAAGGATGCTCCTGTGTGATTTCGGCCAGCGAGTCGATGAATGTTCCTGGATGTCGGGAGATAAAGATGAAGCTAATGGGAAATGCGACTAAGAGGGTGACGAGGGGAATGAGGAACCAGATAGTCCATGTTGGCTCTATGGCGATTTCAATGATGAGAATCGCGCATGAAAGGCAGATGATGGTAAGTGCCATTGCCTTGGACCGGGCGAAGACTTCTCCCCTTTCGAGCATTGTCTTCTTGATGGCCTTTCTGCACTTCCCAATCTCCCTTGTCGCCTCCCTCCATTTCGGTGCAGCGATCCCCGTCGTATATAGCAACCAAACGAAAACAGATATGAGCGTAGCGATGGTCATGTCCGACAGATTCATGCCAGGAATGACGAAGGTGAACAAGGGGATAATCAGAGAGGCTAATGCAGCAACAGCATAGGTCAGGGTCTTCCCCTTGAAGTCCCTCTGTGCAGCTTCGAGAGACCTCTTCTCAGCCCTAACCTCTGATTTCCAATATCGCCTGTCCTCCTCCTTCATGTAGCCCATGAATCTCTCCGATCCTGTGGAATCCCTCCTTGTAGCTTGAGCTTTTTTGTGTTTTCAAGCTGGGTATATAAGT
>JBHIFJ010000019.1:0-38652 GCA_046761045.1 Thermoplasmata archaeon
CCAGCCCGACCCCACGATGTCATCCATGCTGTCGAACTGGACATCCGTCATGCCGCTCTGATGCCTCATGAGGGCGTTCTCGCCCATCGGGTCCCTCTCGGCGGTGATGTTTCCCCCCGAGCTCGACGTGTTGTCCCAGGAGCCGTCAGAGGAGAAATCCCCGCCAGAGATCAAGTCCCCAGCATTACCGCTCAGCCGAATCTCACCTGTCGGCAAGACGCTGATGTTCTCCGTGGCCTCCGCCAGAAGGAAGTCCGCCTCGAGCGTATCCACGAAGCTCTCATTGACCCGCTCGAGCTCGGCGTATCCACCCGCCAGGGTCACGCCAGAATGCGTATAGTTGGCCGGGTCCTCGAGGTCCCACACCACGGTCTTCGTACCATCCAGGTTGTCGATGACCGCAGGGTCGGAGCCGGCCACAGGTGAAAAGCCAATCAAAATCATCGACTGAAGAACCAATACTGAAGCGAGCAGGAGGCATCGCCTTCGGAGGTTGTCTGGCCTCATCCTTCTTCCTCGAGGTTTTCTTTCCTCCTCCCCAACCGTTCTCCCCCTTCGACAGGAGAACCCTGTTTTCAATAAAACCGATTCTACTTAAAGCTATCGAACACGACCTCAGAGGGTCATGCCAAGCTGGCTCTCGATGACCATCTTGCCGAGCCTCTCGAAGGCATCCTGGACCCGCTCGCCCGTCTTCGCGCTCGTGTAGATGAACGGGGCCTCGAAGGCCTTTGCTATCTCGATGGCCTCCCTGTCGCCGAACTCGGCGTCGTCCTCCAGGTCCACCTTGTTCAGCGCTATCATGACCGGTATCTTCCCGGCCTCCTTCATCGTCGAGTCTATCCAGTCGTCCAGGTCCACGAGCGTCTTCTTCCTCGTCAGGTCCGAGACGGCGAGGATGCCGTTCGCGCCGTAGAAGTAGGCCTCCTTGAGAAGCTCCCTGAAGCCCTTCTCACCCATGATGTCCCAGATCGTCATGTCCACCCGGATGTGCATGTCCTTGCCCTCGAACTCCAGTTCCTTCTTCGATACCTTGGTTCCTATCGTCGTGATGTACCTGTCATCGAAGGTGTTCAGAACGAATCTTCGTATGAGGCTCGTTTTCCCGACGGCCTTCTCCCCGACCAAACAGACCTTGGACTTCAATCTTCTGGTCTCAACCATACCCATTCCTTCAACATGACAACAGTTGTGCGAAAAAACGAGCACAGCCTATATAACCCTATCGAGATGATTCTCAGGACAGGGACAGCTGATTCTTGACCATGCGCGTTCCCAGATTCTCGAATGTGAGCTGGACGTTCTCCCCCGTCTTCGCGCTCGTGTAGAAGTATTCCGCATTGAACGCCCTCGTGGACTGGTCGAGCTCGCTCTCGCCGTACATTATCATTATCTCGTCCTTGAGGTCGACCTTGTTCACCGCATATATGACAGGGACCTCTCCTACGACACCGAAGACCGACTCGACCCAATCGTCGAGCTCCCTCAGCGTGTTGTACCTGGTGAGGTCGCAGACGGCGAGGATTCCCTTCGTGCCGTGGAAGAAGGCCTCCTTCGTCAGCTCCCTGAAGCTCTTCTCGCCCATGATATCCCAGATGACCATCACGAGGTTGACGGTCATGTCCGATTCAGGCACCGGGATCCTCATCTCCTTCTTGGAGACCTTTGCGCCCAGGGTGGTGACGTACTTGTCCTCGAACTGGTCCAGAACATACCTTCGAATGAGACTGGTCTTTCCCACCGCTGCCTCGCCGACCAGGCAGACTTTTGCCTTCAGCGTTTCCTCCCTCACGGCATTACCGCCAGTATCAGGCCTAATCATATGATTTTCCCTTGCTCATACATAAAGCTATTGGGCTAATTCTCAGTAACTATTTCTAGGGCGATGGCATTCGTCCGCCGATGAGGAGGAGAACGAGACTGATCCTCGCGCTGGACGTGCCAGACAGGGGGAAGGCGATGGCCGTCGTCTCCGAGGTCGGCGACCTCTTGGATGCGGTCAAGGTCGGATATCCAGCCGTGCTTGCCACAGGCATGGAGATAGTGGAGGAGGTCTCCAGGATCGCCGATGTCATATGCGACTTCAAGGTTGCGGACATTCCGAATACGAACAGGCTCATCGTCGAGGAGGTTTTCAGGCGGGGCGCAAGTGGCGTGATCGTGCACGGCTTCGTGGGGGCGGACTCCGTGCGGGCCTGCGTGGAGGCGGCCGACGGGGATGTCTTCGTGCTGACGGAGATGAGCCATCCTGGCGGGAGGACGTTCACCGCGCCTGTGGCGGACGATATCGCGCGACTGGCAGTGCAGGAAGGGGCATCGGGCATCATCGCCCCGGCGACGAGACCCGAGCGGGTGAAGGAGCTTCGTGAGATCGTTGGCTCTCTTCTGATCATCTGTCCTGGAGTCGGCGCACAGGGGGGCTCCGCGGCGGACACGATCAGGGCGGGCGCCGACCATGTGATAGTGGGAAGGTCGATATACCAGGCGGACGACCCGAGGTCCGAGGCCATGAGGCTCGTCGACGAGATGGAGTCGGTGCTCTGACTCTGTCCGTTGGATGAAGTCCTGGCCGCGACCTCCTGAGCAGCTGAGCCGGAAGTGCACGGGATTTGTCCTGATGCCCTTTTCAGCTACGATGTTTCATTCGAGTCCGGCGGGAAGGCGGTGGACACCGGGGACCCGATACCCGGAATCGACCTGACGAGGAGAAAGCGAAGCCAAGCGAAGAAAGAGCATAGCTCGAGCGAAGAAACAGCGAAGGATAAGCGAAGGATGAGTATAGGAAGAGCGAAGGATAAGCGAAGAAACAGCTAGGTTTCAGCTAGGACGAGTCGGCCGTGAGGTCGGGCTCTCATGCCCCTACAATATGAAGCCAATTCAGACGAATTCTCGATAGCTTTTCACAAAGACACAGAGTTCACGCTGCGAGGGATAGTCTGACCCTCATTCCCGACAAGGGGTGGAGGATGAGAGCGAGAATCCTGATTAGAAAGCTGTCTAGAGAACCGCTACCGTATGACTACCAATACGGGCTGGCATCCATGCTCTACGGGAAGCTCAAGTCTGCGGACAGCGACCTGGCGAGGTTTCTGCACGCTCATCAGGGATACAGGCACTACTGCTTCTCAAACATAATCTCGGATGAGATTGTGGCGAGGAAGGACGGCCTTCACTTCGAGGAGCGGGCTGAACGTTGGAATCAGACCATGGTGGGATTGAGCGCAAGGTTGAGGAGAGCGCAGAAATGCATCATTCAGCGTCTAGACACCAAGATGCGCCCCTGGCCCAGCGTCACCAGCGCCCTCTCTCCGCGCTTCCCAACGCTCGCCTATTCTTTCCTTCCAATGAAATACCCATATCCGATGTATTCCCTGTGCTCCCTAAAGACCCTCTCATACTCCCTCCAGGCCCTGCGCAGGTCGCCGTGCATCATCAGCTTGCCAGCAAACTTCAGCATGCCCTTGAGTCCCAGCTCTCTCCTCATCTCCTTTTCTATATCCTGCATCGTATCCGAGAAGTCCACTGTTTCGATGTCAATGAATCCCGTTTCCTCCAGCAGCTCCCTCCACCCCTCCAGCATCATGGTCTCAAAGCCTTCCCACACCTCAAAGGTGTCCCTCTCCGCATTCTTGGAAGGTCTTTCCCGCCATATCATCTCGAGATCGCCGACCGTGCCGCCTGGCCTCAGGACCCGGTGGATCTCGGAGAACGCTTTCCTCTTGTCGAGGATGGTGGTCACACACTCAATGATCACGACATCGAAGGTGCCATCGGCGAATGGGAGGTTGTGAGCATCCCCTCTCCCAAGACTCACCCTGTCGGACAATCCCATCCTGTCCGCCCTTCCTCTCGCCTCTTCCAGCATCCTCTCCGAGAGGTCGATGCCGACAACGCTGCAGCCGTACTTCTCAGCAAGATGACAGGGCGTTACTCCCTTGCCCACGCCTATGTCCAGGACCTTCTTGTCCCTTCCAACGCCGCATCTCCTCGCCATCTCATCCGTCTTCTCCATGCCGCCTGGATGGAGTATCTCCATGCCACATCTGTACATCATCTCGTCGATGTCGGCCATTCTCACCATCTTCCCGGTCTCCTCAGGGAGGTAGTCATGTTCACGGATTTGTCCTTCGCGGGTGTGGGTCAATAGACGCAACCCGCTCGACTGCGACTCCAATTTCCCGCATCCTCTCGGAAGGCATCATTTCGATGAGGTTCTACGGGATGTCGACTGCCCAGACGATAGCCGAGGGCACCCTCACCCAGTATCCGTATCCCGCAAGAAGCGTCTCCGAATCGGAGAGAACTCTCAGGAAGTGAGGCGGGGCGGATGGACTGAATCCCTCCACTCTCGTGGCTCCGATCTCCACCTTCATGTCGGCGACCGCATACGATGAGTTGAAAGACGGAAACGGGATGAGATTCCATCCCTCGTACAGTTGTATCGTCGTTTGAGCGGGAACCACTCCCGCAACCGTGAGATTGCTGTTCTCCGTCACGTTTATCCACAGTCCGATGGAATGATCGATGCTGTAGAGTCCTCTCCTGTATTCCTTGTATTTCATGTACCACTTCCATTGCTTGGAGAGCGAGTCGTATGTCCACGCCTTGTCGTAATTCACTGTCTGAAGAACGTGCTCGATTGATTCGTTTGATTGAATGAGAGGGATGGATACGAGATTGGGTCCCTTCGCGAGTGGACGAGTGAACTTTCCCGCCTGATCGGGGCTGCAGACGGATCCGCCAGAGGAGGCGACCGCACAGATCATGTAGAAGTAGTCATTCGCATCCCCTTCGCCTCCTCCAACGTGAACAGCTGAATCGAAGCCCTTGGGCGCCCACCCCAAGAGGGAGTACCCGTTGCCACTCGGATGGAAAGTCGTACCGTAGTAGATCTCGTAGCGGTCGACGGTGGCGGGGTCGTCCAGGGACAGCGTCCATTGGATCCTCACATTCTCGCGATTCGCTCCAATCAATGAGGCGCTCACGTTGGTCGGCGGGTGGATTGACGGCAATACACGAATCTTCACGTCGGGGAAGGGAACCGAGAGATTGGTCCAATTCCATGTCGCGTAGCTCACCCGCGAATCAGGATAGATGTCCGCGGAGACGAGACCCGTCATGGCGACGGTGACGTTGAATGACACGGACCAGGTCTCCCCGACCCGGAGCACTCGCGGGAACCACTTGAACATCGAGCCCGCGGGCCCCTCGGTCAGTTCGTCGGGGGGCCTTGGCTGACCACTGGAGGGGTCCACGAAGGAGCCATGAACGTAGTGCACGTAGGGGGGAAGCAGGTCCTCGATCATCGGGATTGAGTCATACGGATCGGGGTCGCGAGCTGCGGTATCGTCCACGAAGGTGCTGATGTTCTCGTACATCCCGTCAAAGTCATGCTGTGCGTCTATCTTCTTGTATTCTCCACCGGAGATGCTCGCTATCTCTTTCAGTATGCCATCGTTGATGCACGGGGTGGAATTCTCGTCTCGGCCCGTGATCCCGAGCGTGTAGATTCTTGTTCCATTCTCCTTGGCATAGGTGGCGGCAATCCGAGGATCCAGTATCCATTCGGGCATGGAGTACCAATCGTTGTGCCAGCCGTCAGTGAGCATCAGTATGATGGGCAAATGGGATTCGTTGCCATTCATCTCGAGTTCCCTCAAGGCGCCGACTATCGCCTCGCCTGGGCGTGTGTAGCACGGGCGGTCGGGCCAGTTATCGTCCGGGGGATCGCACGGAGGGATGACCTCCTTCCAATCGGAGGCGCGCGCTTCGGAGTATATGTCCAAGCGAACCTGCTCATAATTCGTCGTCAGAGGTCTCTTTGGCTGCGGATCCCACTCGAAGTATATCACTGCGGCCGTATCGGGCTTCTTGAGGTTGTCCAGATAGTTAAGCGCAACTTGACGCTCCAACCCAAAGGCGTCGCCTATGCTCCAGGACTGGTCAATGAGGAATATGACGTCCTGAGGAGCGTTCCACTCTATGCTGGAACCGATGCCCGAGATGCTGAGAGTTATCGTGCTCTCCGTCTGAAACTCGGGTCCTGCGCCCTCCACGAAGATCGTGCTCGGGTCTGCAGTCTTGTCTATCATGACATCGGGGTAAGGTCTCGTGCTCAGAGTCGCGAAATCCGTTATCGTGGAATCGTCCGACGCCGTTGCGAAGACTCTCGTCCTCTCCACGGCGCCCACAGGGAGAGTGCTCGGGAGAGTCACGCCGACGACGATCTTCCGTGATTGCTCTGGACCCAGCGATCCGATGTCCGGAATCAGGTCTGGGTCGCCCGCTGAATCCGAGAGCGCCGTCAGACCATCCGATTGGTAGAGATCCACCTTCCATCCGCCAGGTCCGGTGGAGTAGTTGATGTTGAAGTAGTGCGACGACAAGTCCTTGTTGGTCACGATGAGCTCATATTTCACCTGCTCGCTGGCTTCTCCGTTCTTCGCTTGATCGGGTCCGATCCTCACGGACCATAGGGTCGGTGTCGTGTCAAAGGCCCAGCCAGCCACTTCCGATGTGATGTCGTTGTATCCATCGTGCGTTCCGAATCCGTCCGGAACCCTTGACATGGAGAGACCCTGTGTGTGAGGTGAGCTCCAGCCCACCATATCCATCAGTCTCCCGTTCGGATCGTACAGGTACACGTTGTCGCCCGACGCGTTCATGCTGGAGAAGAACGCAGGGTCCGAGGAGAACCTGAGGACGGCCTCTCGATTCGACGAGTTGAGTTCGATTGCGTCCAGAGCGAAATCGGAATCGCAAACCAACTTGAATCCCATCAGGGAAACGCTCTTCCATCCTGGGTAGTAGACCTCCACGAAGGCATCGGAGGGACTTGACGGATTGAAGAGGATCTCGTTCAGGACAACCTCGGGATTGTGCTGCACCGGAGGAACGACGTTCACCAGCCCCGGGGTCGGGACCTCTTCCCTCGTCCAATCCTGGGTGTACCTCTCTCCCGACCAGTATCTTGCGACGGATTCTCCCTCCAGCGGGTCGGGATTGGGTCCCCTCTGACCGAAGGCGAATTGTTCCTCCGTCTGGCCCCACTTCTTGAGACGTGTGTCCGGCCCCTCGTCTGGAAGATCCAGATCGACGAGCAGGTCTGCGCCCGGGACATCGCCGATGATGCGATACTCCTGCTGGCCGATCATCCCGAGCGGGTCGAGG
This sequence comes from Thermoplasmata archaeon, assembly GCA_046761045.1. GTDB lineage: Archaea > Thermoplasmatota > Thermoplasmata > RBG-16-68-12 > JAGMCJ01 > JAGMCJ01. The sequence continues at coordinate 7,171 of JBHIFJ010000019.1, forward strand.
TCGATGAGGGAGCCTCCTGCTACCGCCAGGGAATAGGCCGCGGCGTTCAAGGGCTTCCCGCCGAAGTTGTGGATTTCTATCCACTCATTCCCGTCAGGCGAATCGGATATCTCGGTGATCTGCAGCGAGGCCACCTCGTAGCTGGCGAAGTATACGTCGTAGTTGCTTGAGCTTCGGTAGTCCGCCCAGATCACGGCGATGAAGAAATCGCTGACAATGATGTCGGGGCGCTCCTGCGGTGAGTCGTCATCGGCCCCATTGCCGTTATTGTCGGTATCGTCCACCCTCACATCGTTGGGTTTGATGTTCCCGTCTCCCCAGTGACGACCTCCGTCCACTGACTGAGCAAGCCAGATGTCATGGTCGCCGTTCCGATCGTCTGACCAGGTTGCGTAGATCGTTCCGTGATCCGTAGCCAGCCTTGGGCCGAACATGCTCGAAACATCGGGAGGGCCATGGCTGACCTGGACAGGAGACATCCACGTCTTGGCGCCATCGTCGGAGCGGGAGAACTGCACGAAATCGTTCCCGCTTGTGTCACAGAACATCCAACTGACAAGTATGGAGCCTGAATCGTTCACGGCAACGTCCGGTGTTCGTCTCGAAGTGCTGTAGTTTCCTCCTGCCGCGACCTCCGTGATGTTCCAGCTGCTCCCATCTGTCGAGCGGCCAACGAGGATCGACGTCGTGTGGTTCTCCCCGTATTCCTGCCAGGCAACGTAGATGTCGCCACCGCGAGAGCTGGCTAAGGCGGGATAGGCGTTCACCAGATGGCTCGTCGAGATTTGATAGTCCCCGAGCCAGGCCATCCCTCCGTCCACAGATTTCGCTGCGAATATATGGAACTGAGATCCTGGGATCCTGGAATCGTGCCACACGGCGTACACAACACCATCGCTGCCAACGGAGACTCGAGGCATGCCGCTGACCACTCCAGGAGCGCCGTGGTCGACCCTGATGCCTTCCATCCAGGTGTCTCCCCCGTCTCTGGAAATGGACATGATGATATCCGTCTCGCCCCCCGTGACGGTTCGTTGGAAAATCACATAGATGCTCCCAGCGTAGGGGCCATTGCCCACATCGACGGCAATGTCAGGATGGTGGTAGCGATAGCCTACGAAGGCCCTGCTCACGTTCGTCACGGAGGACCAGGTTTTCCCGCCGTCCGTGGATCTCGTGTAGGCGATGTTCCCGTCTCCGAATCTGGAATCCACCCACACAGCATGCAGACTCCCGTTCGCATCCGCTTCCAGCTTGGGGAAGGTGGAGGACGCCGGGGTCACGTCAACGGGGATGTTTGGATTGGAGAACTCGATGTTCTCCGCCACTTCCACAGTGTCGTTTGGCGGGAGCAGGAGATAGGATGAGAGAAGAGCGATTGCTAGCCAGTACACCTTCAGGTGACGGGTGAGCCTCCTATCGGCCCAGCTCTGGCGAGGCATGCTCCCTGCTCCTTCTGGGAAGATTCTGTACTTCCGAGTATAAGTAACTATCTGTTTAGCGGGGAGTGTGTTATCCCGAAATCTCTTAACGGCAGCAAACAGGAAACGGGGGTTCTTCTCACGTAGTCTCCTCCCACAACCACTAGGACCTTCCCTTCCTCTTCCTCAGCAGTGGAATGAGCAGAGCAACCGCAACTCCAGCGATGACAGCCGGGACAATGAGCCATAGCATGTCTTCCTCGGCCTCGGTGGACAACCTGACAGAGAATATCTGACCTCCGTAGGCCACGAATATCGCGTCATCCTCGGAAGACCATATCGGGAATCTCAGTACACCTAGCGAAGGGCCGATGAACCCGCTGCTGTGACTGGGCTGATCGAAGACGACTCCCACGGAGCCGCTCTCAACGTCAATCACACAGAGCTTCCTGGAGAACCCCTTCTTGAGGGTGTAGGCGATTCTCCTTCCGTCCGGAGACCAAGATGGAAAGCTCTCATCCTCGGGTGCGGATGTGAGCTGCCTCACGTTGGAGCCATTGGCATCTGCAGTGTAGAGATCGAAGCTGCCATCGGCATCCGAGACGAAGACTACTTCAGAGCCATCGGGTGAGAACGAGGGTGAGCCCTCGTCCGCCTCGGTCGCAACCAATTCCCGGACGTTGGACCCGTCTGACTCCATGACGAAGATGTCCCAGTTGCCGTTCCTGTTCGAAGTGAACGCAATCTCCCCGTTTGGGGACCAGGAACCCATGATGTTCACGAATTCATCGTCGGTGAGCTGAGTGAGATTCCCACCGTCGAGGGTTACCTTGTAGATGTCGTAATTCCCATTCCTCGTGGATGTGAAGGCGACCCAGGTTGCAGTTCCATCCAACTTGGCATCGCCGTCATAGCCCTCACTGAGGACTAACCACTTCATCTCGCTTCCGTCCTCATCGGAAAGCATGATGTCAAGCGAGCCAGATTGGTCGGTCACCCAGACGAGCTTGCCGTTTCTTGCAGAGGTCGGCATGTCCCACCCTCCGGAATCGACAAGAACCTTCCCGGGAACGCTCTCAATCTCCTCTCTATCGAATCCGACAGCGAAATCATCTGACAGATACTGCCGCCAGTCAGCATTGAACTCTTCAAGTGACTTTCCGAAGGCCCTGGAAAAGACAACTTCGAGATTGGAATCGGTTGTCTCGGTTCCATCCCACACATCGAAGGCGTCGAGAAAGCCGAGAAAGCTGTCCCTCCCGTACTCGTCCATGATGTACTTGAGTATCGTGTAGCCTTCCCCATACACGTAGTAGGTGCGCTGAGTAAGATCATCTATGTCCATCAGCTCGTCGTTGTCGAGCAGATTCCGAATCCACCATCGAAGGTATTCATCGTTCACAGACAGATGCTCATTTGCAAAGTAACCAGCGAGACCTTCCTCCAACCACGAAGGGTACACGCTTCCGTTGTGGTCCCTTGTCTGATAGTCCCTCAATACATGGATGAACTCGTGGGCAGCCATCCACACCCTCAGATCCAGATGGTTGTCGTTCGCTTGAACGGACCATTCAGGGGATAGACTCAAGACCATTTCAGGCTCTCCTCCCGAAAACCATGATGGGACCACATAGCCATAGAAGCCAAGATCGATGGTCTCCGGAGGAAGGATGTCCGGATCCGTCCTGATGTTGACCTTCGTCCTGGCTGAAATTGTGAAGTTGAGGAATTCCGTCGCACCTTCGAACACGCGTTCAAGAGCTTCTCCTTCTGCACGAACCATGTTTGCTATCTCACCCTCGAAGCTCAGGTTGAAGTGAGCGGTTTCGAGACTGCTCCCTCTCGTACGCGACGATTCAAGAGGGTCGTCGGAGGCAGGATTGTTCAGGGGGATCCCTGACAAGTCATTCATGCCAAGCAAGGGTAGAGCCAACGCCATGGCGGAAAGGATGGCGACCAGTCCGGAAGATTCCCTCCTGCGCCCTCTGTGGCAGCCTGATGAAATGGGTCCACCCAAGATATCCTCCTTGCTCTCCAACGATGAGCGAGGATAAAATCGTTATGGAGCCTGCGAGGCATGCGAACCTACGTGCGATGTCAGTCCTCAAGAGAGTAAGCCCAGCGAAGTCTCCCTCGTCATCCAGGACGTGGAAACCGTATTCCGCCCTCTCGAGATTGAGAGATGCAAAATGGACCAGGAACTTGAATTAGTTTCCAGCGTGGGAAGGGTGGCTTGCCCTCTCCCAGAGCGTCATTGACTACGGGAATCGCTACTTCCCTCGGTCAAATGTCGAATCCCTTCAGTTGCCTCCTCAGAGAATCCGATATTGCCCGTTTCTTCTTCGTCGACAGAGGAATCTCCAGTATCAACTTCCCTCTTTTCGCGACTATGGTTCCCTCCCTCGAATCCAGCTTATACAGGTCAATCGTCTTCCTTTCGGGATCCAGGACGTTTCCGAAACGCAGTCGCGTAAGAAGGCCCATACTTCGAAGGTTCTTCACTCTCTTGTAGCACTCCGCGATTGGGATTCCAAGCTGCTTGCTTATTTGAGAGACGGTTTTTGCCCGATTCCAGACAGCCATGAGGATTCTTCTGTCCTCTCGGTCGATAGACGCCTTTCTCTCTCCTTTGTCGGGGAGATTCTCTTGGGGCTCCATCTCCAGGATGGCTGCTTCGGACTCTTTCTCAGATGAGGTCCCTTCCTCCTTGTGAGATCTGAGCGTTCGCAGGAAATAGAGGTTGAAGGCTTCCTGAAGTGCCTTGTGGGAGGCGCTGGTCCTCCCCAGTGCTCTGAGCAATACTCCAGCCTCGTGCCATGCCTCGGCGAGTTCCGGCTTGAGGTACACGGCCTTCTTGAGAGCGACAAGAGCCTCGGGCGTCTTTCCCTCCGCGCGGAGAGCTCTTCCTTCACCGTGCCAGATCGTCTCGTCCTTTGGATTGAGCTTAAGTGCTTTTTCAAAGCATTCCGTCGCCTCCTCGTTCCTATCCATCATCGACAGGATCTCTCCCTTTCTCTTCCAGGCTCTGTACTCGTCCCGATCGATCTCGAGCACGTTGTCGTAGTACGCCAGGGCGATGTCGTATTCGCCCGCGTCATAGCACTCATCCGCTTTTCTCAGGAGGTTCTCCTTGTCCGATATGCGGCCCCAGGATTCTTTGAAGGCATGGGCGACTGCCAAGCCAGGGCGTCCTGCTCGGCTGTCCTCTCCCCTGGTTTCCTCTCTCTCGGCATCGCTTGGACTCGTCTTCGCTGGTCGCCTCCTGATGTTTGCCAGCGTCTCGATCTCCGCCTTCCTCTTCTGGGCCCATTCGTGCTCGGGATTCAGGAGGAGGACCTTGTCAAAGCACTCCAACGCCTCCTCGTACCTGTCCATAATATAGAGAAGCGTTCCCTTCAAATACCATGCATCAAGAAAGTCTGGATTGAGGCGTATCGCTTCGTCGTAGAGCCTCAGGGCGCTTTCCGTTTTCCCAGCATACCGCTGCATGTTTGCCGCTAGGAGACAATCGTTCTCGTCGGCATCGTCACTCTTCCCCATCTCTGGGCACCTTGGCTCCCCCAGAAAAGGATCGGGGCCCTCGTCCTCAGAAGGCTCTGATGGAGGATGAATATCGGCTTTCCTGGACTCAACACCTTCCACGTCGTCACTTTGAGCCTTCACTCTAGGCCCCTTGGAGCCCGCTTCACTGCGCTTCTTTTCGATTTCCCTCAGTGCTTGTCCCCTGCCATACCAAGCATCGGAGTAGTTTGGGTCGATCTCGATTGCCTTGTCGTAGCAATCCAAGGCTTCCTGGAACCTCCTCAGCTTCAGCAGGGCTTCTCCCTTCTGAAACCATATCCTTTCATCCCCCGTCTCTAGCTCCGTTGCTCTGTCCAAGCATTCCAAGGCTTCTTGGTATCTTTCCAGTCGAAGAAGGGCCTTGGCTTTCGCATCCCACGCCTTCAGATGCAGGGGATCCAGCCAAGTGACTCTTCCAAAGGCCTCCAGAGCCTTGTCATAGAGACCCCTCTTCGCGAGGAGTGTCCCCATCGCGTACCACAGACTCTTGTCGTTGGGTTTCTTGTCCAACTCTGCCTGATACCACTGAAGCGCATCCTTCTTTTCGAAGTCCTCAGGCCTGGCTTCTCTGATTGCCACCAGGGAAAGGGTGGACCATAGGGAAACGCTTCTCGCCAGTTCGTGGATGATGATCCCTTTCATGAGCGCCTCTCCGGCCATCTTGAGGTCATCCTCTCCGATGTCCATTCCTCAGATCGAACGATGCCAGATCCGAACGAGACTCAGGCCCCTTTCCTTCCGATCCTCTGTATGTCATCGAGGAGATTCTCCATCAGCCTTTTCGCGAGTTCACTCTTCCGGAGCCCCGTGCGTCTCCTGACGTTGGCTTCGATGAGAGTATGTCCTCCGTTGTGGTAGAACTTCATGTGGAACTTGGCCTTGTTCCGAGGAAAGCCCAGTATCACTCTTCCCCTGATCTCCTTGTTTTCGAAATCCCTCTTGGTGATCTCTATGCCGTTTCTCTCCAGAGCCTTTGGCATCTCCTGGAACATCAGTTCATACGGGTTGTTCACCAGTGCAATGACCTGAGCCTGTATCATATTGCCATAGTGGAGTAGGCACGAAGATAAAGTTTTCCGCCATTTTATCACCAGGCGAAATGATACGGGAGGGTTTCTGTACACACACTGATGAGTCCGGCGTGACGAAGCCGTGCATTAAAGGTGAGTCGTTGCCAAAGGCGTCCTCCAGGAATGAGGCGGGAACCCGGGGTTTGCCTGAAGCATCCCTCCATGACGAGGAGCATCCTCACCCACGATGACTTCTGTTCTTCGTTTGTCCGCACGGTTAGAGCAAGAGACCATCAAGCGACTCGCATTGTAGGCACTCTCCTGATGGAATTGATTTTCTCCTGCACTTCCACGCGCCCTGCAACCTTCTTGCACAGACGAGACATTCTGTAATCTCCCATCAAAGCATATACTGTTGCCTTCAATCTCCACACGGATGGGTAGTTCACTTGCCTCTTAGTGACCTGATCGAGACAGTGGATTGCCTGTTTGTACTTCTTCAGCTTGGCAAGAGCCAAGCCTTTTGAGAACCAAGCGTCCAAATCCCCGGGGTCATTCTCCAGTCTTTCTTGACATGTCTCGAGGAGTTTGAGTATACCTTCTAGCACGGCACGCTCGCTTCTCATCGTCCAGCATTCATTCTCAGAGTTGAAATTACTTTCCTTCCTGGAATCAGAAGCGATAATTCACCTGGACTGCTCCTCGCCTCTATCCTGGCATAGCTTGGCCATCTTTTCATCCCCCAGACAGGAGTACATCTTGGCCTTGAGCGTCCAGACTCCGGGATAAAAGGGATCTCTCTTTGTGATTACGTCCAGGGTGTCGATGCATTTCTCGTATTCTTTGGTCTTTGCCAACCAGGCTGCTTTGGCAAATAGTGCGTCCAAGTCCAACGGGTCCTCTTGCAGTCTTTTCAGGCATTGTCGCTGCCAGACCCTCGTATGATTCCAATTCCTCTCTCTGGCATCACTCCCGGGCATTGCCGGTGTCACCAACCCAGACGGACTAGTTGGAGAGCCTTCTTGGAGGATCATATATCTTTCTTTTCAGTCTGTTATCAGAATCGATAATTGCTGTACTGGGGTGTAACTTCCCGAATCGAACGTGAACCCCTTCGTGGGTTCGCCACGAGGATGCGAATACCGAAAGGGTCCTTCCTTTCGCACTACGATACTTCGACTATACGGTCTGTGTCCGCCCGCGCCCTCACCCTATATCCGTGCCCTGCCCTGAAGCCTTCGGCGCCTCCGAACACTCTCAGACGATAGGGAAGCGCTGGATCATATCCATCTACACGCAACGCTCCAGCGTCGGTCGTGAGGCCGTATGCCGTGCACGAGGAGTCGAAAGAGGGGAAGGGGATAGAATTCCATCCCTCATAGAGGTGTATTGTAGTCTGAGCGGGGACGATCCCAGCAACGTCGAAGTTGCAGTCGCCCGCGGTGTTCAGCCACATCGCCATGGTGTGATTCAGGCCCCGCGATCCTCTCCTATGTTCCCCGTATATCATGCACCATTTCCATTCCCCGTTCGGGAATCGAGCTGCCCCGCTGCATTCGACAGTTTGGAGAACGACCTCTCTAGAGTCGTTCAATCAAACGGGCAGGACGGAGACGAGGCCCCAGTCACCTTCGGCCCGCTCGCGGTACCTGCATCCGGTCCTGACATGTTCCTCACAATCTGGTGATGACTCCTGCCCCCCAGGGGAGGCCCCGCAAGTAAAAGAGATATACTCGCTCTCCATACCTTATGACAGGTATCGATGATTCAGATCAGATTCCATGGCAGAGGCGGTCAGGGTTCTGTCGTGGCGTCGAATATTTTGGCGGCAGCTGCATTTCTGGAGGACAAATGGGTGCAGTCCTTTCCGTTCTTCGGGGTCGAGAGGAGGGGAGCACCTGTCACAGCCTACACGAAGATTGACGACAAGCCCATCTGGGACAGATCGGAGATCAGGGAGCCCGACTATGTCGTGGTCTTGGACGCCTCCCTCGTGGCGGTTGTGGACATCACACAGGGCCTCAGGAAGGGCGGCATGATCCTGGCGAACAGCGAGAGCCGGTTCGATGATGTCGGCCTCGGGGACGGCTTCCGGATCGCCACGGTCGACGCGACTGAGATTGCCGCCTCACACGGCCTCGGAAGCAAGAGCGCCCCGATCGTGAACAGCGCCATCCTGGGTGCCTTCTCCAAGGCCTCGGGCGAGGTCGGCATAAAGTCGATCGAGGCCAGCATACTCAAGATGGCTCCCGCCAAGCCTAGGGAGAACGCGGCTGCAGCTCTCGAGGCCTACGAGAGGGTCTCGCTTTAGGTGATTCAATGGCCAAGAGCGTCGAGGATTTGCCATACATACCCCTGATGAATGAGTCCTCCGCTTCGAACAAGACGGGTGTGTGGAGGGTCATCAGGCCCACGGTGAACCGCGAGGAGTGCAACCAGTGCTATCTATGCTGGAAGTTCTGCCCGGACACCTCCATTGAGATCGATGAGAATGGCGACATACTGATAGACTACGACCACTGCAAGGGCTGCGGAATCTGCGAGGCCGTCTGCCCGAAGAAGTGCATCGAGATGGCGAGGGAGGAATAGAATGCCCAGAGAAGTGATGACCGGAAACTCGGCGCAGGCCTATGGCGCCAAGCTCGCGAGGGCGGAGGTCATCGCCGCCTATCCGATCACGCCACAGACGACGGTGGTGGAGAAGATAGCCGACCTCGTGGCAAGCGGGGAGATGAAAGCCCAGTACATCAAGGTGGAGAGCGAGCACAGCGCCATGGCAGCGTGCATCGCGGCGTCCGCCACGGGCGCGAGGGCCTACACAGCCACATCCGCCCACGGTCTCGCGCTCATGCACGAGATGCTCATTTGGGCTGCTGGTTCCAGGCTCCCGATAGTCATGGGCAACATCAACCGTGCGATGGCGCCCCCTTGGAGCGTATGGTCTGACTACCAGGACAGCATCGCCCAGCGCGACACGGGCTGGATGCAGTTCTATTGCCAGAACAATCAGGAGGTCCTCGACACGGTCATTCAGGCATACAAGGTGGCCGAGAACCACGAGATCCTGCTCCCAGCGATGATAATGGAGGATGCCTTCTATCTCTCTCACACCTTCGAACCCGTTGATGTTCCCGCTCAGAAGGACGTGGACGGATTCCTGCCGCCGTACGAGCCGCCGGTAAAGCTCGACGTCGACAATCCCGTGGGATTGGGCTCGCTCGTCCCTCCTGATCAGTACATGGAGTTCAGGTTCAAGATCGCGAAGGCGATGGAGGCCGCCAGGACCGTCATAGCGGACGTACACGAGGAGTGGAAAAGGAAGTTCGGCAGGTCCCACGGGGCCCTAATCGAGCGGTACAGGATGGACGGCGCCGATGCCGCAATCATCGCCGCAGGCACGATTGCGTCGACGGCAAGAGTGGCGGTCGACAACATGAGGGACAGGGGACACAAGGTCGGCCTCACGAGGCTCAGGGTCTTCCGTCCGTTCCCCTATGAGGAGGTGAGGCAGCTGGCAAAGGAGGTCGATTCCATCGGCGTTCTCGATCGGAGCTACACCTTCGGCCACGGGGCGGCCTTCTACGCCGAGACGGCAAGCGCGCTCTACAGGGCTCCAGAGCGGCCACTCGTGAGGAACTATGTCATCGGCATAGGCGGGAGGGATGTCCCGCCGAAGGACCTCGAGCAGATTCTGGAGAGGGTCCTCAAGAAGGAGGACGGTGGGGAGGTCGAATGGTGGGGCCTCAGAACGTCTGGCAGCAAGGAGGTGGACTAGTTGGCGAAGCTCACGATACCCGCCGAAGAGCTCATGAACAGCGGCCACATCGGCTGCCTGGGCTGTGGCGGAACCCTCGCCATGAGGTACCTTCTGAAGGCACTGGGGAAGAGGACCATAGTCACGATTCCGGCATGCTGCTGGGCCATAATGTCGGGCGTCTACCCGAGGAATGTTCTCAAGGTCCCCCTGCTCGACGTGGCCTTTGAGACCACCGGCGCTTCGGCGAGCGGCATTCGCGCAGCCCTGGATGCCAAGGGAATCGATGATGTCTACGTCGTCGGATTCGCGGGCGATGGTGGGACCGCTGATATCGGGATCCAGGCCCTCTCAGGTGCCGCCGAGCGGGGAGACGACATCATCTACGTCATGTACGACAACGAGGCATACATGAACACCGGGATTCAGAGGAGCGGGGCGACTCCCTTTGGTGCATGGACCACGACGACGCCTGTGGGCGCGACCGGCGACTTCAAGAAGAGGCCGAAGAAGAACATGGTCGAGATAATGGTCGCGCATGAAATCCCGTACGCTGCGACGGCGAACGTGGCCTATCCCGAGGATTTCGTGAAGAAGGTCCAGAAGGCGAAGGACATGCCCGAGACGAAGTTCTTCCACGTCTTCTCACCCTGTCCGACGGGCTGGCGGTTCTCGCCCGAGATGACCATACGTATCGGAGTTCTCGCCCATCAGACGGGCATCTTCCCCCTGTACGAGGTCGAGAATGGAGTCTACAAGATGACGAAGAAGCCGGCCAAGAGGAAGCCCGTCGGCGAGTATCTTCGCTTGCAGGGGAGGTTCAGGCACCTGACGGACGATTTGATCGAGACCATCCAGAAGAACGTTGACAGGAACTGGGAGACTCTCCTCGCGAAAGAGGAGTTCACGCAGAGACTCGGGGAGTAGGGGTCACGCTCCGGTGGACGAGAATCCCCTTGCTCGGCTCTCGGATTGTCTCGAAACCTGGATGCGGAGATAGGGGATTCCTGCACCAGGAAGGGCGCCCTTCCACATGACCAAGGACACTTTCCTGATCTTGGCCTTGAAGGGAGACCAACCGCTTGACTCCCTCACAAGGTCTCCACCTGATGGCTCGGCGCATCCAGGCAAACGAATTGGCTTCTCTGACAGGACAGCAAGCTTTTTTATCTACTATCCCATGACATTCCGACCAAGAAACACTTGGAGGGACAAAATTGCGAAAGAGAATCTGTCTGCTTGTGATATTGGGAGTGGTGATGCCTTTGGCGATGCCTCATTTCTCGGTGAACGTCTCCGCAGACGTTCCCCTTGAGACTTCCCCATCATGGAACACCACTGGCAACTACGATAGCAGCGACGTGGCGCTTGGTGATTTCGACAATGATGGCGACTTGGACCTGGCCAGCTTCGGGGAGAATAACATACTCGTCTACAGGAACGAGCAAGGCGAGTTGAACACGACCGCCTACTGGACTTCCACCGAAGGCACCTCTGGTCAGACAGGTCAGGTTGTTTGGGCAGACATCGACAATGACAACTACCCCGAGCTTTTCACGAGCTTGGGGATGTACGAGAACAACAATGGCATTCTGGGCGACACAGCAATCTGGACCAATCTATCAGCTGCCCTCGCATTCACTCTAGGGCACATCGATGCAGATGGATACATGGACCTGATAATGGCGAAGATGGACATAGTGGAAGTTTACGAGAATAGTGCTGGAGTCATCGATGACATTCCGGATTGGAACGATACTGAATACGGTTTCCCAAAGGCTCTGGCTCTCGGAGATGTGGACAACGACGACTACAATGAGCTAGCGGTCGCGTACGCAAACGAACCACTGAGGATATACGACAATATCGGAGGTTCTCTGAGCGGTGTCTCGATTTGGTCTCCAACCCTGACCGACTCCATTGGTGAGCTTGTGTGGGGAGACATCAACGATGACGACTACCCCGAACTGTTCGTCTGCACTCAGCCCTTCCTGGGAGGAGCCCCAAACAGGATGTACGTGAACTCCGGCGGCACACTGGAGACAAGCCCAAGCTGGAATTCGACCGTTGGGTCTTACGCTACTGACGCGGAGTTCGCTGATATGGACGGGGACGGCGACCTAGACCTCGTAGTATCCAATCTGCCGTATCTGAGTATAATCACTTACGTCAACGGAACGGAGTTCGTCTATCTCAACGAGAACGGAGTCATGGACGAGTCCCATGATTGGAGCGGGCCCTATCAGGACCAGAGCTACGGTATTGACGTCGGAGATGTGGACGGTGATGGCAATCTGGATGTACTCGTTGCCAACCACGCAGACCTGTTGCAGACCTATCCAGGCAGAGTATTGATGTACAGGGGACTCACTCCGAACAGTCCGCCCGAGATAACCAGTGTTTCGACAAATCCCGTGGAGCCCGAGGCCGGGGAGGAAGCCACTGTAACGGTGCAAGCCACTGATCCCGATGGCGATGCGCTTCAATACGACTTCTCGGCTGTGGCGGGCAACGGGACGATTATCTCCGAGACCGAGAACACTGCGGTCTGGAGAGCCCCCGATGAAGCTGGAAATTACACGGTCAACATAACGGTCAGCGATGGTGAAGGCGGATTCGACTACCTCGATTTCGAGATAGTCGTCGTCGAGCCAACACCTTCAGGGGACGGGGTTTCCTTCTTCTCCTTGAGCAACATATGGTTCCTGTTGATTCTGGTCATCATAATCATCGTCATCATTGCTACTGTTGCTGCAAGTGTGGTCAGGAGAAGGCGAGAGCCCCCGGAAGAGGAGTACCCACCCCCTCCGCCCGAATAGAGGTTTCAGGCAATCCTTCGCGTCATCTGTCGCATGCATCCATGCTTCACGGTCGTCATTAACAGTTCCAGCGTCTCGATGACTGGCAACAAGAACTGGAGCCTATGAGAGATATCTCCCAACGGGATATGCGTCGGTGGGCATTCCAACGTCACGATGGATTGAGTCAGTCGGCTTCGGGTGGAAGAAACGTCGGCATCAAGAAGTGGGGGAGAACACCACGATAAGGAACAATGCCAAGATCTTCGGTTACGAGGCCGTGATTCTTGTCAACGGAGGGAACGTCCTCATAGTAGAAAGCGATGACATAAGGGCACACTATGTGGGATTGCACATCGCGGGGGGAGACGTGAGCGTGGAGAACAACACCATTCACGACATCGTTGCAGCGACGGGTTCGGGCATATTCATCGAGGGCACACAGTCGGTGAGCGTCACGAATGGCAATATCATAAGGGACTGCCACTACGGAATAAGGATATCGACGAATTCCTCCACCGTCATCCGCGATGGAAACGAGATATTCGACAACGAGTACGGAATAAGCGTACAGGGAGGGAATGCGAGCATTCGATACAATAACAGCATTCATCACAATCAGTGGGGAATATATCTGAACACATCCCACGGACCTGAGGTATCGAACAACAACACAATCGAGAACAACAGTGACTACGGGACATACATATACAATGCCAATCTGACATACATGAGGATGGAGTGGAATGGCATCATCTACTCCGCCTCCGACCTCACGCTCATCCTGTATCCGTGTCCCGCCAAAAGCACTTCTGCGTCTCCGAGCGCTTCAAGATAGCAGGGAGGCATAGAATCATAACCCTCCACTCTCGTGGCTCCGATCTCAACCTTCAGGTCCGCGACCGCGAAAGAGGAGTTCACGCAGAGACTCGGGGGAGTAGGCAAACTCTAATAAGCCAACGCCGATTATCCGTGAAATCTTGATAATGGGGGAGGAGAAATGAGTTTTGAGCAAAGCGGTCTGAGCCTTTCGCCAGATGAGATGCCGAGGAAATGGTACAACATACTCCCTGACCTTCCAGAGGAGTTGCCGAGGCCGAAGGACCCCGAGGAAGGCGAATCCAGGGTGGAGATGCTCCCGAAGGTGATGATAAAGGAGTGCCTGGGACAGGAGTTCTCTGACCAGACTTGGATAGACATCCCCGAGGAGGTCATGGACCTGTTCATCCAGGCCGGAAGACCCAGACAGCTCTTCAGGGCAAAGAGGCTTGAGCGGGCGCTCAACACTCCCGCCAGACTCTACTACAAGGCAGAGTTCTACAGTCCGACGGGCAGTCACAAGGTGAACACGGCACTCGCTCAGTCATACTATGCCAAGAAGGAGGGCTACGAGAGGCTGACGACCGAGACCGGCGCGGGACAATGGGGGACCGCCCTCGCCTACGCTGCGAGCCTGGCGGGCCTGAAGATGACGATATTCTGGGTCAGAGCCGTGCACGACTGGAAGGTGGCGAGAAGGAACTTCATGCGCCTCTACGGCGGGGACGTGCGCGCCTCGCCGAGCCATTCCACTGAAGTGGGGAAGGAGCTGCTGAAGGAGGACCCGACCCATCCTGGATCGCTAGGGATAGCGGTCTCGGAGGGCATGGAGGATGCCCGAGACGACCCCAAGGCGGTCTACTGCCTCGGTTCGGTTCTGAATCATGTCCTTCTCCATCAGACGATAATAGGCCTGGAGACGAAGAGACAGTTCGAGAGCATCGACGAGTATCCGGATGTGATGATATCCTGCCTCGGGGGCGGGAGCAACTTTGGCGGCTTCACGATCCCCTTCCTGGGCGATGCGATAAAGGGAAAGAAGATTCGATTCATCGCTGCCCAGAGCGACGTGGCTCCGAACCTTCAGGGAGAGTACAGATACGACTTTGCCGACCATGGAGAGCTGACTCCCATGCTGAAGATGTACACCCTCGGACATAAGAAGGAGATGGCTCCCATCAGGGGCGACGGGCTGAGGTACCATGCCGCCGCGCCCATCATAAGCCTGCTGAGGAAGCACGGCTACATCGACACGATTGCATATCCGGCCGACGAGAAGTATGTCTTCGAGAGAGCGAGGACGTTCATCAAGAACGAGGGCTTCCTTCCGGCGCCAGAGTCCGCGTACAGCGTCGCCTGTGCAATCGACCAGGCAGTTGAATGCAAGAGGAAGGACGAGGAGAAGGTCATCGCCTTCAACATCAGCGGGCACGGATTCATGGACATGGAAGGCTATACGGAAGTGCTCGGGCTTTAGCTCTGCTGCAATCACTAAAGCTTATAATACGCATATACGGATGACGGACGGGCGATATCATGATGGACGTCAACTATGAGAGTCTTGCGAGGAAGATCGTTAACAAGTGCATGCGCATCAAGGAGAACGAGGTCGTGCTCCTCACGGGAGGGGTCTACAACTTCGATCTGATCGAGGCCATTGCCGTCAACATCCGAAAGGTCGGGGCCTGGCCTGTCACACGAGTGACGACTGATAGCCTTTCGAGGAGGACCATCGCCGAGACTCCTGTGAAGTATCTCAGGAAGGAACCAAGGTACTTCCTCAAATGGCTTGATGATATAGATGCGCACATAGGCGTGGACCCGTACATGGACCCTACAACGCTGGCCACGCTCTCCGAGAAGAGGCTGGGGATAAGCAGGCAGGCCAATCGGAGGGTGAACGATAAGTTCACGAAGATGGGCACGAGATGGACGGCAATAGGCTATCCGACCAAGGAGAAGGCCAAGATGTTCAAGTTGTCCTTCACCGAGTTCTGGGACATGTTCTGGTCGGCAATGAACGTCAATTACGACGCTATGTACAAGAGAGGGTCAAAGGTCGCCAGGGCATTGAGAGCAAGGAAGAAGGTTCACATCACCTCAGACAAGGGGACGGACCTTGCCTTCCGCATAACTGGAAGGAAGCCGCTCATCGATGATGGCATCATATCGCCGCAGGATGTGAGGAACAAGGACGTCGGGAACAATCTCCCATGCGGTGAGGTCTTTCTGGCGCCTGTGGAAACCTCTGCCAACGGCCGGGCCGTCTTCGACCTGGCATTCTGGCGGGGAAACAAGATAGTCGATATCGATGTCGACTTCAAAAGGGGAAAGCTCAGCAGGATAAAGGCAAGACGGAATGAGAAGCTGCTCAAGGAGGTCATCGCCAACTCCCAGGGTCAGAAGGACAGGATAGGCGAGTTCGGAATCGGCATCAATCCCAAGGTGAAGAAGGCCGTGGGCTATACGATTACCGACGAGAAAATCATAGGGACTATTCACATCGCCGTCGGTGAGAATAGAGGCTACGGCGGAAAGAACGAGGCCACCCTGCACTGGGACTTCGTGATGATGCATCCCACCGTGGAAGTCGATGGCAGGACCATCATGAGAAACGGAAAGTTGGCGGTCTGACGGAATGAGGGAAGGCGTTGGGAAGGCGCTTAGGCGGGCCTTTGGACAGGAGGACCTGATAAGGAAGCTCGAGCCACGAAGGGCGGGGGTATCTCTCCTAATGAACCCGACGCGAAGGAGGATATTCGTCCACCTGTTGAGGCTTCCCAGCTCGCACCTCAGGCAACTCTCCAGAGACCTGGAGATCCCGGCTCAGACGCTGAAGTGGCATCTCAAGGAGCTCGAGGAGGCTGGGGTGCTGAGCTCAGTGCCCCGCGGAAACAAGAGATGCTATTTCATCCCAGCACGGATCGAGCGGGAGGACGCCAAGACACTGTCACTCCTCTCGGACGACATGAATCGGAGAATCGTGTCTCTGCTCGCGAGGAGGGGACCCCTCCCTCAGAAGGGCATCTTCACAATCCTCGGAACGTATCGCCAGCTTGTGCAGCCCCGGCTGAGGACCCTGGAAGAGGCAGGATTCGTACGCTCCACCATGCAGGGAAGGGAGAGGACATATCAGATCGCGAATGAGATCAGCGAATTGAGGGATGGATATCTTCAAAGGAAGGGGGAGATCTCCAAGGCAATCCGCAAGATACTCGACGACGATGGTCTCGCGCCAAAGGTGAGCAAGACGCTGGCAAGGTCAGCAATCTACAGAATAGACACGGGAATCGGTCGCGAGGAAATCGAGGCCTTTTTTGACCCCCTGGCGGCCGTGGAGGAATGAAGCGGGCCTGCCGGGAATTTCAAGCGGGTGGTCATTCCACACAGCCTTTTGAACCCGAGTTCGGGGCTCCGGAGGCCCCAGTGATATCCATTGCAGTCCCCTTTTGGAGGATGTCTACACCACAGGCCCTCTATTCCTTCTTCTTGAACTCAGTATAGCCGCAACGGCCGCAGGACACCCTGTCCGAGTGCTGGGCAAGAAAGACGCCAGGTCCGCACTTTGGGCAGTGCTCCCTAATCCTCTTGAGGGTTTCGCCCTCGACGACATAGCAGTCCTTCTTGGCGTTCATTCTTCCTTAGCCTCTTCAGCGGTCCCGGGCTCCTTTCCACCTGGTTCAGCTTTCTCTGCTGCCTCTTCTGCTTGGGCCTCTTTCCTCTCCTCCGGCTTCTTCTTCTTCGCCGGTTCCTTCTCCGCCTTCAAGAGGCCGTTTCTGACGAGGATGTGCTTCCTCTCTACCGAGAGAGCCTTGTCCTTGCTCTTGTACACCTTGGCATAGCCGATTGTCTCCGGTCTGCCGAAGTCGGAGCGCATCTTGTCAATGATGACCAGGTCCTTCTTGGCCTTGGCGACCTTGGCGATTTCCTCCTTGAGGGCGTCCCGCGTTGGTGTGGGCTCCTTGGGATGCCTCGTGCGGAATTCGATCTCCACCCTCTCAAGGAATGGGTTTTCCTTTCTACTGATGACCTCAGTCTCCATTGGCCTCCTCCATTTGCAGTAGTGCCTCTTTAACCTTTTGCTTGGCCGCCTCATCGACTCTCACGACGACGACCCCTCTTTCAGCCAATCCGTAGAGCACCACGGAGCCCATCGGGGCAAGAGCAATAC
Source organism: Thermoplasmata archaeon (assembly GCA_046761045.1). Classification (GTDB taxonomy): domain Archaea; phylum Thermoplasmatota; class Thermoplasmata; order RBG-16-68-12; family JAGMCJ01; genus JAGMCJ01. The sequence goes on from JBHIFJ010000019.1 coordinate 24,705, forward strand.
ATGGCATGGTGGCGAGGTCCTCCTCGCCCTGGACCACCACCATTACCCTCTCATCGGATTTATAGGCTTCGGCAATCGCCTCCCACATGGATTGCGTCAGCATCCCCGCGGGATTGACGACCTCTATCGTTCTCCAGCTCAAGCCTCGGAAGTACTCCTCAATCGCGCTCTCCTCTCCTCTCTTTGTCCTGAAATCAACCACAATCGTATCGGGAAGCAGTCCGTGAGTGAGCGCTGACATGCTGCAGAGGTCACCGACAGCGACGAGCTTCACATTCTCGCCCGTGGCCTGCATAAGCTCCTCGGAAGAAACGACAGGACCTATGGCCGTCCCGATCTTTGCTCGCAGATCCTCGGGCAGCCGAAGATCCCTGAAAAACCTACCGAACTCGGAGAGCGAATTTCCCGTTGACATTTATGTTCATCTTCTTCGCGATCTCGGACTTCCCGTGGTCCACGATTATGACATACCCCTGCCACTCCTTGGACGTCTCGCCACCACAGATGGGACAGGTGTCCTCCTGCGTAATGTAGCTGCAGTGCCTACAGGACTTGGGGTTCTTCAAGACCATGTTCTACCTCTTCTTTTTCTTCTTCTTCTTGGGCTTCTGCTCTCCCTTCTTCCGGCTCTCCTCGATCCATTCGAGCTTGCCGAGGCCTTGCTGCCTCATGGTGAGACCGATCTTGCTCTCCCTGGGACTTCTCTCGTTGATCGATGCCGCCACGATCCTCACGCGAACTTTGTCGCCCCGCCTGAGGTCCCGCTTCGTATCCTTGCCGATGAGACGCTGGTTCTCGACATCGACGTCCACCCGGTCATCCATCACCTGGCTGATATGAAGGAGTCCGTCAAGGGGTCCGAACCTCACAAAGGCGCCGAACTTCATCACCTCGCACACCGTACCGTCAACGACCTCCTGAAGCAGTGGCCTGAGGACGATCGCATCGAAAGCCACCTTCTGATAAACGGCTCCGTCCCCGTGAACAATCCTTCCCTCGTCCAACCTCTCAATGCCTGTGGCAAGCAGGGTATAGGACTTGTCGGTCGTTATCTTGCCCTCGAATGTCGTTCTCGCGAGCTCTCGGGCAAGCTCGTCTATGTCCTCTCCGAGCCCCTCAGGAGGTATTCTAACGACTTCCTCTCTTTTCACCATGTAGTACACAGAAGCCCTCTTGGGTCTGGTTATGATTGTTCAATCATTATATATCCCTTTGCCATGGCGCAACACTACGTGTAGCTGAACTCAACCGCATCTGTCCATTTGCTCCAGCTGCTACCGTCAAAGGCGCGCACACGCCAGTAGTGGGGAATGCCTGAGGGCAGGCTTTCGGTCGGAACATAGCTCGTCTCGGAAATCTCAACATCAATGATGGTGTCGGCGAAATCGTCACTGCCCGAGACTTGGACTTGATACATCACGGCGTTGGGGACCTCGTCCCATGTGAAGGCCGTGCCAGGTGCAACAGCTCCCGATGGTGCTGGGTGCTGAGGAAGGGGAACGATGACTATGAACAATGCAGCCAGGACCAACGTGATTGTGCTCAAGAGCTTGACAAGGATGTGCAGCGAAGGGCCGGCAGTGTCCTTGAATGGGTCGCCAACGGTGTCTCCCACCACGGAGGCCTTGTGAGTGTCGGTTCCCTTGCCCCCGTACTTGCCGGCCTCGATATACTTCTTTGCATTGTCCCATGCCCCGCCACCGGTGTTCAGGACGAGCGCGAGTATGACACCAGCAATCGTCCCGATCATCAGCGTCGCTCCGAGCGCCTCGGCCTTCAGCAAGATGCCGACCATCACGGGACCGACCACGGCAATTATGCCTGGGGCAACCATCTCCTTGAGAGCTCCCTTCGTGCAGATGTCCACCGACCGCGCATAGTCGGGTTTGGACGTCCCCTCCATTATTCCTGGATCCTCCTTGAACTGCGTCCTGACATCGCTTATGATGTAGTAGGCGGCTTTTCCCACGGCGCGTATGGCGAGCGCCGAGAACAGGAAGACGATGACGACGCCTATGATCCCGCCCACGAATACGTCCGGCTTGGATATGTCCACCATTTCCAGATGAACCTCCTCAAGATAGGCGTTGAACAGCAAGAAGGCTGCCAAGGCGGCACTGCCAACGGCGTAGCCCTTGGTGAGGGCCTTTGTCGTGTTCCCCACCGCATCCAGCCTATCCATCTTCTTCCTTGCTTCAGGCGCCCCTCCCGACATCTCGATTATGCCCGCGGCGTTGTCCGCAATCGGTCCAAAGGTGTCCATCGCGAGGATGTAGGCCGCGGTCGCAAGCATGCCCATGGTGGCTATCGCTGTCCCGTAGAAGCCGCCTCCGGGAATCCCGCTCAACTCACCGAGGAAGAAGGAAGCCAGTATCGCGATTGATACAACGACGGCCGGGATGGCTGTTGCCTCCAAGCCCACGCTGAATCCCTCGATTATGTTCGTGGCGGCGCCTGTCTGGGAGGATTTCGCGATCGCCTTCACGGGCCTGTACTTGGATTCGGTGTAGTACTGTGTAACGTAGACGTAGATGACCGACGTTATCATCCCGATCACACCGCACAGGAAGAAGTAGAACCAGGTGAGGTCGCTGACGGGTTCCAGGCCGGCCGCGGGCTGCAGCATGGACCATGCCGCAAAGGCAAAGAACGCCGCTGCCAGTATCGTGGTGACATAGTACCCGACGTTGAGTGTCCTCATCGGGTCAGAGTCCTCCTTCCCCTTTACGACGAGAACGCCCACGATCGTTGCGAGGAGCCCGAATGCTCTCGCAACAAGTGGGAACAGGACTCCGCTGATTCCGAAGTAGGGGAAAAGCGCAACTCCGAGGATCATCGCTCCAATGTTCTCGGCTGCCGTCGACTCGAAGAGATCCGCCCCTCTCCCGGCGCAGTCGCCCACATTGTCGCCCACGAGGTCCGCGATTACAGCTGGATTTCGCGGGTCGTCCTCAGGAATGCCCGCTTCGACCTTTCCCACGAGGTCAGCGCCGACATCGGCTGCCTTCGTGTATATTCCGCCGCCCAGCTGGGCAAAGAGTGCCACAAGGCTGGCCCCGAAGCCGAACCCCACTATCGAGAGGATCAATTGACCCTGGGACTCAGCGCTCGACGGGTCGGAACCAAGGATCCAACTGTAGAGGAAATAGAGCAAGGATACTCCAAGAAGACTCATTGCGACGATCGCGAAGCCGGAAACAGCACCACCCCGAATCGCGGTCTGGACCGCGCCCACGAGAGTTGTTCTCGCATTGCTTGCCGTCCTGGAGTTCGCCCTGATGGAGATATGCATGCCGACATAGCCGGATACGGCGGAGAACAGCGCACCGAGCCCGAATGCCCCTGCGGTCATCAATCCGGACCGGATGCCCACTTCGAGAGGCTTTCCGGCCAGCAAGTCGTTCGCCGATATGGCAACGGCAAATATGGCGGCAAAGATGCCCGCCAGTATTGCTATCGTCGTGTACTGCCTCTTCAGAAAGGCCTTGGCGCCCTCCATGATCGCATCCGCAATGGCCTGCATCTCGTCTGTGCCCCTTCCCTGCTTGAGTATGCCCCACGCGAGATATCCTGCGAAGACCAGCGCCGCCAGACCGGCGATTGGGACGATGAATATCAGGTCCATCTTGGCTCACCTTCAGTTGCTCGTCCAGAATACTTGTTCGTATTTATTGTTTGGTCTGCGGGTCCTTTGGCCCAAGGACGGTCCTCATTCTCAATTCGAGTATCCAGAACAATAGGTTTATTACGCTGCCGCAAGTAGAAATTGATGACGTCAGGAATCCTGAGGGATAACTCCGCAGAGGCAAGGATAGACATGACGATACCGAGAGAACCCAAAGTGGAGAATGAGGAGAGATTCTGTCTGCTGTGCGAGTGCATTGTCCCGCTCGGGGCGCACGAATGCTGCAGATGCGGAATGCCGATCCCCACCGCCAAGAAGGTCATGAAGGATGCACCCAAGAGCAAGAAGCTGGAGACACGTCCCGGACTCCCAACCATCAGGTTCAGATACACGTACATGATTAAGAGTGACATCGAGGAGCTTCCCTTCGGGCTCATCCTCGATGCCATCAACCAAGGCATCAGGGGCATCTGTATCACGAGGATTTTTCCTGACATCGTCAGGAGGAAATTTGGTGACGAAGACATCCCCGTCATTTGGCTCTCCTCCACGGCCAAGGAGGAGTGCATACGACCTCGTGACCTGGAGAAGCTGGCCCTCATCATTGAGAAATTCATCCTCATCGGACCCTCGGTGGTCCTGCTCGACGGAGTCGACTTCCTGATAACCAACAATGGCTTCAAGTCCGTCCTCAGGCTCATTCAGATTCTGAGGGACTACGTCAGCGTGCACAACTCGATCCTGCTAATCACGGTGCCGCCCGGCGTCATCGACGAAAACGACCTCTGCCTGCTGGAACACGAGATGGATTCGATAATCTAGGCCACGTGCGTTCTCCATCGAGCAGCCGATATCCCCCGGACTTCTTCGAGTATGTCATGGACATCCTCAAGGAACCTTGCCGCTTTCCAGCTCGACGTCTTCTGCTCTTCCGTACGTCCTCGAACGCGACTCAGCTTGCAGGCGGGATTGCGGCCAAAGGAGCGCAGGTTGTCCCGACAGCCTCTGGCTCCGCTGCCCCATTGGCATTCTGCCATCGTCCAGCATCTGATACTGCACAGCAGCTGGTCTCAATGAACGATTCTCAGAAAGAAACATTATTAATCGAGAAGAGATTCTCCAATTGCATGGCATCTCTGGAGCCCGAGAGGCCCTATGATCACGCTGAAGGGTTCATCGATCCCGCATATGAATCGCTCAAGCTTCGGGCGGAAGCCGCGGAGACGGTCGTGCGGGCGACCAAGCATCACCTCCGCTGCATGTCGCTCAGACAGAAGATTGCCACCCTCGAACTCAAGAAGGCCCGACTGGAGGAGGAGAAGGCCCGCCTTGTGGAGAGGAGCAGGTTCTTCATCGCCCAGGCAAAGCAACAGAAAAGGGAGCTCAGCAACTCCGAGACGCGCGCGGACCACGCTGTCCAGGAACTCAGCAGAAAGCAGGACAAGGCCGCCTATCTCAGGAGGAAGTGTGCTGGCTACGAGACCAGGATAGACCGGCTCGAGGAGAAGATCAGGGACCTCCAGGAGCAGGCAGAGCGCGAGGAGAAGCTCAAGGACGAGCAGATGGAGCAGTCCAAACGACTGGAGATCCAGGCGATGAACTACGAGAAGAGCTAGGCTCCATACTTCTCTGCTCTCCCAGAGATATTGAGCAGTATGCTCATCAGGTCACATCCCCGTGGATGACCCAGGCCACCATGGGCAACGGAGATCTCGTCGAATTGGCTGACGGCATCGATTCTTACGCCGGGGCCAAGGATTGCGAGGGGCACGGGGTCCCCACTGTGGTCCCCCACCTCGATTGGGGTGGAATGGTCCGCTGTTATCGCGACGACAGTGTCACCATCCAGCTGGCGTTTCACATGCCCAAGCATCTCGTCCAGGCGCTCGGTCACCTTCACCTTCTCCTCGACAAGGCCGTCGTGACCGCATATGTCGGCGGCCTTGACGTTCATGTACACGAAGTCATTGGATTCCAAGGCCCTCACTGCCGCCTCCGCCTTGGCGATCATGTCCGTATCCAGCCCGCCCGTGGCGCCCTCAACCTCCAGCATCTCCATACCAAGGGACATGCAGATACCCCTGACCAGCGTAACGCCACTTATCGCGGCCACCTTCACGCCGTACCTCTCTTGGAAGGGCTGGAGGTCCACCCATATGCCTCCTCCTCTGGGCAATATGATGTTGGCGGGGAGTTTTCCCTCCCTCTCCCGCTCGACATTGACTGGGTGGTCTTTCAGCATCTCGTGGGAGCGTCTCACAAACTCATTGATTATCTCGGCAGTTTCCTTCGCACCATCCTCGAGCGGAAGGACCTCGAGCACCTTCTTGCCAGTCTCGTGAGGGTCCGCATCGGAGACCTTCCAGGACAGCGATTTTCCCTTGAGAACGAGCGCCGCTCTATGCGCCGTTCCCGGCCTGAGGATAATCTCCACCCCGAGGATGCTCTGACCGTTCAGTGTCTCCGTTATTTCATCCGTGCGCGATGCGATACGCCCGGCTCGGCGATCGAGGACCGTCATGTTCTCGTCAACGGTCGCGAAGTTGCACCGGAAGGCCACATCCCCTGGTTCGAGCCTGAGTCCGACTCCGACGGCCTCAAACGGCCCCCGCCCCGTGTAGCAGGAATGCGGGTCGTACCCGAAAAGCGCGAGATGGGACGTGTCACTTCCTGGCCTGATGCCCGGAGCTATGGGGTCCATCAAACCGCAGATTCCGTTCGCCGCAAACCAGTCGAAGTTGCGCTTGTTCGCGATCTGCAGGGGCGTCTTTCCGCCCAGGGAGTCGAGCGGTCTATCACCCAGGCCGTCACATATTATGAGAAGAACCTTTCTCACGACCCCTCCAAAGTGGTCCCATTAGATATTCCTTTCTATCCGGCTGGATTGAACTGAATCTCATCCCCCCGCTTCGCGCCAAGCTTGGCGGCCGCGTTGCCCTGGTTCTCCGCCACCTCAAGGAAATCGCTGCTCGAGACCGTCACCAATATCTCCTTCTGCTTGACTCCTGAGTATGTCGCGGAGAAGGGAGCCGAGAACCTCTTGCCCGCGGTCCTTATCTCCATCTTCTGTCCGAAGTCGTACTTCTTGAGGACCGTCTTGGCGGGCACGTTGGTAATGAGATTCCCGAACGAGTCCACGTGGAGTACCTTCCCCCTGAGCTCCGTGCCGCGGACCCTATAGACACCGAAGTTCAGGTCGACCCACTCTTCCATGGCTTCACCGATACTGTCAGGGGGGATGCCCAAGGAGAGATAGGCGGCAACGGGTGCGAAGATGTCCCTCCCGTGGAAGGTCGAGGACACGTTCTCGAGCATGTATTCCCTGTTCCTGATCTCGAGCACCCTCCTCAGTCCGAGCCTCTTTGCAGCGGGCATGAGGATGCCGTTGTCGGGTCCCACGAGGAGGTGGCCGTCGCACTCAACGATGATGCACTTCCTCTCGGTGCCCACGCCGGGGTCTATGACAGCGATGTGTATGCCCTCTCTGAAGTGCGGAAGCGATGTGTACAGTACGTAGGCACCTTGTTCGATATCTTGCGGATGCACCGTGTGGGAGATGTCCAGTATCATGGCTTCAGGGGCAATGGAGAGAATGACGCCCTTCATCGTCGCGACGTACTCCCCGAGGCCGAAGTCCGTGGTGAGCGTGATGATCATCCAGGGGACTATGTGCGGGGTAGTATTGAATTTTTCCCTGGCTCACGCGGTCCCTCTCCCATAAAGCTTAAGGTTCGTTCTGTCATCCGTCCCCCGTGGAAGACTTCAGGGAGAGGGTCGAGCATCTCAAGAAGGAGCACGACGTCGTTCTTCTGGTCCACAACTATCAGAGGCCAGAGATTCAGGATGTCGCAGATATCCTCGGCGACTCACTGGAGCTTGCCACCAGGGCAGGGGACGTTCCCCAGCAGAACATTGTCTTCTGCGGCGTGGACTTCATGGCGGAGTCCGCAAAGATCCTCAATCCCGAGAAGCGCGTTGTCCACCCGATTGCCCCGCCAAATCTCGTCGCCAAGTGCCCAATGGCCGGGATGGTGGATGTGGAGGGGCTTCAATCGCTGAGGAAACAGCATCCCGATGCCGCTGTGGTCTCCTACGTCAACACGACCGCCGATGTCAAGGCCATCTCCGACGTCTGCTGCACCTCCGCCAACGCCGTCAAGGTCATATCTAGCATTCCTGAGAAGGAGATCATCTTCGTGCCCGACACGAATCTCGGGCTGTATGTGAAAAGGTTCGTCAAGGACAAGGAGCTGATTCTGTGGCCAGGGTACTGTCGGACTCACGTGTGGATCACTGCTGAGGATATCCTCAGGCTGAAGGAAGAGCATCCCGAGGCGGAGGTCATAGTCCACCCTGAGTGCACTCCGGATGTGATAGACCTTGCGGATCATGTTCGTTCGACGCAGGGCATGGTGATGAGGGTCAAGGACTCAAACAGCATGGAGTTCATAATCGGAACGGAGCGGGAGCTCGTCTACAGGCTCAAGAAGGAGAATCCTGACAAGGAGTTCTACTATACGAAGAAGGCGCTCTGTCCCAACATGAAGGAGATAATACCCAAGAACGTCCTTCGATCAATGGAGACACTTGAGCCCGAGGTCCTCCTCGATGAGGAGACGATAGAAGCTGCGAGAAGACCGCTGGAAAGAATGGTCGAGATTGGAAGACAGGAGTAGCTAGACCTCCGAAAGGCTCTTCTTTATCTTCTCCAGGTCCTTCGTCTTCTTCTGGAGTTCCTTCTCCCTCGCGGTGAGGTCCTTCTCCCTCCTCTCGAGGTCCCTCCTTCTCTTGGCCATCCTCTTCTCCGCGCTGGCGGTATCCTTCTCGAGGGCCTTCCTCTGCCTCTCGAGTTCCTTTCTCATCTCCCTGAGCTCTCGTCTCTCATCATCTAGCTTCTCGCGCTCTTCCCTGAGCCGGGTCTCATCCTCATCGACCATTATCGAGCGGGCTTCCACCTCCTTCAGCCTGTGGTCGACCGCTTCTTTCTCTGAACCTATGGAGGCCTCGAGAGCGGACAGCTCCTCCTCCCGCTTCGAAAGATCCTTCTCCCTCTTCGCCAGGTCCTCGAGGGCCTCTTCCAGCCCCTTTCTCGATTTCTCCAGCTTCTTCTCCCTCGCGGAAATCTCGTCCTTCTCCTTCTTGAGCTTCTTCCTGAGTCTGGAGAGTTCTCTCTTCCCTTTCTCCAGCTCCCTTCTTGCCCTCTCCACCTCGTTCTTCGACTCCTCCAGTTCCTTGGCCCTCTCCTCGATCTCCTTCCTTCTCTGAGAAATCTGGAGCTCCAACTCCTCCCTAAGAGCGTCTATCTCAGATTCGCTCTCAACCAGACCCCTCCGAAGACCCTCTAGCTCTTCCCTTTGAGAGTCCAGCTCTTCTGCCCTCTTCTCAAGCTCGGCGAACTCCGAGTCCAGGTCCTCCCTCTCAAGACGGTGTCTTGATATGTTCTCGTCCGCCTCCTTCATCTTCCTCTTCAGCTCACTTTGCATGGCTTCGAGAGCCTTGTCCTTGCGGAGGAGCTCCTCTTCGAGCATCTTGAGCCTCTTCTCCCGCTTGTCCTGGGATTTCTTCCCCGCCACCAGCTCCTTTTCCCTTCGAGCGAGGTCTTCCGATTGCCGCTCGAGGCTCTCCCTCTTCTTGTCGACCTCCTTCTCGGACTTTTTCAACTGCCTCTCGCGCCTGAGGAGCTTTGACTCGAGTGCCGCGACCTTCTCCTCTCCTTTCTCCACATCTGCAACGCGGTCCCCGAAGTCCTTCTCCCTGTCATCAAGTGCGACCCTGATCTTGTCCAGCTCTCCCAGGTATTCCCTGACGTCACCCTCCTTGGCCTCGATCCTGGCTTCCAGAGATTCGAGCTGGCTCTTTCTTTCCTGTATGAGCTTCGACAGCTCTTCGAGCCCCTTCTCCCGCTCCAGGAGCTCCCCTTCCCGCTCGAGAAGCTTCATCTTCCGGGCTTCGAGCTCATCGGTCCTCTGCCTCGTTTCCCTCTGTATCGCCGCCAGCTTCTCGCCGAGCTGGGCAAGCCTCTTCTCCTTCGCGAGCGCCTGCTCCATCCTCTTCTCGAAGGCCTTCCTGGCCAGTTCGCTCTTTTCCGTTTCCGACGCCAACGAGGCCCATATTCGATCGATCTCCTCCCGCTGCTTCTCGAACTCGGTGTGCCTTTGCGTGATCTCCTCTTCCCTCGCCCTGAGGACCTCCTCCCGCTCTCCGAGCTCCCTCTCCTTGAGGGCGAGCTTCCTGCCGATATCCTTGACCTCGTCCTCCTGCTGCTTGAGGGCCTCCCTCATCCTGCTGAGTTCGACCTCCATCTCCTTCTTCCTTGCCGAGACCTCGACGTCTTCCGCCCTCTTCTTGGACATATGCTTCAGTATCGCCAGGCTTCCCCGCTTGACCGCCTCGAGCTCTGCCTTGAGGTCCTCCAGCGTCTTCCTGTACTCATCGCTCTTGCGGAACTCGCGAGCGAGAGCCATCTCGCTCTCCTTAAGCTCCTTCTCCTTCTCCCTTGCTAGAGCCGTCACCTTGTCCTTTGTCATCCTCTCCTCGGACTTGCGAAGCTCCTGCTGGCGCCTCTCCTCCGTCACTGTCCTCTCGAGCTCTTCCAAGTCCGGGAGCTCCTCGATGAGAGCGTTTGGGTAGGTCTCCTTGATGTGGCCGATGCTTATTGATGATGATTTGTAGTCGTAGGAATGGAACTCGATGATGCTCTCGTCCTTTATGCTGTCCCTCATGACCTCCTTGAGGGCATCGGACCCGTATAGCGGGCCAACGTAGTCATGAAGTGCCAACATGCACGTGCCGCCCTTGAAGACGAGGCTTCCGATGGACTGGACGTTCTCCCTCATCGCACTGACCTTGAGGGCCCCAGTGAGTTCGCTCTCCTCGATCCTCTGCAGGAAATCCCTGAGAACGCCAGGCCCTCCAAAAGCGGTCTCCTCCAACTTACCAGCTGGCAATTCCATGGCGACACCGAACTGGTCGTGAATCGGCTACGCATAGATAAGGATTATCGCATGATTCCGGTTGCCGGGAACGTCTTGCGAGGGGGAAAGCATTTATTCGCGAGAGACGATTCAATGTTTGTGTTGATGATGAAAAGAGGGTCAGATGACCTTCTGGGATGATTGACCCTATGAGTGCTGAGACACCGTCCGCATTCACCTTTAAACACCCCATCTGCGCTATCCTGACTGATGACGGCAAGGCGGAAAGAAGTTCTGAGCAAGCTGGCTCACTACTGTCTCAACGAGATTCCGAGCAAGAAGGACCGGAAGATCGTCGAGGAATACCTTGTCTCTCTCAAGGCGATTGGGCGGAAGGATAGAACCATCGAGAATCACGGGTGTATTCTGAGGCAACTATGCGAGTATTCCGCGACTCTGGACAAGTCCATCATGGAACTGACGGAGAACGACCTCATGTCATACTTCGCCGGTGCGGACTTCAAGGAGAGCACCCTGGAACTCAAGAAGCACATGACGAAGCAGTTCTTCCAGGCGAAGTCTCAGGCTGATGTTGTCGCGTGGATCAAGCCGCGAAGGATACGGAAGGTGATGATGCCCTCTGACATGCTCACACCTCAAGATGTGAGGGAACTCGTGCAAGTTGCGGACTCCTTCAGAGACAAGGCCATCATCGCAGTCCTCTATGAGAGCGGAATGCGGTCCTCTGAATTCCTCTCAACGAGGATTGGTGACGTGGTGTTCACTCATCGATATGCGAGGTTCATCCTCCATAAAGAAGCAACAGACCTCAAGACGGGAAGGCGTGAGATCCCCCTGATCAATAGTGTCGTCCTACTCCAGCAACACATCGAGAGTCATCCGCTTCGGGATGATCCCAACGCTCCTATGTGGTTCAGTTCCAAGGAACCGGACAAGTCCATCACGTCCACTACGCTGTTGAAACTGCTCTACAAGTATTCAAACGTTTCAAAAAAATTCAAGAAGAAAAATATTAATGCTCACTTGTTTCGGCATTCCAGAGCCTACGAACTCGCCAAGCGGGGTTGGAACGAGGCTCAACTGAGGAAGTTCTTCGGGTGGACACGAACGAGCAACATGCCCTCTTACTATGCGGAGTTGTCTGAGTCCGACGTCATGGAGAAGGCCCTGCAAGACGCCGGGATTGAGGAAGAAGCGCCTGAAGAGGAGAATGCCCTTGCAGTCAAGGATTGCCCTCTATGCATGGCACAGAACGACTCTACGGCGATGTTCTGCCGCAGTTGCGGAGTTCCCTTCGCACAGTCAAATCGGGCTGTCTTGCCCGTTGTGACGGTTGCAGAGGCCGCTAGACAGTCTGCGGCGCATACATCGAGGCAGATTGAGCAACTAGGAGATTTCGACAGGGGCACCTTCCTGGGCATGCAGGAGGAAATGCGGAGGCTCAGGAAGAGAATCGAGCAACTTGAGAACTATGGCCCGTAGGTCGTTATCAGAACTGAGAATACGACACGCAACTCCCTAGGTTTTCGTTGAGATCTGTCAATCCGTGAGGGGTTCAATCTCGTCTCCGCATGAGGCGAAACATATGGACTCCAAAGGGCAAGATGTATAGGATGCAGGCCACACCAAGCACCAGTTGGAACGAGGGTATAGCATCATGAAACCATATCAGGACTCCGAACGAGATGACTCCCAAGATAGCCCATGCAACCACAAGTATCCGACCGATTCCCCCCTCAGATTCATCCGGCACTAGGATCGGTCCCCTCTCTACACCGGTTTGCACATACTCTCTCACTTCTTCCCGACTCAACAGAGGTCTGAGGATGAATCCCGTTCTACCTCCAATCAGGCGCCGGCTCTTCAAGTCCACCCACGCACTGGAGTAGTCGTTTTCAATCATAGCATACTCCTGCAAGAAACCGTTCCTATCCACTTGCCCAGTCACTGCCGACGCCTGGAGTTCTGCCAAGCGATTGGCGATGTGTTCGTCGAGGGAAGCGTAAGGGTGTCCGTATATCATATATATCGAGTGCCACAGCACAACCAAGAACACTGCGATGGTCGAGGCGAGGATGAGTCTCACCACAGATTCCTCGGAGAGTTCTCCTGAAAGGAAGAACCCTGCAAACACCGATGCCATGGAAAGGACCCATATAAGGATGATTTCACTTGACTTGAGAAGTCTCTCCCGCTGTCTCCTCAGAAGGGATTCTCGACTCCCGGCCCACCCAATCAATTGGGTGAGGTCATCGCCCGCCGCTGCTTGTTGATCCATTCTGTCCCTCCGCTGGAAGGAGAATCCCTTCTAGGCATAAAAACATTGCACGTGACCGTAGGAATGATGGTGATACATTCGCAGAATATGGAAAATCCGAACATCGAGGGCGGTTCTTGCTAGTCCTCACGTCAAGGGGCACATCTCGGGGCCTCTATCGGACGTTGAAGTTCGGAAAGTCGGGGAAAAGCGAAGGCTCTATATCTTTCCACTGGAATACTGTTGTCAGGATGGGATTGCATGAACGACAAGGAATACCTCATGTTCTACTCAGCGCTAGAATGGACTCAGGCGCATGAATATGAGCGGCTACTATCACAGGGTATGTTGCCCGCATTCACTCAGAAGATGCCCGTGAACAACGCGGAGAGGCTTCGCAGGACACAATCGACAGTCCTCGTGCTGAAAGATCAGGCGGCGAGATGGGACGGACTTGTCCACATTGCGGGTATAGATTTCAAAGAGATGGAAGGTTGGTAAGCCTTCTTTCAAGTCATCTGAACCAACGATTCTGCGCCACAACTGAAAGAGAACGAAACGCTCATTTACCTGTATACAATCTTTGCCGCGGCGATGACCCTCAGCGGCAGAGACAAGAGTATGGACGGTCCAAACAATCTCTCGCATGAGGGTTGTCGCCAACCGCCCTACTCTCTCAGATGTTTTGAGTCATACCGCCTATCGAGGAGAAGCGGTGTGTTACATCCCAGAGAGCGTAGGGAGACGAAGGAGGAATCGAGAAATGAGGGATGGAAAGACTTCTGTTGTGGCCGTGATATTGGCAATCACAGCGCTAATTATCGCGGCTATTGGAGTGGTGACCCCTGGACCAGCAGGGCCACAGGGACCGCAAGGAGAACAGGGGATACAAGGGGAACAAGGTCCACAAGGAGAACAAGGCGAGCAGGGACTGCCGGGCGACTGGAACGTTCTTAGGCTGAGGTTCAGTTTCACTTTGGAGACCTTCCCAATTGTGGATGACTGGCTCGTGGACATTGCCTTTAAGGACAGCACATGTAACGGATACGCTCGCTCGGGTCACAGCAGGTTTGTTGCTCCAGAATACATTGACGTGAACTTCAATCGGACTCTCTGCGAGGGCGTCTCAGT
>JBHIFJ010000020.1:0-37613 GCA_046761045.1 Thermoplasmata archaeon
CAGGGGTCGGTAGTGCGTGAGTCTCGGCTTAGCGAAGATGTCGTACAACAATGAGCAATACGACATTTCTCGTCAAGTCAAGAGCAAGCAAACGCTAGCCCAAATCCCTCTCTGGGAAGTGTCTGACCTGGAGTCTCTCGCAGCATCTTTGCACGGCGGAGTCCGTCACCTGCGACACAATTCCCCGACCTATCTCCTTCTTCGGATTGAAGTCGTCCTCGTAGAGCACTGCATAGCCCAGGGCCTGTCCGAGAGCTTGCCAGTTCAGGAACTCCTTCGCCTCAATAATCCACACGATGTCTTCCTTCTCGAAAAGGAGATCGACTCTCTTGAGCGCTGGTCTGTCCACCTTCAAGTGGTATCCATTCCTGAAGAGGTATCTCCTGCCCACTGGGAATTGAGGATGGACCTCTCCTTCACCGAGTAGACCAGACCTCAGAAGCTTCACGATCAGCTCTCCTTCAATTGGGGCGTCCGCCCTTGAGATAATCGTGGATTTCATCTCTTCTGGGATTCCGACTCCATGAGTTCGATCTGTGGATATCAGGGTCCTCAGGAAGTCCCGACCGAACTCACTCAGTGACTCCAGGAACTGGACTAACTTTCTCTTCCAGTCCTCCCAATGGCTCTCGTACCACCCAAGCTTGCCATCGACGAATACGAGGAGGGTGTGCCCAACGGAGAACTCTCCGCTCGTGTTCCTGAGGTCCTCGGGAAGTCTCGTCTTCTTGATTGCGACAAGGTCGTTCGCGAAGCTCATGACTCTCCTGAAGACCTCGTAGTGCTCCTGAATTCCCATGTCCGGGAACTTCGAGGCCACGTGATGATTGCCGACAAGAGTGATCTCGAAGGGAATGTCATGACTAGTTCTCACCTCCTCCAGTAGCCTCTCAATCTCAAACTCCCAGTCCCTGTTATCCGTAGCGGGGCTCGAGAAGACGAAGGGCCGTCCGTAGGCGGATTCCCCTATCTCTTCTTCGCCCAAAGGATAGAACGGTCTCAGGTATTCCAGCGAGACATCCATGATTTCCAGTGGAAGGAATCATGGTGCGTCTATAAGTATCCTGCGTATCTATCACAGATACCTACTTCACGTTTCTATCTCCATTAATGTAGCTACTTCCCATTTCTACTTTCCGAAGGTTCTGAAAGGGGTGATTCTCTGGTGCTAAAGGGCAAAGGAAGGATTCATGAACCAGTCAAGGGAAGGATTATGATCTACATTCCGGCTGATGTACACAAGGACTCGGCATTCCCCTTCGAACCGAGGGAAGTCGTGAACATCGAGATCGTGGAAGGCAAGTTGGTTGTCTCGAAAGCCAAAGCATGAATTCGCCCAAGGTGTTTTCGCTGAGGGGAACGACCTGCAATTAGCATCCGGTTGGAGTCCTATTCAACCAACAAGCATCAGTTTGCTATAGTCGAAATCCCTCCTTCGTATTCTCAATTCACGGTGATGCATTGAGAAACGTTACCGATGAGGAAAGAAGCTATTGGGAGACATTGAGGCGCTATGGATACAGCTATGAAGACATCGCTCGGAAGTCATTTGAACGCTTTGGGCTGAAGCGTCACAAATCCACTGTGTTCAAACACGCTCGTCACATAGACCAGGTGTTGGAGGACGGGGCGGACCAGTGGACTCTGCCGAAACTGACCATATCCAAGAGAACGAAACTCCGGGCAGCGGGATTGGTCGAGAGGTTCGACATGGAGCTGGATGACATTGTGGAGCAGGGTCTCGACCTGTTCGAGGTGAAGAAGGATAACGAGATGGAGACTCAGGATTTGCTGGCCGTGAGGGACTTCCTAGAGAAGATGAGAAAGAAGAGAAGGAGTCCGTCGATCGTGGTCTGGGTTCTTCTCCTTCTCGATGAACTAGAGGAATCCGGAATCGACATCAACGATGTTCACGAGGTGAAGAGAATCCTGGAAGGAGTCCTTTCGTCGGGTCTGGACGAGAGCGTGGCCGCGTCTCTCCCTGAGATACTCATGGCTCTCGGCAGAATCAGGATGGAAGCGAATTGGCTCTTGTGGCTGTTAAACGCCGTCTCAGAAATGGGAGAATGTGGGATGTTCGAAGACGCGACCTTGCTCCTTCTTAAGCAGTTGGACATGGAAGAGAGGTCGGGAAAGCCATCGGAGGAAGCCTGGAACCAGGTCATGGACCGAATTGACACGAAGCTCGACCTTGAGGATGGCATCAGGTCGGCAGAGGAGGAGCTGAAGTCTCTCAGGAGAGATATCCAAGCCCTTTCGGGAATGAGGTCATCCAAGGAGTTTGACCACCAACTGCGTCTCAAGGAGATGGCCCATGAACTCCGGTCCTTAGAGGACCAGATCCTCAGGAATCGTGGCGTTCTCGAGAGCCTAGCTGAGGAGGTCAGGAGGTCTGTGGACCAGCTCAATGCCACGAAGGAACAGGTGAAGGAGGCCGATAGTGCACTCAGGGATGTAGTTAGGCAATCGGAGATTGTCATTCGGGAATACGAAGACAAGAAGAAATGGCTTCAGGAGAATGCGGAAACCGTGGACACGTCCAGAGGCTTCCTCTGTCTCGTGGCCAGTTACCCTCTGAAGGATAGAGTCGCTCTTATGATCTATGCACAACAGGTCATAGGCGCCTGTGCCGAGTCCTTCGATGCCCGGACGAGAGGGGAAATCATCAATACCAACACAAGAGCCTTTCAGAGGAAGATCTTCTGCCTTCTCGGAGAATCCACGGGCTTCTTCAAGGAGCTGACAAGAGAGAAGAGGCAGCACGAAATCACACGAACCATCTTGAAGACCTATCAGGGAATGGTGTCAAGTCGAGGGCATCAGGGAGTCCGGAAGGGATTGAGATAATTCGCTCCCGAGAGGACGTCTATCCCGATGCCAGCTTCTGGCATTGAAAGCCAGGATTATCGTCGAGATACGGCCTGCTCCGATGAGCTGGCGCGATGCTGTGACCGAACGTCCGGAAGGTCTGTCAGACCTTGTTCCGACTTGCGGAGAAAGCCAGGTTTGGGACGGCAATCTGGGCACTGCAACAGAGATGCGGTGATCTGCATTCTCCGGTAGAATCGAAGGCAAATCGGTGCCGTTCCCCCACCGTTCGCGTGTCTTCAGGACACGTTCTGTAGACATCAAGTAACAGTCCATCCCGAGATACCGAGGGTCAGAGTAGCCTGGAGGGAAGCAAGAAGACGGTGGACATTCTGCCACCTGCCGTAGCTCACATGCGTTTCCGTGTCGAATTCATGTCCTGATCGCCGTGAACAGAAGAACGATGATGTTCTTGAGAGGCCAGTCCTCACTTCTCCGCATCGAGAACGGCGTTTACGTTCTCAAGTAGCGAGGTAGCCGCTACCGTATACGATGACACTGCACTACTAGTCAATGTTGCACGGGACCTCATGCAAGGATACGGGGAGAGAGCTAGGTCTCCTTGCGGTATGTGATACCGCTACAAGAAGGGAGACAATGCAGTGATATCACACGTGTGACAGGGAGGGGTAGCATCAGTCAGCAAACAGGCCCCAATAGGACTTCAATTCCTCGATGTCTGGAGGTGCTGGCATGTCGGAGAGTATAGTCTTTGACATCTCCTCAAATAACCTGCGCTCCTTCTGTCTCAGGTTCTCGAAGTACTCCCTCACGAATTCGGCCCAATCCTCCTCCAAAGCTCTATCGATGGCAAGCGATAGGGTAGACTTGTCACCGACGTACGGGTCCGAAGGCTGAATGTAGCTCTTCAGAGCTGTGAACTCCGGAGAGGGCCGTGGGATCGACTCTGAGGACTCGACGAAGGCGTCAAAAGCCTCCTCTACTCTGCCAGGATGGATGCCTATGAACGGATGAACCAAATTGAGATCGCAAACCACGACACCTTCTAGATGCTGTTTCATCCTCTTCCGTATCTCCTGCAGCTTGCCCTCATACTTGGATGGGACGTCATGTGCTTCTTTCATGCTTCTACCGAGCCTCTCGCGGTTGCGGTCGTCCAACGTCTCCTTTTCGAGCCCTTCCAGGAATGACCTCGAGGAGGATTTCATGAGTGGCTCACTGACCCTGTCGAAACTGAAGATGAACGGCAGAAAACCCTCACCCCACAGGTAGCATCTTGTCATCCATCTGACGATTGGGTCATCAATGTCCTTCGTGAGGGTCTCAACATGCTTCTTGAGGCTCCGTCGGAAGACCTGCATCCTCAGGGCCATGAGCCTCAGTACGAGTATGTTCATCTCATCGAGAATCCTATCGAATTCCTCCCTTTCGTCTCCTTCATCCTCGAAGTCGGACGTCTCCATTCCGTACACGGACATTTGTGGTCTGAAGGCCATCTTGTGGATTGGAGCATTGTCGAAAGCACGAGCATCTGAGGCCCAGACGGCTCTTCTCTCATTCTTCTTGAGCAGAAGGTAGAAGACCTTCCCCTTCCTCTCGCCCTTCTTCTCTATGGGAATGCAGTTCTTGTCCACCTTGAGCAGGACCTTCTCCTCGCACAACCTGTCCAGTGTGCGACAAAGGGTAGTTTCGTTGTTAAATGCGTCCTTGGTGAATTCCTTGATCTCTTTCCATCTCAAGAGAATGGTCTTCTTCCCAACATACGCAGCCAGTATAGCTCGCGTGGCCGAGCCCCTCATAAACTCTTCAAATCCAACCTTCTTGGCCAACTATCTCACTCCTTCAACTACTAACATAATGCAAGTTGAGACTTATATATCTTCGTCCACATAGCCCCATTAATGTCTCAGAGGGGGAGAATGAAGCCTGGAATGCCTCATACAGGGGCTGTTTGAAGGTGATGTGGTCACAGGTGATGGAGTGAGTGAAGTCTTGGAACCAAGAGGACTGACCGTGAGTGAGTGTTTCGAGCTCTGCAGAGCTCCGAGGAGAATATCGCCCGAGTCGACACAGTTCGGGATTTGGAAAGCAGCTAGAGACGAGCTGGTCATCAGACTGCTCTACGAGACCTGGGCCCGCGTGAGTGAACTGCTCAAGGTCGATGTCCAGGGTATTGACTTCGACAATTGTTCCATTCACATTCGACATCCCAAGGGAAGAGCTGTCTTTCGTGTCGAGGATGGCAAGAGGATTCACATCGACACTGTCCACAGGCAGCGTCAGGTCTTCTTTGGGGACTACACCAGAGACCTCATGATACGCTATCTCCAGAGAAGGAAGAGAGGTCCGCTCATTACGAACAGCCGAAAGAAGAGGCTCTCGACTAGACAAGCGGAGAGAATCGTTGACAAACATGCAGTAGCGGCTGGAATCCAGAAGACCATTGGTTTCAACAAGAGGGGCAGAGAGATCCGACTCGTGACCTGCAAGGCTCTCCGGGAGGCAGGAGAGCGGCACACGGACATCGAGGGCGCCGACAGAGATGCTACAGCACGGATTGCTGGTCATACTGTCCAAACGAAGGAGAAATACTACAAGAGAGGCAACTTCGAGGAGGACAGGAGAATCGTCAGGGAGAATCATCCACTGATGAAAGAAGATGGGATGGGAAGCCAGAAATGACTAACTCATATGTGAAGTGCGACGAAAAGAAAGAGCCAGATTCGTGAGGATATGTGATGACCGAGAGGAACGAAGCTCAGAACTCCCCCAAGAGGAGAAGAAGGCCGGGAAGGCCCTCTATCCTCGAGGTCAGAAAGGACCCAGATCTGGCTAGACGAGCTACAGAAATGCGGTTTCTTGGTCATTCCTGGGGTGAGATAGGGTCATCGCTAGGACTCGCAAGAAGCACCGCGAGACGCCTCGTTTTGATGTACCAAAAGGAAGTGGGATGCCAGTCAAGAGAGGCCGCGAACCCGTCTGTGTCGAAACCCGTTGATGAAGGGATGGATGGGAGCCATAGCCAGCAATATGGGTCCATCATTGACGATGATGTTTTGGAAAAGATGCCGAAAACATTTCAGATTTTCTCATCTCTGCTGCGGAAGGTCAGAGAGATGGATGACTGAACTCGCAGAGATTTTCGTGTGAGGAAGGTTTGCCAGATACCTGTGCGATTTCAACTCTAATTCCTAAGCCTCGCCTCCGCATTTGCATGAGGTTCGGCCTGCGGCCTGGCCAGACCTCGCTCCATGTAGCTGAGCGAAGAGCGACAAAAGTCCAAGCCGCCGCTGAGAGTGCTATACCGACGACTGCTCCATCTCTGATCCTTTTGTGCAGAAGTAGATGTGTTTGAGTCCCATCTTGGTAGTGGCGGGACAGCCGGGGCAGGTACAGCCCTTCTCATCCGTTATGCACCCGCTCCTCCCAATAGCTGGGAAGCAGTATCCGCCCTTTTCTCCACACTCCACCCACGACGGGCAACCAGGACAGACGCACATCTGCAGGATTGCATTCTTCCGTTGCTCCATTTCCTCTGGGGTCATCTGCATTCCTTCCAAGTGGTCACCTTCCAATTCCAGGACCGACAAGATCTGGGCTCGCGGTCTCCTTTCTCAGAATGTTGCGGCATCATGGACGCACGGAATAAGCTTTGTGTTAAATTGGGAGTTCTTGCCACTGTCAAATGGATTCCAAATCCCTGTTCTCTGATGGAGGCCCTTCCTTCTCATACTGCCCAGCTCCAAGAGTGCAATCCAGGGCCTCACTGTTTCAGGAGAGTATCAGTCCCAGCGAGGAGGGAGGTCAAAAGAAAGGGCCATTGATACTGAGTCTCGGTTTGACGGTTCTTCGGGTGCCTCCAACTTGTATGATTTCGTCAGGCTCATTCCCACACTCAAAAACGCACTCGGCGGACTCAAAATCCCATTTCGGTTGCGCAGAATCCAAGTCCGATTCGGGAAGTTTTCTATAGTTGTGGTTAGTTTGATTTCCGATGACAAGGGAGAGGCCGAAGCGAAGACCAGGGGCCTCAAGGAAGCCTCCACCAGGCTACCCTGCGGATCCGAATCTGTACGGCGACCCAGAGAACTGGAAATATCCGCTCGATACACCAAGGAGAGCAAAGCTAGCACGGCGGTTCTTCAGCATGGAAAGAAGCCGCCGGAAATACTCGAAGGAGGAGCGCGTCTACATCGATAGCAGAATCAGCTCGGCCCTTGAGGGATTTGGAATCAATCCCGAAGAGTTTATGGGCGCTGCCAAAGGTTCCGAGCGGGTCCCCGACATTGTCTTCCCGGACAATACAGATCCGGATGTTCTCTCTCTTGACGAGCTCCTGCTACATTTCATCGGGAAGAAGAGGATTCAGAGTTCGAGATCCATCCCCACCGACAGGGTCAAGATCGAGAAGGTGACAGACGAATACATCGTTGCGAGGGTGAAGGAATACGTGATCAAGGTTGACCTTGGATCGAGAGTCTTCGCCCACGACTGCGGAGACTGGATAGCTTGGATGTCGAAGAAGCTCATGTGCAAGCACGTTGCGAAGCTCCTGATGATGATAGACCAGGAGGTGGCCGCAGGAATTCTCCGGGATCTCTATGGTAAAAAGAGTGAGTGGACCTTTTCATCGAAACCCAGGGAGGTCTTTGCATAGATTTCTCGGCTCAGCAACATTTTAGTGCGAGAAGACCACTTACGTAAGACCGATACAATGGAACAACTGGAAAGACTCGATGTGACGCTCAACATGAGTAGGAACGTAGAAGTGATAGAAGCGGCGATAGAATCCACCGGTCTTGGCACTGACTCCTCCGGAAGACCCGTTGTCCAAGACATCACAGCCAGTCGAGACATCCTAAGGATAATCGATGCCAAGGTCAGCGAGGCTGAGGAGTACTTCTGGCGCCCCCTTGATTCCCCTGATGTCTACAGGAAATTGACAGCCCTTGCCATCGCGGTTGGTGATGATAGAAAGGCAAAGGACTACGAGAATAGGATGAAGAGGATAGAGGCCAATGGCCTAGAATTCCTCGGACGAGTGTACAGGTTCTACGGCAACAACAAAAAGGCGCTTGAATTCTACGAGAAGGCTTTGGAACTCGCCCCAGATCATCCCCTGGCCGGACCGGATGCAGAAAAGGGCCTCAAGGCAGTCGAAAGGGCCTCAGCGGAGCTGCTGAAGGCTCAGAAGGCGCTTGATTCCAAACCAGTGGACAAAGGAGCTTGGTTCAGGCAGGCAATCGCATGCACGAGCCTTGACAAGGCCGATGAGGCAATCATTTCGTTCGAAAAGGTGATTGAGCTGGACCCCGAGGATGCAGATGCATGGGCGAAGAAGGGAACCGCTCTCTTGAGCCTTGAAAGATACGAAGAAGCGAGGCCTGTACTGGAGAAAGCACTCGAACTCAAGCCGAATTCGCTGACTGCCAAGAGAGGGTTGAACTATCTCAAGTACTTCACGACGGGTGAAGTGACGGACTTGGACTAGCGCTGACCCGCAAGGGGCCTTTCCCAGAAATCCTGGAAGAAGTTCTCCTCGATAGGATCCCGTTCTGGCCTTTTGGGCTCGATCTCCTTCTGCTTCTCTGATAGGAGGCTGTCATCATCACCTGGGTAGGCGCAGACGACTAGGGTTATGACCACATAGTCAGCGGGGACGTTGAGTGCCTTCTTCACTGCCTCGGGTTCGTAACCAGCGATTGGATGAGCGATGAGGCCCAATTCAACTGCACGCAGTATCAGTTGACAGACGGCAAGGCCACAGTCGAAAAGGAAGTAGTCTCGACCGTCGGAGAGCTTACAGTCATCATCGCGTCTGGCGGCAACAACGATTATGAGCGGCGACCTGGTAGCCCATCTGTTCCCGCTTGACAGAGCATTCTTCACAGCTGACGCATAAGGCTCGCCCTGCACGAAAATGAAGCGCCAAGGTTGATTGTTGAAGCAGGAAGGTGCAAGACGTGCCGATTCTGCCAGCGAGCGAGTTGCTTCTCTGGCTATCGGACGGTCACTGAGAGCCCTCAGTGCTCTCCTCGTAGTTATGGTATCCACAACATCCATCGGAACACACCTGGCAGACAGTAGACCTCCTCCATTACAAAAGCTTTCAGCCTCCTCAAGGTCAGGTTAGTAGGAAGAAGAGATCGACACTCATCTTTGTGGCAGCAAGGAATATGACGGCGATGAAGATGAAGGCGACAATCCTGCCCCTGAGCTTTTCGAGACCCCACCTTGAGCCCACGAAAGCGCCCACGAGAACGAAGGGCCACAGCGTGAGTATGAGGTTGAAGTCTATCGGCTCTGGGGTCCCGAGGAGGAGATAGGTCATAAACCCAAAGGCTCCGGTGAAGACTATCATGAGGCTCGATGTTCCGATTGCTCTTCTCGCCCCCCGCCCAAGGACATATTCCATCAGGGGGACATTGACTAATCCTCCGCCAATCCCAAGGCTACCCGAGGCGAATCCCGATGCAAGAGTACCCGTCGAGCTGGCCAACTTTCGCATTCCAGTGAGCTTGGAGTCGTCATCAGTATCCTCATCCCTGACCTCCCGGATCCAGTCCCTCAACATCTTCGATACCATGAGCAGGATGACTGCGATGAAGACAGCATAGAATATCTCCTTCGGCACGTTGAGATTGAAGAGAACGCCTAGGACCGCGCCAACAAGGGCTCCAGTGAGGAGTGTGAGGGCGAGGTTGAAATCCACGAGGCCCCTTCTCTGATGGTTCAGTGTGGCAGAGAGAGACGTGGCAATGGTGCATGTGAGAGAGATGGGAACAACGACCTCCTTAGGATAGGGTGTGAGGGAGAGGAGAATGGGAACATAGAGAAGACCACCACCCAGGCCGAGATTTGAATAGATGAATGCCACACCAAAGACCATGATTATCAGAAGGACTATAGTCCCGGTATCCATCGGGCGGGAATGTGTGTGGCACCTATTAAACTACCGAGAAGGATATTACCGTCGGGGGATATAGAGAAGGAGAGATGGCCAAGTTCCTGATCAGATACGGCGAGATAGCCTTGAAGAGCAGTTGGGTGAGGAAGAGGTTTCAGGCAAGGCTAGTCACCAACATGCAGGATTACTTCCTCCATAGGAGCGTCCAATGCATGATTAGGTCAGAATATGGGAGAATATTCCTCGATACCGACGAGATACCCGCGGCTTCGGAGATTCTTGGCAGGATCTTTGGCATCACTTCTTTTAGCATCGTGGAATCCACTACCTCGGGCTTGGAGGACATAGCGAAGGTCGCTACCGAGCAATTCAGATCCGAACTCAAGCCAGGTAGGAGTTTTGCGATAAGGGCAAGAAGGTCAGGGAACCAGAAGTACACAAGTCCTGAACTCGCCAGCTTCGTGGGGGGTGAGATACAATCCAGCGTAGAAGGTCTTACCGTGAATCTGGGTAATCCAGATGTCGAGATCTTCATAGAAGTGAGGGGAAAAGAGGCCTATGTCTTTGGCGGGAGAATCCCGGGACCAGGGGGGATGCCACTTGGGACTCAGGGTACCGTTCTAGCAGTGGTGTCCGACAAGGAATGCATTGCTGGCGCATGGCTGATGATGAAAAGAGGGTGCAAGGTTCACATCGCCCACTTCAACAAACGTGATGTAGTTGAGCCGCTCAGAAGCTGGGATGTGCACTTGAGGACCTATTGCATAAGTGACGAGTCTGAGTTGGATTCCCTCATCGAGGAAGCTGGTGCCATGGGATTCGTAACAACCTGGCGGGAAGGGAGTCGCTACGAGCCCGCCAAGAAAATCCCTGTCTTCTACCCGACAATCGGACTGGCCAGGAACGAGCTGGACGATCTTCTGAGGAGAATCGAGCGGCAGCCTATTTCCTCTTGCGATCGTGGGCTCTCCTAGAGGGACGAGTCTTCTCTGCACCCTTGCCTCTCTTCCTCAGCCCCCTACCCTTTCTTCCCGCTGAAGTGAGTCCCCGATAGACCCTACTCTTATGAGGACCCTTTCCGATCCATGATATCTTGGGATCGCTCTTTATCACGGGGTGGTGCGGGTCCACGAGTATGACTTCATAGTACTTGTGCTTGCCATCCTCACCAACCCAGTAGGAGTTGAGGACCTCCAGGTTCGGATGCCTCTTGGCCGTCCTCTCTTCGGCAATCCTCTGAATGCTCTTTGCCATGGTGATTTTCTTCAGCCCTTTCCTCTTGGCCCTTCGACCGCCTTTGATGGTCGGCTTTCGTAGGCCCCCCCTCCTTACTCTTGCCCTAACGATAACAAAACCCTGCTTCGCCTTGTATCCGAGCGCTCGGGCGCGGTCGATCCTAGTGGGCCGATCGACCCTCTGGAACGACGGGCCTTTCCTCCACTCAATCATCCTTCGCCATTGAAGCTCCCTGAGGTATCCTTCGCCTGGCTTCTTCCAGGCATCCCTCACAAACTGATACATATTCCGGGTTTCAGGCGATTCTTCCGGTTCTTCCTGGCGTTCTTCTGCTGCTTCCTCGTTCATCCCGGCCCTCCTGGGCGTTTGTGGATTCACCTTGTGGCACATCTCCAGCGAGATGTTCTCTCGCGACTTGGACCTCTAAAACATTCATCCGCTATAAATGGCTTTGCCATTCACATGAAGTCTTCCAAAGTGAGGGTTTTCTCCGTCCTCTTGATCCTTACATCGTCCCCCCTCTTGGTGTCAAAATCGTCGTGAAAGAGGGTGACCTGCTGACTCCCCGCCAAGAGACTCTTCTCGTCCCATCCGAAGACCTCGGTGACATAGGCCAGTGTGTGAGCCAACCTTCGGGCGTAGTAGTTCCAGTCTGGCGTTCCCTCGAACTCCCTGCCGCTGACATATGGCAGGATTTGCTGTGGGGTCTTCTTCGCATCCGTAACAATCCAGGATACCTTCATCCCGGGGACGACCTCATATCCCATCTCCTTCAGCTTCCGTGCTGCCTGAACATTGGGAAGCGCATCGGGAGTGACGTAGCTCTTCTCATCCTTGACGCTTCTGGAGATCACGAGCTTCTCCGGGGCAACCTTCCCCTCTCTCGTATCGGAAACGAGGTCTCTGGCCACTCGAATGGCACCTTCTATGTCGTTCTCCATTATCCTCTCGAACAGCATGGCCTGACCCTCGCTCTGGAGGTCAAAGGCATCGGTCCTTCTCAACTCGTATCCTCGAACGAGAAGGTCTTCGTCAGGCCACACAACCTTGCCCACATACCTCTTCTTTCTTCCATGGGAGAAGAAGGGTTCCATGACCTTCTCGAACTCAAGGACCGCGCCGCCTTTGGAGAACCTCCTTGCTATCTCCTTTCCGATTCTCACGGCTTCGTCTAACCCCTCCTTGGGAGACTGGAAGAATACGCTGTCCGTATCTCCATATATGACCCTCACACCCTCGTTTTCCAGCTGTGAAATGACGTTCTTCGTGTTCTCCCTTGCGATGGCCGTTATAGTCGCTCCAATCTTCGGATTGGTGAACCTGTAGAAGCTCGATGCAAAGACACCGTAGAAGGCATTCATCAGGATTTTTATCGCGTTCTGCACGCCGTTGTAGTAGTTCCTCCTCTCGCCCTCGGCTTCCTTCATTCGAGCCTTCGCCTCGTCTCTTTCCTTCATTAGGTCGCTAAGAATCTCTGGCAGAAGACCCACCTTCTGGTTCCTATCAAGAAACTTCGTGCCAGTTGGACTGATGATCGTTCCATCATCTGAGAGTGTTGTGAAACAGATGTTGTTCGCGATTATCAGGTTCGGATACATGGCCTTGAAGTCGAGAACGCAGACCCAGTGATAGAGCCCTGACGGAATCGTGTGGACGTAGCCTCCTTCTATGGATTCCCGCCTCCCGCCCGTGCGAGTCATCGGAACTCCGACCTTCGCGCGGTCCGCGGCCCTAATGAGTATGGAATCTATCAGTGTAGATGTCCTACCGTTCAGAACATAATCAACCGGAAGCTTGGAGACGACTGCCAGGTCCATGGACTTCTCGATGACTGCTATGCTCTCTAGGACTCTGAGTGCGAGTTCTGCATCCTTCTTGCAGTACCTTATCACTCTCTCTTTGTCCTTCTCCCATTCCTCATCTATCTTGCTCGGGTCTACATCCTTCTTTCCCTCGCCAAGGACGAGCCGTGCGACATGGTCGAGCGTCTCTTGCTTCGGTCTGAGTTCCATCTTCGCGTTCCACCACGCATCTGCGACAATCCTTCCATAAATCCTCCAGAGCCTCGCTCCACGCTCACGAAGGGGCACATCGTTTCTCGAGAGGTGGAGTTCTGGGATGTCGTTCTTCACCGCCCTGCCGTGAAGAATTGGGATGTCGTACCCGTCTATGTTGTATCCGGTGATTACGTCTGGATCCTTCTCCCTCACGTAGTCGACGAACCCTGCTATCATCTCCTTTTCCGAGCCCTCAAAGCATCTCTCCTCCAGCTCTCCGTTCTCCCTCGTGACACAGCATATCGTGAAGATTCTCCCGTCCTTGATGCTGTTTTCGATATCGAAGCTCAGAATCCTAAGCTGTGGATTGAACGGTTCAGTTTGCCCGAACTTCCGTGCCCTGACGACCAGATCTGTGCTATAAGGCCCCTCAATCTCCTCTCCTTCGACCCTGACACATGATTCCAGGTCCATGTCGTAGATGAAGCGCAGCGCGAATGGTATGTCTGCCGCCAGAACCCCGCAGTACCTTTTGGCTCGTGTCCTGTACTCAGGCGTCTTCCACGGGTGGTGGAGGAAAACCCTCTTGCATTCTCGCGTCTTGCCTTCGGTCCAAAGCTGAATGTCCTTGATCTCTTTGACCTCAGAATCAGCTTTGAATGTATCGACTAGGATCTCTGGTGGTTCAACGACGTAGAAGTAGGGAAAGAAGCCCTCGTATCTTATGGAGATGGACCTACCACCACGAGTCCTCCCGAAAAGTTCGACCACGACCCCCTCAGCTTCTTCTTTGTAGGAGGCGGTGAGCAATCTGACGTCCCAACTTTCCATCTTATGCCCTTGCCACTATTGTTATGATGTCTCCATCCTTCAGTTCGTGATCGGCACCAACCACCCGCTTGGTCCTGCCATCAATCGCACGAATGAAGTTGTCTCCAAGTTCCGTATGCACCTCATAGGCTAAATCCTTTGCATTGCTGCCCCTAGGCAACAGGTAGGCATCGGGAAGCACCCTGCCATCCTTATCGGTCCACTTGTTCTCATCCTCAACGGGATAGACAACTATCATGTCCAGAAGATTGAAGACGGCCTTCTCCACACACCTCTGTATCCCCGTGCTTCCGAACCTCTTCAGGACATTGCTCATGAACTCCAGTCCCTTCATCTGCTCTTCGTTCAGCTTGCTTTCGTCCAGGACTTCGAAATGGTCGTCTCCCACACTGTAGGAAATTAGGTTGGACTTCGCTGCACGCCTAAGGGCAAGCTCCGATTCCGCCGATGTCGGAACCACTATCTTCTCCTCAAGGGAGGTCAGCCTCTTGAGGTTCTCGTCGGGTGCCACATCGCACTTATTGGCGGCGATGATCATGGGCTTGCCGACCTTCCTCAGATTGTCTGCGAGCTTCAGTATGTCGTCTTCCGACCAGTTCATTGGCTTCTCATCGATGTCAGTGCGCCTGAGAGCCTCCAGAACCATCGAATCCGTGAATCCAAGGCCGGTCATCCTCTCCTGAATGGCCCTCTCCACCTTCAACCCGTCCAGTTGAATCTGCCTCACAACCTTCTTCCATCCCTTCTCAAGAATGCCCTTCATCCACTGGGATATCTCGGTATCAAGGAACTGCACGTCTGACAATGGGTCGTGGCTACCAACTTCCACGATGTTCCCTTCGTGATCCGTACCCCCGCTGGCATCAACGATATGAATAAGGGCCTTCGCCTGCCTAAGGTCGTCCAAGAACTTGTTCCCGAGTCCTCTTCCCTTATGAGCATCTGGAACAAGGCCCGCGACGTCGAGCATCTCTACAGGGACGAGCCGGGTCCCCTTCTCACAGGGAGCATTATTTGGGTTGCACTCGACACCCAACTCCTCGTGAGGACATTTGGCTCTTACGTATGTCACTCCTCTGTTGGCTTCTATCGTCGTGAACGGATAATCCGCGATTTCAGCGGGCGCCAAAGTGGCTGCGGAAAAGAAAGTCGACTTCCCAACATTCGGCTTCCCGACGATTCCCACTTCCATCAGTGTAATCGCTACTTCATTCTCCGCCTTAAAACTATGGGTATTAGTAGAGCGAATGTGAGTGGTGCGAGGATGTCCTGGAACTCAGGAATCCTCTCGAAGTCGACGTCGTAGTTCGACCCGGTGATGCTGAGCCATTCCCAGGAGATTAGACTTGCTGATGTCACAGAATATATGGAGGTCAGATTTGTTTTGATGTCTGTGTTCGGTGTGAGATCTACAGTGGTCCAATCTGATCCGCCAACGCCCATGTACTTGCAGCGAATCTGATAGGTACCGTTTATGTAGAGTGAGTATAGGTACTCAGGATCCGAGGAAGCCAACAAGGTCAATACTGGATACTTGTTGCCCGATTCCGAGTTCTCAACGGGTTGTCCCGTGTTCCACAAACCATCGGTCTGCCTGTATCGGTAGATTATGTAGCCAGTTGAGTCACTATATATCACATGGACCCGACCATCACTGTCCACGACCGCAGAAGGGGATTTGTAATCCACATCACCTGTCGTAGGGTTTGTAGCGATGCCCTCTTGGGATTCCCAGTTCCCGGAACTACTGTTCCATCTTTTCCCCTCGATGTATCCATCCGCGTACCAAAGAGCATAGACGTCTGGATTTGCAGAGTCTGACGAAAGTGGTAGAATTATCGGGTACACCCAGTTGTCTGAAACATCAGAATCCCGCAGAATTTCCTTCGTGTCCCAGTTCCCGAAATCGTCTGGATTTGTGGACCTGCGCGCCGCGACATTATATGAGAGGAGAGTCTCAGTTTCATTCGTGCTTGAAGCTATCCAAACCCTTCCATCGGCTGCCTTGCATATGAATGCCACCTTCAGTGACTGGTTATGTGTGGAGATATCAACAGTCACTTCAGACTCCCATGTGATGGTCGGGCCACTTGGTGATACGGTCCCATTTCTAACTATCACCGAGGAATCGGTTGCTGCAGTATCTCCTACGATATAGACCTTCTGATTCGAGTAGTCATACCAGACAGAGGACAGAACCACATCTTGAGTGCTGAATGCATCAAGACCTGAGGTGCCCCAGTTTTCCCCATCCTCACTGTATTCATAGCGAGTATTCCCCGCGGTTCCGTTGTAGTAGAATGCCCAGAAATTCGTTCCGTCGTGGAACAGCTTTCTCTGATTCGAATATGCCGTGGTTGTGAATGAATTCGTGGTGCTTTCGACAGTGTAGATCGCCCTGGTCCGGCTCCTCGTTCCCCATGAAGTTTCCAATGTGGCGTTGTCCTCGGATTGGTACCAATCGGTCATGGTAAGCACAATCTTCGTGTTGCTCACGTCTGGCGTATAGACGAGACTCATGGAGATTTCCATTTGTGTCTTGTCGTTCGCCGAGTCGGAGAGCGGATTGTCAATAGGCGTCCAGACTCCCCCCTGACACAAGTAGAGCCTGTGACTCTTGATCTGTCCATACTTCCCGCGGATTTCGACTAGCGCGTCCGCAAATATATCGTGGATAAGACAGGTGGACGGAGTCGACGAGTTGGAGTCCACATA
The DNA here is from genome assembly GCA_046761045.1 of Thermoplasmata archaeon. Taxonomy (GTDB): domain Archaea; phylum Thermoplasmatota; class Thermoplasmata; order RBG-16-68-12; family JAGMCJ01; genus JAGMCJ01. The sequence goes on from JBHIFJ010000020.1 coordinate 16,516, forward strand.
TATCCTGGCCACATCCTCGCCCTTTCTCGGCGGGGCGATACCTGGCGGCCCTGGGACAAACTGTCCTGGCTGAGCCGGCTTTTCAACTATGCGCGGAGTTGGGAACCCTGCAAGGACCTCACCGTCAACACTGAAGTAGAAGTATGCGAAGTTCTGGTCGACATCGTGATATGCGAAGTGCTCACGGATGTCCGCATTCCTGTTTCTTGGCGGGGTCACGTCGATGTCCGTTCTCAGGCTCCTGTTCTTCCAGCCTCCGAACCATCCATCTATGATTTCCCTTCCGGGCGCAGAGCCGACATAGGATGTGGTCATCTGGCCTCGAAGCTCAAATCCTACTGCATTTCCTCGGTTGTCCCCAACACCAGAGACCGAGAACCGAACGAGCTCACCTACGTGAGACAGAAGGTTTGTCGTATCCAAGAGTATGTTCACAGACGTTCGTTCTCCTGGGCGGAGGTGTGTGACAGGCGTGGGATAGTCGTACGCGTTGGAGAACGAGTCCGAGATGGATATCGATGCCACGTGCGTGTCCTGGATTGCCATTATGTCTATGCTCATAATGGGAGTCTGCAGACCGATTGGGATGACCCTATCAGAAGTCCCCTTCTGAACGACAACAACGGAGGGGTTGAGGTCAACCCCGAATGGAATGGACGTATGCGTGACGTTTCCGAGGTTGTCATCTGCATATATGACGGTGCGGAAGTTCTCAGACAGGTCGTCTATCAAGGCGGTGCTGAACTGGACTTCTATCTGGTCATCACGGAAAGCGGCGCTCGCGCCTCCTGCAACACCCCATCCTGCCCAGTCATCGTTCTCTCGGGACACGTTGAATCGGAGAACCCTGTGCCTCGTAATTGTACCGTTCAGACCGGAGAGTTCCACCATGTAGTCAGCTCCAATCTCTGGGAGGGCATACCCCGTTTGTGGGTTGACGTCGCTGTCAATCAACAGGAAGAATGAGTCTGAGGCAGAGGGAGCACGAAAGGGCAGACCCTCAACCTCAATGTAGTATGAGAGAGCGCCATTCTGGATATCGGCGGCGTACCGGCTCATGTTGATGTTTGGGTTGCCCACAATCTGAAAAGGGTCATATATCGATTGCACACCGGACCAATCGTTGAAGCTTCCGTCAATCGCGATTCCGGCCTGCACCTCTTCGCCAGGATACATCATCAAGAGGACGGAAATCAGAATCAAAGCTGCAACACCGATAACAGAGAGCCTGGAAATGAGTGGCCTAGGTTTCAGAATCCTCAGATTCGTGAGGCCACTTCCGTTTATCAATCCGTTTCCGTTGATGAGTCCGTTAACTTTCCCCCTTCCGTTCACAAGGCCTCTGCCATTGATCAGTCCAAGAGGCTTCAGTTTGGGGAATTCCTTCCTGTACTCGAGGGGGACGAATCTTGCCACTTCCTCCTCTTCCTCTTCTGGTATCTCTGGCTTCTCGATCTCAACGAGAGACTCGCCACACAGAGGACATATCTCTGTCCCAACAAAGACGGTAGCTCCGCAATTGGAGCACCTCTCCTCGCTCAGTCTGCTGAGGAACCTCCTCAGTTCGTCCCTTCTTTCCCGGAGTTCCTCATCCGTCACCCCGACCTCTTCCTCCACTCCTTTCTTGTAGCAGAACGCGGCCTCGTCGAATCTCCTCATCTTCGTAAGAATATCAGCTTTGAGAATCCAGGCATTCTTCAGGAATGGGTTGAGTTCCAGAGCTCTGTCAATGGAATCGAGGGCCTTCTCATACTTCCTCATGGACCTGAGAAGCACTCCCCTGGAGAACCAGAGCATTGGATCTTCTGGATATTCGAGGAGTTTGTCATCGAAAAAAGCGAGTGTGGAGATGCCCTCTCTCATCTTGCTGATATCGTATGGAACGACCCTCTCATCAACCTCTGTGATGAAGAGCGTCCCACAGCTATAGCAGAAATCATCGAAACCGCTGACCACCATAGAGCACACGGGGCACTCGAACTCCTGATCAACGATCTCCGCCATCCGCTTCTTGACTTCCGCCAGCTTTGTCGGAGCCTTCTTTGCTGCTGCCTTGATCTTCCTCGCATCGGCCCTGCTAAGCCCTGTCTTCACCAGTTCAGATATGGTCACCCGCTTGAGTTTCCAAATGGAATTGTATCCGTTCCCAGCGAGAAGTTCAGCTGTGTCCTCATCGATCTTCAGGCCTTTCCTGAGCTCCTGAATGTCCTCGTCATACACCCTGCCAAGAACCTTTCGCTTCTTTCTCGCCTTTTCGATTATTATCTCCTTGGGCTTCTCCTCCTCCGCGATTATGACTGCCCCGCAAGAGGAGCACTGGCGGGCGTCCTTCTCGACCTGAGAGCCACACAGAGGACAGGTCTGAATCGCCTCCTTGACGACCTTGTCGTATCCGAACGTTGACCCGCAAGAGGAGCATGTAAACTGTATTCCGGCCAGTCTGTTGCATCGCTCGCATTTCTCGGACCGCCCAACGAGTTCCTTCGGATCCTTTCTGACTGTGAATCCGCACCGAGAGCATCTGAGATAAGGACGAATGATTCCCCCGCACAGGGAGCACCTATCCATCTCCATCTCGACTATTCGATTGCCTCCTTTGCGTCTATTGCCTCCTTTAGCGCCTTCTCAGCCGCAGGATACGTCTCCCGGTAGTACAGTGCCTTCTCGAAGCATACCACCGCATGCCTCGGACGGCCAAGCTGCATCAGCGCCCTGCCCTTCTGAAGCCAAACTTCGGCAAAACCCGGTCGCCTTCTCAGAACCCTGTTGAAGCACCTCAAGGCCTCGTGGTACTTGCCAACTCTGAGAAGAGTTGCGCCTCTGTTGTTCCAAGCCGCCACGTAATCACTGTCTATGTCCAGGGCCCTGTCGAAGCACTCCAAGGCCTCGTAGTACTTCCCTCTTCTGGACAGCATGTTTCCCTTGTTGTTCCACGCCACCTCGTTGTCCGGATCGATCTCGATGGCCCGGTCATAGCACTTCATCGCTCTCTGGTGCTTGGCTATCTTGGAGAGCGCGAGACCTTTGTTCATCCAAGCATCCGAGTAGTTGGGATGAATCCTTATTGCCTTGTTGAAACACTTGATGGATTCGATATGCTTCCCTGCTTTCCAGAGGATTATGCCCCTGTTGTTCCATGCAATGGCGTTCTCTGGGTTTGCCTTCAAGGCCTTGTTGAACTCCTTCATTGCCTTTCCGAATTGGCCCTCTGAGAGGAGTTCGTTCCCCAGTGAAACGGAGCGATTACTCTCGACTTTCGACCTACGACTAGCAGACATGCTGTCGAATCTCCCCCTTTCTTGGCTTCAATCGCGATGGACTTATAAATAGCTTCTTAAATATCTATCGCTCTGATTATTGAGCCAACAAGCGATGGTGGGAATGGAATCGGCAATTGTGCTCTGTGAGAAGGGATTTGGCACAAGCGTGGGTAAGACGGCAAACGGCCTTGTCAGGTTTTCGAAGAGATTCAAGATAATAGGGGTCATAGACAGCAGCCATGCCGGAGAGGATGCTGGCATCGTTCTGGACGGACAGCCGAAGGGCATTGGCATCTACTCGTCATTAGAGGAAGCTCTGGAGGCAGGGAAGAAGCCAGATTGGCTGATAATAGGTGTCGCGACGATCGGTGGGTTCCTCCCAATCGAGTTCAGGGCCATTGTGGGAGAGGCGTTGATGAATGGAATTAATGTGATTTCCGGTCTTCATGAGGAACTCGCACTGGATCCTGAGTTCCTGGGAATCGCAAGAAACACATCGGCGGAGATCAGGGACATCAGAAAGCAGCCTCCGTTCAGGGAGCTTCACCATTTCAGGAACATCGCCAAGGACATGGAGGCACTGAGAATCCCAATCCTCGGAATGGACGGATCCATAGGGAAGAGGACGACGGGTTGGATACTCAACGAGGCTCTAGAGCAGAATGGGACGAGGTCCGTGTTCGTCGTGACGGGTCAGACTGGCCTCCTTCAAGGCGCAGAGTACGGCCTCCCTCTCGATGCGATTGGCGGGGACTTCATGGTGGGTGAGTTGGAACACCAGATCGGTCTTGCCTATGAGAAGGAAGAGCCAGAGGTCATACTTGTCGAGGGACAGGGAAGCATATCCCATCCCGCCTATGTCTGCGGTACACGAGCAATCATAACGGCAAGCAGTCCGAGCGGCATCGTCCTGCAGTGTGCGCCCGGCAGGAAGTTCAGGAACTACCACCAGGATGAGCTTCACCTTTCGATGCCCAATGTAGAGGAGGAGATTGAGCTCTTGGAGGTATTCTCGAAGTCCAAGGTCATAGCTCTGGCACTGAACAGAGAGGAGATGAGCGATGCGGAACTGGAGAACAGAGTCGATCACTATGAGTCCCGCTTCGGCATTCCCGCTTGTGAGCCCCTATCTCAAGGGTGCCGTAAAATCGTTGATAGGATAGAGGAGATGCTGAAATGAAGATACCAGAAAGCCATCCGCGATACGAATCCTTGATCACAAGAGAAAAGCTGGTTGAGGGCGTTCGCGAAGGCCTTGTCGTACGAGAGGGTCTCATTGCCCACGGGAGGGGAGAGGCCTTCGACTACCTCATAGGGGAGAGGAGTATCGAGGCAGCGGTCAAGGCGGGATATGCTGCGGCGGCCCATCTCCTCAGGGCAAAGCACCCTGTCATCTCCGTGAACGGCAATGTTACCGCATTGGTGCCACACGATGTGGTGGATCTCGCCAAAATCGTTCACGCCAAGGTCGAGGCAAACATATTCCACAGAACAGAAGAGCGTGTCCAGAAAATCGTGGGTAAACTGGAGGAGGTGGGGGGCAAGGAGGTTCTCGGACTCCATCCAGACGCGACGATTGAAGGACTCGAGCATCCCAGGGGACTTTGCACGAAAGCAGGCATCTATTCTGCGGATGTTGTTCTCGTGCCATTGGAGGACGGGGATAGGGCGCTGGCATTGAAGAAGATGGGCAAAACAATATTGACGATGGACCTCAATCCACTCTCCCGAACATCGCGGACAGCCGACGTAACGATTGTCGACAACATAACGCGCTGCATGCCGAGCCTCACAACGTTCGCTGAAGAGCTGAGTACGGAGGACGAGCGTGTGGATGAGGTTCTAACACGGTTCGACAACAGCAGGAATCTCTCTGATGTGCTCCGCTACATCGCGAAAAGGTTGGAGTCAATCTCTCTTGACTAGCTCTATGAGATCTTCTTTTGGTTTCACAGCAGTCTCAGGAGTCTCGGCTTCTCCCCAGATCCTCACGATTTCAGGAACCGCCTTCTTGCCCACGTGTGAAAGGATGAATCCAAACAGTTGATGATCTTCCATATCCTCAAGGATTCTCTCAGCCAATTCCATAAGGTTCTTTCTTCGATTCGAAGCCATGTGATGCCTCCATCTGGTCCATCTTGTTTCACTTATTATTCCTTTTCGCTACTGGTCATGGAATCGAGTCTGCGGTTGCTTCCCGGGGTTGGCCTCTTGTGAGGCTGGTCTTGAGCACCCGTGCTTGTCTCTTCCTGAACGAGTAGGGCCTCGGTTCTCGTCCGCCCCGAGAGAGAAAGCTTAAATCGCAGCCAAACCATGTCCTACTCCCGTGAAATCATGAAATATGTGATAGTCACGGGCGGTGTTTTGTCCGGCCTCGGCAAGGGCATAACGACTTCCTCGTTAGGGATGCTCCTCAAGGCCCGAGGACTTCGCGTAACCGCAATCAAGATTGATCCCTACCTAAACTGCGATGCGGGCACCATGAACCCGTTCCAGCACGGCGAGGTTTTCGTACTCGATGATGGAAGCGAAGTGGACATGGACTTCGGAAATTATGAGAGGTTCATCGATGTGAGTCTCACCACGAACCACAACATCACGACGGGGAAGGTCTACAGGACGGTCATAGAGAAGGAGAGGAGAGGGGACTATCTCGGGAACACCGTTCAAATAATCCCCCACATCACCGATGAGATCAAGCAGGAAATCGTACGGGTTGGAGAGATTAGCGACGTCGATGTGACGCTCGTCGAGCTTGGTGGTACGGTGGGTGATATAGAATCGATGCCCTTCCTTGAGGCTGCAAGACAGCTTTCGAGAGATGTTGGAAGGGAGAACGTCATCTTCATTCACACAACCCTCGTTCCGATGTTGGGAGCTGTCAAGGAACAGAAGACCAAGCCGACACAACACTCCGTCCGAGAATTGAGAGCGATTGGAATCAAACCCGATTTCATTGTCGCCAGATCCGAGAAGCCTCTTGAACGGGGGATAAAGAACAAGATATCTCTTTTCTGCGATGTGCCAAGCGATGCGGTAATAAGCGCCCACGATGTCGGATCAATCTACGAGGTTCCCCTGCTCCTCGAGGACCAAGGGCTCACGGACTTTGTGCTGAACAGATTCAGATTCGACAGAACCAAGGGGGATCTTGCCGAGTGGAAAGATTACCTTGAGAGGCTCCTGAACCCCGAGAACACCGTGACCGTCGCCCTCGTAGGGAAGTACACTCACCTGATGGATTCGTACATCAGCCACGTTGAGGCTCTGAGTCATGCTGGTGCCAAGGCCAAAACAAAGGTCAAAGTTCTGTGGGTGGAGAGTGAGGATCTCGAACGTGGCTCATTGGACGTTCTCAACAAGGCAGACGGCGTACTGGTCCCAGGAGGTTTTGGCGATAGGGGAATTGAGGGGAAGATAGGTGCAATCAAATTCGCGAGGGAGCATGGAATCCCATTCTTGGGTGTGTGTCTTGGTTTTCAGCTGGCAACGGTTGAGTTCTCCCGACACGTTGTCGGACTAGATGGGGCAAACAGCTCCGAGTTCAATCATGACACCCCGTACCCTGTCGTTGACCTCCTTCCAGAGCAGAAGGACGTCACGGAAAAGGGTGCGACCATGAGGCTCGGGGCCCACGAAGTGATGATAAAGGATTGCTCAAGAGCCGAAAAGCTGTACGGTGCCAGGAAGATTGAGGAAAGACACAGACATCGATACGAGATTAACCCAGACTTCATACCGAAGATAGAGAGGGAGGGACTTGAATATACGGGAAGATCCAAGGACGAAAGAAGGATGGAGATTGCGGAGTTCGCAGATCATCCCTACTTCATCGCCTCACAATTCCATCCTGAGTTCAAGTCAAGACCGCTCAGGCCATCTCCTCTACACTGTGGTCTCGTGAAGGCGGCATTGGAACGCAAGAAGGGATAGCGCGACTAGATGGCAAAGTATTTTAGATGGCTCTACTCTTCTCTCGGTGAATGGCAGAGCTGGACTATGACACGCTACTGAGGAGGGCAAGAGATAATCTGCCTGAGAGGATAATCACGCGAGAGAGGTTCAAAGTACCTGAGGTCGATGTTTTTCTAGAAGGTAAGACCACTGTTTTTAGGAATTTAGAGGAAATAGCCAGCGCCATAAATCGAGAGCCCTCCCAGATTCTTGTATATCTGCTGAGAGAGCTCGGAACGGCGGGAACGATAGATGGCAAGAGAGTCGTCTTCAAGGGGAGAGTCCCCGCCAGTCAGATTGAGAATCGCCTGAAGGGATTTATCGAAACCTTCGTCCTCTGCTCGGAGTGCAGGAGACCCGACACTAGGCTCGTCAAGGAGGGGAGAGTTACCCTCCTGGAGTGCGATGCTTGTGGTGCTCACAGACCAGTCAAATTCGGTAGAGTCCTCCCAAAGGAGGAGGAGCCCCCCCTTGTGGAAGGCAAGGTCTACGAAGTGATGATTCAGGACATAGGCAAGAAAGGAGATGGAATCGCGAAGAAGGACAAATACGTCATATACGTGCCCGGCACGGCGAAGGGTTCCATCGTGAAGGTTAGGATTAACAAGATCACAGGGAATATCGCCTTCGCCACCCTTGCAAGGGAATGAGATGAAGACTGAGGTTCCTGCTGTCGTTGTGATGGGTTGCCTAGTGGTAATTACCCAATCGCTGGCGGTATTCCTGGCTCTTCCCTTCGCCGCAAGTGGGTATCAGGCGTTTCCAGACCCAGAGGACCCGATGAATCCGATTATATACGTGATTCTGATACTGGCGTTCTCGGCTCTCATACTCTTGGCCGTGAAGATGGGAAGGAAGAGGTTCCTTCAGTTTCTCATACTGGTGGCGATTTTCTTCACAATGATATTCGTTCTATCCGTTCCTCTGTTCTACCTCCTCCTCGGCGTGGTGGAACCGGCAGTGGCTGAGCTGGCGTCAATGACTGTCTCCGTGGGCCTCGCTCTCGCTCTCACATTAATCACCTTCAGATACCCAGAGTGGTATGTGGTGGACGGAGTGGGAATAACAGTCGCGGCTGGAGTGACTGCGATAATCGGAATATCCTTCGCAATACTGCCAGCGATTATCCTCCTCGTTGCCCTTGCAATATATGACGCGATATCCGTCTACAAGACAAAGCACATGGTCACCCTGGCCGATGCTGTCACGGAGCATCATCTGCCCATCCTACTTGTCATACCGAAGACGAGGTCCTATTCCTACAAGAAAGAGACGGGGCTGAAGCACCAGATTAAGAAGAAGCGGGAGGCGATGTTCATGGGACTAGGTGATGTGATAATACCGGGAGCTCTAGTCGTCTCCGCATTTCGCTGGTTGCCTCACGAGTACTTCTTGGGTCTTCCCGCTAGCATCCTGGTATCCGTTTTTACGATGATTGGGACGATTCTTGGATTCTCAATACTCATGAGGTTTGTCATGAAAGGAAACCCGCAGGCTGGGCTTCCGCTCTTGAATGCCGGGGCCATACTCGGGTTCGTGATTTCCTACATTGCATTCTACGGTGACCTCGGCTTTGGCATAGGCTGAGCGGGGTGGAGAGATGAGGATCTTGGCAGCGACTGACTTTCATTCCTCGAATCTCGGGGCAAGGGCAATACGCCGAGCAGTTATCTCTCAGATACCGGACCTAACCCTCATATGCGGGGATGTCACGCACTTTGGTCCTCTGTCCTGGGCGAAGTCTTTCTTCAACGATATTCCTGGCGAGGTCTTGGCGGTCCCAGGTAACACCGACCCACCGGAAACAGTCGAGGTTTTGGAGGATTTGGGCATCTCGCTTCATGCCAGGAAGGAGACAATCGAAAACCACACCCTCGTGGGACTGGGTGCATCGAGTCCAACTCCGTTCAACACGCTGTTTGAACTCTCTGAGGACGAGATTCACGACACACTAATGCGCTTGATGCGGCGGGAGGCCATTCTTGTTACGCATGATGCTCCGAGAGGCCACCTTGACGTCACGGCCCGAGGTGATTCTGTTGGAAGCACAGCCATCAAGCGAATCGTGGATGACTACTCACCCATCATCTCGATATTCGGTCACATACACGAGAGCCCTGGGACTGAGAACCAGGGAACCCTCTTCATAAACCCAGGTGCCGCCATGTTCGGGAGATACGCGATCATCGACACAGAAACCCGTGCGGTCCTGTTGAGAGAGTAATTGCTTAAGGTGTCCTGGCCGTGCCACTAGGCTTCGCAACGTTTTTATATGGTGCCGTCAATGGTACGCTTCCCAGCGATGACATGGCTCTTTGGCAAGGGAAATCCAGGAGAAAGCCCTCAGGCGGCAGACTGCGTCCCGCCAGAAAGAAGAGGAAATTCGAGATAGGAAGAGAGCAGCAATACGCATTTACCGGGGAGCAGAGAGTCAAGTTGTACAAGACCAGGGGCCATGGTCAGAAGGTCAGGCTGTTGAGGGTCGAATGGGCGAATGTCCTGGATCCGAAGAAGAATGTCACAAGGAGATCGAGGATTCTCACCGTCAAGGGCAATCCCGCCAATCCTCACTTCGTTCAGAGGAACATAATCACGAAGGGCGCGACCATAGAGACGGAGCTGGGAACCGCTAGTGTGACTTCCCGCCCAGGACAGGATGGAGTCGTCAACGCCGTGCTTGTGGAATAGGGAAAGCTTTTTTGTCTGTACTGTGTACATGCAGCGATGCCAAGAAGGAAGGATATCGTTGTCCTTTGGCCGTGCTACTTCGACAGAGGTAAGTCCAGGAAGGAGGGGAGAAGGGTTTCGAAGAAGCTGGCGGTTCGGGAACCGACGGCTGAAATGATAGCCCAGGCGGCAAAAGAGTTGGGATTCTATGTCGAAATAGAGCCAGAGAAGAGCCATCCTTCCGAGGCCTGGAAAGGTGATGGCTACGTCGTTGTGGCCAAGACGACCTCGAAATCCGACATCATCGCGCAGATTGCTTCTCGACTGAAGGATCAGCGGTCCTGAGGCGTTTCAACCTCTTCCACTATCTTCTTGCCCGCTGAGACGCTATCCACAGAGTGTATGACGGCTCCCATGGCTTCTATCGTCTCGGTGACCTTGTCGAAGTTTATGGAGTGGCCTTCTATCGTTATCTTGATGCTTTCGGTGTCCTTGTCAACCTCGTTGACCGAGCAATTCACTCCAAGAACTCCAACGAGCTTCCCGAGCCTCCTAGAAAGCTCCACAATAGAGGGGCTGTGAGGTTTCAGAACGTCGAGAACCAACCTTTTTATTTCACTCACTGCTTGTTCCCTGCCGATAGCTATAACACAATTGAGGGGTTATAAGCTTTTTGGACTACGTTATCACCTCACACCCAGACTCTGTGACAATGACGGTGTGCTCAGCTTGAGACACCATGCCCCCGGCACCATCCCTGAGCAAGGGATAGGAATACAACGCCCCGAGTCTCACGAGCTTGTTTATTCTGTAGGATGCTCTCGCATCGAAGGTCAGGCACCAACGTTCGGCAAAGGGAAGAGTGGAGAAACTCTCCTTGATGGATTGGAGAAGGTTCGAAAGCGATTTGTTCTTCATTGCCCTCACCCTAAGGAGCCTGTAGATGTTGCCCCCCTTCTTTCCTGTGACCTTCCCAGCTCCGTTAGTGGCGAAGGGTTCAATCGCAAGAACGTCCCCCTCCCTAATCGTCGCAGTGTTGCTGTCTAGGACGTTAGGCACGCTCTTCCCAGCATGAAGGGAGAACCTCTCCATACTGTGCCCTGTGAGGTTCGAAACCGCCTTGTATCCAATGGAATCGATGGCCCTCTCCACCGCTCCCCCAATCATCCTCATCTGAACGTCTGGCTTGATGAGCTCAATTGCTGTTTGCAGTGCATGTTCCGAGGCCTTGATCAGATCTGTCCAGTTCCTTGTTCCAACCTCCACGGTGACCGCTGTGTCGCCGATGTACCCATCCACTTGAACGCCCACGTCCACCTTGACGAGGCTCCCTCTGACAAAGACCTCCTTATCGTTGTGATGAGGTGTGTAATGAGCTGCGACATCGTCGACGGCTATGTTGACGGGAAAGGCTGGTTGACCCCCTCTCTTCTTGATGAGCTCTTCCGTCCTCTCGGCAACCTCAAGGAATGTCGAGCCTTCCTTCACGAGGCTTGCGCCATAGATTCTCGCCTCCCTCGCGATTTTTCCGGCGGCGCGATAGGCCTCCAGAACATCATCATCCATAGGATTCTATCCTCTCCCTCTGAATCGCACCTTCTCTTAAAACTCTTATCTTATTCCGAGAGAGATCGACGACTGTTGACGGAACGCCGAGTGCCGTCTTTCCGCAGTCTATGTAGTAGTCGATCCTGCTTCCCAGTTGATCCATGGCCCCTTCCACTGAGGTAGGGTTCTCTCCGCCATGGAGATTCGCGCTTGTGGCTGTGATAGGGCCGAATTCCTCGGCGAGCTCCACGGCAAGCGGTTGAGATGGAACCCGAATGCCAATCGTCTCCCCGCTTGAGATCCAGCCGAACGAGGAGGGGTTCCTCTTCCTCAGGACAAGAGTGAGTGGACCTGGAAGGAACTCGTCAAAGAGCGCTCTTGCGATCTTGCTGACGGATGCTACACTCTTCACCTCTTCCCATGAGCTCACAGCTATCGGGAGAGGATCGTCTCTGGGCCTTTCCTTCAGGCGGTAGATTCTCTCGACAGCCGCATGATTCTCGGGATCCCCGCCCAAACCATAGAGGGTTTCGGTCGGGAAGACAACGAGTTTACCCTCTTCCAAAGCAAGCCGGACTAGTTCGAAGTCCTCGTCCAGCAACGTACCTTCGGGCTTCCTGCACCTTAGCAACTTCATGAGATTCCCTCAAACGAACTTGTATACCCTGAGACTCCTGTAACTAGCCTGGATATGAAGATTGGCATTGCCATTAACCACTGGACCGTGTCCGGGATAGAGGTTCTCGACTGGCATTTCCGAGAGCTTTTCGACGGATCCCACGAGCTCATTGAGATCGCCAGTTGGGAAGTCCCATCTGCCAACGCCCCCATGTGCAAATACGGTATCACCGCTGAAGAGCGACTTCGTGCTTTCCTCATAGAGACAAATGCTTCCTTCTGTGTGACCTGGAGTGTGAATGACCTTGAGCCGGCCCGACCCTAGGTCGATCGTCTCATCGTAGTCCAGAGCCCTCACATCCAGCTTCTCCAGCCTCTTCCCGAACATGGACGCAGCAGTGGTCACTTGGTCCCCTGCGAGGAGAGAAGGCGCCTCTCCTTTGGATGCATAGAGCGTCGCGTTGCAGGCCTCGGATATCACCTTTGCCCCTCCAACGTGATCTATGTGCCTGTGGGTCAGGATGATTCGGTCGATCTCTGTCAGGGTCGCAAATCTAGATATCGAGCTGATACAGGCTTTAGGGGAGAGTCCTGAACCAGTATCGACAAGAATCGGCGTTTCGGATATGACTAGGAATATGTTGGTGTCGTACATCGGATCCACTATGTGCTGCACCTGCATGAGGAATCGCAGTACGGCAGAAACGCTATTTAGACCTTCCTCAGTCGGACACCCCGCTTGCGTCAACGAGGAAGACCGCCTCGCCTTCTGGCAGATTGGGCGAGTCGACCAGTCTTGCGATCCGTTTTCCTCCTTTGCTCTTCCTCAGATAAATCCGGAAGGTCGCTGTATGTCCGACGATGTGGCCGCCAATTGGGCGGGTCGGGTCCCCGAAGAAGGCATCGGGCTTCGCAAGAACCTGATTCGTCACGCAGACAACCGCGTTAAACGCGTCCCCAAACCTGAGAAGGCCGTGCATATGCTTGTTGAGGAGCTGCTGTCTCTCTGCAAGAGCGCCTCGTCCAACATATTCAGCCCGGAAGTGTGCCGTCATGGAATCGACTACGAGAAGTCTGGCATTGTACTCGGTGGCCACCTCCATCGCCTTCTCCGCGAGAAGCATTTGGTGATGGGAATTGAAAGCCCGAGCAACGTGAATGGTTTTGAGAATCTCCTCTGGGTCGAGTTCGAGTGCCGTCGCCATCTGGGAGATTCTCTCTGGTCTGAACGTGTTCTCACTGTCAATCCAAATAGTCCCTCCTTCGAGCCCTCCACGGTCCACGGAAAGATTTACGTTTACTGCAAGCTGATGAGCAATCTGGGTCTTGCCACTGCCGAACTCACCGAAGAGTTCGATGATCGCCTGTGTCTCGAACCCTCCCCCAAGGAGTTCATCCAGGGCCTTTGAGCCAGACGTAAGCTTTCCGACACTTCTGCGCTTCTCAAGCAGTGCCTCTCCAGTCTCGAAACCACCTATGTCCGCGGCTTCCCTAGCAGCTGTTATGATCTTCTGAGCAGTACTTGCACCAATCTCAGCGGCATCTGCAAGAGCCTGAGGCGCCGAGACAGCGATTGCCATCAGGTCCGTGTATCCAGCATCCTTCAATTTGTCGGCGGTTGCGGGTCCTACTCCTGGCAACTCCTCGATATCTGTTGCTTTCATTCCTTCACCACCGTAGAGTTAATCCCGCCAGGCTTTATAAGGCTATTTTCCAGGGATAGGTAAAACTGGAGCCACTTGCACGGGAGAATCCCCAGAATCGGCGGTGAAACGACAACTGTTTAAGATCCGGTGCAATCACTCGTGCGTGAAAAGGGTGGACTTCGACAAGGTGGCGGATGAATATGATGAGACCAGATCTCTCCCCGAGGATGCCATGAAGAGAGTCCTAGCCGCCCTCTGTGAGGAGATGAGCGGGGGCAAGAGCGTACTCGACATCGGGTCAGGCACGGGAAGGTTCGCACTTCCCCTCTCCAAAAAGGGCTTCCATGTGATAGGGATAGACATCTCGAAGAAGATGATTCAAATCTCCGGGAGCAAGGGGTTCAGCCGTTGCGTGACGGGTGATGCCTCATTCCTCCCATTTAAGAATCGGTCTTTCGACTTCGCTCTGGCGAACCATATCCTCCATCTTCTTGAGGACTGGAAGAACGCGGTCTCTGAGATCAAGCGGGTGGTCAGAGCCTCCCTGTTGGCCGTGATCATCGAGAAGGAATCTGGATGGTTCAAGGATGGTTATGATGATTTGCTTCAGAAGCGTGGCTACGAGACTCGCGAGCCTGGTGTCGGGGCCAAAGGCCTCTCAGAGCGGATACCGCCAAAGGCCATCAGGCATTCGGCTAGCGTCACGATCACGCAGTCTGCCGATGTCCTGTTGGACAGGCTTGAGCGAAGATGCTTTTCCACTCAGTGGGAAGTGCCAGAGGACATACACCATGAAGCGGTTGCTGCAATGAGAGCGAGGTACGGGGGCAAAAAGCTCGAGAACAGCTACGACCTCTTCATCTATGTCTGGGATACCGCCGATCTTGATGTTGGCGCTCTTGTCGGCTAGTGCGCCTTCTCCCCGATGTCCTCTGGAGCGTCGGCGAACATAATGAGCGCCTGCCTTTCCATGAAGTGAAGGTCTGCCGGGACTATGAGGCAATGAAGGGGCTTCCCGAGGTCCTTCTCCAGGAGCCTGCTCACTCTTCTGCACATAGCCTTTGAATCAGGAGAGCCCACTTCCGAGACAACGCACACTACAGTGTTCTTCGTGAATGCCCTCTTCTGCTCCTTTCCTTCGATCTCAAGCAGATAGTTGAGGGCCGCCTTTGCATCCATCTCCTTGCCATCCTCACCGATGTCCAGGAGAATGAGGGTGTGGAGTCCCATCATACGGTTCTCATGGATCACCTCGTAGGGACTCGTGGGAAAGAACTTCTCCTGCGGGAAGGGGAGGCTCGTCGTCCTCCCGAACCTGTACGCCTGGAGGCCAACAAGGCTCGCCGCGGCAGTCAGGATTGACACTCCGTAGACTATCCTCGTACGTATCCCCATCCGTTCGGCCCTCAGCCTCAAGTCCACATGGGTCGTGGCGGTCATCGGATCGCCCCCGATGAGGAATCCCACCCGCCTGGATTTCGCGGCTTCGAGGATGATGTCGCCCTTCTCGACTTCCTCTCGTCCCAGAACCTGAATCTTCTTCCCCAGGAGGGTTTCTATGCTTTCTTTGGTGGCACCGACAAGCTTGGATGTGTAGAACTCAGTGAAGAGGGTCTCGCATGAGCGGGCCTCCTCCACCCCCTTCACTGTGATGTCCTTCTCGTCGAAAAGCCCTAAGCCTATAAATACGATTTCTTTCATGGTTTTGCCAGATGAGGTCTCTGTTCCTGGTCGTCCCCAAGGCCGAAGGTGAGGTCATTCGTAAAAACCTTTTGGAAATGGGCGCTCTTAACAAGGAGATAAGGATTGAATCTAACGCCGAAACCATCTTCATTCCAGTGACAAGGGAAGTGAATCTCGGCTTCAGGATGGTTGAGCGGGAGGCGAGGGCGATCGAGAAGAGGCCGAGGTCGTACGGAGAGCTCGCTGATGTTCCCGATGAGGTCAGAAGTCTTCTCCCAACATCCTTTGATGTCATAGGCGAAATAATCGTGGTCAAGCTGCCAGAGGAGCTTTTGCCCTTCTCAAAGGAAATCGGCCGGGCGATGATGGAAGCATATCGGGGCATCAGGACAGTTGCCGTCGACGAGGGAGTGAAGGGGGACTTTAGGGTCAGGAAACTTCGAGTCATCCACGGCGATGATTCTCTGGCGACTGTTCACAGGGCCTATGACGTGAGCCTTGAGGTTGATCTATCAACGTGCTACTTCTCTCCGAGGATAGCAGCAGAGACTTGGAGGATTGCGAAGCAGGTTAAAGAGGAGGAGGTCGTCGTGGATATGTTCTGCGGTGTGGGACCGTTCGCTCTGACGATAGCGAAGCATGCAAAGCCCGCCAAAATCCATGCTATTGACTCCAACCCGCAAGCGATTCATTATCTCGAAAGGAATATCGCTCGCAACAAGATACTGAATGTGAAACCGACCCTCGGCGACTCGGGGGATGTGATGAAGGACATCACGGATGCGACGAGGGTCATAATCGATCTCCCCCATTCCTCCAGGATCTTCTTCGAACCTGCGATCGGATCAGTTGGAAAAGGGACCATCCACTATTATGAGATCCTCGAAGAGACAGATGTGGAGAGGAGAATAGAGGACCTCGAGGCTATTGCTGATGAGGCTGGGAAAACGGTCCGATTGACGGGAACAAGAAGAGTGCGAAGCTTCTCCCCCTCGCATGCGCACTTTGTCCTCGATCTCAGGGTGTCCTGAGAGCCGCCCAGGTCATCATGGCGGCGTCAACGCTCTCCTTGACATCGTGGACGCGGATAATCCTCGCTCCGTTTGCGATGCTGAGAGAGAGCATGGCCAAGCTACCGCTCAATCTGTCATCGATTTCGCGGCCAAGCGTTTTGCCTATGAAGCTCTTGCGGGATGTCCCCACTAGGATTGGAAGACCCAGACTCTTGAATTCCTTCAACCGCGAGATTATCTCCAGATTGTGTTTCACCGTCTTCCCGAAGCCGATGCCTGGGTCGATGATTATGGATTCCCGCCTGATTCCTTTCTTCTCGGCGTACTCGACCCGCTCACGCAAGAATCGGATGATGTCGGAAACCACATCGTCGTAACTGGGATTCTTCTGCATCGTCCTGGGTGTCCCAAGCATATGCATGATGACAATGCCCGCTCCACTGTCCGCAACGGTCTTGGCCATCTTTGCGCTCTTGAGCCCAGTTATGTCATTGATTATCTGGACTCCCATATCCAGCACTTCCTTTGCGACTTCCGGCTTGCAGGTGTCGACGGAAATCGGAATCTTCACCTTGTCGATGATGCCCTCAAGAACGGGGATTATCCTGTTGAGCTCCTCCCTGGCAGGCAATGGATTTGAGCCTGGACGCGACGATTCCCCTCCAACATCGATTATGTCCGCTCCGTCCTCGGCCAAGTTCCTTGCATGGGCGATTGCCGCGCTCGCATCTAGGAACTCGCCGCCGTCCGAGAAGGAGTCTGGGGTGACGTTCACCACTCCCATGATGAGCGGACGGTCCAGCCGTACCCGTCTCCCTCTTGCTTTCAGAGTGAATCTGTCCTTCAAGTAGTTCTCAAGAGTCTCTTCAATCTCTTCCGCAATCCTTGGACAATCGAATGGTTGGATCGAGAGTTTCTTGACAACCCTCTTGAGCTGCTTGACCGTTCCCATGAGGAGAACATCAGTCTCCGTCTCGGTGAGGTCGCATATCCCCCTACCGACCGCCGCTTCACCGCCGTGGGAGAGCATCTCCTGTTTGAGAAGCAATGCCTCCTTGATGCCAACGCCTTCCAGTCTGATTAGCGCGTGAAACGCCTTTGGGGCCATAATTCTGACGCCTTCAGGGTACACTCCAATGTCATTGAGAACCTCCTTGACCTTCTCGGGAGTGCTGAGTTCCATCACCCTGGCGTTGAACATCGGAATGCCATCTCGATGCTATTATTTCTGAGTTGTGTTTTTATATCGAGATAGCCTTCTACATGCGAATGAAGGTTCTGTTCATCCACTCCGACTTCATGGAGTATGAGGTAAAGGAGAGGACGAAGTTCGCTGATGATATTCGCCCAGAGGATGAAAAGGGAAAAGTGGAGGAGGCCTTAGTGGCCTTCTTGACCGTGGAGAGGGTTGATGAGGACCAGATCGATGAGGTCTCCGCTGCGGCGGTGGAGGAAATCAAGGGTGCGGCAGACAAGCTTTCGGCCAAGAGGATAATGCTCTATCCCTACGCCCATCTCAGTTCCTCAATCGCGGGTCCAGGCAAGGCAAAGAAAGCCCTCGGATTGATAACCGCTGGACTTGAGGGTATAGGTCTTGAAGTGACCACCCCACCCTTCGGATGGTACAAGGCGTTCGTGCTCTCCTGCAAGGGTCATCCGCTCGCGGAGTCCTTTCGAGAAATCAGGGCTTCCAAGAAAGCCGAAGAGAAGGCGGACGAGGACTTCCTCGTTCTGACTCCGGATGGAGAGGAACACGACCCACGAGAATACACGGCGGGGTCGGAGGCATTTCAGGTGCTGATGCGGAAGGAGGCGCTCAAGGAGGAGCACGAGGCTGCGCAGAAGCCCGCTTACCTTCGCCTGTGCAGGAAATTTGGCCTGGAATGGGAACCGATGAGCGACGTAGGACACATGAGGTACAACCCAAAGGGCGCTCTGATCTTCGACCTCACTGCAGACTACGCGACGACAGTCGTGAACTCCGTCGGCCTTCCGATCATGCAGATCAAGGGAACTAACATGTTCGACCTCTCCGAGCCCGCAGTTTCGGAGCACGCTGACCTCTTCGGCGATAGGTTGTATACTCTTGACACCCAAAGGAGGTCCTTCGTCATGAGGTACGCAGCCTGTCATCAGCAATTCGCCATGATAAGGGACTGGAACGTGAGCTACAGGCAGATGCCTTTCGGGGCCTTCGAGGTCGCGGACTCCTACCGCCTGGAGCAATCTGGCGAGACGATGCTCTGCTTTAGGGTTCGAAGAATGAACATGCCAGATTTCCACGTTTTCTGCAAGGACGAGAACGAGGCAAGGGAATGGTTCCTAAGGCTTCACGATAGAATCATGAAGGAGGCAAGAGACCTTGGTAGGGAGTATGATATTCTCATAAACGTGTCCTCGAGGGAGGCCTACGAGAAGGAGAAGGACCTCATTCTCGACTTACTGAGGAAGGAGGATAGGGAGGGCCTGATCCACTTCTACCTGAGCGGGAAGAACTTCTACTGGACAGTGAACATAGAGTACGTGATAATGGATGCCATGAAACGCGAGAGAGAAATCGGAACGGTCCAGATTGACGTAGGCAATGCTGAGAGGTTCGGCATCAGCTTCGCCGACCAGGAGGGGAAAAGGCGCTTTCCAATAATCCTCCACTCAGCGATGATCGGGACAATCGAGAGGTACATCTACATGATTCTGGACACAGCCGTCCGGATGGAGGATGAGGGGAGGGTCGGATATCTCCCCCTGTGGCTGAATCCTGAGCAACTGCGATTCATTCCTGTCTCTGATGAACATCTGCCCAGGGCTTCCGAGCTTGCAGAGAAGACGATGAAGAGTTCTGTTAGGGTGGGAATAGACGATACTGGCGGCTCGGTTTCAAAGCGTGTCAGAGATGCGAAGACGGATTGGGTCTCCTACGTGATAGTCGTGGGCGAGAGGGAGATGAGGAGTGAGAACCTCGTTGTATACGATCGTGAAAAGGATGAGGAGAGGGAGATGACCCTCGATGATCTGATTAGCGAGATAACGACCAAGACAGAGGGCAAGCCCTTCCGTCGGATGTATTTGCCCTCAGAGGTCAGCAAGAGGCCTCGGTTCTAAAAAAAAGAAAGGGGGGAGGAGGTAATCGTGACTCCTCCAAAAAAAAGAGGAGGAGGGTCATCGTTAGGTCACAAGTGATACTCCATGAGTGAGGAGGGGTTCATCGTCATATATTACGGGTTCTGAGGGACTCAGGAGATTAGGCGAGTGCACGCCAGTGATGATGCTCATTACTCTGATTACGCCCTCGAAGTCCGGATCCACCCTTGCTCCGAAGATGACGTTCGCGTCCCCACTGAGCTGCGAGGATATTCCATCGACTATTGAGTAGGCGGTTCCAAGTGAGAGATTTGGTCCGGATGTGAGATGAATCAAGGCCCCGGTCGCATCGGTGTAGTCTATGTCGAGCAGCGGGTTGTTCAGTGTTTCCACGATGACTTGCTCCGGGTCATCTGCGCAGTTCTCCCCGTACAGGATCGTAGCCGTCTGTCCGGTTGACATCATGGTCTTCACATCTGCGAAGTCCAGATTGATGAGCGAGGGCAGACTTATGGTCTCTGTAATCCCCCTGATAACCTCGGAAATCAATTGATCCATCACGCAGAACGCTTGCTCGATGGGAAGCTTGGGAACCATCTTGAGCAGCCTATTGTTGTCAAGAACGATGACGCTGTCGCAGTGGCGGCGGAGCTTCTCCAGGCCTTCCTTCGCCCTCCGGCACCTTCTCTTCTCCGCATCGAAGGGCGTGGTTGCGATAGCCACGACAACAGAACCCATGCTCTCCGCAAGACCGGCAACGATAGGCGCTACTCCGGTGCCAGTGCCGCCGCCCATTCCGACCGTGATGAATGTCATGTCGGCGCCACTGATAAGCCTCCTGATATCATCCTCTGCGAGATGGGCACAGCGCTCCCCGACCTCAGGGCAGCCCCCGGCTCCCATTCCCCGTGTAATCGATGTGCCGATGAGCGCCTTTTTGTCAGCCTCGATGCGATCGATGTGCATCTTGTCCGTGTTGATTGCGACCGTCTTGGCACCGTGGACTCCTATTCGCTTGAGTCTGTCCACGCTGTTGTTCCCGGCGCCACCGCAGCCCACAACGACTATCTTTGGCTTTCCGAAGTCTACGCTCATCTCGAAGGTCTTTGCTTCCTCGACTAGATAATCTAGGCCCATCTTCTCACCACTAGAGTATGGAGGGAATGCATCCGCATTCCTCCAATGTGCATCCCATTAGGTCGTTCCCTTCTAGGCTAGTCCTTTTTTCTCTCAACTACCTCCGTCAAGCGCCTCCGAATGTACTCGCGGACGGCGTTCCTGACGGCATCCTCAACGGACACCGAGTCACCGCTCTTGACGAGCTGCTCGAGGTTTACGACATTTCCTTTCGGAAGCTCGATCGTCATCTTGCGGATGTAGTCGGGCGCGAATTGCTGGTCTATGAATCTGTTGATTGCAGCTCTGACGGCGTCGGATATTGTTGCGAAATGACCACTCTCCACCAGCGCATGGAGAGCATTCACTTGTTCACTTGGCACCCTGACGGTAACTCTCTCTGATTCCGACGCCATAGTGGTTCCCTGTGCTGTTCGTCGGACGTGTCTTTAGTGTTTGTCCGACAATTGTCGGTAATAGCGTATGCTATATAAATAGTTTCCGATTCTCGG
>JBHIFJ010000021.1:0-36147 GCA_046761045.1 Thermoplasmata archaeon
TCCGGCTGGAGAGGAAGGATTAGGAGACCGGACACAGTTCCTGACCCTTGAGGACAGAAAACCTTCTCGCTCCTCGTTCTCTTGCAATGTCCTCGACAGAATGACCTCAAAGAGTTGTGATACCTGCTTGTGCCATCAGCCAGTACGGTCAGGATTTATCTCAATGTGAGGGATTTGCCAGTGTAGACGGAGAAGACCTCAGAGCCGAGGCAGCTTGCGAGTTCCGGTCCCGCGCGCATAGCCCGCTCGCTGTGAACGAATGAAACCTCCTCTGGGCTTTCGGCCTCCTTGGTCGTTTCGCCAGTGCCCATATGGCATATCGTTGTTCACCGTCTTCCCT
Organism: Thermoplasmata archaeon; assembly: GCA_046761045.1. Classification (GTDB taxonomy): domain Archaea; phylum Thermoplasmatota; class Thermoplasmata; order RBG-16-68-12; family JAGMCJ01; genus JAGMCJ01. Next base: position 341 of record JBHIFJ010000021.1, read on the forward strand.
CGGAAAGCCAGAGTGCTGGTTCCACGCCCTATGGAATTACTTCACAGGCATCAAGAAGGCCATTATGGGGGTTTCGCGGGGGTCTTGAAGTTGCTCAGTAGCTTCTGGAATCCCCCAGGTCCGAAATGGAGTGTGTTCCCTTGGGGGTTGCTTTATCTATCACCTCGCAATCCTCTATCACCACATGCACATCATCCAGACGAGGATCGGTATGTGTTGCTTTCACGGGTCTGCGGACACCCAGGGAGCTGATGAGTATGCAAGGCTACGAAGCAGAGGAGATATCTGATGGAGTCTATTGGGTGGGAGCTAGGGACTGGAATCGGAAGCTCTTCGATGCCCTAATCCCTCTACCCCAAGGAACGACATACAACGCCTACCTCATAAGAGGGGAAAGGAAGACGGCACTCGTGGACACTGTGAACCCAGGGTTCGAAGAGGAGCTTGAGGCGAGAATCGACCAGGTTGCCGAGCTAGCATCACTTGACTACATAGTGATGAATCACGCAGAACCCGATCACGCTGGCTCGATCCCCTATGTCACTGAGAAGAATGAATCCGCCGTGCTCCTCACGACTAAGAAGGGTGCGGAGATGGCGTCTGTGCAGTATGGTGTCCCGGCGGAGAGGATCCAGATGGTCAAGGACGACGACGCGATCCCGCTGGGCGGAAAGACCCTGAGGTTCATCGATGCGCCCTGGCTGCACTGGCCCGAGACGATGTTCACATACCTCGAGGAGGACCGGATACTGTTCTCGTGCGATTTCCTTGGGCTGCACACCGCCCACGGACTCTATGACGACGAGGTGGAGGAGCTGATACCATTTGCGAAGAGGTACTTCGGCGAGATAATGATGCCTTTCAGGAGAATGGGCAAGAAGGCCCTCGAGAAGATAAGCGGCCTTGACGTCAAGATCATCGCCCCGAGTCACGGACCTATCCACAGGAACCCTGACGGAATTCTCAGCGCATACCGCCTGTGGATTTCGGGAGAGACAAAGGAGAAGGTCATTGTTGTATACGTGAGCATGTGGAACTCAACGGAAGCAATGATCAAGACGATGACTGAAGCGCTGTTCTCGGAGGGAATCGAGGTTTGCCTCTTCAGACTTCCTGACGCGGACATCGGGGACATCGCCAGGGAGCTCGTGGACTCCCGTGGCATAGTCCTCGGCACGCCAACGGTCCTCGGGGGATGCATCCAGTGGCGCTCCATGCAGCCCATCTTGTGAGGGCCCTGCGACCTCCGCTGAAGTATGGGGTTGTCCTCAGCTCGCACGGTTGGAGCGGCGGGGCCGTGAAGCAGGCCGCCGAGGTCTTGGGCCCGACCAAGATCGAAATCCTGGGCACAGTTGACATCAGAGGACCGCCTGGCCCAGATGACAACAGAGAAATAGTCGAACTGGGTAAGGAGCTATCTGCTAAGATCAAGGAGGATGGCGAATGAGACCGACAGAGGAGTTGAAAGAAGAGCACAACGCGATAAAGAAGATGCTGGAGGTAATGGGCAAGGTCGCTGAGAGGCTCGATTCCGGAGGACGGGTTAATGCGGAGCACCTGGACCGGATAGTTGAGTTTCTCAAGGTCTTTGCAGACAAGTGTCATCATGGCAAGGAGGAGGATCTCCTTTTCCCCGCAATGATTGAGGCAGGAGCCCCGAAGGAGGGAGGCCCCATCGGGGTGATGCTTAAGGAACATGAGATTGGGAGGGGCTACATCAGAAGCATGGGCAAGTCCATCTCCAACTACGGAAAAGGCGACAAGCAGGCCTCATCGGACATTGCACGAGACACGAGGGCTTACACCCACCTGCTTTCTCAGCACATCGAGAAGGAGAACACCGTGCTCTTCGCCATGGCTGACAAAATCCTTTCGGAGGGGAAACGGAAGGAGCTGATTGAGGGGTTCGAGGAGATAGAGAAGAACGTGATAGGACCGGGCAGACACGAGGAGTTCCACGAGCTGCTGCACGAGCTCAGCGAGTTCTACATCCGAGGCCCGTGATACCACATCGGCTCCATGCTTGGCATCTTGGCGAGGTCTGGGCATCCTTGGCCACTTTGTCGACGTCTATGCAGTTGAATATGTTCCAGCGACCGCAGACGAATACTCCTATGCTCACCGACAACCTCCGTGACTAAGATCGGGTGACTTGAACCTCAGATGAGTCCACTCCCGATTCAATCACGCAGCGAACTCGATGCCCGCCAAAGATGCGAGTTCTTCTCGACAGATTCCCGTTCCGCAAATCAAGGGCTCGTGGTGAACACAAGCGTGAAGGGCAAGGTGCACAGAGGCATCCCCCAGATGTCCTCTACGTACAGGATCTCAAATATGTAGGTCGTGTTCACCTGGAACGGATTGGCATGGCCCAGATAGAGCTGCGTATCGCTCGGCCACGTCTCGTTCCAACCGCCTGGGTCAGGAGTTATTTTCCACACCAATGAGCTTGCGTTCATCGACCACGAGAACACGATTATGATCGGCTGCCACAGTGTCACGTTCGTCTGGTTGTTCATTGGATCAGATAGTAGCACATAAGGACAACCTGCCGTCGTGACGAAGGTCCAGGGATTGGGTACGGGGCCAGGCACGAGTGGATTGCCGGACTTGTCCGCCGCATCCCAGACCTCAACCATGTATCTTGTGCATTGATTGAAGGGATTCAGATGATTGAGGACTACGAGCGTGTCGTTCTCGAGCCATGTGCCCGGGTCCCAACCGCCAGGGTCTGGCGCTATCGTCCACGAAAGCGATGATGTATCCATCGGCTCACTGAACCGTATGGATATGGGATGATAGACAGATACATTGGTCTCGTTGTTGGCAGGGTCAGTTTCCGAGATATACGGATCGTCGCAGGTGGTTGTGAACTGGAATGGCAACGGCACAGGTCCCACACCGAGAAGCGGATTCCCCGCCTTGTCATTTCCGTCGATATACACGGTATAGACGGTGCACTCCTCCCATTGAGGTACTGGACATATGGTTAGTTCCGTGTGGTCAGCGTTCCAAGTCAGCACAACGGAGACGAAGGGCATGATGTTCACGGTCACCGAGGATACGTCCATTGGCTCGCTGAAGTATATCGTGAAGCACTGATGTGGGTCAATCAGGCCTCCAGGAGGTGGCTCGATATTGATGATCTGTGGATAGTCGAAGGTCGTCGTGAATGACCAAGGATTGGGGACAGGACCTGGTACGAGCCAATTGCCATCGAGGTCTTTCCCGTCAACTTCAAAGGTCAGTGTGATGTTTTCTGGCCACGGATTGTGAAGAACCTCGAGTAGCGTGTTCCCCTCGCTCCAGACCAAACCAAAACCACCGGGATCGGGAGAGGTTACGATTATCACCGAGGACGTGTTCATCTCCTTGCTGAACTTGACAAAGATGGATGCATTTAGCGGGACACCCGTTGCTCCATCCGCCGGATCGGTCCAGACTATGTAGGGCGGTTGCGAGGGCGCGTTGGAGACCTCCCATACCTGCGGCAGGTCGACCCAGACCCAGTAGCCCCCGCCTGGCGTCATCACGTCGCCCCCGCTCAGTTGCCTGAGGTTGAAGGGCGGGTTATCGTCGTATCCCTGCGCCTTCTCCCAATCGATTCCCGCCAGAGCGTCGGAGAGCGTCCTCTCTATGAAGGAGGGATATCCCACAAAGTTCCATCCGTGTCCGAGTTCGATCTGCGTGACCTCGGGGACGAGACCCACCACGACGAGATCGTCTGCGTTGACGATGTCTATCCAGAATGCCATCTTGTGGTCTATGTCATACAGTGTGCGATATGTCTTGAATGTCCAATATGACTTCCAATGATGGCTTTGGTCGGATGACTTGTAGTATCGGACGTGCCTGAAGCTTCCGTCTAGCGTCTGAAGCACTGTTTCGAGAGTGGTGTCTTCCTGAACGAGGGGAATGGAGGCGATCTGCTTGCCCTCCTTGAACGGAATGAGGAACTTCGCCGCCTGACCGCTCCAATTCGTGTTGCCGCTCGTGTCGTTGGCTGCGACATAATAGAAGTGGTTGAACGGGTCCCCGTCTCCCGCCAGCGAGTGTACGTATGACGTGGTTCCGCCGCTCACCTCGTCGAGATAGGAGTAGCCCTCGCCGTCGTAGTCGTAGCCGTCCGAGCAGTATATCGCATAGTGCGAGACGTCATTGTCACCCGCGCCGTCGTCCGAGGAGATTGCCCAAGTTATGAGGACGTTTTCGTCGGACGGACCCTCCAGGACCGCTGATGTCAGGAGAGGTGCCGCTGGCGGGTCGGTGTCCATCGTCTCCTTCTGATCAGGAGAGGTGAGCGGCAGATCGTTCCGAGGAGATTGCCCGCTCATTGGCAACTGAAAGAGCATCAATAGCAGAAGGATGGCCATTGCATAGGAAACAGTCGCCCTCCCTATTCTCAAACAGGCCCACATATCGACAACAGTACTGCCCACGGAGACTCCTCCACTACTATTCCTTACGGTTACACATACTAATAAATTTTGGTGCAATCTTCTATGTCTTAAGCGGGACCTCACCCCTCGGTGCCTGGCCAAGCAAGACGCGGTCAACCTCCGCGATCATATGGCATCCCTGACCTCCTGAGGTTCTGCCTACCCACCCCAGCGCAATCACCGTGGAGTTTTCAATAGAGTTATCTAATGGCGGAGGCTACCTCATGCCGGAGGAGAGGCGTAGACCTTGGAGGATATTCTCGCCATCTGGCCAGTTGTTCTCCCGCTCATCGCAGCCCCGCTCACCGCGCTCGCCTACAGAAGGAGCGAGTGGTTTGGCAGCAACACCGTCATCTTCTTCGCCATTGGCATAATCCTCACCACTGGGTTCCTCGTCTTCATCGGAAAGGGGGACATCCCCCTCGAACTCGGTGTCCTCGGTCTCGATTTCATTGAGGTTCTCGACTACGCCCTCGTCTTCATCTTCCTCCTTATCGCGTGGAAGTACAGACACGCTCTCGCCGGCGCCCTTCAGCCTCCACCAGCCCCTTCCCGTTCGCAAGGGAAAAGATTTCATACAGGCGAGTGGATTGCGAAGCAGTGGCAGGGGATGACCGGGCCTGTGGAAAGAGGACGAATCCTTTACGATGAAGCGGAAGAGAGAAGGTTCTCGTGGAATCGGAGATTTCCGTACTTCGTTCTGACTGGCCTGTTATTGTTCGTATCTGCACTCCTGATGTCAACTGGCGTCTCCAGGTCATCCATACGAAATTTGGGACCTCTGGCCGTAATGACAGTGTTATCGCTAGGCTTTTGGCTCATCGTCTTCCTGTTCTGGAGAGACTACAGGTTCAACTGCCATCCTGTGACGGTCTACGAAAATGGAATCGTACTCCCCCGGAGGACAAAGGAGCAGGTGAGGCGGGGCGAGAAAAACTATCTCCCCTTCGACAGGATAGAGAAGGCCTATGTGGGTGCAGTTGTCGCGCTAGACCTGAAGGATGAACAACGTGTTGAGTACTTCATAAGCAAGAACCTGTATGACCCCGAGGCATTCGTGTCGGCCATCAGAGGGAGAGTGAATGTCGAGTGGGATGCGTCCTGGGACAGATCCATCGGGGTTGTATGGAAGGTCCCCGACACTCTTCTTGTCGATGAGCTGAGCTGTGAACTCGCTTGGAGAGAGAGGATAGAGCGGATAGCGTTCGATGATGTAGAGCGCTTGGAGATAGTGGCTGACCTACACCGACTGTTCTTCAGAGACAAGAGCGTTTTCAAGGTCCTTCTTGATAAGGACATGTCCCACCAGCTGACGGAGGCATGGAAGAACTATGAGGAGAGATTCTGGCGGGACCCCGAGGCTGAGGAGAAACGATGGGAGAAACTGGAGGACACCAGAGTCGGGAAGGAGGAGAAGTGAGTCCAATAAGAAGAGGCAGGATGATATACTACAATCCGGTCACGCGCAAATCGGCAAGACGTCTCAGAATCCGAGGCACGATTATAGGTCTATCGCTCATCACGATGGGCACTCTGTCCTTCTTCGGGAGTAGCGAACTCATGGTCCTGTGGATTGTCCTCGGGGTGATAGCACTCATCATTGGGACGATCGTGATTGCGGAGAGCAACTCAACAGGCGACTTCAGAGTCCATGAGAAGGGCATCAAGCTGGCAGGCCACGGACTTCCTGATGTGTTACAGAACCCGTTCATATGGTTCGACAGTATCTCGCGAATCGTGGTGCACAGCAGGGGCGGCTACTTGACAGTCATTCACAAGGATGCCAGAGACGAGCACAAATCAGATGACGTCTGGAGGAGCGATGTGGAAGGCGATTTTTCCGAAGTAATAGGAATACTGAGGGACCGTGCCGAGATGGAGATGGCGTGATTGGACAGAGGCAAGCTGATATTCAGAAGAACGTTCACGGCCCATTGGGGAGACAGATTCCTGGTTTCTCTCCTGATCTTCGCAGGACTGTTCTACGTGGTCATGAACTCACTCATCCTCGGCCTGGGATTCCTGCACGGTTTTAAACCCATCATCCTCCCCTTCGTCGCCATCACATTCGCCATAGGAGGATGTCTTCTCTACTGGGGAAATACTGACCGATACTGGTTCAGACGGATGACCTTCGCGATATACGACAGTGGGGTCCTGCTTCCATTTCCCGCCAAGCGGACTCTTCGGAAGATAGAGCCCCTCTTCCTGCCCTTCGAGGAGATAGAGGCGGTCTACATCAACGAGCACGTGTCGAGAAAAGCGGACCCTCAGATTGTAATCTGCCTGAGGGGCGGCAGGACACATCGCCTTGACTACTACATGGTAGGAAGCATCTCTTCTCTGGCTCAGAGGCTGGCTGGAAGGGCAAGAATATATCGAGACAGAGACCTGATTCTTGATGTGGAGGTCTTCCACCCTCCAGCTAGCCTTGACGTGAATGAAAGCGGTGTGACGATAACCACTCGGGGAGACAAGACTACTGTACTCTTCAGTGACGTAATGTCTCTTAGAGGAGGCGAATACTGGATATTCAGTCTCAGGGACGGTCGAAAGATAGGGTTCTATCCATCAGATCGCTCGATTCTCAGACGCATCAAAGCCCTCATTAGAGAGAATCTTCGTTCTCGCAGTCCGAGATCCTGGTAAGTTTATGACTATCCATGAGCTTTTTTCTTGGTGAAGAGTGGTTTCTCCGCAAGAATTTCATACGAGCGGCTGGATTCGGTTGACGTGAATCGGAAGGCTGTCCAGAGGATTGTGATAGCAAACCTCTACATAGCAGCGCTGATCGTCCTTCCCTATTTCCTTGTCCACTGGCTATGGATCGTCGTCTTCTTCGTACTCCTCTCCGCGGGCGGGGTCGCCGTATCGTTGGGGACGAGGTCCTTGACTTGGTTTCAGCTTGGCTGGATTGGACTCTATAGTTCGCTCATATTGCTGGCGGGAATCGCCGTCACGGTAGGTGCCAGCCTCATCATCGCACTCCCAGTGTTGGTCGGCAGCATTGTCGCGGTCAATGTCTGCGCTTACATGTGGGCGGGGGAATAAACTGCTCCATTGTTAATTCACCAACTAGGTCCTTCCCTGATTCCCCCGCTCGATCACCCTGATGCTGTCGTACGCCTCGAGCCAACCGCTGCCCCAATCACTCACATACGTACCTTTCTCCCGTGCCGCTCGCGCCCCCAAGCCCCCGAAATGCCAGTCTAGAAACCGCACACATTGGCCCAACCTTGAGAGGAAACGCTAAATACCCACAGGTTCGTGTGGAATCCGCGATGAACGACAGGGTGGCCAAGGTGCTGGATGAGCTGAAGACGAAGCTCTCGCATGTCTACGGGGACAGGCTGAGGAAGGTCATCCTCCACGGCTCCTGGGCGAGGGGCGATGCGACAGAGGATTCGGACATCGATTTGGTCGTCGTCCTCGAAGGCGACGTGTCCCCTGGCAGCGAGATTGAGAGGATGATAGACGCGGTCACGGATGTGCTGCTGGAATACAGCGAGTTCGTGTCCGTCTACCCCGTGTCGGAGGACGATTATGAAAGGGTGAACAGCCCGCTGTTGATGAACGCGAGACGGGAGGGGATTCCGGCTTGAGGGAGGTCGAGTCTTCCGCTGTTTTGACAAACCTTCAATTGATTCCCGCACTGAGGGAGTTCAAGAGAAAAGTGGCGAAGAAGTACGGGATAGAGAGGATGATACTCTTCGGCTCCCACGTGAGCGGGAAGACGGGCAACGATGTGGACCTTCTCATCGTGGCGAGGCGGAAGGAGAATCTCATGTCCGAACTCTACCACGAATGGCATTCGGTCCAGAAGATGAACTACCCGGTGGATTTCGTCTGCTACACGCCAGAGGAGTTCGAGAGACTCAGGAAGCAGGTCTCCCTCGTCAGGGATGCCACCAATCAAGGTGTGGAGATTTGGTGATTCAATGACGGACCGCCTCGAGGCGATAAGGAAAAGGCTGAAGGCAAACGGTGATGTCCTGAGGAAGAGATTCAAGGTCGAGAGAATCGGCGTTTTCGGTTCATTCGTCAAAGGCGAGGAGAAGGAGGGCAGCGACGTCGACATGCTCGTGGAGTTCAGGGAACCCATAAGCCTCATCGAGTTCGTTGCATTGGAGAGATACCTGAGCGAACTCATCGGGAGGAGGGTCGATTTGGTCACGAAAAGCGCCTTGAAGCCGAGAATAGGCAGTCGTATTCTGAAGGAGGTTAGATACTTGTGAATCGAGAATACGGAGACTATGTCGATGACATCTTGGACTCCATGGATGCCATCGAGGAATTCGTGGAGGGCATGAGCTTCGATGACTTCGAGAAGGACAGGAAGACGATCTATGCCGTCGTGAGGGCCATCGAGATCATAGGCGAAGCAGCCAAGAAAGTGCCTGATTCCGTCAGGACCAAGCATCCAGACATCCCTTGGAAGGACATGGCGGGTATGAGGGACAAGGTCATCCACGAGTACTTCGGAGTGGACCTGGAGATAGTGTGGGAAACGGTATCCAGACACATCCCGACAATCAAGCCCCTGATGAAGGCTGTTCTCAAGGACGTGGAATGAGAAGGGCAGTAACTTCGTCGAACCCCTTTTCCATTGGCCCTGAATATCACTCCCTCGACGAGGTCATCCTCATCGGGCTCGAGATGAAGGCAGATGGCCTCCTTGATGTTCTCAATTGCCTCCTCGTACGTGTCGCCTTGTGACATGCAGTCAGGAAGCGAGGGAACGAAAGCTGTGTAACCTCCCTCCTCCTGCTATTCGAGAACAACTTTGATTTTCATGTCACTAGTTCAGATGGCTTTCGTTCACACACAAGGATAGTGCTACTGACACAGCCAGAGGCAGGTTGGGCTCCACTGAGGCGATTGCCGGCGGGATTCACACGACAACCGAGAATCTCGCCCTACCCAGACAATCCAACGCCTCTAAATCGCGATGCCTTCCTTGATTGCGTGTGCGACGAGACTGACCCTTCTCTTCCTTTCCTCGAACTCCCCGGGTGTGTAGCACAGGAAGTCCACTGGATATTCGAGGTCCCAGTAATCGTAGGCCCTTGCGGCCCTCTTCAGGAAGTTCATGCCCTCGAATCCCTCGGAAACGATGATGAGGTCGATGTCGCTCTCCTCTCTTAGTTCCCCGCCTGCCACACTACCAAAGAGGATGAGTTCGTCTATTGGATAGCGCTCGCTCATCCTGTCCCTGAACCTCTTCAGACGCTCGACTATCTTCTCCCTTCTATCCATCTCACGATCTCCTCAGCGTATCCGAGAAGCTCCTTCGAGACCTTCTCGACGTTCTCGACTGGAACGACATCTGGATACCTTGTATAGATGTAGGCGGGGCTCAGCTCCTTGCAGAGGTCAATCAGCCTCTTCGGAAGACCGAGGTCCCTTGCAAGCAGGACGAGGTCGTGGGTCTTCTTGAGCTCCCTGAACCTATCGATGTGGAGGGCCTTGAGGCCCTTCTCGGCGGACTGTTGGGCGAAGAAGGCGGCACCCTCATAGTTGTCCATGCCGAGAAGCTGGCGGGCCGTGTCTAGGTCTTTCAGAGCCTGCTTCCACCACGTCTCCGCCTCCTCGTTCATTCCCGTGAGAATCGGTGCGAGGGATTTAGTCTTTTTCCTGCTCACTTGTCAAGAGCGCCCCTCGGATTCGATGATGCGTGCCCTGCTGAGGCCCTTAACGATCGCACATGTCGAAGAACATCCTAAGCGTTTCCTCGGGCAAAGATTTCATACGAGCAGGTGGATTACCATCCGTACAAGGAGGGATTCATTGAGGTCCAAGACCCCATTCCTCATCTTGATCTTGGCCAGCGTCCTCGCGGCATCGCTACCCGCCGAGGCCCCGATTGTCGCAGAGAAGGCGCCCGACTTCACGATAACAGATATCGACGGGAATACGTTCACCCTCTCTGACCACAGGAGCAAGGTCGTGCTCATCGACTTTTTCACCACAAGTGGGGCGCCCTGCATACAGATGCAGCCCGTACTCAGGGAAATCAGGGACAACTTCGCAGAGGACGAACTCGTCATGATCTCGGTTTCCGTGGGATCTGGCGATACTGTTGAGGACATCAGAGAGTTCAGATCACAGCACTCGGCGAATTGGGTATTCGCGAAGGACACGCTGAACCTGGGGGATTCCTATGACATTCACAGCGTGCCGACGGAGTTCATCATAAACGTGAACGGTTACATCCACTACACTCACGTCGGAACAACGACGGCTGGCGTACTATCGGACGAGATCGAGGAGGCAAGGACAGGGTATGTCCCGCCCGAATTCCCGTACGCACTAATAGCGATTGTCATCCTGGTCGTGGTCGGAGTAGTCTCCGCGACTGTAGCCGCCCTGTTCTGGAGAAAACGTGACTAGGGTTAGCTGCATTAGCTAGGGATTGATTACTCGAATGCTGTCATACGCCTCGAAGGCGGTGCCGTCCTTCCATTTCCCGCCAATCTTGACCTGCACGGGCTCGGCGAAAAGACTTCACCCGAACAGGCTCATGCGGCCAACTCGACCCACTGCTGAATCGCGCTCTCGATCAGGGACGAGCTGGACTTTATCCTCTCGAACTCCTCTGGCGTGTAGCAGAGATAGTCAACGTGCTTGGGGAATCTCGCGATCCTGAGCAGCATCTCCATCCTCCTGAGGAAGCGGACGCCCTTGAAGTGTTCGGAGATCACGATGATGTCCAAGTCGGACTCCTCTCTCGCGTGACCGGTGGCCCTCGAGCCGAACAGGAACACCTTGGCTGGCTTTATCTCCCTCACGATTCTCGGAAGAGCCTCCTTCTTGAACCGCTCTATCCAGGCGTCACTCATCGTCCCCCTCCAGTTGTTCATAGCGTCCTCTCAGGAGGTCGAACACCTTCTTGGCGGACTCTACCTTTTCCTTGGCGGTTTCTCTGTCGTACTGCTCACAGGGAACCTTCTCGCTCACGTCCGGATATCTCGTGAGCGTATAGTCCGCTGTGAGAGCGTGGACTTGCGACATGACTTCCTCTGTGACGGTGAGCTGATGTGCCAGCTCATCGATGTAGTGTATCCTCGGGAATTCCCTTCCCTCGAGAGCGAAAATGGCCTTCAGCAACTTCTCGACGGCCTGGTGCGAGAGAAACGCGGCTATGTCGTATCCCTCGATGTCTATGTTCCTCCCAGCCATCTCGAGGTCGTGCAGGGCTTGCTTGAGCCATTTCTTCGCTATCTCCTTCGTCATGACACTACCAGTGGACTGTCTGCGAAGAATGTCGGGAGGGCTAATATATGTTTGCTCACGCACTCTCCAGCGTCATCCAGTGTCGAGGGGAAGACTCTGACAACAGAAACATCATCTCCTTGGGTCGATCACCCTGATGCTGTCGTACGCCTCGAAGACGCTCCCGTCCTCCCACTTGCCCGCGATCTTGACCTGCACGGACTCGCCCACCTGCACAGTGTCCTTGAATTCTTGGCGGTTGAACTTGAGCATCAGTAAGTCATCCTGATAGTCCCATCTCTCGCCCGCGAAGATTCTATCCGACATCCTTCCGCTTTCCAGAGGCCCTGACGTACTCGGCGAATGTGAACCCCTTCAGCTTCGCTTCCATGGCGATGATCTTCCTCGCTATGTGAACCTGCTGCAGCGCAGGATCGTTCGGGAAATCCCTCTCTACGGACCTTCCTATCCTCTCCATTTCCTTCCTCACATTCATGCTCTGACCAGCGGAGGACCTCAGCCCCCTGCATCAAGATGGAAGTCGCTCCCGAGCTAGGCGTTCTCGCCCTCGATTTCCCTCTTCACTTCGAGGATCCTCACCCTCAATTCCGGGATGTCCTCCTTCACAACCTTCCATATCCTCTTGAGATTCACGCCGAAGTATCCGTGAATGAGAATGTCTCTCAGTCCTGCGATTTCCTTCCACGGTATTCCTTTGTGCCTTTCCTTGGTCTCATCGGGGATGTTCTTTACCGCCTCGCCCATTATCTCGAGTCTCCTCAGAACGGCGTCCTGCACCTGGGTGTTCTCATAGAACTCCTCTTCTGTGACGTTCCTCGTGTAGTCTTCTATCCTGGTGATACTCTCTATGATGTCCTGAACGTAGACCGAGATGTCCCTCTTCATAGGATTGGCACCTGCTCGCTCATTATCCTCTCCCTGAGAAGCGGTTTGATCGTGCTGTACTCAACGAGATCCACTTTCATCCCCAATGCGTCCTCGATCTCCAGCTTGAGACCGACGAAGTCGAGGAGGCTGATATCATCATCAATCTCGACCAATATGTCTATGTCACTGTCCTCTCTCATCTCATCTCGCACGAATGAACCGAACAGTCCGACCTTCTTCACTCCGTGCCGTTGGAGGATAGGCAGGATCTTCTCCTTCACTTCTTCGATTCTCATATCATCGCCTTATCTCGGAGGCACACAGGGAATATGTCATAAAAGAGTTTTGGCACGCTCTGATTGGCCATGGCCCAACGGGTCGAGTCGGTCTTGACTTGCCTCAGCCGCCCTTGAAGGCAGCTTGGACCACGACGTGAAGCAATCACTTCCCATGTTCAATCACCCTGACGCGAACGCCTCGAACTCGCCGCCGTCCTTCTACTTGCCCGTAATCTTGACCTGCACGGACTCTCCAATCATATTCACGCCACCCTCGAAGGAAACACTAAATACCCATGGGGTCTCTGAGGATCGGGAATGAACGAGAAGGTCAGCGATGTGCTCAGCAAGCTCAAGGCAGAGGTCAGAGAACTCTACGGAGAGAGGCTCAAGGCCCTCGTCCTCTACGGCTCCTGGGCGAAAGGCGATGCGACTGAGGATTCGGACATCGACATGGTCGTCGTCCTTGAGGGCAGCGTCTCACCGGGACGGGAGATAGAGCGGATGATTGAGGCGATAACGGACATCCTCCTTGAGCACAACGAGCTGATATCGGTCTATCCCGTGTCCGAGGAGGACTACGAGAACGTGAACAGCCCGCTACTGATGAACGCGAGGAGAGAGGGGATCCCCGCTTGAAAGAAGCCTCCAGGTGGTGGAAGCACTCCCTCTCTGATCTCGAAACCGCAGAATACAACCTCAAGGGAGGTATGCTAAACGCGGCTGCTTTCTACGCCCAGCAGGCGGCCGAGAAGGCTCTGAAGGCCATGCAGATAGAGAAACTGGGCAGATTCGAGAGAACGCACGACCTCGTCTACCTTGCCAAGAGCGTGGAAGCTCCGGATGATGTCATCGGGCAATGCGAAGTCATTTCGCCTTCTACACGGTGACGAGGTATCCGGATGTGGAGGTTTCTTTCAACACGAAGAAGGTCTCGTCCGTGGTTGAGGCTACCAAGGAAGTGATCGAATGGGTAAGGCAAATCCTCAAGTGATTCCCGCACTGAGGGAGTTCAAGAGAAGAGTGGCGAAGAAGTACGGGATAGAGAGGATGATACTCTTCGGCTCCCAGGTGAGCGGGAAGAAGAGGAGGGGCAACGATGTGGACCTTCTCATCGTGTCGAGACGGAAGGAGAAGCTGAGGCTCATGTCCGAACCCTATCACGAATGGCATTCGGTGCAGAAGATGAACTACCCGGTGGATTTCGTCTGCTACACGCCAGAGGAGTTCGAGAGACTCAGGAAGCAGGTCTCCCTCGTCAGGGATGCCGTCGCTGAGGGTCTGGAGATAGGATAGTCTCCAGGGAGATCAGGGAGGCTCAGGCACCCTGATGTGCACGCCTCGAACTCGATGTCCTCCACTCATTCTCCATTCGCTGTCCGCCCGTCCCACCTCTTAGCTCCACCACAACTCAACACTAGCTCCAGTTGGGAGCCTTGGACAAGTCGCTTTCAAGTGGTCTGGTTCGCTAGTTCCCCTGCAGCTCGGGCAATGATTCTCCTCGCTTGCTCCGTGCCTTTGTCGGATTCCTCGGGATCGAAACGCCATTCCGGAAAGAGAGTGTCAGAAATCACAACGAGTCCGCCAACCTCGACATCTCGGACCTCACCAAGCGCGAACAGAGCGGAACACTCCATCTCCACAGCAACGACGCCCTGACCGCTCAACTCCTCTGCCCTGAACCTCATCTCGCGGTAGGGTACATCGGCCGTCCACACAGCTCCTTCCACGACAACGACGCCCATCTTGGCGGCTTCCTTGGAGAGCATCTGGCTCACTGTCCCAGGCGGGTCGATTCGTTCCCTCACCCCAACATAATGACGCGAAGTGCCCTCGTCGACTACAGCTGACAGCGGAAGGACTATTGAGCCAATCGGCACGTCCTCTCGCAGGCTCCCGCCGCTCCCCACGAACTGAGGTCTCTCTATCCCCAGAGCGATTATCTCCTCGCATCGCATGACGACCTCGGACGCCCCGATTCCCGGTCTCGCGATCGTGGTCTCATCCGCATTCGCGAGGAATGTTGACCAGTACCTGCCCTCCACAGGCTTGGCACGCAGTTCTTCGCACAACTGACCGTAGCTAGCCAAGGCGAGAATACAGATGTCATACACCTTCGGGCTGGGAATCCCTCCCTCTTCCATCCAACGGAGGAAATCTCTCGGCGTGAAGCACGGTCCATCAGGCATGCGACTTCAAGCGCTCAGGCGGTTATAATTGTTCCCGAAACGATTTCATACGGGCGGGCCGCCATCTCATTTGCTCACAACAGTCTCTCAATCGCTTCCGAAATGCTCCAGACCTCCACGATCCCCTCGCTCTTGATCCTGTCGAAGTGCTTGTCGTTGGTAATCAGCACGGCATCTGACCTCAAGCAGGCCGCGGCGTGGATGGCGTCGGCCAAGTCGGGCGTCTCGAAGTAGCTCCTGCACAACCGCACGAGGTTCTCGCTGACCCGCACCAGCCTCATCCTCTCGAGTAACGCGCCCGCTATCCAGGATGCGGTCTCCGACCCGAGCTCCTCGGCATACCTCACCATCTCCTCGACGAGGAGCTCGTGACCCACCAGCTGGATGTCATCGCTCTCGATCACGTGAAGAATTAGGCGCAGTGTGTCCGTCTGCTTCTTGGGGTCCTTGACAGCGGCTACGAATACGTTCGTGTCAAGCAGGATACTTCTTCTTGACCTTCGCATTCATTTCCTTCCTTATCCTTCGCACGATCGCATCCACGTCCTTGCCCCTCATCTCCCTCTCGAGCCTGTCCGCGATCTCCTCGACATCGAACTTCTGCAGGAGTATGCGGCCGTGGTCCCCCTCGGAGAGGAAGAACTTGGTGCCCTCACCGATGCCGAGGGACTCTCTCACCGACTTGGGTATGACCAGACGGCCGGCCTTGTCGACTGAGACTATCTCTGCCATGGCTACCACTGATTGCAATATGTGGGATTATGGTATTTACTTGTTTCCATGGGATTCCAACCATTTGCCAAGGAACACGCTCCAGGCTTCTCAGGACGCTTTCCCCCGAAACGACCTCAAATGGGCGTGTCCTATGACGATTATTGCCCGGCGCCCGGTTCCATCATCGATTTGAGCTCATCCAAGGCCTCCTCCCAAGCCCTCCGATGCCATTCCCGCGCCTGCTCCCATTCCTCACCGTCGCCCTAGCCATCGTGCTCGACGACCACCCGCGTATCCCCCTCGTCATGGAACGCGACCAGCACGGATGTGAGCGGCGGGTCGTTCATCAGTCCAGCGAATTGATCAGGGCCTCTCCACGTGAAGCCCAATTTCCTGGGCTCTACCAGCGTGAAAACGCATCCCTTTGTGCACGTGTGGTCGCGGTCGTCCGGGTCCCAGAAAAGCTCAAAGGGTGCTCCCGGTCGGGCTTCCACGTGGGCGTCGACCGACAACCATTCAGTGATGAGATTGGACTCGGTCCACGCCTGCCAGACCTCATCCAGCGGCGCAGAGATGGTGACCTCCATTCGGATAGGTTCCACAGCAGTCCCTCCTGGCACGTTTGAATCGTACGCTTGAACCTAACGCTTTCCCCCGAAACGATTCCTTACGGGCGGGCCGATTGCTCTTCTGACATCTTCATAGGTCACGGAGGCAAGAAACTCATGTCTGCAGAGACTGGCAACAGTTCATCGAAGCATTTCAGAGTCGAGAAACTCGCTGAGGGGGTCTACGCCGCGACCCACATGGACGGTGGCTGGATGATATGCAACACGGGCATTGTGGACCTCGGAACGTCACACTGGTGTTCGACACAGGTCTCACTCCCCAGGCGGCCCATGATCTGCGTTCAATGGCGGAGGTCCTTACTGGGCGACTACCCGGCTATGTGGTGACCAGCCACTATCACAACGACCACATCCGAGGGAGCCAGGCATTCACAGAGGCACAGGTGGTTTCCACCGTGGCTAGCCGCGAACTCATATCCACAAAAGGCAAGGCCGAGCTGGAGGCCGATCGGAAGCAAGCCCCCGAGCAACTTGCGGCCATGGAGACCGCCGCTCAAAGCGAGGAGCGAGACGACCGGAGGTTGGCGGCAATGTTCTTGCCCTACTGGCAGGGCATTCAGGCCTCCCTTCCTGAAATCCGGTTGCGCCTCCCTGAGCTGACATTCGAGGACCAGCTGACCTTCCACGGAACCAAGCGCACCGCTCAGCTCATCGCGATGGGCGGGCACACGGAGAGCGATTGCGTGATGTACCTATCCTCGGGAAAGAGTGCTGTTCTGCGGGGACCTGCTGTTCGTGGGAGGTCACCCATACCTCGGGGACGGCGACCCGCAGGCCTTGCTCTCTAGCCTGGACCGCCTCGAGGGTTTGGGGGCGCATGTCTGCGTACCAGGCCACGGGCCGGTGGGGGAGAGCGAGGACGTAGAGAGGATGGGGCTGTATCTTCGCACGCTCATGCAGCAAGTCCAAGAGGTGGTGGCTCACGGCGGTACGGAGGATGAGGCGGCCATGCAGCCTGTCCCTGAAGCATTTGCCCGCTGGATGCTGGCCAAGCCCTTCTACGAGGCCAACATGAGGTTCTTGTTCGACCGCGTGCGCGACGCCTGAAGAGTCTGCGGCGTCTGCCCTCCCTTGACGTCTTGTCCGGGAGTCTTCGTTCGGCCTTTGTCATGGCCCCGCGCTTCGGGAGATAAGGTTTCATACGGGCCGGTCATCAGCCATCCGTGAAGTGTATAAGCAACTTGTGACTTCCAAGGTTCGCTGATGGACATCTGCGCATTGCTGATAGGAGCGTCAACGATATCTGTGCTTCACGCGGCTCTGCCAAACCACTGGTTGCCCTTCGTTCTCGTGGGCAACGCTCAGAACTGGGAGGACCGGAAGATTCTCCAGATCGCCCTCCTTGCTGGAGGAGGTCACGTACTGATGACTGCTTTGCTCGGAGTGGCAGTGGCTTTGGCAGGCACCATGATTCTGTCCTCCTTCGACATCCTCTTGCTGCCCGTGACCAGCGGGATCCTCATCGTGTTCGGTTTGATCTACATGATTCTGGGCTTTCGGAGGGAGCATCAACATCACCACGACATTCCGGACAAGGCGACAGCCCTCTCCCTCTTCGTCATGCTCACCTTCTCGCCGTGTGAGGCGATGATCCCAGTCTTCTTCGCGGCCAGCCTGTATGGAGGATCTGCTCTGGCCGCTCTGGTGTTAATCGTGGCCGTTGCGACGATTGGGGGAATGCTGCTGTTGATATATCTCACGATGATTGGATACAAGAGGATCCCCTCGCATTGGTTTGAGGATAACGAGAGGATTGTGATTGGAGCCCTCCTGATGCTCCTCGGACTGTTCATCCTCATATATCACGGACTCGCCTAGGCAAACCGCACGCAGTTTTTTCCCGAGACGATTCCGTATGGGCGGGTGTTTGCCAGTGTGGCCATGCGGTTTAAAGGGGGAGGGTTTTCAGAAGATGATGGCTTGTTCAGCACGGTGAGGCTAGCTAAGGAACTCCTTTGCGGGTAGAGCAATTGCTATCATGAAGATTATGAGAACCGCTATCACTGCATACACAACCGGTGCCCCGACATAGAAGGAAATTGCGATGACTGGAATGAGTGTGGCCAGACCCGTGATCAACATGGCGGACCACGCCCACTTCTCCCCTCTCCTGAAGCTTTTGAGGGATACAGCGGTCCACATCATCCCGATGACAACGAAGGTCGTCCCTATAGCTCTCAGGAAAGTCAACATCATATCCGTCAACTTGGGGTTGATTTCGCTGATCTCATCATGGGTCATACCGATGAAGTCCTCATGATAAGACAGGAGCCTTGGCGTGGTCAGATACACCAAGCCAAAGATGATGGTAATCACGGCTGCGATGACAAGCAGTATCGATGACACTTTCAGTCTGTCCATTAGCTCGCCTCCAAATCAGTTGCCATTGCGCTCCATTGGATGTGGGCAAGTTGTCCAAGAGTTTCTCGCGCGCACATGGAGCTGTGAAACAAGCCCCTGGGTCGATTCCAAATACATCTACACATCATCAGTTCCTCCTCTCAAGGAAGACGAAGCTCGTATGTGAAAGTCGAATTTCGCCATTCCCGGATGAAGCGAGAATTGCCCGCCTCCATATAATCTTTTGCAGATTGCGGTTCATCCCCGAGGCGATTTCGTGTCGGGGGTTTCAATTGATGCCCAGTATCTTCCGCGTCTCCTCAGTGTCCCTGTAGACCCGCCACTCCGTGACGAAACCCTCTCCTATTTTCGTGGTCCATACAGCAGGTCCATGAAGGGGCTCGTAGGAGCACTCAGAACGCCCGATCATTATCACGAGGTTGCCTCGGGCCTCGACGCACGAGAAGATGTTGCGGTAGTCTGGAAACCACTCGAAGAACTGTGCCCATCCCTTGCTCATCTCTTCGCGTCCTTCGACCACCTTCCCGCCCATGTCGACGGACCTGTGGTCCTCGCTCATGAGCTCCGTGAGCTTGTCGAGGTCCTGGTTGTTGATCTGGTCGTTGAACCTAATCGCTGCGGATATCACGTCCTCCGTCGTGTCATCCTCAGTGCCTTCCGGCTCCTTCCCCCTTCCTCCTTTCGGGTCCAGCAAGAGCCGCTCGAGCGGTCGCTCAGCCCCGCTGAAATGCCCTGAGACATTCAACAGCGAGGTCCAGCCCTTATTTCTTGGGCTCGACAATCCTTGTATCTCCGATCTCCCTCAGCAGAACGGATTCCACGGGATCCGTCGAGAAGAAGTCTTGGGCCTCCTCCAGAATTCTGAGCCAGTTCTCGTCGTTATGCTCTCGCCAGTTGTCGAAGTCCTTATACGTCTCGCACTCCCACAAAGAGGCGATGTGGTGGTGACCGAAGCCAAGGACGTACGCATAGGTCCCCAGGTACTTCCACCCGGGAGGCGTGTGCTCCTTCATGAGGTCCTCGTTCTTTCTGACCCATTGCTGGTACTCTATCATCTTCCCCTCTTTCACGTTCCCGTTCATTATGTACAGCACATATCCCACCGAACACCACATCTCATAGCGACTTTAATACTTTCCCCATTTCCTGTTCCTCAGATGGACGATTCCTGACGATGCAGGACGCATCCTGCCCATTCACGATGTATCTTCCTCCCCAAGTATCTTGAAATGCCTTGGAGAGTCTCAGACTCCGCGAGCTCTCCGCCGAAGCATTTCATACGACCGGGTACGTGGTCTCGGGAAGCCCTTGTCCGTATCGCTCCGCGTGTCAGCATGGGGAGATCGACTGTGATGGCTCTCGAGACCGTCCATCATTCCATCAGATGCTTCATGGGATGAGCCAGTAAGTCTGCGAAACAGATATAACGAGTAAGTCTTTTCAGTGGTCAGGGAGGGTGATTGACATGGCGGAGATTAGGTGCAGAACGTGCAGAAAGCCCGTGGGTGAGGTTTTCGGCTTCTGCTCCTCGTGTGGGGAGCCTCTGTGCCCTGAATGTCTGTGGAAGTATCCGAAGGAGCATGCGGAAGAAAAGATGACCGGAGTGCCAGGTGTAGCCTATAGAACGACGACTCTGACGAAGAGGCTTCCAAGGTGCGTGGGCTGTGTGAACGCCCAGATAAGAGCGGAGAAGGAGGCGAGGAGAGCCTTCAGGAGGGACGCATTGGTCACGTCCATGGTGTTCTTCCTTCCGCTTCTTGGACTAATCCTCTATGCGTTTCGGCTGGATTTCAACAAGCCCGAGGGGGTCATCGGGATTATCTTCCCCGTGGCGATGTTGCTCGTGCTGGGGCTCTTCATCGGATACTTCGTGGCATCAGGTTTGGGGAACCGCAGGCGTAGGAGGATGCTAAAGGACCGACCCCTCGTCTTCAAGAGTATGTTTTACTGCCCGAGCTGCGGTTCATATTCGAAGAAGGATCTGTTCAAGACGGCCAAGAAGATAATCAAGGGTCAGCAGAAGAGTGTGCTGGACTCGCTCTTTGGATACTCCGGGCAAGTCCCAGACTTCTATCAATGCAGCGGTTGCGGCTATTCGGGGCCGATGAGCCCGATAATGGGAGTCCATCTTTACCTGCAGAAGTACGGCAAGAAGGGAGAGGAGAGGCTGAGGGGGACCGTGTGGGAATCGCTCTCCGTGGGCGCGGCCTAGCACTCTCGATTGACCCAACCACCTGGACCCACACGTCCATATTCTGAATCATCGCTTCCGGGAATCAATCACCCTGATGCGAGCGCGCATCGATCAGGCCCCCGTCCTCCCACTTGCCGTTTGTCTTGGTTTCGACGGATTCGCCTGCCGTCGCCCCGGGTGCTCATTCATGACCTGGGTCTCTTCTTGGCCTTCAATAAGGCAACGACATCTGCCAGATCATCTTCATTCAGCACTCTCTTGTATATCCATTTCCCATCGTGGTACTGCCGAGCCTCCTCGTAGATACGTTGAGTCTCCTGATTGAGCGTGCTCATGATGTTCCCGACCTCTTCGACCTCCTTCTTCCCGAGGGTGATCAGAATCGTGAAGGCGCCGGTTTCCGGGAAAATCGTGCACAGTGTCTTTTTCTTCCTTCGATACCTGTAGCACCAACCGTAGTTCCTGCCATAGTACACCAGCTCGGGCTCGAAGTCATAATTCTCTTTGAGGAATTCCCTCAACTTGCTCCACAGTTTCGCGGAACGTTCACCGATGATGTTGAGCACATTCCTCTCATCGGGAATCTCATCTTCGTCAATGAGTCTCTCATATTGGCTTTCCTCGGACATGTCAAACACCCACTGGATACAACTTGGCGACCCTGCTAGTCTCGGCAACTCGATGGCTGGCCTGACTAATAATCGTTTTCCCGAAGCAATTTCATGCGGGAGTGCCACCGGCTTGGCGGCGAGTTCGTCTGGCCCTCGGTGAGAATATCCTGCATTCCGTGACCTCTAGTCCAAAGAGTCATGAACGCATCAACCTTCCTGATCGAAGCGCCCACCGACTTCAGCGGACCTAGTTGAAGTCTCCGTCCTCTCTTCTGGGCACGACCTGAGGATCGTAGGACATGTACTGTGCGTCGACCACTGCGACGGTGAATCCCCCCGATATCTCCTCGTAGGTGATATTGAATTGGAAGCTCCAGTCAACTGATGCTTCAGGATCTGGGTTAGGTTCAGGAAGGCCACAGTCCCGAGAGGATGCACTCATGCCTCCGTCGTCGTCCATCAGACACCTCAGGGAGACCTTGATCCCATCGGCGAACTCTGCGGAATGACCCACTACGAGGAAGTCAACGACCTCAAATGGGTAGCTCCCGTAAGGGGTCCTCACTTCGTTGATGTCCGGCTCATGCTCTTCCTCGAACCAATGACCATCATTGAAGTGATAGTGGATATAATCGATGCCGCGGGGTTCCTCTCTCCAGATGAATGTCAGATCATCCGTTCCCACATCATAGGCGGACGCGAGGTACTCACCAACGACCGGATCAATGTATGACCAGTCAGGGGGCTTCGGTCTTCCGTCTGCATCACCGTTGATATTCTCTGCGATCGTGGCGACCCATTCCGCCTCGGTACTGGATGGCCCGCCATTCATGATCTGCTCAGCGTGCCGTATGAACTCTCTCACGGTGTGGTCATCCGGGGCCAATGGATGATGCAACGGACTATCCGTCCAAAGGAGACCGGAGACGATATTGAGCCACAAGGCCATTAGCTGCAGATCTGCCTGCTTCCACGAGTCCATTCGGCCCCTTGGCTTCAGTATATCGCACACATCGTCCTTCGTGTGGATATCCGTGAAATAGGCAGACTGCTCTCTGATGGCATCAATCCATATCTGCAGGATGCCTGGATGCTCCTCGTTTGGCTTCTTGACCTTGCATTGGTACTTCCAATAGTCATGTTTCCTCGGCGCATTCTGATGGAGAATCGAAGTGATGTTGATGAGTACGGGCGGGACGTTCTTGACGACGATGTCCACGGTGTAGCTTCCCAACCCGCCGAACTCATCTGTGACGTTCAGATAAATCGCGTAGTTCCCGTCATCTCCGAAGGTCCGCTCTACACCCGCCACGTCATGAGTGGCGTTCCCAGGGCCAGGACCCTGCAAGATGACACCAAGTTCCCTGGAATCTCGACCCTCTGTTGTGTCAGGGTAGATGAAATCCCACTCGGCATCGTGCGTGTCATTCCAGCCCGGGTCGTAGAAGGATCCGTTCACGAGGAAAGATGAGCCCTCGTCCACGGTTGTGGTGTCAACCTGGGCCGTCACGATCGGGTCAACGTTGGCTATGTTGGCAGTTGTGCAATCAGCATCCTTTGCCCCATCATCGTCGGTAACTGTCAGACAGACATCATAGACTCCGGCTTTGCCATATGCATGGCTTGTCGTCACTCCCGAACCGACATGCCCGCATCCGAAGTCCCATTCGTAGGACACTATCGAGCCATCCGGGTCATGGGATCCAGTGCCGTCGAAAAATATCGGAGTACCCTCCTGGCCTGCATAGAGATCACCGGCATCTGAAATCGGCGAGGCGTTGGGGTCGGGCACGAAGCTGTCCACGTATTCCATGAGCGGATAGTTGTCCTGTCCTCCGGCGTCTATGGGGTAGGGCGTGTCGCCTATTCCGTCAGGACCAGGCTGGTCCTGATTGGGACCGGAGTAGTTGTCGGTTCCGTTGTAGTCGCTCCAGTAGTTGCCACCAGAGGGATAGCCATCGTCCCATATGCCCGCTCCACCGTTCTGCCTTGCCTGCTCCGTGTTGTCGGTGAAGCTGTTATGGAATATCCGATTCACACCGAAGTCGGAATACACTCCGACGCCGTTGCTCGACAATGCGTTCTCGAAGACTACTGTCCCTGTCGAATACCAGAGGGTGATTCCTTGGCTGTTCTTCGAGACGGTGTTGTTGGAGACGGTGTTCCCGCTCGAGTCGTGAATGACGATGCCATACATGTTGTCCGAGGCGGTGTTCCTGGTCAGCGTGTTATTGTCCGAAAAGCGCATGTAGAGCCCAAACCACGTTCCGGTTCCCGGCCTGATGTTGTGGTTCGCCGTGTTGTTCACGATCAGATTATCTCTTGAGTGTTCGAGAAAGATTCCGACCCCGCCATGGGAAGCCGTGTTATTCGCGATGGTGTTATTGGACGAGAAGCCGAGTTGAATGCCCACAGTCGAGTGACTGACATTCTGATTCTCGACGGTCACATTCGTGCAGTTGGCCAGTATCACCTGTCCCGCCCCTGAAGGGATTCTGCCTCCATCCGCGTCCTTCCAGTAATGGACGGGCTTACCATTGACGGTGTTTGAAGTGCTGATAGTATGAGTGTTGTAGTATTCGACTGTGGCCCAGGATGCCCAGAAGATGAGCCCAGTGTCGACCATCTCATTGCCGTGAAATGTGTTTCCGAGAGAGAATTCCACATAGATCCCCAATTCACTCGCCGAGAAGGCGTTGTCGATGATGTAATTGAAGTTCGACGAAGAGAGAATCAAGCCATGCATATAGTTGGATGTCAAAGTGTTGTTCGCAATCGCATTCCCGTGAGAACTGAGGAGTTCGATGCCAGACCAGCCATGTTCGTCTACGATGTTCCCCTCGATGATGTTGTTATCCGAATCCTCAAGGACAATACCCGACCCGAAGCTGGAGGCCATGTTGTTGTCCGTGATATTGCAGTTTTGGACGTTCAGGAGATGAACGTTGCCATTGTGAAAATCTGGACCGCCGTTTGTCAGAGTGAATCCCGAGATGCTAACCAGGTCGGAGGTGATCCGAATCACGTCTCCAATCATGTCACCGTCGACTGTTGTCGTGTTCCTGTCCTCTCCGACCATTGTGAGAGGTTTGTAGACAGAGACCTGTTCGATATATGTCCCGCTGAATACGAATATCGTATCGCCAGGATTGGCGAAGTCAACTGCATCCTGAATCGTTGTATAGTTGCCAGGCCCCATACCGCCAACGTACAACACGGCAGCCCTCGCGTTCGGTGTCGTAGCCATCCCCACAAAGCATGCGCCAGCAAATAGCAGAAGCGCAACGGCCAAGCTTCTCCTCCTCATAGTCGTCCCCTCATCGTCTCCGTTAGATTGAGTGGACCTGCAGGCATTTAGGCTTTGTATATCTCGGATTGTGAACTCTATTCCAGGAACGACGAGATACTAGCACAAACCCTTGGGGAACTGATATGGCCACAGGCTCACGCACTTCCCGAGATGTGAGAAAATTGAGTCCTAGGCTTCCAATCTCTGTCACTATCGGCGGTTCTTTTCCGGGCGTTCTCCTATCTCTCCGTAGGAGTCCTCCGTGTCAACTCCGAAAGCACTTCCCCTGCAATCGCAGACAGGCTCCTCTTTGCCCTTCTCAGAGACCCCCCGAAACGATTTCGTTAGGGCCAGCTCAATCCTCGGCGATCGCCCTGAGTTCCTCCGAGAAGCCAAGCCTCCCGCAGAGGGCACTCGGACACTATACGTCGAGCTTCCCAGCTCGTCGGATGAGTATGGTCTTGGCATCAACGAAATCCCTGTCACAGGGAGAGGAAGATGCCCACCGTCGTCCTCGCGGTTCCCCGCACGGCTGTTGCGACCCAGTTCTGATGACTTAAATAGGAGTACGATATTGAGCCTGGCAAACAGACCCCGAAGACCATGGAGAGGAGGTCGCATTATGGACACACAGGTTGTTGTTCAAGCCAGGAATCTTCACAAAGTCTATGATATCGGCAAGGTGAAAATACATGCCCTCAGGGGCATCGACCTCGACATCGCAAAGGGCGAGATGGTCTCCATAATGGGGCCCTCAGGTTGCGGAAAGACGACTCTTCTGAACTGCCTGTCCGGCATCGATGAACCAACCCAGGGTCGAATCACCATCGAAGGACAGTCGCTCGAAGACATGTCGGATGACAAGAAGACCGAATACCGGGCCAGGAGAATTGGTTTCATATTTCAGGCATACAACCTTCTCCCCGTCCTGACGGCTGTCGAGAACGTCGAGCTACCCCTCCTTCTCGCGGGCGTCAAGCTCAAGGAAGCAAGAGCGAGGGCCCTGGAGACCCTGGACCTAGTCGGCCTCAGGAAGTGGGCATCCCACAGACCTTCCGAGCTTTCGGGCGGGGAACAGCAGCGCGTCGCCATCGCAAGGTCCCTCGTGAACAAGCCTGCAATCGTGTTCGGGGACGAGCTGACGGGCAATCTGGATGAGGAGACGTCCATGCAGGTCATGGATCTCATCTGCGACCTGAACAAGAGGAACAGGCAGACGTTCGTCATCGTCACTCACGACCCCGCCGTCGGAGGGATGGCGGATCGCGTTCTGAGGCTGAGGGACGGAATGATCGAGAGGGAGTACAGACCCACACGTCATGGATGAGACCATGGATGGAATCAGCCCAGTTGTCCTGCTCGTAGTCATCGTATTCGCCATAGTCGGCACTCTTGCCCTCCAGAACGTCTCCCAGCGGAAGATGGCGATGAGAAACCTCGTCCGTAGGAAGAGGAACCTCGCGATAGTCGTCGGCGGTCTGCTGGTAGGAACGGCAATCATAACCTCCTCCCTCGTTATCGGCGACACCCTGGGCTATCTCTTCGAGAACAGCATCTACCAACAGCTCGGGGAGATCGATGAGTTCATTCACACACCAGGAGGCAACCAGACGAGCAATGAGACGGGCATCTTTTCCTACTTCAACTACTCGTATTATGATAACCTGAGAAATGCCAAGGACCAGAGGCAGCTGCCCAGTGTCGACGGCCTGGTGCCCATCATCTATGAAACGGTACCAGCGATGAACCCGGGAAGCCAGCTAGCTGAGCCCTCGGCGAGCCTTTGGGGAGTGGATCCGCAAGCGAGCAGGGAAATCGGTGACTTTTGGGACATCGGAGGGTCCGTCGTGGACGAGGAGAGCATCCTCTCGGCCCCCGACGCGGCGATTATCAACATGAGGCTGGCCAACTCAATAGACGCAGAGGAAGGCGATTCCATTACCGTTTTCTACTCGCTTTTCAGATTCAACGCCTCCAATCCGTCAGTGCCGGACGTCATACCATCAACTCGGATTCTGAACGTGACCGTCATCGTCAAGGACGAAGGCAAGGCAAATTACCTCACGGGGAGCAACATCTTCGTGAACCTCAGCCTGGCACAGCAGATGTTCGAGAAAGCGGGAAGAATCAACCTCATCGCTGTGTCCAACGTGGGAGGCGTCGAGACGGGAGCGGACAGGACCGATTCCGCGGTCTCGGAGATCGAGGCCGTTCTGGAGGCAATGAACGGTGCTTCCCTCGAGGTCGAGGCCATCAAGAAGGACAACCTCGAAATCGTAGAAAGCGCGAGCGAGATGATCACGGAGGTCTTCTCTCTGATGGGCACCTTCAGCATCGTTGCCGGTGTCATCCTGGTAATCAACATCTTCGTGATGCTCGCCGAGGAGAGAAAGTCAGAGATGGGTGTGTCCCGCGCCCTCGGAATGAAGAGGAGGCATCTCGTGCAGATGTATCTGTTCGAGGGTTCCGCCTACGCCCTCCTCGCGGCCTTGGTAGGAACGTTCGCTGGTCTCGCAATTGCCTATCTCATGGTCACGGCCTTCGGCTGGATATTCGGGGCTGCCGCCTTTGAGATGCCCTTCCACTTCGAGACTGACAGCCTGATTCTGGGCTTCTGCCTCGGTGCATTCATCACCTTCCTGACCGTACTCCTCGCTTCCTGGGTGGTCAGCCGGCTCAACATCGTTCGCGCGATAAGGGCGATTCCCGAGCCGATAAAGGAGAAGCCATCGGGAAGATTCATGGCCGCGGGTGTTCTTCTCACCGTACTCGGCATCCTGATGCTCTACGGCGGTGTCGTCTCGAAATCCGCAGCGCTCTTCATGACCGGGCCCTGTCTGTTCCTCCTCGGTGGTGGGATGATGGCGTCCAGATGGGTCCGCTCCAGGATGGCGTACTCGGTCGCAAGTGCCGCAATCCTGTTCTGGATTCTGGCTCCGATCGACTGGACGGGAGGACTTGAGCTTGAATCGGGCATGGAGATGTTCGTGCTATCCGGACTGTTTCTGGTCCTGGCCGCGATACTCCTGCTGATGGTCAATTCGACGACGTTCCTCAACGTTCTCACCAGGATCCTGGCAAGAAGGACGAAGACACTGCCAGTGATGCGTATAGCACTGTCGTACCCGATGAAGAAGAAATTCCGAACTGGGATGACGCTGGCGATGTTCGCTCTCATCATCTTCACGGTTACTGTAATCGCCATGATCACGAGTTTCCAGAGAAACAGCGTGGAGAGCACATACCTCGAAGAGGCCGGAGGTTACGACATCATTGGGTTCTCAAACCCCTCCACACCCATCGTGAATATCTCTGAGAACATCTCATCGAGACCTGTTCTTGCAAACAGATTCGAAGAGATATCGAGCCTCAGCGTTGCCCGCGCGGAAATATACGCAAAGGATCAGGGCGCCAATTCCAGTGTCATGATCAACGTCTTTGGCGCTGATGAGCGGTTCTTTGAGGAAAACGACTTCACATTCCTTTCCGTGATGGAGGGCTACGACGGTCCGCAGGACATTTGGGACGCGGTGAGAACGAATCCCTCGTTTGTCGTAATGGATGGAACGGTTGCCATAACGATGCAGTACGGTCCCGAGGTCTTCGGTGCCTTCAGAATCGGGATCGGCGAGGAGATCGTGCTACAGACCCCTAACGGTCCAGTGAACAAGACGGTCATAGGGATAATCGACCAGACGGTGTTCTTCCAAGGGGTCATCATGTCGCATGTGGCACTGAACAACCACTTCGGGATGCGGCTGCCGAGCCTGTTCTTCTTCACAGCGAGTGATTCTGGAATGGAGAACGTAAGGTCCTTGTCAAAGGATCTTGAGCGGGAATTCTTGACGAACGGGATGCAGACCATCGTCATTAGAGACTCAATCACAGAGTTCCTTGAGATCTCAAGTTCGATCATGAACCTGTTCCAGGTCTATCTGGGCCTGGGCCTCATTGTGGGAATCGCGGGATTGGGAATAATAACGGTGAGAAGCGTTGTTGAGAGGACGAATGAAATCGGGGTCATGAGGGCCATCGGATACAAGAGGAAGATGATCAGAACGACGTTCATCATGGAGACATCGTTCATTTCGATTCTTGGGATTACTGTTGGCGTGCTCTTGGGCGTGGCCTTGTCCTACTAC
The DNA here is from genome assembly GCA_046761045.1 of Thermoplasmata archaeon. Classification (GTDB taxonomy): domain Archaea; phylum Thermoplasmatota; class Thermoplasmata; order RBG-16-68-12; family JAGMCJ01; genus JAGMCJ01. The sequence continues at coordinate 29,287 of JBHIFJ010000021.1, forward strand.
ATCTACGAGGACTTCTTCGGCGAAACTGGCAGCTTCCTCGAATTCCTGAGTCTAATTCCCTATCTGAACATTCTCTTGATAACCATGGTTGCCTTTGGGTTCACACTTTTGGCCACAGTATCCTCGGCTTTCAGAGCGTCAAAGATTGCTCCTGCGGAAGCCTTGAGATTCAAAGAGTGACCTCGTGTCGATATTCGTGTTGAGGCAGGGCACTCTGCGACCCACCACGAACCCGAGGCGTTCACTTCTTTCTCCCAACTATCTCCAGATGACCAGCACAGGGGAGATAGACCGGATCATCGTTGTATCTCAGCTCCTGTCGGAGAAGCCATTCCTGAATCTCTGGATCGTCCGACTCGATGCATTCAAGTTTGTCTGCGATGACGAGTTTCCCTATGATTCTCTCCACCGACATCCCGTTCGACTCGAACAGTTCTCTCAGCTCTTCTGGGGTGAATGTGTGGATGACATAGCGGAAGTCCTTCCTCTTGGTGGGTCTAACCACATCACCAGTTTCCAGAAGTCTCCTCATGGCCTCAGGGTCACAAGATTTCCCGAGCCACCTCAATGCAGATGACCTGCCGTCAACGGACGCAATGAGCCTCCCGCCAGGTTCAAGGACTCTTACCAGCTCAGCTGTCGGCCTCCGATGGTCGCCGCAATAGGACAGCGGGTCACCCTCGCAAATGACCATCCCAAAGTGGTTGTCCGGGAGCTCGGGCATGCTGAGGATGTCAGAGACAAGCATCTCGATCTGGTCCTCAAGATCGAGCTTCTTCACCTTCTCTCTTGCCTTCTTGAGCATGCCTTCTGAGATATCGGTCAAGACGATTCGATAACCCAGTCGTGCGAGTTCCACGCTCCATATCCCGGTGCCTCCTCCAGCATCGAGGATGAGGGATCCCTTTTCCTTCGGCTTGAATCGCTTCATGTTGTCAAAGGTGACCTTGTGATACAGCGCGAAGTTCTCCAAGTAGTCGGAGTCATAGGTCTCAGACGACCAATCGTGATGGGCTACCACCTTTCTCAAGTGCTCATTCATGGACAGCCCAGGCCTCTCGTTGACCCGAGTAGCCCGCCGACATATGAAAGCATGGTCCTCTACGAGGAAAGCTGGCGGGCTTCGCATGCCATTGCCGCATCGAGAAGGAGATCGGTCGCTCGTCTCATGCCTCCCTCGGAGAGCGAAGGGTCGAAGCGCCATTCTGGCAAGAGTGTATCAGAAATGACAACGAGTCCGCCAACCTCGACTTCTCGGAACTCTCCAAGCGCGAAGAGTGCGGAGCACTCCATCTCGACAGCAAGAATTCCCTGTCCGCTCAACTCCTGGGCCTTGGACCTCATCTCCCGGTAGGGGGCGTCGGTCGTCCACACCGTTCCTTCGACGATGTCGATTCCCATCCTCGCAGCCGCATCGGCCAGCGTTCGGCTCATTGTTCCAGGCGCATCGATCCGCTCCCTTTCCCCCAGATAGTGACGCGAGGTGCCTTCGTCGACCACGGCGGAGGTCGGGAGAACAATCGAACCGATCGGCAAGTCCTCTCTCAGACTCCCGCCACTTCCAAGGAAGAGGAATCTCCTGATGCCCAAAGAGATGATCTCCTCAGTACGCATGACTGCTTCCGGCGCCCCTATTCCCGGTCTCGCGATGGTGAGCCCCTCTGAGTGGGCCAAGAAGGTCGACCAGTACCCACCCTCCACCGGTTTGGCGTTGAGTTTCTCGCAAAGCTCACGGTAGCCAGTCAGGGCGAGTATGCACGTGTCGTGCACTTTCGGGCTGGGGATTCCGCTGGCTTCCATCCAGCGCAGGAAGTCCTCTGGAGTGAAGCACGGTTCGGGCATATCCCTTCAAGCAATCCTGAAGATAATAAGCTTGCCGTGCCTCAGTCATCGCTGGAGGGTGATTTCGCCCCCAGGCGGTCCACTCTCGTCCCCTCAAGGGTTCAGACAATCGCAACAAGCTCGATGTCGAACGTCAGATCCTTACCAGCCAACGGATGGTTCGCATCTATCGTCACGCTGGATTCGGTGACCTCGACTATTGTGACGACTGCAGTCGCGCCGTCGGGTTGGCTGATCTGGAGTTTCCGACCGACCTCTGGTTCCAATTGAGGTGGCAGTTCCTTTCTATCAAAAACCACAATCAGACCCTCGATGTGCGGACCGTATGCTTCATCCGCCAGGACCTCGACCGTCTTGGACTCACCGGTAGCCATCCCAATCACCGCCTGCTCGAAACCAGGGATTATCTGGCCCTCACCGATCGTGAACTCGAGAGGGTCGCTATCGCTCGATGTGTCGAAAACAGTGCCGTCCTCCAACTTGCCCGTGTAGTGAACCTGAACGGTATCACCATTCTTTGCCTTCGCCATTCTGTCCTCCTTTCATCCAACCCGAGAAATAGGTCATACTCACACAAGAGCCGCCCAATCCTGAAGTCATTCTCACAACACCCGCAATACGAGAGTTACTCACCAGGAACTCTGCCTGCGAGGACCTTCGCTCCGAGGACGCGCCTTGTTGACCTTGAGTACCCGACCCTTGAGCTCCTTTCCGTCCAGTCCCGACATCGCTTCCTGGGCCTCGGCGTCCACGGGCATCTCCACGAATCCGAATCCTCTCGACACGCCGCTGAGCCTGTCCATGATTATCTTGGCAGATGCCACTTCTCCATAGGCTTCAAAGGCCTCCCGCAGTTCGTCCTCGGTGACCTCGCGCGCCAAGTTTCCCACATATATGTTCATTCCGATCGACCTTCCTTTGTTTCCTGAACAATCATGCCCGAAGCAAAAAAATCCGCTCGCGAAGCAAAAATCGCTCGCCTCTAATTGTCGGCCTACCACTTAAGTTTTTCCTCGAGTTTTCTGGGGTAGATTCCATGTTACGCGACCATTCGGGCCGACGCAGGAGGGCAGGGGTTCACTCGTCCTCCTCGATTTCCTCCTCTTCGGATTCAGCCTCCACATCGTGGTCGGGCAGAAGGTCCTCGATGCCGCGCAGTTTGCGGTTCGTGTAGGCCACGATTGCGACGACCGTGCACAGTATGAAGCTGATGAAGATTATGAGGGCCATACCGGCTCCGGGGCCGGGCTGCAAGATCCCGCCCAGCGCCCCCGCCAAACTCCCACCCTCGCTCATCGCAGGCTCAAACACATAATCGACCAATGGTCCAACGAGGAGAAGGCTGAAGACACTGGATATCTGCGCGATGAAGCGCCTCGCTCCGAAGACGCGCCCTTGAACCTGTGGCGGGGTCTTCGACTGCCATATCGCCTGACTGCAACCGTTCACCGTCGGGAAGGTGAATGTGACGATGAAACCGCCGATGGCCCAGATGATCGGGTTCCCTGGGAGAACCCCAATTCCCGCCACGGCCATCAGCATCATGCCACCCAACAGACCTCTGACCCTCCTCTTGGGACCGCCCCAGACAGCCAGCACGACTCCACCGGCAAGGCCTCCAATGCCGAGTACCGACATCAGCCCGCCCAGGATAATCTCGTTGTCCCCAGTCCTAGCTAGCACCATGGGGGCTATGACGTTCATGCCGAACCCCGCGATGAGGTTGAAGGAGAAGAAGACCAAGGTGAGCAAGAGCAGTGGCTTCCGGTCGTATATCCATCGGAATCCATAGATGGATTCCTTCCAAATGCTCCTCAGCTCCACCTCCGCCTCCGCCTCCTCTGTCTTCGGTGGCTGGGGGACGTTCATCGGAAGGAGCACACCAACGGCTTAGCAGAAGGTGAGGATGTCGATCACGAGTATCCCAGGGATGTCGACCATCACCAAGAGGACAGCGGCAATGGGAGGCCCGAGAATCGTGGAAAGAGATTGGGCGAGTCCCATCAAGCCGTCTGCACGTGCGTAGTGCTTCTTCTCCACCAGCATCGTTATCGCAGCTGAGAAGGCGGGCCACTGGAATGCTGCAAAGGCTCCCACGAAAAGTCCAACAATGTAGAGGTGCCAGACCTCTAGAACGCCAAAGAAGAACAGGAAGAGGATGACCACGCTACCCATACCGGCAATGAGATCGCTGATTATCATCGCCTTCTTGCGATTCCAGCGATCCACGAGGGCCCCTGCGATGGGTGTCATGACCAGAAGGGGAACGAACTGGAAGAAACCCATGAGGACCGTGGCGGTCGCCTGGTGAGTCTTCAGCCACACCCAGATGAGGAGTGCGAACCCGGTCATCGCGGACCCGAGAAGAGAAACGACCTGTCCGCTCCAGATTATCGTGAACGCCGCCATGCCTTTCGGCTTCTCTCTAGCCATGAACTACGTACCGCCGATATGACGCATTGATATGAAAATGCCTGTTCTCGGGGAGGGCGGGTATCACAAGCACAGAAAAAGCTTTGGGCCAGCACTTCCTTTCACTGAGAGACGACATTGACTGACAAGGATAGGCCAATCGAAGTCAGGAAAGCTCAGATTGAGGATCTGAAGCGAATCAACGAGTTGACCGACGGCATGCACAACTACCTTGCGGGACTCTACAGTCTGGAACTCACGCAAGACGAACTGGAGAATGAGCACTTCTACGAGGGAGAGCTTGAGAATGTCTACGTGGCCTTGGATTCGGAGCTGGGGAAAATCGTGGGATATATGTCCTTCTGCCACGGTCGAGATGAGTGGGCAGGTCACCACTACTCGTTGGAGCATATCACTGTCGACGAGGCGTACAAGGGCCAGGGCATCGGGAAGAAGCTGTTCGGCATCCTGGCCGCAAAGGCGGAGGATGAGGGTGCGAACCTGACAGTTGGAACACTCGAAAGGAACAAGGAAGCCTTGGACTTCTACAGCTCGCTTGGATTCAAACCGCTTTCTGTGCGGCTGCTTCTTGACAATCAGAACCGGCTCTTCAAGGAGTAGCTCCCTCAGGAGGCCTCTGGTCCAGGTTCCTCGCAGGTTCCAGCATTTCTGATATCCGCGCAGCACATCAGGTGTTTAACACTATCCACGTTGTGGCCGCAGGCACTTTGATCCAGTACCCGAATCCAGTGGATAGTGTTTCCCAGTCCTCAAGGACTTCGAGGAAATTGGGCGGGGCGGGAGAAAAGCCCTCGACCCTCAACGCACCCGTCATTGCCTTGAGGTCGCCTACAGTCAAATCCTCGCCAAGAGAGGGATAAGCCACCAAGTTCCAACCCTGCAAGAGCATGACATTGGTCCTTGGCGGAACTCTTCCAGCCACAACAAGCCCACTGGAGGCGGTGACGTTTACCCAGACTCCCATTGTGTTGTCGATTTCCTGCAGCTGACCCTCATACGGCTTCGACTTCATGAACCACTTCCACGTCTGACTGAAGGAAGAGAAATGCCATGCAAGGTCGAGCTCCACGGTCTGAAGAACTGTCTCAACGCTCTTGTCAACGGTAATCAAAGGTGCGGAAACAAGCTGCGGCCCTACGTCCAATGACCGGACGAGCTTTCCCGCCTGATTGACCGCGCATGAGGAGCCATTTGCATTGGACGCGCATACGCAGTAGTAATAGCTGTGCATGTCTTGACCGACGAGCTGATCCACGAAGCTTGACACACCACTGGGAACGCTAGCGAAATAGGAATAACCTGCACCACTGCTGTTGTAGGAATCGATGCCTCGGTGGATGTCGTAGTTGGACACATTCCCTCTGAAATCATCGTCGGAGAGCTGCCAGCTGACTGTGACGTCGCGGAGTTGCGGCCCGCTCAGGTAAGCTGTGACATTCTTCGGCGGGGATTGTGGCGGAGGAAGCGGCGAAACGACCTCGGTCATCCAGCTCCACGGATTGGGAACAACACCGGGTCCGAGTGGCTCGCCCCACGTGTCCTCGGCATTTGTGATATGCATTGTGTATGTTGTCGCATCCTCGAACTCCGCCAGGTGCCAGAAAGTCGCAATCATGTTCTCCCCCTCCAGACTGGCGTGATCGAGTGTGAGAAGGGTGTTGTTCTCGCTCCAGGAGGGAATGATGAATATGGAGGGGAATATATCCCACATAACCGACGTCGTGTTCATAGGTCTGCTGAAGGTCACGTTGATTGGCTGCTCTGGCAGAACCTCGACCTGTCCGTCTGCAGGGTCAGTTTCAGTCATGACAGGATGGTATCTCGTGGTGAAAGTCCAGGGATTGGGCACGAGGCTCGGAAATGGACCAGGAAGGAACCCGTCCTTGTACACACCAACAAGATAGGTCGTGCATGGAGTGAACGGCACGGCGTGAGACAGCATTGGGTATTCAAAGCCCCAAACCTCAACCCAGCCTCCCGGATTCGGAAATATCCCCCACCACACCGTCCCAAGGTCGAGGGGTCCGCTGAAGTTGACAATGATGTCCTGATAAAGGCCAACGTCAGTCTTTTCATCGGCGGGAACCGTATTGGTGATGACTGTTGTCATGGACCAGTTCCATGGATTGGGAACAGGGCCAGGAACCAGTGGATTTCCCGCCAAATCCTCGGCGTAGGTCACATTGAGGACATAGACCCCAGTGGAAAACAGCGCGGCGTGTGTCCCCCGAATCGTGTCGTTGTCGCTTAGCGTGCTTTCCCAACTCCAGTTCATTCCTGGATCAGAACCAGTGATGAATTCATAGGAAAAGGAGGACGTATTCATGGATTCATTGAACTGAACGACATGGGGACATTCGGATACACAGCAAGGGTCTCGTGCGCGGGGGATGTCCACACGATCTTTGGCGGGAAGGAGTCCAGGGGCCCCTCCTCCCGATCAGAGTCAAGAGGATCGCTTGGCGGTTCGATTCCGAGGGCCAACGACCAAGAGGAAGCGCTGCAGATGAGGAGTGCTGAAAGGCCCCCGTAAAAGACGCCCGCGCTCAGAGATTCTGCCCTCAAGGGAGTTCCTCCAGGGATTCT